>JBAZWD010000005.1:65383-96430 GCA_041660525.1 Legionellales bacterium | reverse complement strand
CATCCTAATGCATATAAAGGTGTCACATAGTAGTGGTCATCGGCTAAATATTGTTCGTATAAGGCTGCGGAGGGAACATGAAAGATACATTTACCTTCTTTGATATGCCTGAAATGACATATGCCCAAATCTAATGGGTCATCCTGATCGATAACAATTTTTGCAAACAATAAATCATGTATTGTTTTTGCTTCTTCAACATTGGAACAATATTCTTTACGGTCAAATTCTATAAGTGGATCATTTTTGTTAGTCTTATGCAAAGTAACATCATGAAACTGTATATAAAATCCTTGCCATTGGATAAGAGAATTGAGTATATCAATATCTAGTTGGTTATTATCCACCATTTGTAGGGCTATACCCAACCAATTCGGTATGGAGAATAAGCTTTTAAGCTGCAGCTGCAAGTCTTCTAAGTTAACATCGGAATTTTTATCCGTAGTCAAAATAGTATTAATATCAAAAATCTGTTGTTGGCATTTTGAAATTTCTTGTGCAGATAACTTCTTTGGCACTTCCAGCAAATGCTTATCTTGTTGCTCAACAAAAGCAGTTAAAAACCAACGTTTTTTAACTTTGTTATTATGGGCAAGGGATTTATTAAAGAAATCACGTAAGTCTAGCGTTTTTGCTGAATATTCTTCAATTTGCGTACTCAAACTCACTGGTGCAAATGGAGCTTCGCCGTATTTTAAGTCACCTTTGGGCATGTATAACCTATATTTATTTACTACATCTTTGTCAGTTGCCCTAATAATACTCTTAAACCCATCAAAAGTCAAAATCAATAAACCCATGCCTGACCCCATATTTACTTGATTTCTATCCATTTAATTGATAATAGTGTATCTAAGTGGTTTAAATTCTAAGCTATTAAAGCCTTATATTCGTAATCTCCAGGAGACCATAATGACAAGAGTAGCGCTCATCGGTGCCGGACCTTCAGGTTTAGCGCAATTAAAAGCATTTCAAAACGCTGCGCAAAAAGGTGCTGCTATACCAGAAATCGTGTGTTTTGAAAAACAGGAAGATTGGGGTGGCATGTGGAATTATTCTTGGCGCACTGGTATTGATGAATTTGGTGAAATGGTGCATAGCGGTATGTATCGATCCCTATGGTCTAATTGTCCAAAAGAATGTTTAGAATATGCGGATTATCCTTTTGAAACGCATTTTGGCAAGCGCACGGGTTCTTATCCACCGCGTGCAGCTATGCGTGATTACCTCACAGGCCGAGTTGAAAAAGTAAATGTGCGCGATTGGGTGCGGTTTAGAACACCGGTACGTATGGTAAATTTTGATGATAAAACACAAAAATTTACAGTGACCGCGCATGATTTAATTAAAAATCATATGTATGAGGAAGAGTTTGATTACGTTATCGTTGCAACTGGACATTTTTCCACACCATCAACACCGTATTTTGAAGGGCTGGATAAATTTAAAGGTCGTGTGCTGCACGCTCATGATTTTCGTGACGCGCTGGAATTTAAAGATAAAGATGTACTTGTGGTCGGTCGTAGTTTTTCGGCTGAAGATATTGGATCCCAATGCTGGAAATATGGGGCAAAATCAATTACCACGAGTTACCGTAGCAAACCGATAGGGTATGATTTTCCTGATAATTGGGAAGAAAAACCTTTGCTGACTCGCGTTGTGGATAAAACTTGTTATTTCAAAGATGGCAGCGCCAAAGATTTTGATGCCATCATTTTATGCACGGGTTATTTGCATCATTTTCCTTTTTTGCCCGATAACTTGCGGCTTAGCACAGAAAATCGCTTGTGGCCTTTAGGACTGTATCATGGCGTGGTGTGGGAAAATAATCCGAAATTAATGTATCTTGGAATGCAGGATCAATATTACACTTTCGTTATGTTTAATGCACAAGCTTGGTATGTACGCGATGTGATTCTAGGAAAAATCCCATTACCATCTAAAATTGCCATGCAAGAAGACAGTAGAAAATGGCGTGATCTAGAAGAAAAAATTGTAACGGTTGAAGACGCCGTTTATTATCAAGGGGATTATCTCAAATTTCTAATGGCCGCGACCGATCATCCCACTCATGATATTGACGCTGTGAATAAATTATTTTTTGAATGGAAGCAGCATAAAATTGAAAATTTCATGACCTTTCGCGATCACGCTTATCGCTCAGCTATTACAGGCCGTATGTCGGCTCTGCAACGGACTGCTTGGCAAGATGCGCATGATGATACGCTAGAGGCTTATTTACAGGATGCAGCGTCTTAGTGATGTGGCAGCTTGATAATCTGGCAATTATACACTACAATTCAAACATATCATTTCATTTATACTGGTAAAATCAATGCTTGATTTAAAACGCAATATCTATCCCCACGCATTGCGGCTACTTGAGCAATTTCCAGCCGTTGCTATTATTGGCGCACGGCAAGTCGGTAAGACTTCGCTGTCAAAGATGATAGGGCAAGGTTTTACCTATGTCGATCTAGAAAGAGGCAGTGATTATGATCGTGTTTCAAGAGATATAGATCTCTTTTTTAAACAAAATCCGACTCACATTATTTTTGATGAAGCGCAACTGTATCCTGAAATATTTTCTGCGTTAAGAGGCATTATCGATGCCAATAGACAAGAAAAAGGGCGCTTTATTGTGACAGGAAGTAGCAGTCCTGAACTTCTTGAAAATATTTCTGAAAGTTTGGCGGGACGCATTGCCATCATAGAATTAGGTACGCTAAAAGCCAATGAACTTTTTAAGCGGCCTTTGAGTGGATTTTATGAATTATTTAAACAACCACTTCATCAAGAAACTTTTATTATCGATACACCACCATTGTCATTTTCTGACATGCAACAAGCATGGTTTCATGGCGGTTATCCAGAACCTTGTCTTGCGCATGATGAAACTTTTTATCAAGAATGGATGCATAATTACGAAACCACCTATATTAATCGTGATATTGCCTATCTTTTTCCAAAATTAGATAAAGTGGCTTTTCGCCGATTTATTGCCATGTTGGGTGAATTGTCGGGTAAAATTATTAACAAAAGTGATCTGGCGCGCGCTATCAATGTAACTGAACCCACGATTGCAAAATACAAGGATATTGCAGCAGGCACTTTTATATGGCGAACACTGCAAAGTTTTGAAACCAATGTAACAAAACGCATAGTAAAAATGCCTCGCGGACATATCAGAGATTCCGGTCTATTGCATTATCTATTACACATCGGCAATCTTACGCAATTACAAAATAGCACGCGCGCAGGATTTACATTCGAAGCTTATGTGATAGAAGAAATTTTAAAAGGATTAGAAGATAATCGCGTACCCGCAGAAGCCTTTTATTATCGCACTTATAATGGTGCAGAAATAGATTTAATATTACAAGGTAGCTTTGGTATTTTACCGATAGAAATTAAATATGGTACTCGTGTTAATTTACGACAATTGCAATCACTCAATAACTTTATTGTTGAACAAAAATTACCTTTTGGTTTATTAATCAACCAAAGCGATCATCTAGAATGGCTAACAGAAAATATTCTGCAAGTGCCTGTTGGTTATTTATAAAAGAGAGCGATTTATTGGAAAACTCTCTTTACATGATTGTGCAACTGATCAAATAAAGATGGCTGCACTGCAAGATCAACAGTATGTTCAACTTTAGGATCCGTACTTCGGAGTCCTGCTTCAATGAATTCCGCTTCAATAAGTGTAAGGCTATCATTTATATTAAGGTCAATATCTACGTATGTGATTATATTTTTATCTTTAGAAAGCTTGGTATAAAACTTTTTTTCTGCTTCGGACAGTTTATTTACAAACTTTTCAACATACTCCTGATCGTTTTTAAACGTTGGATTTGGGTCTTTGTTCTTTAACCCCATTGTATCACGGTAAAATTCAAGACTTAATGAGTGTGGGTCAACAGCATATATTAGTTGATCTGTTTTGATCGGCTTATCATCAGCAACCTCAAAGGTTAGGACTGGAGCGGATTGGCCATAATTGCCACCAGCTACTTTGGGGGCCGTACCAAGCCTATGAAACTGTAATGCATATTTCATCGCATCTTCACGGGTAAGGAAAATACGCGTTATTTTCTTATCTTTAAAAGATTCATTTATAACGATGTCACGGTTCAGTGAACGAGGTGCAGTGCCGAAACCTTTTCCCTCGCGAACAACCATGGGGAGACCAACAGCATAATATTTCATAAAAAACTCCATGAATAAACTTAGGATTCAATGAGTTAGATAAACTACCATAAGTATATGAAGATAACAAGTCAAAGTTAAATTTCCAATAAAAGACGTTATAAATAGCTCGCCGGTAATTGATATATATAACGTGTTAACCACTGCGCCTTAGCGGCTTGATTAATAATTAAGGCAAAAGGTAAATTATTTTCTACTACAAATTGTTCTAAATTTTTAAGTTGATTGATCTTGACTACGCTGCCATATTTAATTTCAATGGGCAATATGCCAAATGGGCCTGATAAAATTAAATCAATTTCAACACCGCTGCGAGTACGATAATAATACGGTTGCCAATGGGTTAATAAGCTTGATTTTAATCCTTTGATTATTTCTTCAATCACAAATCCTTCAAAAGAAGCGCCGACTATGGGATCATTCAACAAATCTTCCATCCGTGTAATGCGCAGCAGTGCATGTAACAAACCGGAATCACGAATATAGCCTTTTGGCATTTTGACTATGCTTTTTACTTTTGATGCTTCATAACTTTCTAGTTGGCGCCATAAGAATGTTCCATCGGCAATATTTAAAAACTCTCGTACGGAACCTTCGCTCACTTCCAGTGCTCGTCCTAATTGTGATTTATTTAAAATAGTTGCTGAAAGTTTGCAAAGCATGGTTAAAAATCGTTGATAAGCAATTTTATTGAGCTTAGGATAAAGTCTGGCAATATCTCTGTAAATATAGGTACTTTCATAATTTTCCATCCACTGTAAATAAAATTCTTTTGATTGTTTTAATACAGGTTCTGGATAGCCTCCCCAATACCAAGCTTGTTGAATTTCTGTAGGACTGAGTGCAGGCTCGTCTATATGATTAAAAAAATCTCTTGATAAGGGTTGCTCAAATAATTGATAAAATTTACTCAATGGTTTTTCAAATAATTCATTGGCTTTAAATGTGCCTAGTTCAACTGTGGCAATACGTCCTGCTAATGTTTCAGAAATATGTTTTAATAAATGAGGGCTACTTGAACCGGTTAAAATAAATCGTCCTACTTCTTGACGCTTGGAATCTATCACGCTCCTTAACACTTCAAATAACTTTGGAGACAATTGTGCTTCATCAATAATAACCGATCTTGAATTTTGTTCGAAAAAAAATTCTGAATCAAAATCAAAGCGATTAAAATCGGAAGGTTTTTCCAGATCTAAATACAGCCAATCTGGGAATAAAGATTTTACGAGCGTAGTCTTACCGCATTGCCTGGGGCCTAGGATGGCAACCACAGGGAACATCTCCATTAACTTTATGATTTTATTAGATATATTTCTGCGCATGGTGATCTTATGTAAATTTCGTATGTAACTTACGAATTATGTAGTAAAATCACTGGTTTGTCAATTTAGACTGTATTGAGGTCATTTTAATGATTCCTAATTTGGAAAAACAACAGAAAAACAAGACCTCACAAATAGAAATCATGAATAACGATAATTTTTATTTATATTATTATTGTTGTTGTCATTAGATTCTGATTTTCTTTTTTTTGTTTCTGTCGCAGGATAGCTAGGATTATTTAAAATTTGTGCGCGAGTAGCGGAGTTTGAATCGTTATTATTGCAATGTTTCGCTTGATCGACAGCGAGCTGAATAGATAATTTTGAGATTTCTTCGAATTCTTTATGCAAATTATCCAATAATTGATCAGCAGCATTAAGATTACTAATGAGTGTGGATGTGTTTTTACTATTTTCCCCATCGAATTGCTTGTATATTGGGATTGCTTCATGAAGGTTGGTTCGTGCAAATTCCACATTTGTAGTAGCCAACAAAAGTTTTTCTTTGAGCAGATTAATTCTTTCGGGTGTAATATTTTGTTGATTAAGTGTATTACAAATAATATTTAATAGCGAATCTGCCCATGAGTAATATATATGGCATGTATTGCTTTGGATTGTTGCCAAATCAAGAGGCCGATAGTTAGGTATTCTTCGAATAATTTTCAAAGATTCGTCACAATATTTTTGTGCAATTATAAAATCCTTTTTCAAATCACAATAATAATGGGCCAGGTTCATGAACGTTCTAGCATGTAAATGCGTTGCGTAAAAATGCTCTTTAACAATATCGAGCGCATTACCGTAGTGCTCGAAAGCTTTGGCATCATTTTTTTGTGACATATATATCTTGCCCATTTTGTTATGAACAGTAACTGAATCATTTAGTATTTGGTTTTTTAAGACTTCATTACCAGCTTGTATGGATTCGTAAATATCCAACATGTCTTGATAGCTTATTAAGGCTTCATCAAGTGTATTATTGTCCTGATAGCTAATGGCGAGTTCGGTCAGCTTATCTAAGTAATATTTAGTATCTAAGTAATATTCATTTTCAATTTTTTTTACTTTAAAAATCTCTAAGATCTTAATGTATAAATTTTTTGCTTTATCATAGTTTTTTGATTGATAAGAGAAATCAGCCTCCGCGCGTAACGCCTTGATAGTTTTAACATGATTTTTACCATACCAATTTTCCGTTTCTGTTAAGATGTCGATATGGCCAGATCTGCGAGCAATATTGCCACAGTATTGCACATACAAAGAATACCAATATTTTTCACCATATAATTTACTCGATTTTTCATGCAAGTTTTCACTTATCTTTATGGCTGCATCATATTTCTTAAGCTTTATCGATATAAACATGCGATTAATTTGTGTTGTGCAAAAAATAAGTTGCCATAATGATCCAGGCTGTTGATATTTTTGTGAAAAATTATCTGCTTTATCTAATAGTGCATCAGCTAAAATAAAATTATCTTGTGTCTTGAATATGCGTGCAATCTCTATATAAAATTGCGCTTGGCAATAATCAATAAATAGTTGTTGCGCGTCTGTTAACGTGCTATTAAATTTATGCTGGTCAATGATTGCTGTAAATGTGTTATCAATGTCTTTAACATTATGATTGGAGTCGCTTTTTTCAATTTCATTGATACTATTTTTAAATGCTGTTTGTAGGTCATTTTTCCATTTATCAAAAGCATCAGGTATTTCAACTTCGATTTCACTATTTGTTGCGCGTAATTCGACCAAATTTTTCTTACCATTTATTTCATGTGTTAGCCAGCGGCGGACATCTGCAATGGTAGGATTATTTTCAGGTGCATTATGGATAATGATTTTCACGGGTTCAGGTAAAAGCAATAATAGATTAAGTGTCAGGTTAAAATAATGTAACCCGCTATCTTGGGGACCTAGAGTGAAGAGCAGTGCTAAATGATGATGTTTGATGACATGTGCTTCAATGGCTTTTGCCACAGCGTTTAAAATATCATTCTCTGTTGGTTGATTTGCTAGAGTGCAATGGATAATGACGGGCATGTTGGCTTCTCCAAAAGAAGAAAAGCACCCAAATTTTAAATATAAAAACTATGGGTGCTTTATGTAGGCTAATTTTTGAGAAAATTAATCCAGGAGAACATGTTCAGATGAAGTTGAATTTTCTTTGTATTTATCAGAATGTATGATATTTCTACATGAAAGCATTCCTTGAACGTTATAACTTGTATTAATAAGCTCAAAATTAATATCTAATGCCCGTACCCCGTCACCTTCACCAGACACTAAACCGCCGCTAACACCGATTGCATCTAGCCTGCAAATGTTTTGGTCCGCAGAAAAAACATATTCAGCAATAAGTTGTGAGTCCTGCGCTGGGCATTGTGGTGATGGTTGATAAATTTTAAGCTCAGTAATATAAATAGTGCTGTAGCCATTAGAAGAACCTGTTGATGTAACATCACCTGGAGGTAGAAAACCATCTGCATTTGGAGTGAAGGGCACTTGCATTCCATCTTCACTCTCGGCATATCCTTTAACATACATGCAAAACTCAGAGGCATTTCGCACGCCAAACATTTCATAATTATCGTTAGCGTCATTCGCTTTAGCAAAACTTGGTATAGAAATTGAGGCCAAAAATGGCAATAGAGCCAGGATTAATTTAAATTGTGTCATTATGTGTCTCCAAAAGTTCAATGTATCATACTAACATAATAATTCAATATTATGTGAAATATTATTGAATTATTAAGAAGCAATCCTGAATCTAAAGACACTTTACATTAACCAGTATGCATATTATTAATACGCATACTGGTTAATGTAAAGTGTCGAGCCTGAAAATCATAAGCAGGTCTTCCGAATAATCTCTACGCTTAGTTCATGGATGGTCTTGCAGCAGTAAACCTTTCACTTGCACATTCACCTCGGCTACCCATTTCATTTTCAATTTTCTGCCGTTTATTATTCTCAAGAAAAGGTTTAATGTACATACCTTCAGGACTATTTTCATCTACCTGATCATAGGCTTCTTGTAAACATTGAATTGCATCATGAAATCTACCTTCTTCCTCATATTGACCAGCAAGCGCCACCAGTACATCACGATTTGGATGAGTATCGTATGATAGGACATAGTTTTTTATGGCGTCATTTGTTTTTCCTAGTCTTGCATAGGTGAGGGCGATATTTGATAATGTTGCAGCTTCAATCACGGCTTTATTGGGAATATTAGAAGATGCCAATACTTGTTTTGAATAGTTGAAAAATTCCAAGGCAAGGTCATTGAATTGTATATTGATACATATCAGTCCAATATTGTTAGATTCAGTAATTATTTTATGATCCTCTTGCCAAGTCAGTAGTATACTAAATGCAGTAAAGGCAAATTCCACATTAGCCTGAATGATGTCATTATCGATGAGATCATTATCAATCGTGTTAAATGTATGTAGGGCAATATGTAATAAAGCCATCGCATAATCAAAGTCTTCGCAATATTCAGCGTCTTCAAAATATTCTTTTGCTTTTTTAAATGCATCTATTGCTATGTTGGGTTGATTTTGGTCAAGAAGGGCAAAGCCAAAATATGTAAGAAGTCGGGCATGTTGATATTTTTCTTGTTTATTCGAGATTTTAATATCTGAGGGCTTGAATAAAGCTAACTGCTGCCAAACTTCAGAAAACTTTTTTTGTTCAATTAAGGATTTTATCAGTAATAAAATGATTTCCTTCACAAGCGAATTTCCATGATTGAATCGAGGTGTTATTTTTCGCAATATATTTTCATAAATTTTTTGTGCTTTTTCAAATTTTTCTTGTTCAATATATGTGGTTGCTTTAAGTTTTAATAGAGATAACATATTCACTTCTTTCAACAGATCTGTTTGGGGCACTGATTTATATAAGCTAAATGCTTTATCAAAAAAGAAGAGCGCATCATCATGTTTTAATTGTTTTAAAAATTTTATGCCGAATAAAAAAGCAGCGTGTATGCGATGTTGTAATGCATTATCTATATGTAAATTAACAATCGATTTATCTAACAGTTCTAAGACAGTGCCCCTGTTTGCTTCGATATGGTCAGGGTGTTTATCAATGATAGCCGCCCGCACTGATTTTCTTTGCATTGTTTTTTCAACTTGCTCAGGATAAGGTCCTGTTTGCTGGATAAACGTCACTTTCTTAGGGCTGATTTGTGCATTGATTTGTTCTGAATAGGCGTTTAAATCAAACTCAGGTGGTACTTGATAGCAGTCTATTACTATCTCTTCATCTCGTAAAAAGGCGAACCCAAGGTGTATATAGTCTGTGTTGTTGTTTTCGAGATGGTGAAAATAAGCTTTAGTATTATTAGATAATTCAAAGGCTTGCAATAAAGATGCTTTGGGGTTACCTGCACTGGCAGAAAAGTCACATGAGAATCTATAGGGCATATTGTAAGTCTTCTAATAAATTTAATCAGAATGATAACATATTTATAGGCTCAGCTCAATAACTTTTTTTAATGGCTTAGTAAGTTAATTTTATCGATAGACGGTAGGTAAAGTGAACATCTAGAATGGCTAACAGAAAATATTCTGCAAGTCCCCGTTTGATATTTATTAAACGGGGAAAGCAGGTGGTTGATATTGCTTTTTAATCTAGCTGCAGGCAAGTACGGAGCGATTTTGTTCTGGTTTTGCAGTATATATTGTTTCAATATTATTTAACAAATCTTTTGTATCACTTAAGCCGAATAATGCGTTGGTAGCTTTTTCGTAATCCTTATTGTTCTTGGTTTTGTATTCTTTCATAAGATCAGAAACTGATTTATCAAAGTGTTTTGAATCCATTAGTAGATCAATCAATACGTTGAGTCCTTCTATTTTTGTAGTCTGTTTATCTTTAGTAAGATCTTTTATTTTATCATTAATACCAGTAATAGCAGCATCGCGCTCTGCAATATATAAAGGAGGGTCTGTGTGGACCAAATTATTTTCAATATAAATTTTGACTCTTGATACGTTTAGAGGTGAAGCTTGAACTAAGGTTTTATAAGTTTCTTTGTTGTCTTTTTTAAACGCATTGATAGTTCGGGTATAGTAATCTTTGGGTTCTTCATTGCTATTAAGAGGGTTTTTTTAAAGCTTTCAATTAATATATTCAAGGCGCCTATTTTTTTTTGTTTGATATTAACATCTACTGCGTTAAAAATATTATTTTTTAAATTTGCCACTTCACCGGTCAATTCTTCTATTTTAATTTGCAATAAATGGATAGCGTATGCTTGACTTGCTGTGGTAATGCTCATTTGGTACTCCTATTGATTCAATCATATTAGAGTATCGTCGACCTTAGACTAAACTTTAGTTTTTAAGTAAAACAACTTAATTGTGCCAGGATAAAAGACCCATTACCTTTAAGAAGTCACTGTTTAATCAACAATAATTTATGTTACTCTACAGATTCTTTATTTTTGACTGAGGTTTATCATGCTTAGCTATTCCGATTTAGACGCAGCGCTTGAACAATATAAAAAAACTGTTTCGGTTTTCGATGCTTGGCTTTCCAAAGAGGATCCGCCCTTAATCGTGGCGATGGAAAAGATATTAAACGATAGGCAAGCATTAGAAAATAAAAAACGTAAACATGGCGAACGTGAAGTCAATGTAAGAAATTGGGGTCTGTGTATGACCGCGCAGGAGCACAGCATCATTGCTGAATTTTTTCAAGAAGATTCAGAATGTTTTAGTAAATTAGGAATTACGGTTTACAGCTTTAGTAACAGTGCAACAAAGGTTTACTCGCAATTAAAAGAATTTGGTTTATTAAATAAAGATAATTTAAATAAAATGGGTGGCTTATCCTATTGGCAATTACTATCCGTTTTCCATTCATTACAAACCCTTGATTTATTGAATAAAAAAAATGTTGAGAAATTTATTGATGTTTATGCGAAAACTTCATACGGGTATCGCAACGATATTCTCGAGTCTATCTCTAAATTATCGAAGTATCACGATCGTATTACGGATAACGATTTTCGCCAATTAATTTTTGATAAAATAACTGATGAAAAAACACATCAACATACTATTCAACATTTTTTTCTTGTTTTTGATGCCAAAAAAATGTTCACAGAGGAGAGATATATCCCACAAGAAGAATTAGATAATTGGTTGGTTTATTTTATTCTAATTAATAAAGTGGGCGATAGTTATTTATCGGAAATAGTTGAACATATGGCGAGACACAAAAATAGTGTACAACTTACTAGAGCAGTTTTCGAGATGCTGAATGCTGATCCAGGAAAAGCTAAGAAGTTGTGCGATATTATTAAATCGCAAAAAGTAGAAAACAGGGATTATCTACCCTTGATTGATGCATGCAAAAAAACTTTTGCAAATGAAACGAAAAAGGTTGTAACTCCGCTGGTTGATAATATAAACAACAAACTAAGATAAAGCAAACAGTCATACCTTCGCTTATTTAAAGCTCTTTTCCATCTGCATCAAAGAAAGTGACTTTATTCGTTTTTAAATCGTGGATAGCGCCTACTAACATGATAGTGCCATTATCTATTAGCTTATGAAGTGCAGGGCTTTGATTTTCGATCGCTTGTATTTGATTGATAACATTTTGTTTAACGATGTTATTGATGAAATCATCACTCGTGCAATTTTTTACTTCCGTTTCTTCTGCGCTGTTAATCGCGGGAGCAAACTTTTCTAAAAGAGTTACTAAATGTCCTGTGCCTTTAATAGAACATGCGCCTTTGGCAGCGCCACATCCTGTGTGTCCCATCACGACGATGAGTTTGGAACCCACGTATTCGTTGGCATATTCCATACTGGCTAATACATCGGTGTTTACCACATTGCCTGCATTACGAATGACAAATAAATTTCCAGGAGGCTGATTGAAAAGTATTTCAGGAATGCTGCGTGAATCCATGCAGCTTAATATAGTGGCATAAGGAAATTGGCCTGCGATAGCTGCATAAGATTTTATTAATCCATAATCAATCTCGCGCTCTTCTTGATTAACAAAGCGGCTGTTTCCTCGTTTTAAGGAGTCCAGCACTTGCGCGGGCGTTTCATTGTTTCTTATTTCTTCCGTTCTGACGTGTTTATAAATGGAAGTGATATCTTTATCTGCTAAAAAATCAGTAAAAAAGGCCACACAAGCCATGATAATTAAAGCAAATATTGGAATACTGAATACGATAAATTTTTTCTTGTTGCTATGCATATGACTATTAGATCATATTCATACTTTGTTTGTCAAGATACTATTCTTTCTACCGTAACAAAAATAAACGATTAAGCCTATTGTCGTCCAGATTAAAAAACTTACCCAAGTGATCGCTTTTAGATGAAACATTAAAAATAAACACAGCAAAATCCCTAAAATCGGGAATAGGGGTGAATAAGGTGTTTTAAATGGTCTGGGTAAATCTGGGTATTTATAACGTAATACAATAACCGTTACACAGACGCTAATAAATGCGGTGAGTGTGCCAATATTGGTTAATTGTGCAACGAGATTAATCGGTGTTAATCCTGCAACAAACGAAATTAAAATACCCGCAAGTGCAATGATACGCGTGGGTGAATTTGTTTTTGGATTGATCTTAGATAATGCTCTTGGAAAAAATCCATCGCGCGACATGGCTAAAAAAATTCGGCTCAAACCATATTGCATCACTAAAATAGTTGAAGTTAATCCTGCAATTGCACCAAGAGCGATAATAAAACCGCCAAAATCATAACCAATTTTTATTAACGCGTAACTGATAGGAGAAGCCACATCCAATTCTTTATAACTGACAGCGCCTGTTAATACGGCTGCAACCAATACATAAAGTACGGTGCAAATAATGAGCGATGCAATAATACCAATAGGAAGATTACGCTCGGGTTGAATGGTTTCTTCTGCGGCAGTTGAGACTGCATCAAAACCAATGTATGCGAAAAAAATAAGCGCTGCACCATTAACGACACCTAAAACGCCAAACGGTAGAAAAGGATTCCAGTTTTCATCGGGGCGAAAATAAAATGCGGCTAATACAATAAATAAAATAATTACACAAAGTTTAATGCCTACAATGATTTTATTGATCTTGACACTTTCACGCACGCCAAACCATAACAATGAAGAAATAGCTAAACTAATCACCATGGCCGGCAAATTAATAAAACCAAGATCAGGAAGAGAGAGGCCCATAGCTAAAAAAGCATTATCGACATAACCTGACCAACCAATAGCGATAGTTGCGCACGCTACACAATATTCTAACAATAAAACCCAACCCACTATCCAAGCAACAATTTCACCTAAACCTGCATATGCATAACCATAAGCACTTCCACAACCGCCCACACTCGCAGCTAATTCTGCATAAGATAATGCACAAAAAGCACAGGCTAATCCGGCTAAAATAAAAGAGAAAATAACCCCAGGACCTGCGGCCGTTGCTGCAGCAATCCCAGTAAGTACAAAAATACCTGCACCTACAATTGCACCAATGCCTAATAGCGTGAGATCTTGTGCATTTAAACATTTGATCAATTGCTGATTATTTCTAACAGCGCCTAGAGTTTGGGTGCGAAATAGGGATTTGAGATTGTTTTTCATGATTGAAATTGTATAGCTTTAATTACGCATGACGTCAAAAATATATAGGCTATAACAGCAAATGCAATTCAGATGGCATGTATTATAATCAAACAATGAATATACTTACTTTACCTTCCTTGCCCACATTACAGCAATTATTACCACCACGCGCAATAGATGCGCAAAAAGGCGATTTTGGAACTGTACTTATTATTGGCGGTGATGAAGGGATGGGTGGTGCGCCTTTGATGGCAGGTATGGCTGCGCAACGCACTGGCGCGGGTAAAGTAATCATTGCCACGCATCCTAATCATGCTTTTTGTTTAGTGAATAATTGGCCGAGCTTAATTGCGCACAGCGTAAATGATGCATCAGCATTATCTTCTTTATTGGCGCAGGCAACGCAGGTTGTTATAGGCCCTGGGCTTGGGCAATCCGCTTGGGGAAAAACATTGTGGATGCAAGCTTTAAAAACTTCCTTACCTTTATTACTCGATGCAGATGCGCTTAATTTACTCAGTCATAATGTGCAAAAACAAGATAATTGGATATTAACCCCACATCCGGGCGAAGCAGCGCACCTGCTTCATTGCGCTGTTGCAGATATTCAGCAAGACAGGCCTGTAGCCGCACGTCAATTACAACAAAAATACGGCGGTTATATTGTTTTAAAAGGTGCGCAGACTTTAATTGCAGATGCAGAAAATATATGGGTATGCGAGGCAGGAAATCCAGGTATGGCTAGCGCGGGAATGGGGGATTTATTAACAGGGGTAATAACGGGCTTAATGGGACAGGGATTATCACCATTACAGGCAGCGCAATTAGGCGTTAGTATTCATGCACATGCGGGGGATTTGGCCGCCCAGCAAGGCCAACGAGGCATGGTTCCTATGGATTTATTACCTTTTATTCGCAAGTTAGTCAGCCTTTAGATGATTGAATTCGTTAGGGTTTTAGTCTAGGTCATAACTTAAAATTTAGCTTGCAAACCAAATTTTTATCTGTTAGGATTAAACCATAAATATTAAATTTAGGAGTAGTTGAAATGGCTTTAAATAAAGTAATTCTTGATAAAATTAACCAAGAAATCACGGCTGCGCAAGACAATGCTGCGGCATTGAAGATTGCCCTTATTAGGTTAGCGCTATTTCACGCTCTAGAAGAACAAAATAAACCTCTAAATACCATTAAGGAATTTGAGGGTGTTTTTGGTGATCTAAATGATGACAAAAAAGAAAAACTTTATATGTCTCCAGTTGCCCAGGAACGCGAGCAGCAAGAGAAAGATAACTCTTCTGATAGATTTGATAATAGAATCAGAGAGATTATGGCTAGCTTTAATACTGATATGGACGAAATTTTGGAAGAAGAAGTTTTGGTCAAAGTGGATTCTAATGATCCAGAAGAGCATGAGCAGCAAGAAGAATTGAGAGCGCAACAAGAAGCTTTATGGAATGGTGAAGGTGCTACTGTAGCTACTGAAGCTCAAGCGCAAATGGCCCTTGATATTGAAAATCGCATTGCTTCAAAAACAACTTTGCTAAAACCAACCCCCCAAGGGGCTAAAGTAAAAGATGATGCTGAAGATGCAGAAGTGCTTGCTGTTCAAGCATTTATAGATAAAGTGCGTCTCATGACAAGTCTTAGTGCTATGAATCCTAATTTTGAATCATCTAGAGAGCGTTTCGCCGAGAGAACGGCTACCAGAATTAATCATGCCGAAAAATCTTTGAAAGAGATTTTATCAGAACGCAAATATTCTAGTACTGAACATGGTATGACTGAAATGCTTAAGTTAGCGTTTGCGTTGGGACGTGGCACTGTACTTGCACCAACAAGCATACGAAAAACTCCAGAACCAGATGCATTAAGACCAGTAAAAGCTATAAAGCCCTTAATGGAACCAAATGCTCCTAAGATGAGATAGTTGTTACTAAGAACAAAAATGGCGGTTTAAACCGCCATTTTTTTTGCTACAAATTTATGAATTTTTGGTGGCTATGGGTGGACTCGAACCACCGACCTCAGCATTATGAGTGCCGCGCTCTAACCAGCTGAGCTACATAGCCATATATATGGATTAGGATGGTTATTGTCGCGTTAATGACATAAGCTGTCAAGCGCAAATATATTGCATCTTTATTTAAAATTGTCTATCATAAGCCACTCAATGGGCTGGCGTAGCTCAGTTGGTAGAGCTACTGATTTGTAATCAGTGGGTCACGGGTTCGAATCCTGTCGCCAGCTTCAAATAAATCAATGTCTTGTATTTAAAATGATTCATCTGGTTTCAGGATGGAAAGATCTGGGGCTCCTTTTAACCTTCATTTTTTGAGCAGCAGAGTGCTTTCACTAAGTTTCGTAATGATATCTAACTTATTTGGAGTTAATGCGTAGGAGAGAGCACCATTTTCGAGAGAAGGATTGAGTTCAAATAGCGGATATTGCTCATGAAAATGGATTCTTATTAATTCTTTAATTTGGGGGTCCATTTGGCAACCCATTATAACGCCACAAGGTTTAATAAATTTTAGTTCATTAAATGGCATTAAGTGATCAGCAGCTGAAGAATATTGATTAAAACAGACTAGGCGCCATTCTGCTTCATGTGACCAGTTAGAGTGTTTTCTTTCTGTCAAAAACCAAGAAAGTCTTTTTTTATCTTCCTCATTAAAGAATGCTTTATAAAAATCATTAGCTGGATAGTCAGCTATAGAAGGAGAATATTGTACTTTTTGTAGCCCAAAATTAATGGATTCATTTTCACCTCCTAAAATAGAAAATTGAAAGCCTCCTTGTTCTAACTCTTCTAAAATGCTTTCATTAGATATATTAGGATTTTTTGATTTGAGCATTTTTAAAATATACCCCCAGTCCATTTCAAAAATAACGCAAACTCCTTTATGATTATTTGCATAATAAGACCACATTTGAATATTGGTAGGATCTTCGCTTAAGCTAATTATGCCAAATGGGAGAGGATGTTTGGTGATGTGGGGAGCATATACATGTTTTTTCTTTCCTTGAACATGTTCCAAAATTTTTTGCTTAAATTGATGGAATGTAGCAATCAAATGCATATGTTGGAGATTTTTTTCATAATGTTTTTGAAGAATTTCATCATCTATATCGCTGGTATAATGAATGTTTGCAACGCATTCAAATGGGTCGTTTAATGTAAGATAATGCGGAAAGTATAAAGCGTTGCGCTTCATAATTTGTTGAAAACCTATCCAGTTTTTCATATTACGATATGGATTCCTCGTGTCAGATTCATTTGGGTGGAAAATTTTATTAGTTTCTTGTAATAGCTTGCTGAGTTCTAATGCGCTGGCTTGTTCAACACTCATGTATTTGAAAAAATATCTATAATTTTTAAATAAATTATTCATATTTTAAAATCTCCTGCAATATTGTTGGGAATGACAGAACTCAAGAAGTGACTACTGCTTTGGTATTTTTGATGGATTAGAAACAAGTTCAATTTTGAGTGGTTTTTTTCCGGTTGCTATATCAAGATATACAAAATTAAGTAAATCACCAGCCATTTTTTTGTGATTAAGTGCCTTTGGGATATAAGTACCATTTTTGATAAATGTTTCATCAAACTTATATTCCAAAAGCCTAGCCATATTATAAAGAAGTGCAGTTAGTAGATCTGCACTATCGTTTATCCATTGTTCTTGCAAGGAGGATTCTTCAGTTTTAGGTGGAGCATATAAATGGTTGCGGTATGCATTCCACGACGTTCTGATTTCTTTTTCATGATAAAATTCTATGTCTATCATATTAAGAGCTTGCATGTGTTCTGTAGATACATTGTCCATATGAGTTATTAATAGTTTTCTAAAAACATCCAGTTGTCGTGCTTTATTTTCTTGAGCAGCATCTAGTTTTTTTTGAATATTTAATGCGATTATGGGAGATAAAATAATTGCCACGATAGTTATTAAACCAACGATGGCCGTAATAAGTCCCACATATTCTGTTAATGCTTTCAAAAGAATTTCTCCATCAGTCTAAATAAAATTTTAACTTTGTATGATATTGCCTAAAAGTTTATTCTTTTTTCAGTTCTTGAGAGGCAAGTGCTGCTGCAAGCTCCTCAATACTGGGAAGAGAGAGTGCCTCTTCAAGTTTTTCAATACTAGGAAGGTTAATATCTAAAGGCGTTGGCAAGGCATGTACAAGATCATATTCCGCAACACCCATAGGTTTGTTAATACCAGATAGGGCATATTCAGCAACAAGGCGTTTTTTGGTTTTACAGAGCAACAAGCCAATCGTTGGGTGATCATCAGGCGCCTTGATTTGATTATCTACAGCTGCAAGATAAAAATTAAGCTGACCCGCATGTTCTGGTTTAAAGTCAGTAGCTTTTAATTCTACAACTACATACGATTTAAGACGCGTATGGTAGAAGAGAAGATCAATAAAAAATTCATCTCCTTCGACTTCTAATCGAAATTGACGTCCTACAAAAGCAAAACCCACACCAAGTTCCAGCAAAAATCGAGTAATATGCCGGATTAATGCAGATTCAATATCTTGTTCATGGGCTTCATCGCCAAGTCCTAAGAAATCAAAGTGGTAAGGATCTTTAAGGATTTGTGTAGCAAGACTCGCTTGGGTCTCTGATAAGTTCTGCTTAAAGTTATTAATTGCTGCACCTTGGCGAAGATGCAGTTTGTTTTTAATATGCATTTCTAAAGTAGTGCGGGGCCAGCCTTCTTTCGCTGTTCGCAGGGCATACCATTCTCGTTCATTAGGGTCAGTAATTTTGGTCAAAATAGTTACAATATGAAACCAGGGCAATTGGTCAGCAGGCTGCTGACCAATTAAGAGATCTGGACATTCTTGGGCAAAAAAGCGCATATATTTAAGATTGGAAGTAGAAAGCCCCTTCATTTTTGGGAAAGCAACGCGCAAGTCGGAAGACAGTTTATCAATTACTTTGGCCCCCCAGCCCTGACGGTTTTGGCGCCCCAGAATGTCTTTGCCAAGATCATGATACAGCTGGATTTGTTCATGATTAATGGTAAATACTGCACGTTGTCTAGCATCATTGATTCGTTGTTTTAGATTGCTAAGCCAGTTGGTGTAGTCTAATGGAAGCACTGCGGGTGTATTAGTCATGCTCATTTCCTTATAGTTAGTTTGGGGTTCCTTGTGGGGTTCCGCTGTAAGGCTGGCAATCAGTGAAGCACCCTGCATATTATTGGCGCTATGATATTATAAAAAATACGTGAATAATAGAGTTAAATGAAAATTTTATGAAGCTAGGTACACTCTGATGAAAATTGTTGCAACAAGTATAATTCTTAATTTGTAATCAGTGGGTCACGGGTTCGAATCCTGTCGCCAGCTTTCTAAACTATTTAGAATTCTCCATGGAAATCCGCAACAACAACGCAATAGAAACAATAGTCACCATTAAACTACTACCACCATAACTCATCAATGGCAGTGTTAAACCTTTAGTGGGCAATAAACCTGTATTCACGCCCATACTCACTATTACTTGCAAACCAAAACAAAGGCTAATGCCATAAGCCAAATAAGCTTGAAAATAGCGTCTTGCATTCATCGCCATTTTAGCAATGTAAAAACTGCGATAAATGAAATAAGCATATAAGAGTAAAATGATGATTGCGCCGATTAAACCGAGCTCTTCGCTTAAAACTGCAAAAATAAAATCAGTGTGCGCTTCGGGTAAATAAAATAATTTTTGAATGCCGCTGCCCAAACCTAAACCTAACCATTCACCGCGACCAAAAGCAATGAGTGCTTGTGAAAGTTGATAACCACTTGCATATTGATCGGCCCAAGGATTTAAAAAACTGGTGATCCGTTGCCAACGATAAGGTGCGCTGACTGCAAGTGCGGATAAGGCGCCGCCTAAAGCTATGACCATTAAAATAAAATAATGCAATGGTGCGCCGGCTAAAAATAATACGCCTAATATTGCGCTGAGAATAACAACCGCCGTTCCAAAATCCGGTTGTAATAATAATAATCCTGCGACCATTAAAGCGGTGATTAATGCTTTTGCAAAACCTAAACCGTGGGTGGTGATGGCATGATGGTGCCGCGTGACATAATCGGCAAAATAAATCATGAGGCCAAGTTTGGCAAGTTCAGAAACCTGTATATTGAAAAAGCCAAACGTGATCCAGCGTCTTGCACCATTTACTTCATGGCCAATGCCAGGAATGAGAACAACAATTAATAATAATAAAGAGATTAACAATAACGCGCGACCGGCTTTTTGCCAGATATGCATCGGTATTTTTAAGGTAATAAACCCTGCTGTTAATCCCATGGCAATATAAATTAATTGCCGCTGCGCATAATAAAATTCAAAGCCGGTTTGGTTTTGCGATAAAGCCATAGAGCTGGACGTGAGCATGACTAAACCCACGGCCAGCAAAATTAGACTCACTGTAAATAAACCTTGATCAAAGGCTAATACGTTATTTTTGTGCATGGACTAATTCCACAAATTGATTACCGCGATCATTGTAATCTTTGAACATATCAAAGCTGGCGCAAGCGGGTGCTAATACCACTGCATCGCCATTTTGAGCTAATTTTGCAGCCAATTGCACGGCGTGTTGCAAATCAATTACATGCGTTCTTGGTAATGCGGGCGATAAAATGTCGGCGATTTCGTGTTGCGCTTCACCTAATAAAATAACATGCTTGGCATAACGATTAAGCGGCGCTGTTAAATCAGAAAAATCTGCACCTTTACCCACGCCGCCCAAGATAATAATTTGTTGCCCCTTAATATCTGCAGCAACATCCATTAATGCGGCGATAGTTGCACCTACGTTTGTGGCTTTAGAGTCGTTATACCAACGCACGCCATTTTTATTAAGTACCAATTCACAGCGGTGACGTAAACCTTTAAATGCGTGCAAGGTTTGCGCGGCGCTGGCAAATGACCAATTAAAATAACAAACGACACTCAGTGCTGCGAGTGCATTGTTTACAAAATTGGGGCGCTGGCTTGCCAATTGATCTGCAGGAAAGAGTATTTTATCTCCCCATACAAGTTGTTTTTCTTTAATGCCTAAATTGTGATCATTCGGGACATCTAAACCAAAACTTTGCATTTGTTTAACAGGTAACTTGGGCGTCGTTAATGGATCGGCTCGGTTATAAACGGCTAACTGTGCGTGATGAAAAACATGTTGTTTGGCGTTAATATAATCTTGAAGATGTGGATAACGGTCATCATGATCGGGCGTAATATTTAGTAAAATGGCGACGCTTGGCGCTAAACTGTAAGTGGTTTCCAGTTGAAAACTCGATAATTCTAAAACATACAGATCAATATTATCATCTAATAAATCAAGCGCAGGTTTACCTAAATTACCGCCTATGGCAACACGCACGCCTGCATCTCGTGCAAGTTCACCAACCATGGTAGTGACGGTACTTTTACCATTCGTACCAGTAATAGCAACAACAGGTTTTTTTACAGCACGTGCGAATAATTCAATATCACCGACAATGGGAATATTTTTTTGCTTTGCAGCGTGTAAATCAGGATGCGCAAGCGCAATACCGGGGCTTAAAATAATTTCTTGGGCAGTGGCTAATAAAGCAGAATCAAAGCGACCTAAAAGACATTTTATTTCAGGAAATTCGGTTTTAACTTCAGTCAGTCCAGGCGGATTTTCCCGCGAGTCCATTACCATGACATCAAAGTTTTGTTTTTTTAAATAGCGGACAACGGATAATCCCGTAATGCCTAAGCCAACGACGATGTACATAAAGGAAACCTATCTTACTTTTAATGAGACTAATCCCAATAATACTAACATCAATGTCAAAATACAAAATCTCACCATGACTTTAGGCTCGGGCCAACCTTTTAATTCGTAATGATGATGTAAGGGTGCCATGCGAAAAATACGTTTTTTCGTTAATTTGAAAGAAGCAACTTGCAAGATTACGGAAACAGTTTCAGCAACGAAAATACCGCCCATGATAAATAAAATAATTTCTTGTTTTACCATAATGGCTAAAACACCTAACACTGCGCCTAAAGATAAAGAACCCACATCGCCCATAAATACTTGTGCAGGGTAAGCGTTAAACCATAAAAATCCTAAACCTGCACCGACTAAAGCCGCTGCAAATATAGCCATTTCGCTAGACTGTACAATAAAAGGGATAAACAAATAATCGGCAAAAAATGCATGGCTGGTGACATAAGCAAACACACCTAAAGCACCACCGACTAGGACTACAGATGTAATTGCTAAACCATCTAAACCATCGGTTAAATTTACGGCATTACTTGCGCCGACAATAACAAAATAAGCCAATAATAAATATAAAGGTCCTAAATCAATAAATAAATCTTTAAAAAATGGAATTAAGAGCTTGGTATAACTTTCATCATGGGTATTCATAAACAGTGCGCAAATAATAATAATTGCAGCGAGGCTTTGCCAAAAATATTTCCAACGCGCGGGCAAGCCTTTTGGATTTTTTTTCACTAATTTTTGATAATCATCATAAAAACCAATGCTTGCGAAAGACCAGAGCGTGAATAACATGATCCAAACATAATGATTGGTGAGATCCGTCCATAATAAGGTTGCAATGGAAATCGCGGCGATGACTAATACGCCACCCATGGTCGGCGTGCCGGCTTTACTAAAATGTGATTTAGGACCATCATCGCGCACCGGTTGCCCAACCTTATAACTAGTTAACCAGCGAATCATGCCGGGGCCAATTAATAATGCAACCAATAAAGCGGTTAAAACGCTTAAAATAATACGTACCGTGACATAATGAAAAACATTAAAGCCAGAATAAAATTGAGTGAGATATTCGGTCAACCATAACAGCATAATTCTTTTACTCCGTGAGTGCTTTGACAACTTCTTCCAAAGCGCCAGAGCGTGATCCTTTAATTAATATAGTCATATTTTTATGTAAATGTGGTTTTAAGGCGTTGATTAAATCGGCTTTGTTTACAAAATGTTCTGCGCCATCGCCAAAAGCATCGACTGTAATTTTTGCATGTTCTCCAAGCGCAAAAATACGTGCCACGCCATTTTCACGGGCTTTACGCCCAACTGCTGCATGCTCTTCATGGGCGAGCGCGCCTAATTCTTTCATATCAAAAAATACCCAAACTTTTTCCCCTGGATAATCCGCTAAAATATCCAAAGCTGCTTTAACCGCTAAAGGATTAGCGTTATAAGCATCATCAATAATTGTAGCGCCGTTAATGCCTTTGCAAACATGTAAACGATGTTTTGCAGGTTGCATATGCGCTAAACCTTGTGCAATTAAATCTAAAGGAATATTCAAAGCAATGGCTGCGCTTGCTGCAGCCAAAGCATTAATCACATTATGGCGACCTAAAATAGGGAGTTGAATTTGAATAGTGCCTTTGGGCGTATTTAGCAAGAATGCAGCGCAGCCATATTCAAGCTTAATATCACTCGCAAAAATATCCGCTTTATTATCATGGGTAGAAAAGCTCAGTGTTGGCTGGTTTTTTAAGAGTTGTTTCCAGAAGTCATAATAATGATCATCATGGTTAACGATAGCCACGCCATTTTTATCCAAACCTTCAAAAATTTCCGCTTTGGTTTTTGCTATCGTATCCACATCGCCAAAACCTTCGGTATGAACCGGTGCAACAATAGTAATCATTGCGACATCAGGTTTTGCCATATGCGTGAGCGGGCTAATTTCATGCGGATGATTTGCACCCATTTCAATAACGGCATAACGATGCGCGGCAGTTAGCCCTAATAATGTCATGGGCACGCCAACATGGTTATTAAAACTACCTTCTGCGGCAAGAGTCGGACCGGCTTTAGAGAAAATAGCACTCATCATTTGTTTGGTCGTGGTTTTGCCACAACTGCCGGTTACAGCGATTACTTTAATGTCAGGAAATTGTGATCGATGCCAAGCAGCCCAAGTGGCAAATGCTTTATCGGTATTAGGAACTACAATTTGTGGAATGTCGATATTTTGTTTTGTTTGCACAAGTGCAGCCGTCGCGCCTTTTTTATGGACGTCTGCTAAAAATTGATGGCCGTCTAACGCTTCACCAATACGAGCGATATATAATTGTCCTGGTTTAATATGACGAGAATCTGTAGAAAAACCTTGGAATTCCACATCGGTTCCATGAAGTTTGCCTGAAACGAGGTCTGCGAGTTGTGACGCCTTCACTATTATATATTCCTTTATAAAACATAAATTTACCAGGTAATCATAACAGCTAAGTTAAATTTTGCAATGACTCTTTTGCAATTTTTAAATCGCTTAATGAATGTTTATGCGTACCGATTATTTGATAATCCTCATGGCCTTTACCCGCGATTAAAACAAAGTCATTGGGCAATGCATTTTTTATGGCATATTCGATGGCTTTGCTGCGGTCATGTTCGATGGTGACAGTTTCAGGGTTTTTAAAACCTTGCATCATTTGCTGAACAATTTGCTTAGGATCTTCCGTACGTGGATTATCATCCGTGACAATAACCTTGTCTGCATAAGTTTGCGCAATATTGGCCATCAGTGAGCGTTTGCTGTTATCGCGGTCACCGCCGCAGCCAAATACACACCATAATTGGCCTTTGCATAAAGGTTTTAAAACGGTTAAAACTTTTTCTAGGGCGTCCGGCGTATGTGCGTAATCAATAAATACAAACGGCTTCCCATTTCCACCAATTTTCGTCAGTCGTCCAGGAGGCTCGTGTAATTGTGATAAAACTTTGATGCTATCATTAAATGAAAAACCAAAAGCAATCAGCGCGCCTTGTACTAATAATAAATTTGATAAATTAAATTCGCCGAGAATAGCGGTTTTAAAAGCGTGGCCATTAATTTGTGCACAAGTTTGATCTGCACTTAATTCTATATGATCAGCAGTTAATATTTGTGCGCATCGTATATGCGTACGTCCTCGTAAACTTACGCCAATAATTTTAACATTATCCGAAATGGTATTAATTACATTTTCAGAAAACTCATCGTCTAAATTAATGACCGCGTACTTTAAACTTTCCCACTTAAATAATTTTAATTTCGCCTTTCCATATTCTTCCATCGTGTGATGATAATCTAAATGATCTAAAGTTAAATTGGTAAATAAAGCTACTTCAAACGGCACGCCGCTTACGCGATGTTGTGACAGCGCATGTGATGAAACTTCCATATTAATATAGTGAAATTGTTCTTGTGCTAATTCATAAAGATGTTGCTGCAAGGGCAGGGCACATAAAGTGGTATGCGTACTTTCTTTTAATGCATGAGAAGGGCCAATGCCTATCGTGCCCATCATGGCGGCTTTTTTGCCTAAAAGTTCTTGCGCTTGCGTTAAAAAATACGCACAAGAAGTTTTCCCATTGGTTCCTGTTGCGCCCATAATATGCATAGCTTTGCTGGGATTTTGATAAAACCTTTGCGCAATAAGGCCTATTTTTTCATCTAGATCTGATAGCGCAATCATCGGCAATTGATGCTCATATTTTGTAATTGTCTCTTGCATTGCTTGTGTTAAATCATCAGCTTCATAAACTACAGCTGTAACATTGTGCGCAATCGCATCAATAATAAATAAACGCCCATCCGATTGCGTGCCTTTGTTGGCTATGAATAAGTCCCCAGGTTTGGCGATTCGGCTATCGGTGCATAAGCCAGAAATTATCGGATCATTGCCATGGATATCAAGAAGTCCTGATAGTAGGGCAGATAAAGGTTGCTGCAACATAATTTGACCTTAAAGAGTGAGATAAATTAACTATACATCAAGCGCCCTGATATGCGCTACATAAGTTGACTTGCTTTCTTAATGCTATTCATGGTAAATAGCATACTTATAAAAGTGGCTGGTTTTACCAACCATTGCTAGTTTGTCACTAAGTTGATAGACTGGCCCATATAGTTAAAACGAGGTGCGGTAACAAATGAAGAAATTTTCAGCAGATTTATTGAGATTGGCTGTTCAAGCTTATGGTGGTCAGTTTTCCAAAGTCATTGAGCTTGAGAATGGGAAGGAATGTAGCCTTTTTGTAGAGTTTCCTGCTGATAAGCAAGCGGCTTTTGACACTGCGATGAAACAAGCGTTTACCATTGAGAGTTCAGCCTGGATTACGAATGGACGCAATATGTTTGATCTTACAATAAAAGATGAGTTTTCCTTTGAAAAAAGCATTTATGATTTTTACAATAATGCGCCAAACAAGTCGAAGTATTCCATAGGGCAAGAGAATGGAACGACGGATAAAGTAACCATTATACAAGCTGTGTATAAAGATGTAGATGGATACGATGATTATGCTTCTTTACTTGAGAGACTAAAAGCAGCCAAGTTAAAAGCAGGCGAGATTATTATTCATCCTGTATACCGTAAAGCGAAGTCTACATTTGATTATCATTTACTCTATAAAGAAGATAATGGTCCTACTTGGTTGATTAATGCAGAGACAATTTTAGATCTTTCAACTTTAAGAGATATCTTATTAATAGCTCCTACAGATCTATGGTATGCAATCGATGTAGAATATTTTAAACAATTTGATCTTAAGACGCTTGCGGAAGGTATTGCGAAGATGTCGCCTCAAAAGCGTGGTAAATTTTACGAAGTTTATTTCCCTGAAGCTGTGAGTGAGCTTAACAAGACCACTTATTCTGAAAGCCGAAACCATTTGCGTGATGCTATTATTGTCAGCGAAAATGCCATCAATGAATCTAAAGATTTTCAACCTAAAGCTGCGATTTGCAAACGTGTTATAGAGCATGGCATTCCTGGCAGTAATGATATCGTGGCAGAATTACAACCTTATTATGATCGGATTTTTAAAGATAATTTAGACTGGTACATTAATTTTAATTTTGATTCTGAAAAAATGGAAAGTCGATTTATTGAGGCCTATGCCAAGAAGTTTCCAACATCAAGAGATGAAACTGAGCTTTCCGAATCCACACGTAAAAACTTTGGCTTTAATAAAGAAGTAGTTCAGCAAAGGGAAGTGTTTATTGCGCTTCATCGTCGTTATCTGCTTATAGAAGATCAGAATAAAGATGTAGATATTGCAGAGTTTAATAACAAAGTGATTGAAGTAGGCAATATTATACCAATGGATCTACTGGGAGAATATTTCATACACCAGATTCTCCGGATCACGACTTTAGCTAGAAACAATAAACCGTTAGTATTTGAAGCATCATTAGTAGAGTTATTGTCAGTGGCAAAGCTACGAATTACGGTTGAATATAAAAATACTATTCAATTATTTATGCAAAAAGCTTGTGAAAAGCTAGATGCGAAATCTACTCTACATAAAGAGCTGACTCAATATATGGCAGAAGATTCAAGTAAATATATAGTTCCACGTCAGCAACAGCAACAGCAACAGCAACAGCAACAGCAACAGCAACAGAAACAGCAACAGCAACAGCAACAGCAACAGCAACAGCAACCGCAACAGCAACCGCAACAGCAACAGCAACAACAACCGCAACAACAAGATATTCCAACATGGTTAATTTGTGGTGGTTTGTTAGCGTTTACAACGGCGTTAATTAAATATCCTAAGCAAACAGTAGCAGTAGGTGTTACGGCGACAGCGGCATGGTTTGGTTATCAGCGATATGTTGTTGAAGCGCCAGTGGTATCAAATGGCACAAATAATGATAATAACGCTAATTTGCAGAATATTAAGAAAACTAAATAATATTACGAATTAACCATTCGGACTCAAATCATCCGGCGGCACATTTAATAACCTTAAACTGCCGCCCATGATTTTTGAAAATACGGGTGCGGCGACAAGACCGCCGTAATATTCGCCTTGAGTGGGTTCATCGATTAAAACAATCATGGCAATTTGTGGATTTGTAGCCGGTGCAAAGCCTGCAAATAAAGCAACGTGCCGATTATCTGCATATCCGCCGGTTTCATTAATTTTCCGTGTGGTGCCAGTTTTCCCAGAGACTTTATAACCTGGGATTTGTGCGTAGCGCCCGGTGCCTTGATCTTCTGCATTTAATACCAACATTTGTGATACAGCGATTGCTACCTCTTTATCTAATACCTTTTCGGTTCTAATCGGTGCATTGATTCTTAATAATGAAACAGGATGTTGCTCTCCTTCATTAGCTAACGTGGCATAAGCCTGCGCTAATTGTATGCCGGTGACGGATAAACCGTAACCGAACGCTTGTGTGGCATAACTAAAAGAATCTAAATTAGGTGACATGGTAATACGACCTGCTTGTTCACCGGGAAAACCGCTTTGGGTAATTTGTGTTAAACCTAAACGTTGCCAGATTTGATTAATGTCTTCGCGCGGTAAGGGTAATAATAATTTTGCAATGCCAACGTTACTGGAATGACGTAAGACCATGGTCAAAGATAAAGGACCATAATTGTGTAAATCTTTTACGACATTAC
This sequence comes from Legionellales bacterium, assembly GCA_041660525.1. Classification (GTDB taxonomy): domain Bacteria; phylum Pseudomonadota; class Gammaproteobacteria; order JABCZS01; family JABCZS01; genus JABCZS01. The sequence goes on along the minus strand of JBAZWD010000005.1, from coordinate 67,837 downwards.
GATGCACTTTCATATGACCAGGAGAAGTGTCAACTATCGTATCAAAATCAACTTCGCCGGTTTCTAGAATTGCGGCCATGGCTAAAGGCTTCATCGTCGAGCCAGGCTCAAATGTATCTGCTACGGCGCGATTACGCATGCCGGCTTGTGGTCTTAATAAACCATTAGGATTAAAAGAAGGATAATTCACCATGGCTAATACTTCTGAGGTATTAACATCTATCGCAATCACCATGCCTGCTTTTGCTTGATGTTTTGTAATCGCAGATTTTAATTCGCGATAAGCTAAATATTGTATGCGTTTATCAATACTTAAATATAAATGTTGTCCGTCTTGATTGGTTTGAATCAATTCAATATTTTCAATCACGCGCCCGAGGCGATCGCGCAGTACGCGTTTTTTTCCATCTTGTCCGCTCAAAGCTTCATCATAGGCTAATTCTATGCCTTCTTGCCCCGTGCCATCAATATTGGTCACACCAATTAATTGTGCGGTAACTTCGCCTAAAGGATAAAAGCGTCGGTATTCACGTTGTGTATAAACACCTGGAATTTCAAGTGCTAAAACACTGTGGGCAATTTCGGGATTGAGCTGTCTTTTCACGTATAAAAATTCTTTTTTACGACTGGCATCTAAACGTTTTGCGAAATCTGAGACATTCATGTCTAACAGTTCGGTCATAGGCGTAATGTCTTGCGGTTCTATAAAATATTCTTTGGGATTAATCCAAATGGAATCTACCGGTGTACTAATGGCTAAAGGTTCGCCATTTCTGTCTAATATCATGCCGCGATGCGCGGGTAGATTGACGGTGCGAACGGTGCGCATATCGCCTTGTTTGGTTAAGAAATCATGATTGAAAATATGCAGATCAACAAGACGTATACCGAGAATAATAATCCCGATCGCCATTAATATTAAAACGGCAGAATACCGCCAGGTAAAATCTTTTTTATCTTTCATGGTGTTGTCTCCATGGGGAGCCAAATAATTTCTTTGTCATGAGGCACATGCATGTGTAATTCTTGTGTGGCTATGCGCTCGACTCGCGAGTGGGTGATGAGCGTGCTTTCTTCGAGTAATAATTGTGACCATTCACTATTGAGTGCATCGCGCTGCGTTTGCAGGGTATGTACTTCAATTAATAATTGCCGATTGCTGTGTTTAAAATACACAATGGCCAGAGCGGTTAAAAATAATAATATCCCTATAATTGCTATCCGCATGAATGAACCTTATGTTTTTTCAGCAACGCGCATACGGGCACTGCGCGCACGCGTATTGTTTTTTATTTCATCATCGCTGGGGGCTTGGCTGCTGATGATTTTTAAATAAGTGCGTATGTCTTTAGCCATGATAGGAATTGAAATAGGCAAATCTTCGCCTTTGGCTTGTTTACGCATCCATAATTTCACGATTCGATCTTCCAGCGAGTGAAAACTAATAACCACTAAACGGCCGCCTTTATTTAACACTTTCAGCGCAGCGTTTAAGCCTAGGCTTAAATCATCCAGTTCTTGATTCAAAAAAATTCGAATCGCCTGGAAGGTTCGCGTTGCCGGATGTTTGTGTTTTTCATAATGGGGTACCGCTTGCTTAATAATAGTTGCTAGTTGCGTGCTTGTCATAATCGGTTCATTATTTCGTGCGATGCAAATGGCCTTAGCAATCATTTTAGCGCAACGTTCTTCACCAAAAGTTTTGATAATAGTGGCTAATTCACTTTCTTTTACATGTGCTATCCATGCTGCGGCGCTTAATCCTTGTGTGGGATCCATGCGCATATCCAGCGGGCCTTCACGCATAAAACTAAAGCCGCGCGCGGCTTCATCTAATTGTGGGGAAGAAACGCCTAAATCCATTAATACCCCGCAAATTTTGCCTTGGAATTGTTGTTCTTCAACATATTTATCCAAGTCAGCAAAACTGCCGTGTATGGGAATAATAGGTAAGCCTTGGCATTGTAATTCTTTGGCAACCGCAATGGCTTGTGGATCTTTATCAATGACGATTAATTTTCCCGGTGCTTGTAATCTTTCTAAAATTGCCAGACTGTGTCCGCCGCGACCAAAAGTGGCGTCGATATAACAACCTGTTGGGTCGGTAATTAAAGCATTCACAGCTTCATGAAGTAGAACAGATTGATGCATAAATTTTCCATAATAGGCCGAAGGCCTTATATTATTTAGCCCAGGGTCTAGGCACGTTTCGTGTCGTAACCCTGGGTAATGAATAGGTGTAACATAAAAAATAGAGTCAGCCGATAAGCCGGGTTTTGTCGTGGACAATCATTCATCTATGATAATAATCACTTATTACCTTTAGCAGCCTACCCAGATCAACTACGGGTCGCAGGAAATGATCTTATTTGGCCTTGCTCCAGGTGGGGTTTACCTTGCCACATTTGTTGCCAAATGCGCGGTGCGCTCTTACCGCACCATTTCACCCTTACC
>JBAZWD010000005.1:0-65373 GCA_041660525.1 Legionellales bacterium | reverse complement strand
AAATAAATTTTGGCGGTATATTTTCTGTGGCACTTTCCATAAGCTCACGCTTCCCAGGCGTTACCTGGCACCTTACCCTATGGAGCCCGGACTTTCCTCGGTCTTAAAAACTTAAGAACGCGATTGTCTAGCCGACTCTAGGCATAGAGTATCAATTATTTGCTGATAACGCAATAGTTGGTTGAATTACAAATTAAAGCCGTAGTTAAGAAGTAAATATGTCACCGCCTATTAATAGGAAACTTGAATTATTCGATACCAAAAACTTCTTGAACAGCAGTGGTCAGGAGATTGCGGCCTATTCATCTGACGTCGGGCATAATGATCGGCAGTTAAGCATACACCAAGCAGCAGCTAAAAATCATGATAGTTTTTTGATGGGATCTTTAGGCCCTGAAGTTTTAAGCCCAGATAATGAACAATTACAAAAAATATTCACAGATGCTTTTGCAGCCACAAATCTTCAAGTCAATGCCGCATTGAGTGAACATGATACTGAGGGAACAGGTTATGATAAAGAATCAGGCACTACCTCATTAGTATGTTGGGTACAAAAAAATCATATTGTTGTCGCTAATGCTGGCGACTGCGAGGCAAAATTAGTTTACAAAAATGCACAAAGCATTTATGAAATAAAGGTTTTAACAAAGCCACATCGCTTGAGTAACTCTGATGAAAAAATTAGAGTTGAAAATAATCAGCATGGAGACATTATAGAAAATAAGCCACAACGTTTATGTAGTCTTGATAGTAAACGTGGAGGGTTGGTTCCAACCCGTGGATTGGGAGCAACGAATTACGCGCCTGGTTTTACGCATGAACCTGAAATCATTATTGAAGAAAGCACAAATTTAAAAGATGCATATTTGATTACCAGCTCAGACGGTGTTTGGGAATCTCTTAATAATGATGAGATTCTTGATATTTTTAATAACGCGAAATATGAAATGTATTCATTGTCCAAAAAAACACATGAGTTAATTGATAAATCAATAAGCAATGGTAGTAAAGATAATGTCACGCTGGGTATATGCAAAATAGTGCCTAACCTTGTGGTCGGTGTGTTTGATGGTTTAGGTACATTTGGTGGTGTGGCCGCAAGAGTGGCTGCTGAAAAAATGCAAGTCAATATTTTTCGCTCACTCATTGCAAATGCGCTCGTCGTCAAAGATTCTAAACATAAAAAAATAGATCAACAATTAAAAAAACTGGCAGCAAAATTAACGTCAGAACAGCCTAAAGTAAACCCTATGAGCTGGACAAAAGCTACACAATTAGCGCAGGGCACGCAAGCTATGCTTAATGTTGTACTAGGGGAGTATGACCATACTGAAAAAATGTCTGCGGTGCAACAATATCATGATAACTATGTTACTGCGCCATGGTGGAGAGAATACAGTTATATGTTGACGGTCATTGCTTGTGCGGCCGTGGGCGCAATTGTTGGTGCACTATTAGGCGCGTTATTAACTGGGCCATTTTTTGTTGGGGGTGCAGTGTTGGGTGCTCTTGAAGGTGCTGCCGAAGGCGCGGCATTTGTAGCTGCTGCGGGCACTGGTATTAGCTTTACCAATTGTGGTTTACATTTTAGTTACCGTTGTGTTGCAATAGAATCCACAGCAATTGCTGCTATTTCTGATGCCAGGCATTATCCTAAATTTTGCTCTTGATTTAAATCAGTTAATTTTAATAAATTAATTCTGCGTTCATCTGCATCAATAACTGAAAATTTATAATTATCAATGGTAATACTTTCGCCTATCGCCGGTACATGTCCAAAACCTTGGGTGATTAAACCGCCAATCGTATCAAAATCTTCTTCATTTAATTTTGCATCAAAATGTTTATTGAAAATTTCAATCGGTGTTAAAGCGGTGACATTAAATTGCGTGCCATTTAATTTTTTAATATAAGCGGCATCGGGCTCTTCATCGTATTCATCGGCGATTTCACCGACGATTTCTTCCAAAATATCTTCCATGGTAATTAAACCTGCGACGCCACCAAATTCATCGACAACCATCGCGATGTGATTGCGTGTAACACGAAATTCGCGTAATAGAATATTGATACGCTTACTTTCAGGAACGAACACAGCGGGGCGCAGATAGCGGCGGATATTAAAATCCGTTTCGCCACTGGTAAAATATTTCAATAAATCTTTAGCTAACAATAAACCTAACACTTCATCTTTATCGCCGCCTATGACGGGAAAGCGTGAGTGGCCTGATTCGATAACCATGGGAATAAATTCTTTAGGATCGGAATCACGTTCCACAACCACCATTTGCGCGCGCGGGATCATTAAATCGCGTGCTTGCATATCATTCACATCTAAAACACCGTCGATCATTTGCAGCGCTTCGTTATCGATCAAACCATCATTTTTAGCAGATGATAAAAATGCTAATAATTCTTCACGTGTGTTAATTTTATATTTTAAAAATTTACGCAGCATGGATTTGAAAGACAGTGAAGTTTTCGAGCCTGACTGCGGGAGTTCTTCGTTCATAGTGTTCTCTCTTGATAAGGATTAGGAATATTAATTTGTTTTAATAAGTTAATTTCGAGTTGTTCCATTTCTTCTGCACTTTTCGTATCGATATGATCATAGCCTAATAAATGCAGGCAGCCATGTATGGTTAAATGCGCAAAATGTGCGTACACGGGTTTATGTTGTTCTTGCGCTTCTCTTAACATTTGCGGCACACAGATGGCCAAATCACCTAGTAATGATAGCTCTAAACCCTCTGGTTTTTCAAATGGAAATGACAATACATTGGTTGGGCCTTTTTTATGACGATAAGTTTCATTTAGTTCACTCATTTCTTGATCGTCAATTAGGATAATGGAAATTTCTGTATCTTGTTTTTGTTGTGATAAAGCCAGCTTTACCCACTCAATAATTTGTTCATCGGATGGGCAATCGGGATGTTCTATATGATGCTCAATATCAACAGTTATTTCAGGCTTCATGGCTTTCATATTGATGGTAAGCTTGGACAATTTTTTGCACAAGCGGATGTCGCACAACATCGGAATTTTCAAAGATAGTGAAACTAATACTGTCGATATCTTTTAATACTTTTAATGTTTGCACTAAACCGGAGGCTTTGGGTTTAGGTAAGTCGATTTGTGTTGTATCGCCAGTAATGACGCATTTGGAATTAAATCCCATACGCGTTAAAAACATTTTCATTTGTTCAATGGTTGTATTTTGACTTTCATCTAAAATAATAAATGCATCATTCAATGTGCGGCCACGCATGTAAGCCAGCGGCGCAATTTCAATGGTATTTTGTGCAAGGCATTGCATGACTTTTTCTGCGCCTAACATTTCATGCAGTGCATCGTATAAAGGACGTAAATAAGGATCAATTTTTTCAGCAATATCCCCAGGTAAAAATCCTAAGCGCTCACCAGCTTCAAGAGCCGGGCGTACTAAAATAATACGATTCACAAGACCTTGTTCTAAAGCTGCGACAGCGCAGGCGACTGCTAAATAAGTTTTTCCTGTGCCAGCAGGACCGATACCAAAACTAAGATCATATTTTAGAATACGATCGACATAAAGTTGTTGGTTTTTACTGCGCGGCTTGATTAAACCACGAACCGTGTGAACAGTTCCACCTAGATTATTTTCGCGTACAGGTGCTTGTTGTGATTGAATATAACCAAAAACAGTCTCAGGATTTAAATCTTGCATGGCTGTGACGTCGTAAAGAACACGTAGTAATTCCACGGCTTTTTTTGTGTGTTCATCATCGCCTTCAACTTTAAAAGAAAAGCCGCGGCAACTAATGCGCACATGTAAATATTTTTCAAGCAGTTGTAAATGTTCATCGAGCTGGCCGCATAAATTAACGAGTCGATGATTATCTTCAGGTGTCAGTAACAGCGTTTGTGCTTGCTTCATGCGCGCACGCCTCGCATACAGTTGGTTAAACATTCTGTAATTTGTACATTCACGAGTTGGCCGATTAAATCTTGTGGGCCATCAAAATTCACAATACGATTATTTTCCGTGCGACCTTGTAATTGGCCTTCGTATTTCGCAGAACTTTCAACGAGTACGGGAACAACAGTATCGAGCATGCGGCGACTAATCGCGCGCGATTGTGTATTAATACGATTTTGTAACAGTTGTAACCTTTGTTTTTTAACTTCTAGTGGAATGGGGTCTAGTAATGAAGCTGCGGGCGTACCGGGACGCGGGCTGTAAATAAAACTGAAACTATGATCAAAGCCGATGTCAGCAATAAAGTTCATAGTGGTTTCAAAATCTGCATCAGTTTCTCCAGGAAAACCAATAATAAAATCAGAAGATAAACTAATATCCGGGCGCACTTGCCGCAATTTCCTGATTTTACTTTTATATTCTAAAGTCGTATGTCCGCGTTTCATTAAACCTAAAATGCGATCACAACCGCTTTGTACCGGTAAATGTAAATGACTTACAAGTTTCGGAACACTTGCATAAGTTTGGATGAGATTATCGGAAAATTCAACCGGATGCGAGGTGGTATAACGAATGCGTAAAATACCCTCAATTTCGGCAACGTGTTGAATGAGATAGGCTAAGTCTGCAATGCCACCGTCATGCATGATGCCGCGATAAGCATTTACATTTTGACCTAATAAATTAACTTCTCGCACGCCTTGCGCAGCTAATAGCGCAACTTCCGTAATCACATCATCAAATGGGCGAGAGACTTCTTCACCGCGCGTATAAGGTACGACGCAAAAACTGCAATATTTACTGCAGCCTTCCATAATAGAAACAAAAGCGGTCACACCATCCGCTTTAGGCGCAGGAAGGTGATCAAATTTTTCAATTTCAGGAAAAGAGATATCGATTTGCGATTTATGGGTAGTTTTTACATCGTCAATTAATTTGGGCAGACGATGCAAAGTTTGCGGACCAAAAACCACGTCTACGTATGGGGCGCGTTTTAAAATGGTTTCGCCTTCTTGGCTGGCCACACAGCCGCCGACGCCAATAATTAAGTTAGGATTCTTGTCTTTTAGAGGCTTAAAACGTCCTAAATCTGAAAAGACTTTTTCTTGGGCTTTTTCACGAATAGAGCAGGTATTGAGTAGAATAATGTCAGCTTCTTCAACATTGTCTGTTTTTTCAATAGGATAGTGCTCAGCCAAGACTTCTGCCATTTTGGCGGAGTCATATTCGTTCATTTGGCAGCCGAAGGTTTTGATATAGAGTTTTTTCTGACGCATAGAAGGGTTATTATACGGTATTTTCAAAGAAGGGCAACAGTCGGGGGAGAGAAGTCATGGCGTGGGACAATGGGTGGCTTGAGGTGTATATTGAGCTGAAGGTGGGCTTTGCGAAACGCTGTGCCAAGAGGAGAGAATGTTTACAGAAGGAAGCTCGGCTTTTAATTCTTCTAGCGCCTTGGTTAATAATTTAAATTGTTCTCCCAGAATATTGCATTGTTCAGGTGAAAGTTTTTTTTGTATATTTCTCGCGCTACTTGGGTGGAATTGTAGCGATAAGTTGCGATAGGCTTTTTGTAAATGATGTTCAGCAATCGTTTCCTTTTTGGCCAGCGTGCGCGCTTTTTCTAAAATTATATCTCTTGCTTTATTGAGCGTAAAACCAGCGGTAGTGTTATTGATTGATTTTGCAGCCATTGCTGCTTGTCTTTTGAAGCTTTTTTCTCTCTCTTTTCTTATTTCTTTTTCAAACTCTTCATTTTCTTTATTTTCCATGTGAGTAATGATGGGCTGTACATGATCCAAAATCTTTAGATAAGGAGACATAAATGCTTCTAAATGAGAGACTGCTGTTTTTATTTTTTTTGAAGGTTGTAATTGATAAACCTCTTGAAATTGTGCTCGAATTTTTTCAGGAGAAGTTTGTTTTGATTCCTGTATTCCTGCTTCAAGATAGTTGTCCTCTGGTTTACTTTCTGCAGCAGTGAGCATTAAACTAATGTTATCCGCTAGTTCTTGTGATTGTTTTATCTGTAAGGCCTGTTGATTTAAACGCCAAAAGTAGGGCCAATCAATTCTTTTATACCAAGGCGTTGAATGGTAATAATCTTTTATTGGTCGATTGATTGTGGTATGAAAGAGAGTTAAGGCATTTTGATCATGTGTATCCTTCAACAGGTTGATTGAATTGATTAATTTACAGATTAACCAACAAGATTGCACATCACGACTTGTTTGATCCAATGTCGCTAATGTGCCACTTTCTTTTGCCTTTTGGATTGCGGCGCTCAGCGTATTTACTAATGTCGGACTGCCATTGTATGCACTCATACGATCTAGTTTATAGTGATCATATAACTTGGTGACGAGAGGCGTTTGCACTAACCAACCTTCTCGCTTGTACGGAAACGCAGCAAAGAAGGGACCATGCTGGTATAGAAGTACTTCCCAACGGCTTATTTTTTGTAACCTAGATAACATAATGGTGATCCTGGGTTCATCTTTTCTTCATAATTATATCAGTCTTATTCCTGATTAAAAAGTTTTCTTGATTACCTCATCTTCAGATCGCCCAGTAGTGCTAGTAGAAGAAGTTGCAGTAGCGGTTGTAGAAGCAGTTGTTCCAGCGGTCCCGCCCGAAGAAGACATTCCCCAACTTTTTGTGCTGGGACTGCCTGTATGGGTAGCGCTGCTTGTAGCGGGAGTGGAAGCAAGCAGAAGTTGTGCATCAAGACATTTATTTTCTACCATTAAGCGATTGATTTCTGTATTTGTTTTAGAATTTGTGGTTTCTAATTGCTCAACTTTCATTTTCAGCTGTTTGATAGTGTCTTGCGACGCCATGTTTTTCTCTACTTCTTCTTTTAGTTGTTGTTTTGCTTGATCATGTGCTCTTTCCTCAATCTCCAGATCGCTCTTTAGTTTGGCATTTTCAAACATTAATTTTTGCTTAATGGCTTGAGATTCATCAAGTAATGATTGCAAACGAGCGATGGGATCTTGCGTAGTATCAAGTAAAGAAAGGGTTTTTAGGCAAAGCAATTCTCGAGTCGGTAGATCGATTTTAATGAGATCTTGATATTCCTCACCATTTTCAATCAGTCCATCATGTAAACTACTGCGCCCTAACAGACCTTTACTCGTTTTCATCGTCATTTCTTTGGCTAAGACATATAATATTTCGATATCCGAATATTTTTTAACATAATCCTTTACTGTGCTTTGATATTTTTTAAGCTCATCTGCGCGATTGGGGTTGGTCGCAAAATAACTAAAAATAGAAGTCAAGCGTTTAAAAAAAGACGGGGTCGTTGAATTGAGATGAACATCATATTCTTTTAAAATATTTTCTGCATGATCAAAAGCTTGATTGGTGAGGTGATTTTTAATATGTGGACTGGCTGCAGAAATACCACCATCGAGCAGTCTATGTTGAGGTCGTTGTTTGTATGCGTATTCAAATAAGATTTGTAAAAACGCACGTTTGCAAATATTGAGACGATTGAAGAAATGAAAGAGAGTCGGAGTTTTTGAATGCGCATGGCCGCTTTTTTTTGCGATTTCTTGATAAACGAGTGCTCCCTCTGTAGTGTTGAAGAGTTTGGCAGTTTTTGAGCGCACAGTCCCTTTTGTATTTGGAAACTCCATATGATAAAAAAAAGTTTCGTTTAATGGCGTAGATTGCCAAGGCGCGCCGTTGACTGATCCCCATATGCGGATTTTACCATCTTTGTTTTTTAAGATAATGGGGCAATTTTTGTTACTGTTCGAGATTTGTTTTAATTTTCCATTGTCGAAGGTTTCATCATCCTCATTCACAATAACCATATCGTAACCCTGATCATCATAGGGATCACGTACCCATGCATTGGCTGCATGCTCTTTAAATAAAAATTCAAGTACATTTAAGCAATTGGTAATTTGCTCGAACTCCGCGCAATGAATTTCTTCATTAATGCTTTTTGCGCGTCCTTTCATGCTTTCTATTAGCTCAAGCGAGTCTTCAACATTTTCTCCCATTGCTGCAAGATAGAGAAGGGTGTAACCGCGTTCATCTTTTATTTCCACCGGAATATTGATTTTGTTTAATTCAAGGCGTTCAACTTCATTTTTGATGCTTGCAATAATTTCTTCTTTACTCAGCTTCCAACTTGCTAAGTCAGCGGCAGTGAGCGTGTTAATTTCATTTTCAGTTTTTCCTTCAAAAGGTAATGGCAGACATCTAGCATTAAGTATTCTACGAATCGTAGGTAAAACTTTCCATATCCGATCGTTATGAACTAAATTGTGCTTTTCAAACTCTTTGAGCAAAATATCTTTGATTTTGGTTAAAGGGTTTACTGATTTTAGGCAGGCTTGGACTGTATCTAAGGCTGTTTTTTCCTCATTGATAAGTGCTTTTAATTCAACATCCAGTCCATCTGCTGTGCAAACAGTATAAATCTTGGTTTGGCTTTTTTTATTATCTAGAAAAGGTTTGATAACATCTGAGCGATGCGCTTCGATTGCATTTTTAAAAATTAAGCTGCTTGTATCAACGGAATCTGATGATGCTTCTTCAGGAAGCGGTTTGACTTCTGAGCCTTGAACGACTCCACCCCGTGCTTTGAGTTCTTCTTCATAACTTTCTACTAAATAATTTTCTGCGATCTGGTACATGTCCTCTAACGCATTAGAAAAACCAATTTGATCAATCGGATCTGTTCCAAGAGGAATATATTTTCTGACTATTGGGATGAGTAAGCCATTAAATTTTGCTGTGAGAGAGGCTTGATCAGTACGTCGCCAATTCATAATTAGGCCAGGAGTTTGATTGGCTTTAACCTCGTCAAGATCTTTTATCAGTTTAGCTTGGCTGTTATCTAAGAGAACTTGTAATAGCATCTTATTACGACTTTTTGCAGCGGCGATTGCCAGTGCAACGTGTTCTGGTAAGGTTGGATTTGTAACAGCGGTTAATGCGGAAGATACACTTGAAGATCCGAACATTAACGTGCTTGAAGAAGAACCCGCAGTAGATAAAGTGGATAACATATTGCCCCCAAAAAATCAATGTGTGATTCGATGCTACCTGAAGATGAAAGTAAATGCAAATACATTATTTTTATTTTGTTAAATAATTGCAGAGCTAGAATGCGTTAACGCGCTAGAGGAGGAAGATGCATTAGAAATTGTACTAGGATGAGAATTATTTCGCGGAATATTGGTGTAAATCGTTGTCCATTGAGGTGCAAGACTGTTCAGAATATTTGTAAGCGATTCGTTTTGCTTTCTTAATGCTGTATTTTCAATACTTATACTTTCCAAAGAAATCAATGATAACATTGTAATACAAGCCAATTCTCGTTGCGGTAATGAAAAAGAAATGCTTTCACTATTGGCTTCTTTGCAATCAACCATTGATGTGTGTATTTCATTGCGGCTAAAAAAATCATGTTCTATTTCTTTAGTGCGATCAGCAATTAATATAAACAATAATTCGAGATCATCATATTTTTTGATGTGAGTCTGCATTGCTGTTTGATAACAATCTAATTCCTTACGTTTATGTGCCACGTTTGTCGAAAGTATATCCATAAAATTAATTTGTTGGGTATGATTAGACATTCTCAGCCTTTCTTCATGTTGTGCAAGCAGCGCAGCGATACGACGGTATGTGTAAGAAATCGCACGCTTTTTGTCATGGGGGACGAGTGCATTGAGCCCACCTTCTAATATTCGATATTGTGGACGTTGCTGATACCCGTAAGTATACAATAAATTTAAAAAAGCCCGATTGCAATATGGTAAATGATTAAATAAATGAAAAAGCGTAGGAAATTTGGAGTGCGCATGCGCTTTTTTTGAAGTGATTTCGTGATAAACTCTGTCAGGAATATCCTGACATGATATTGTTTTTGCAATGCCAACCTCGATTGGAAATGCAAAGTCGTGAAAAATTTGTTCATTAAGAATTGTTATTTTCCAGTTGAGATGATTATTGCCTCCCAAAATTCTTACTTTTTTTGCCGCGTTTTTTAATACAACAGGAAGCTTGTGTGTTTCAACGAGTTTTTTTAATTCAGCGGTAGGAAAAGCTGTCTCAGCTTCTGTGATAGCGATAAGATCATAGCCTTTAAAATCGCAAGGATCATGTACCCAAACATTGGCTTGATAGTCTTTTATTAATAATTCTAAAAGTTCTAAACATTGCGTGAAATGTGTATATGTATCGCAGTGAATGTGTTCATAAAAATGTTTTTTTTCTTTTTTAGGCAAACCATTGGCGACATCTTTTCCCTTTGCGACAAGATAGAGCAAGGTGTAACCATGTTCATCGCTGGTTTCAATGTTGACGCGAGCATTCACTAGTTCTAGTTGACTGATAGATTTTTGAATTTCTTCAATGGCGGCTTTTGCCTGTTGTTGTGATATTTCTGCAGAAACTTTGTTTAAGATTTCTATTTCTGTGTGTCCGGCAAGAAAGAGTTTCGGCGCTTGATAATCTGGATGCATCAGAGATATTAATTGATGAATCCTAGGCAGCGTCCGCCAGATACGATCTTTGTGTTGTTGGCAAATAAATTCATAGTTGGCTTGATAAGTCACATACGCGTGAGTAATTTTTTCTTGCTCTTTCATTTCATTTTCTATTGTTTTGAGCAATAATCTTTCTTCTTCAATCAGAGTTTGCAGTAGATTTTGTAATGAATTAAACTGTGTATCTCTTAAAGATTTTGTTAAAGACTCTATTTGTGTCATAAATGGATCGAGAATGAGACTCGTATAACTCGTCATGGCTTGTACGAACTCTGCAGATTCCTTATTAATTTCACCATCGTCTTTGTGGGGGATGTAAACCATTTTACCATTCACAAAAGCGCTGTGACGTATTTCTACTTCCTCAACATAACTGGTTAATAAGTCGATTCGTGATTTTTCTATCAGAGTAGCGAGTGATTGAGCTAAATTATATTCTTCACTTTTTTGTGTGTGAATTGTTTCAATCAAGCGACCATAAAATTTTGTTTTTAAACGGGTGGGTTCAAGACGCAGCCAATGATTCACTAACGCATCTGCTTGATCGATTTGGGCTTGTTGGATGAGTGCCTGATGTTTGGCGTGTTCGATGCCTAATAATATTTGCAGAATTTCTTTATCACGATGTCTTGCTGCTTTGATCGCAAGATTTTCGTGAGTCACATCAATTTTTGTGCCTGATGCTGAATTTAACTTCATTTGTGTTGCACCTTCTATAGAAAATATTATATGTGATGTGCAAAGAATGCACAAACGTAATAAAAAAATTTATTCTGTTGACAACAATATGTTAATTATTTCTAAATTTCACTTTAATTCAGGATAAAACCGGTGAGAAAAGTCACTCACCTTATCCAAGCGGATGATCAAGAAAATCAAACCGAAACCTATTTCACCATGCGGACGAAATTTTTTAATATATTTAAAATATCGCCCGCGCGTAATCTCAGTTTAAGCTCTGCGACTTTTACGCTAAATACACTTTTGATTGGTATGCAAACCACACTGAATGCGAAAATGCTTTCCCAATTCGGAGAAGACGGTAATGTCGCAGGTGTGATGGTTTCGACATTTTTCTATTTGATTCATTGAGGGTTATTTCTTTAGGTGCACTGCGTATTTGGGATGATTTGTTTTGGCCTACAGTGACGACTTTAATTACTATGACTGTTATGGCTATTCCTGCGGGTTATGGGGTGAGCAAACTGGAAGATGATTGGTCTTAGATTTTAGGTAAGCGTTGCATAAAAAGAATGTCTGAAACTAAAAAAACCTAGAAGAGTCTACAGAATAAGCGCCACTCATTGCGCGCACGAGACAATTATTAACCAGCACTGTACCAACAATAAGTACTAAAAGTATAAATTTTTGCAGTAGTTTTAAATTGTTTGTCGATGATGTTAAAAAATCCTTTAGAGAGTCTAATAATCCTGTCGCGAGAGTCTTATTTACTTAAATTGATAAATTCTGTTAAACTACCTCGATGAAAAATTCATTGATCCAATTTTTAAAAGCGTCCGGGCCAGGGCTTATGTTGGCTTCTGCCAGTATTGGCGCCTCCCATGTCGTACAATCTACGCGTGCCGGGGCGGAATATGGTTTGGCTTTAGTTGGCATTATTGTATTAGCGGGTATTTTAAAATATCCGGCATTTCGCGCAGGCCCACATTATGCGATTGCGACAGGGGAGTCTTTATTAACGGCTTATCGCCGGCAAGGGCGTTTTGTTTTAGGTTTATTTATATTTATTATCCTTTCGGCCATTATCGCTTTGCAGGCCGCAGTGACAATTACTGCTGCGGCTTTGCTTGAAAACTTATTAAACATTCCTTCCAATATATTATTAACGAGTGCTTTATTAAGTGCATTTTGTATTTTATTAGTAGGGCTGGGGCGTTTTCATTGGCTGGATATGATTAATAAAATTTTATTAATCGCGCTGAGTATATCGACTATTTTTGTGAGTATTTTAATTTGGACAGATATTCCTTGGAATACTTTTACTTTAATGCCGGATTTTTCCACATTTAACGTGATGGATTTTTTATTTTTAGCAGCGTTGGTTGGTTGGATGCCGACAGCAGTTGATGCAGCTGTATTAAATTCCATGTGGACATTAGCACGTGAAAAAGACACCAATTATCATCCTACTTTAAAAGAATCTTTTTTAGATTTTAATATTGGTTATGTCGCTACGCTAGTTTTAGCGTTCTTTTTTGTATTGTTAGGCGCAGGCGCGATGTATAACGGCAATGTGCATTTTTCACATGATTCTTCTGAGTTTGTCGCACAATTTATTAATTTATATACCATGCAATTAGGTGAATGGACCAAACCTTTTATCGACTTTTGTGCATTTTCGGTGATGTTCTCAACTTTATTGATGATCGTTGACGGTTTTCCACGCTTGCTGCGTGGTTTATTGGTGATTCCTTTTGTGCCTTTAAATAATGATAAATTATTAAAGCTTTCCGAGCATATGCCCATGGGGCGCAAACAGTATTTTATTATTGCCGCTGTGATTGCAGCTTCTGCAATCGCATTTTTAGCCTGGATGTCGCAATCTTTGGTTTTCATGGTTGATTTTGCTACTGGACTTTCTTTTGTGACCGCGCCATTATTAGCTTGGTTTAATTTTAGAGCCTTACAAAGCCCTCGTATACCTGCTTCCTTGCGGCCCGGGCGTGCTTTTATGGTCTATAACGGCCTATGTGTGGTATTATTAGCGGCTTTAGCCCTCTATTATCTTTGGATTAGATTGGTATGAACTTACAATTTTTAGACTTTGAACAACCCATCGCTGAGCTCAATACGAAAATTGAAGAATTGCGTATGGTCGGCACGAATACAGATTTAAACATCAGTGAAGAAATTCAAAAATTAGAAGCGAAAAATAAAACCTTGACTCAAGGTATTTTTTCACGCTTAACGGATTGGCAAATTGCGCAATTGGCGCGTCATCCGCAGCGTCCTTATTTTAATGATTATTTACCGTATTTATTTACTGACTTTGATGAATTGCATGGCGATCGTTTATACAGCGATGATGCTGCGATTATTGGTGGTACTGCACGTTTTAATGGCAAACCCGTGATGCTGGTTGCCCACCAAAAAGGGCGCACAACTGCCGAGAAAATTAAACGTAACTTTGGTATGCCCAATCCTGAAGGTTATCGTAAAGCATTACGCTTATTTAATTTAGCAGAAAAATTCCATTTACCTGTTTTAACATTTATTGATACTTCCGGCGCTTATCCAGGCGTAGGCGGCGAAGAGCGCGGTCAAAGTGAAGCCATTGCACGTAATTTATTTGTCATGTCAAAATTAAGAACACCGATCATTTGCACAATTTTAGGTGAAGGTTGTTCCGGCGGCGCATTAGGTATAGGCGTAGGCGATCGCTTATTAATGCTGCAATACAGTACGTTTTCTGTGATTTCTCCTGAAGGCTGCGCAACCATTTTATGGAAGGGCGCTGATAAGGCACCGCAAGCTGCGGAAGCGATGCAAATGACCGCAGAACGTTTAAATGAACTTAAACTCAATGATGAAGTAATTCCTGAACCTTTAGGCGGAGCGCATCGTAATCCTGCTGAGATGGCTGCAAAAATAAAATCATCATTGACGAAACATTTACAGAGTTTGGAATCTTTATCCATGGATGATTTGCTGAAAAAACGTTATCAGCGTTTATTATCCGTTTAAACTTTTAAATGATCGCAACATTAAATTTATTATTTCCAGATCCTAAATCCTTGCTCGTCGCTTACAGCGGCGGCATGGATTCGCATGTATTATTGCACGCTTTAAAAAACTGCGGTATTCAGCACACCTTACGCGCAGTGCATATCAATCATGGTTTAAGCCCCAATGCGCTGCAATGGCAAGAACATGCCGAGCAAGTCTGCCGGGATTTAAATATCCCATTAATAATCCAGCAATTAAATTTAAACATTCCAAAAGGCGAAAGCATAGAAGCTGTTGCACGAGAAGCGCGTTATGCTTATTTTGCAGAAATTTTACAAAATGGTGAAATTTTATGCACCGCACATCATCAAGATGATCAACTCGAAACCGTTTTATTACAATTATTACGTGGCGCGGGCCCAAAAGGTTTAGCGGCCATGTCAGGCTTTGAGCCTTTTGCGAAAGGTTATTTTGCACGTCCTTTATTAAATGTAACCTATGATTTGATTTTAGCTTATGCGCAAGATCAGCATTTAACTTGGATTACTGATGAGAGTAATGCCAACACGCAATTTGATCGTAATTTTTTGCGTCATGAAATTATTCCCGCATTAAAACAACGTTTTCCAAAAGCTGCGCAGACAGTATCGCGCAGTGCTATGCATTGTGCGAGCGCGCAACAGGTGATTGAATATTATTTAACAAAAGAATTAGAAAATTTAAGCGGTGATTTCCCGGGGACATTGTCGCGTGAAAAATTATCAGAGCTAGATGCTGATATGCAAACGCAAGTGTTGCGCACTTGGCTTACTAATAAAAACATGCCTATGCCGAGTACGCAACAACTGACAGAATTACAAAAATTAATTCATTTAAAAAACGATGTTAAAGCCGTGATTATCTGGAAGAATCATAGCGCACGTTTATACCGCGATAGTTTATTTGCGCAAGAAAATTCAGAGTATAATCCTTCAAAGCCCAAAGTCGAAATTCGCTTTTACAAAAAAGGGGAGGCTTTAAACTTGAAAAAATTCTTTCAAGAAAATAACATCCCCACTTGGCAGCGCGAAAGCGTGCCGCTGATTTACGTGAACAATGAATTCGTCGGTATTATCAAAATGCCGCTTTGAGGTTCACATAAGGTCCTGCAAAAGATAATGCTATGGTGGTTTGATTATCAGCTAACCCCGGAGTTGTACTGGCATTATTAACCGTGCCAATACTATTATCGTAATAATCGATGAGATAACCGAGCTCAATTCCTGCAGTGCTGCTTTGTGCATTATCAAATATATAAATATAATCAATGCCGATATTACCTCTAAAGTTCATCACAGCATGGTTGTCTGGATTATCAGTAACAGTGCTTGAACCGGTATGATCCGCTGTTGTTAAACTATTATTTAATTCGCCTAGATAATAGGCAAGGGAGCCACTGCCCACAATACCAAAACCCTGGTTAAAACCATAACGCACATCTGTGCCTATACGTGGACCGATACCTTTGAATTCGCTGCTTCCATCAATCTGTGCAGTGTTACCATTATTAGTTTGAACAAAATGTGTTTCTTGATCTTGTTTTAATTCTGCATAAGAAATACCAGCTGCCAAACGCATTTGAACGTTTTCACCGATATCAATAAATTGACCTAACATGACATCTGCGGCACGCAAATGATAATTTAAATCAGAGCTGGCATCGATGGCCTTACCTTGTTCTATTATACTGTCTGCTGCTGTATCACCGGTATTAATATCGCGAAATAGTAACTCAATACTTTGCGCGCTGTTTTCAAAGATATACCCTAATGCAACATCAAAACCCGCTTCATAACCTGGATCGACATTCAGCACAGAAACATCATTACCATCGGGCGCTGTATAA
Source organism: Legionellales bacterium (assembly GCA_041660525.1). GTDB lineage: Bacteria > Pseudomonadota > Gammaproteobacteria > JABCZS01 > JABCZS01 > JABCZS01. The sequence goes on along the minus strand of JBAZWD010000005.1, from coordinate 49,328 downwards.
GCATAAAAAACATCATCTGCGCTAGGCGTGGCATAAAACACACCTATCATTGCAGTAATGCCGCCTTCTAGTTTCGGAATTTTAGCAAATTGCTCTTGTGTGATTTGTTGTTCTTTTGAAGAAGCGACTTCATCTGTTTGTATCGGTATGGTTGCTATTTGTGCGATTGCTGCATAAGGCGCAATAACAGATAATGCGACAAATAGTTTATGGGTTATCCGTTTCATTGTTTTAATCCTTTATGAAATTAAAATACGCCTTTGAGATTGATGTAAGGACCGCTAAAAGATACCGCTGAAGTACTCAATGCTTCACCTGCCGTACCTATACTCTCGATACCTAGTAAATTTGTACTCGCCACACCGTCGTCATAATAATCAATCAAATAACCCAGTTCCAAGCCCCAAAAAGAGCTTTCACCCTCATCTTCGGTTTCAAGAACAAAATCAAGACCAAGATTTGCTCTGATATTCATTACACCATGATTATCGACAGTGTCATTTGCTGTAGTCGTATCAGGCTCATCCAATATAGTTGTGTTGCTTGTTAATTCGCCTAAATAATAAGCCATAGAACCGCCACCCACTAAACCAAAGCCACCAAAAAATTCATAACGAGAATCAATCCCGACGCGAGGACCCCAACCTGTATATTTACTGTCTTGACTAGAAAGACTCGCTTCCTCAAGCTGCGCGCCCGCATTTGAATTTCTATTTTGTTTTAATTCAACATAAGCCAAGCCAGCCATGAGACGCAGTTGCATCGCACGACCTAAATTAATATATTGGCTAGCCATTAAATCAAAAGCGGTGAGATCATAACCTAAATTGCCTGTTACATTAACAGCGTCAAAGGTTGTAGTGTCATCATCGCTAGTGCTTAGATTACGAAAAAATAAATCAACGCTATTGGCTGTTTCATCAAAGATATAACCCAAAGATGCATCAATACCAAATTGATAAGTCGGACTCACATTTAATACGTCATAGCCCGCATCTGTAGGGATGGCACCATAGCTTTCAAAATCCGAAGTAGGGGTAAGAAAAAGAGCGCCCACAGACCACGAGAGACCGCTTTCAAGCACAGGCACATAAACATAATCTGAAGTTTCACCGTAAGCATAAGCCATGCTCGATGTGCTTATCGCTAAAGAGCAAAGAAATAATTTGTGGGATAAGTGTTTCATGGTATTCATCCTTGAGAATATTAAAGTTAGAACAACTGCGCCGATTGTAAGTTTTTTTTAATAAAATGACAATGACTTGAATAAGCTTGCGTTTTGTCTATAAATACGTATCATATGCCTATCTTTGCTAGGGTCGTTAGCTCAGTTGGTAGAGCATCGGACTTTTAATCCGCTGGTCGATGGTTCGAATCCATCACGACCCACTTTAAATTATAATAAAAACAATATCTTACGAAACCCTAGTTAACATTCTTTAGTTATTATTACTGTCCCATTGTGCCAAATTTGTGTCAAAGTTAATAAAAACAATAAGATATGCTTTGATGGGTGTGGAGTCTTAATATATTACCCTTTGATTTATAATAACTTATTAGCAATAAGAGCATTGCCATATTGTCAGATAATATGCTATAATTTCAGACAAGAGGCCCATATGTCAATTGCAGAAAAGATAAAATTACATGTATTTCGCTTTAAACAAGGCCAGCCATTTAGCACAGAGGTTTTTATTAAAGCAGGTTATACACGTACAGTGATTGATAAGACACTGTCACGTTTTGTAAATGAAGGTTTAATCCAGAGATTGCGTCCCGGAATATTTGTACGCTCAGAATATAATCGATTCGTGGGTAAAGTTCCGCCAGAAATTTCCAAAGTAATCAATTTAATTGCAAAGAAAAATGGCGAAACCATACAATTGCATGGCGCGGTAGCTGCAAATCAATTTAAGATCAGCACACAAGTTCCAATACAGCCAGTTTATTATACAAGCGGTACAACGCGCATTATTCGTATTGGTGAATTAAAAGTAAAATTTATTCACACAAATAATCATCAAAAACTACAGTACGCTGGCAAAAAAATAGGGAATATTCTGGCATTATTATGGTATCTTGGTAAAGAGCAGTTGAATGCATCAACTTTATACAAAATTCGAAAAGGAATGAGTAAAAAAGAATTTGAAGCATTGCGTTCTTGCTCAATGCCAGCATGGATGAGTGAAGCAGTAGAGCAATATAACAGAGGATTATAATGCAGGAAAATTATTTTGAATTAAATAAACAAGATCAAAAAGCCATTTTAAAATCAGCTTCAATGCAACTTAATAAAACAGAGCATGTGCTTGAAAAAGACATTTGGGTTTGTTGGGCATTGGAAAAATTATTTAGTATGCCTGAGGCACATCCAATGGCATTTAAAGGTGGAACATCTCTTTCAAAAGTTTACAACATCATTAACCGGTTTTCAGAAGACATTGATATCACACTTGATTATCGTCATTTTGATAAAACATTTGATCCTTTTGGCAAAAATGTAAGCAATAATCAAATGAGGAAATTTAGTGATCTTCTTAAATCTCATGTGAAAGAGTATTGCTATAACACAATTGTCCCTTATTTTAAAAATGAATTAAAGAGTTTGCCCAATTCACATCAATATGAAGTCAAGGTTGATGACACAGGTGAGCAAGTATGGATAAGCTATCAGTCTGTTACTGCGCAAGAAAATAAATATTTAAAGCCTGAAATTTTAATTGAATTTGGCGGTAGAAATGTCATTGATCCAAATGAAAAACATTATATAGAACCTGATGTCGCCGCGATCACACAAGGTGTTATATACCCAAAAACAGAAGCAATAATTCTTTCTCCAGCAAGAACTTTTTGGGAAAAAGCAACGCTTATTCATGTTGAATGCAACAGAAATACATTTAAACAAAACTCCGAACGTTTATCGCGTCACTGGTACGATTTAGCTAAATTGGCCGCACATGCATGGGGACAATCAGCTATAAACAATCGAGTTCTTCTTGCAGATGTAATTCAGCATAAAAAAGCATTTTTTAATACGAGTTATGCAAACTATGATGCTTGCCTAATTGGTAAGTTCCAATTAATACCTGATGAGCAGTCGTTATATGAGTTATATAAAGATTATCAACAGATGGTTGTCGCAGGGATGATTTATGAAGAAATAGATTTTGGTGAAATATTTGACTCTATTTTTGAGATTGAAAAATTAATTAATGCAAGTAGTTTATAGAGGTTCTCATGTCATTAGAAAATATAGAAAAAGAAATTAATCGTTTTTTAAGATCGTCCGAACCGGAAGTGCTTGCCATTCGTGGAAAATGGGGTGTATGGAAAAACATACATATGGAATAAATTCCTTAGTGAAAATATAAATAATTTTGCATTAGCAAGTTATTCTTATGTTTCTTTGTTTGGAATTAATTCTATTGATGATTTTAAAAGATCTATTTTTGAACAAATGCTTCCTAAAAATCAAATCTTAGAATCTCCTTCTGAAAAGAGTTATATAGAGAATATAGAAAAAATTAAGTCGGAATCAAAAAAAGGCTTGAGTTTTTTTAAGGATATAACTTTTTGGGGCATTGGAGTAGGAAGATTTTTGGAAAGAGCATCATTTGCTTATCTAAAAAATGTAGTCGTCTGCATTGATGATTTTGAAAGAAAAGGCTCAGGCTTAAGTTTGCGTGACTTGCTTGGAATGGTGTCGGTTTTAAAAGAACAAAAGCAGTGCAAAGTTGTTCTCATTTTTAATGATAATGAATTTAAAAAAGCAGAGTTTGGTGAATATAAAAAATTTAGAGAAAAAGTTATAGATACCGAGCTTATATTCGACGCAAGCTCAAAAGAGTGTGTGGATATTGCTTTTATAGAAAAAAATATAATAAATGAAAAACTTAGAATATTTTCTGAGAGTTTAGGTATTAATAACATTAGGATCCTGAAAAAAATAGAACGACTAGGTGAACAGTTGGCTGAAAAGTTAAATGGCTATGAGCTAGAAGTAATGCACAAAGCTGCCCAATCATTAGTACTTTACTCTTGGTGCTTTTATTCAAAGGGCAAGAAAATACCAAGCTTTGAATTTGTAACAGATGTAAAAAGACATTTGTTTAATGTGGATCGTGAACCTGAAAATCTGGATAAAAAGCATGCAGAATGGAATCAAATTTTAAGAAATTACGGACATTTATATACTAGTGCATTTGATCTTGTTATAGCTGCCGCAGTAGAACATGGTTATATAAATAATACCTTTTTGCAAAAGGAGGCAAAGAATTTAAATGAACAAATTATTCAAGGAAAATCAGAAAAATCTTTTTTTGATGCATGGAAAACTGTTCTTGGTAGTTTTGACAATAATCCGGAAGAAGTGATTCAAATATTGAAAAGTAGTGTTCATAATAACTATAAATATATTACCCCACTTAATTTAGATGAGGTGGTATGTTTTTTTAGAAAAATTGGCGATGATAAATCGGCAGATGAAATAACCGCATATTATTTTAAAGACGAGAATTGTCAGCAAAGGTTTGACTTATCTGCTGATAATTCAGCTTATCGAAAGATTAAAGATGCTGAAATTAAAAGGCAGGTTGATAATTTCCTAAAGGAAAGCTATGAAAGCAAGTCTTTAAAAGATATCTTACTGTATATTTCAATAAATCAATCTTTAAAAAGAGATGATATTAAGCAACTAGGTAATACCTCAGTTGATGAATTTATTAAATTATTTAAATCTGTGAGTGGCAGCGAACTTTTGCAAGTAATTGACGCATGGTTATTTTTGGGCAAGATATCACCTGGGGTAGCAGATTATATAAAAGCTGAACAATCCATAAGACAAGCTTTGATCATAATAGGTAATGAAAGCCCGCTAAATGCATTTCGTGTTTCCACATATGGAATTAATGTTGATTGAATATTTTGAAATTAGCTTGCTAAGAGTAAGATATGCACTGGGAATTGATGAAGTAAGGCGGTTGCGAATTGAAGAGAGGTCGCTAAGCTTATATGCTAAAAAACCGCCTTGCTAGATTGTACCAAAAACTAATTATTTAAGGCATTTTGTCACAAGAGAAAATTAAAAATATAACTGTGCCAAAATTGTGTCAATACACAGCGATTTACTGCGTATTTCGACGGTTTTTGGCGGCTTTGAGATTGAGGAGAGGTCGTAAGCTATTGATTTATATAATACTCTATTTAGCTCAAAAGACTTTTAATCCGCTGGTCGATGGTTCGAATCCATCATGACCCACTTAAATTATAATAAAAACAATAAGTTACATAGTTTTAGTGTAACTTCTCAATAACCCCGGGAATATAGTGGTCTGGCTAAATCTTTGCGGCGTTCAAAACAAGCTCTGACAGGGGTAAGATATTGCCTGTATTATTCATTCTGTCGATGAGATAGCTCCAAAATCCAATGCCCAATTTCACGGCAGTTTTTTTAAGACTGGCAAATGTATCTCTGCATTTTCGGCCTTCATCGCTACGTGTTGAACCACTTATTTTTCTTCGTTTCACATATTCACGAATATCACTTTCACTTTGGTTATTGTGTAACGGTATTTCAGGGCGCTCCAGAACAAGCAAAAGTTCATCTTTGTTACTGCGGAATCTGTTTAAGCAAACGTTTAATAGCTGGTAATCTGTTTTAGTGTTACAAAATTTGTTAAACCGTTTGATGATTTTTATTTTCATCTCAGTATTTGGTGTCACTTTATATGATAACAAAGCATCATATATTTCCCATATCTCATTGCGAGCCCAATTCGTCGCTTTTTGTTGAATATCATTCATAGGAATCAAAGATTTGATACCTCGCTCAGCATGTATCCAGCACAATGCATGCAAGAATACATTAAATTGTCCTGCATCATCACTCAGGATTGCAGTGTTTCGTGAAAATCGATAATGTAATAAACTACCTATTAATGCCGCTTCAGTGACAATGCGAACATGATTTTTATTTGAAATATTAAGCCTAATCAGATGTTGTTCCCAAGCTGCTTTACTCGCAAAGATTCTTCCTGAGGCCATCTTTAATTTTTTTCTAACCCATGGAGCAACGCTATTGCGCTCCATGTATTTAAATGACTCTGATATTAATTGATAATCACTTTCTTCACCGCGCAATAGCTCCAGAAAATTAATCCTACTTTTGCTTTTCGTGCTTGAAAACCAGCTAAAAAAAGCATTCCCTATAAATGTGCAGTAGCCATTTTTACCTTGATGCCTGGCGCCGGTATCATCTACTTGGATATAATCGGATACGGATAATCCCGCTGTTAATAATGCTGCTTTTTCTTCATGAAATTTTTCTTGGCCTGAAGTTAGAATATTATTTAATTGTCCAGATGAAATATCAATACCCCATTCCAATAACTGAGCATGCAATAATGGCTGCGTTACACATTGATGGTGATATTGATGTAAAATATAGGCGCGTAACATTGGTCCAAAATGATTATTTTTTATCCGCTCGGGAAGCTGTGCTACAACGCAGCGACCATCGGGTAATTTCCAACGCTCTAGTCGATATTGAATGACTTGCGGTGCAATAATTAACTCTTGCACAATATAATTTTCATAACCTTTACGTACAGAACCCTCAGGAATATTTTCTGCCGCAATAATTTCTTCTTTATCTATTTTTAATTCTTTATTTTTACTGCGCTTATCTGAACCCGCGCGTTTTTTAGCACCAGAATCTCTGGCAGGTGGATTTTTATCATCAGGATCTTTGGGCTCTTTGGTCTTACCCCGTTCTAATAGACACGCTTATGCGAACATTCTATCTTGATTGTCAAACACCAATGGCGCTTTCGAACCAATACTAGAATGCCTGCGAACCTGATTATAATACACTTCAATATACTGAAAAACACTTTGTTTTGCTATTTCTCTTGTTTCATATTTTTGCGTATAAACTAATTCTGTTTTAATCGTATTAAAAAAACTTTCAGCAACACTGTTATCCCAGCAATTACCTTTTCGACTCATGCTGCAAATAAACTTGTAATGTTTCAACATTTTTTGATAATCATCAGAACAATATTGACTACCCCGATCTGAATGAAACAGCACACCTCGTGGAAATCCACGACGCCATAATGCCATGGTTAACGCATCGCATACGAGTTGACGTGACATAGTGGATTGTATTGACCAACCAATAACAGCCCTTGAATAAAGGTCGATCACTACTGCTAAATATAACCAACCTTCATTGGTCCAGATATAGGATATATCACCAACCCATTTCTTATTAGGTGCATCAGCATAAAAATTACGATTGAGTACATTAGGTGCAATGGGTAAATCATGAGATGAATCAGTAGTTAATTTAAATCTTCTCTTTGCCTTTGCGCGCAATCCTAAACATTGCATGCGACGAAACACACGGTTTTTACTGCATATTTCTCCTTGCGCATGTAATTCATCGGTTATGCGTGGATAACCATAACGACTTTTATGTAAATAAAAAATATTATTTATTTTTTTGTCTAACACTTCATTGCATTGTTGTCGTTTGCTCGGTAAACGTTTAAGCCATGCATAATAGCCACTGCGGTCAATATTGAACATATCACACATCCTTTTAATGTTAAATAAATCTTGGTGACCTTTTATAAACGTGTACTTCACTCTTGGTGCTGCGCAAAGTACAGCGCTGCCTTTTTTAGAATTTCTTTTTCCTCCTTGGCAATCGCAAGCTCTTTATTTAAACGACGATTTTCAGCAAGCAATGCAGCAATATCTTGGTGAGCAGATTTATGCTTCGGATTGATATTGGTTTTATCTGCTAATTTTAATTGTTCTACCCAGGAATGAAGCGTACCCACAGGAATGCCTAGTTCCCGTGCAGTTCGACTAATTGATGGTGACTTTAGAGCTAGGTTAACAGCTTCTTGTTTGAACTCTTTTGTATATTTTCTGACTTGTCTTGGCATTTGACACCTCTTCGTTAAGTTTAACAAATCTGTGTCTATTAAATTGGGGTAGGATCACTTTAGGTAAAGTACTTGGTTTGATATTTGGTTTTGCGGGCAATTTTTTAAGCTGTCTTATCTCGGTTAATAACAAATCAATTTTTTCTGATTGCGCTGCAAGTTGACTTTGCAATGTTTCAATTATAAATACAAGTCGATTCACCAGCGGGCTTTGCTCATGAGGTTCGATCTTTAAATTAGGGTCTTTTTCATTCATACCCACATAATAGCTAGCTTTGGGAATTTAAAATGTAGGCATTATCTGATAATCGCTTGATCTATTAGCTATTCGTATCAATTAATCAATTAAAAAAGAGAATTCCCGGGGTTATTGAGAAGTTACGTTTTAGTTAACATCCCAGATCCCGAAAAAACACAGACTGTCACGTTGTGTAACCTGTTTGTTGACAAACTGATCAATACCCTCGACATTTGCTGTGTATCCTTAAGTGTGCTCAACGTATAAATGCGTATAATTTTGCATTGATTTGTAACTTGACCAGCCACCCAATTGTTGTAACACATGCGGTGCTGTGCTATTAGTTAGCTGTGCTATTAGTTACATGATGTGTTTTTAGTGATTTGGGCAAAGTACTCCTCCATGAGCTGAATCGATAGCTAAACCAGAGCTATATTTTATCTCTTTGTTATTTAAAAGAATAGTGAATCGGAAAACTCACCACGAGCTGCATTACTTAATATTTACTTAAGCTTCATAGTGTATGATGTTCATATTAAGAAACGCAAAGAGGTATATATTATGTTTGGGAATAGTAATAACATTACGCCGCTTTCTTCTGATAATTCATCAGAGGCTATTGTCGATCAAGCTACTCGTGTTGATGATCTGATTGATGTTATAACAAAAATCCTGGATAAGATAACAGATAAATCCTCTACAGGTTTAAATGTTGCTGTAAGCGCCGCGATTGAACTTATTAATGAACTAAGAAAGATCGACAGCCCAGATGACAACATATCTAAATTTATCGAATTACAAAAAAGTTTAATTGATATTAAAAAAGCTAAAAACTCACGAGATCTAACTTCTTACACTCTAAGAACCGCCATCTGCGTAGGGGTGTTAGGAGTCTTTAAAGGTGTATCTGATATCGCAGCAGGTGCATTTAAATACGAGCAAGGCGCGGGGAAAGAGTCAGAAGGAGCAGCATCAACCGGAGCCGGGGTATTTACAATGCTTGCTAGCTTTGCGGCACTATATGCCAGTCTGCTTTATACAGCAAAAAACCTTGAAAATAATCATGGGGACATAAAAAAAGGTGCTTTAGATTTTAGCGTCGCATTAAAAGGCGTACGAAAATCCTTGTCCGATAGGATTGTTTCATTTTCTGAAGAAGGTAAAGCCTCAGTAAACAACCTTTATAAATTATCTAAAGAACTAAGCCAGGAGATAGAATCACTAGCAACCTCCAGCAGCGCACAATGGGACATGACGAATCCGGCGAAACGCCACCTATTAGCCGCTAGCAGAAGTATTGAAAAAATTCTCGCTGAACACACATTAGATGGAAAGTTATGCAACGATGAAGTCTCTAGTATCGTTTCCGCCATACAGGATATGGTTGAGAAAACTCCTAATGACGAATCAAATGCAAATATTATTAGCAAGATCGATCAGTTATCTAGTTATACAGATAGATTGCAAAATGAACAAAATATCAGTACTATAAACACCAGAGTAACGCGCAATTAATAATAAAACGGGCACAAAGATATGATAGCTAAAAACATACATTCTGCGGTTCGATTTTTAGAGGTTGATTCACTTAACAACTTTTTAGCACAAAACCCAAAAGGTGTTAATGAGCTCAATGAATGGCAATCTACCGTTTTACATAGTTTAGCTGCTTTTGCCCCAGCGCCTGAGCGGGTACAAAGGTTTAATCAAATTGCAAAAATATTAATGAGCTATGATGCCGATCCTTTCATAAAGGATAAGCATGGCCGCACTGCGCTAGATTTCGCTATAGAGCTTAACCTTTACCCACCCTACATAAAACTACTACAAGACTATATGGCCAAATATGCAGCCGACCATGCCATTACCAATACAAGCGCCACTAGCTCTTCCGTAACACCCGCACTTCATCAACGACGCGGCACTTCCACAGCATCGTCCTCCGTAGCCGCAACATCCTCTACAACTACCACATACTCTAATTCAAATTCTGACACAGATAACTCACTACAAAATTTAATTCAAACAATGCAAACCTTCACAAGCTAGCAAAGCATAAACGCTGAATATTCATTTGTTCTATCAGCAAAAATTGAAAAAAATATCGCAAATCGCACAATTCGTATTGAGCAAGCAACTGTGCCTCCAGCAAATGAAATGCGTGAAGAAATTATCTAGCACAAAAGCCTTGGTTGTCGTCTTAAGAGCTAATTTGCGAGAAAAAGAACGTGAAATTTTTCAACAGAAAGATACAATCGAAGATTTAAATGGTAAATTAAAGATAACTCAATAATTTTATCGCACCATACTTGTTGGAATCACTATATTGCTTTTGTATAATTTAGGAGACATATGATGCTACAAGATAATGTACTTATTACAGCAGTTGAATCAGACAATGTTGCTCTGGTAAAGCAATTGGTTGTTACTCATCCAGACCTAATGGCGGAAGCAGGGCAGCATGGAGATACAGCCCTCCACTGTGTGGCTTGGAATGGTATTGAAGTTGCTAACTCTTGTTCTGACAAAATATTTAATATATTACTAACAGCTGCTATTCAATCAAAAACAGCTGAAAGCTTACTCAATATACAAAATGTCGTGGGTGACACACCACTGACTCGAGCCTTAGGTAAATCAAAAACCATTGATGATATATTCGCCAAACGCGCGGTTAGCATGATTCAATGTGGCGCTATATTGCCTGACACTAGACAAGCCAAGCGTGTATTTGAGAAATTGCCACTTGCATCGCAACAGTTTATTCAAGAAAAATTGGATGCTTATCAAAAAAAGATAACTTTAGCAGTACAACCATCTGAAACACAGACATCAAGTCACTATAACGAGGGCACCTTACTTCAATATACAGAAGGACAAAGCAGCAGCACCGTCTCAGCATCCTCCTCAGTGCGTCATCGCAGCACTGCTCATACCAATGATGATAAATCTAAAGCTTATGAACTAAGTGCATTTTAGACTTGGGTGCACCGGATTTGGTGCAAATGTGTCGTTACATTCTGGTTGTTAACTAAATCAGTTTTAATGGATTTTTTATTTTCTTGCGACAGAACCCGCTATCATCGTCAGATTTTTCAGCGGCCTCAGGTTTTTTTTAGACTTTTTTTCACTGCTTTGTCCATATAATATGCGCAGTAAATTATCGAGTGTATGTTGTAGTTGTTCAATTTGATTCAATAGATTTTTATTTTGTTCTTGTTGTGCATTTAATGACTTTTTCAAAAAGCCATTTTGTTCCTTTAGTAGCGCTTCTGTATCATTATGTGATTGCTTGTTTTTCATGGCTTAAGCGTATCACAGTAGATGAAAAATCACTGTGATCTAATAGCTATTTTGCGTGCGATCTATCGCTTAAATTTCAGATACATGGCGTCGATAGACTAAATCCATGCCCTCCAATAACAAATTAAAATCACTGGTACTCAACGTATAAGTTTTTTGCTGCATTTTTGGTAATCGAAAGCGGCCTTTCTCTAGACGTTTATACCATATGGAAAAAACCTGTTCTATCAAATTGTAATACTTTAACCTTGTCACAGGGACGATTAAAAAATACAAATAAATCGCCATTTAATGCATTCTTTTTAAATTCCGTTTGTGCCAAGGCCGCTAATCCATCAAAGAATTTATGCATATTCACTGGTTCATTAAGCACAAAAATTTTTAGCCCAGAAGGAAGCATTAGCATACTCTGGTCTCAATCACGGTTAATATCCGAGCTAATTTTCCCGCATCAAAATCGGAAGAAAGTTCGAGACAATATCGGTCACTTACTCTAAGTTTTATCGGACCAGTATTTTGTATAGCTGGCGTGATGATTTTAATCGCGCTGAATTTAGGCTTGTCTTTTTTCTTCTTGTATCGAAAATACCAACGACTTAGATCATCTAATTTTATATCATTATTTTTTGCAAAATCTTTTTTAGACAAACCGCTGGCCTGGTATTGCTCAAGTAAATCAAGCCACAGTTCACGGCAGCGCTTACGGCCGAAGGTTTTATCGTACACAGGGTGCATAGTGATCTCTATTCATGATTGAGATCGATTTTTAGCATGATTAGGTTAATGCGAGAAGGCTGTCGTTGACCGGACGTTTACGTTTAAAAGCCATTTTATGGAACTTAAAAGTAGCTAAATGTATAAACCATCTGCAGACAATAACCCTAATCCAATATTCGAATAAACCTCACTTATACTGTACAAGACTTAAGTGAGGTATTCTTCGAGAAATTAATCAGTTTATTTTCATGGATTGCTGAAGTTCATTTTTTAAATGTTGTGCGCTCTCTTGTTCTTCCTTAGATTTTTTTGGTGTAGAAATGACGGGTAACTTGGTATTGGACCTGGCAATAAAAGCTTGCGCTAAATAAAGAGGTTCATTGTAGGCTTGTAGCCTTTCTTCTAGAAATGTGCCAATAAGATGTAATAAAGCAGTTTCGGGTTCTTGTTCATTTTGGAGGATTTTATTGACTTCAAGTAAAGCAAGCGGTTGACGCAGTTTAAACTCCAGCCATCGTATTAATAAATCTGATTCCTTTTCTCTGGTGAGGGAAAAATTAGCTGAAATATTCCATTTATTATTTTCAAACTCAGGTTTAAATGAGTTGTCATGAGCCATCGTATGCAAAGATTCTTTACTATCTGGCCCAATAATATTAGCCCAGGAAAAAGTTTGCTTATTATCTTCTTCATTTTTTATTTCTTCATGTGTTAAACCTTCAAATCCCTTTAAAAAGGCAGGGAAATTGTAAAGTTCGATAAGATCAATTAAAAGTAGGTTGCTCAGGTGGGTCAATGGATTCCGAATCGTTTCGGCGATAAATAAACAGGAAACAAGTAATGGAAATGTACCTAAAAAATAATGCTTATTGATTAGAAGATTTTTAAATTGTAAATTTAATGTTTTATCACCTTGCTTAACAGGTAGCGTGTAAAATTCTTGATTAATTTCTTGATTAATTTCTTGATTAATTTCTTGATTATTATTTAAAATTGATCGCATCATTGATGTGATACAGATATTGATACGCTCATTTATATTTTTTTCTCCTGAAATCTCATGCCACATGAAAAGATCATCAATGGCATGATTAAAGTTTCGATCATGTATTTCTTGGTAAGAAGGTCCTTTGCCATCGTGAATAAAATAATAGCCAATTTTTGAATCTTGTTTATCTTTATCTAGGTAGAAAAATCTATCAATCAGCTTGCCCAGGCTTATGGGCAATATATTTGCGGGCACTTCAATTCTGTGTAGTTCTTGTTTTTCTGTTGGTGTTTCATCGATCTCTCCATTTTCATTTACGGTAGTGTTCCTCCAGATTTTTTGAGTAAATGTGAAGTAAACTTTACCTGCATTGGGTGCATATATTTTGAGTTTTTCATTTCCAATATGACTTGTTCCACCTTCGTGGTTATAAAATTGTGAACTGAGCTCTAATTCATAAATAAAATTGAGTAATTCATTGACTCTTGCCTGAGGTCCCCCCGTAAGATTTTGAAAATAGAATATTAATTCACCGTCAGAAAAATAATTTTTAAGTAACGCATACTTTGCTTCATCATCCGTTATATTTTTGGGTAAACCGTCTTTGATTTTTTTATTAAATATTGTTCTGAGCTCAGACTCTTTTATTGTCAATTCTTTTTGTGAACAATCAGATACATAATTATTTTTTTGATTTAAACGAATAGTTCTGCCTCCCACCTTGAAATAAATTGAGTTTTTATTTTGCGGCAATTCAGATATTTTTAATGTTAAATAAAATAGACTTTCCTGATTTTCAAAGACATAGGGTTCATCGAGCGTGCCTTTACCTGGTGGCATTTCGTTAAGTTTAGCGGCGTAGTTTTTAATGACTTCAGTTGATTTAACAATCAATTCTAATGCAGAAAATTCATATTTTGAATCAGTTATTTGTAGTTTATTTTTGAATACTCTCATGAATTCCTCTTGTTCAATGTAATGAATTAAAATATCTTTTGTTTGCAGCTTTATTAGCGATAGCAGTATAATAACAGACTCTTTGCCCCGGTGGCACAGGGGATAGTGCGCCCCCCTCCTAAGGGGAAGGATCATCGCCACTTTTTTATTCTAAACTGACGTGCCCGGAAGTTCGGGGCTAGATTATTTTTCTTTCCATTTGTTTAGATTGGGTCATTAAATGGCCAATAGATTTATCAGTTTTTGACAATAACGAGAGCTGGAGCTTACCATCGGAGTTTGCATATTTTGGTGTAAACCAAAACTGTGCAGCGCAGCGATCTTGCCAGCCAGCCCTCATCTGTCGACAGTTTTTGATGATATCTTATATTTTATCTTTATAGTGGCATTTTTTCATCTCCAAAATTTACTTGTATTTTATACTCCGCTCTGATAATTATAGCATATGTTGTCTTGCATGTATTTATGTGTGCTTCGATTTTAAAACTAACTTTAATAAGAGGGGCATTAAAATGATTTCTCATGAATTGAAATATATTATAGAAAAAAAAGCTGATGAAATCATCAATGAAAATAAATTTTTTATTTTTGCAGGGGAAGGGAAAATTACAAAGAATCATATTATGCATCTGCTTCACAATTATGCTTATGCATTGCAAACAACTTCTAAACATCTAAAACTATGCATTAAACTTTCTAATAATAAAGAATTGTCTTTACTTTTTTCTGAGAAGCATAAAGAAGAGTTAGGGCATGACATGTGGGCCTTTAACGATATCAAAGCCTTAGGATCGCCCGCAGATAAAATAAATAAAAACTTCCTAACGCCTACTATTTTAGATTTAATGAAATATCTTGAATTCTTGATTAAGACAGATGTTAGATACTACATAATTTATATGCTAACTGCCGAGTACAGTTTAATACTTCTAGGACCTATTTTGCTGGATAGATTGAAAAAACTAGATCCAACGGCCTCTGATTTCCTCTCCGTTCTCTATAAGCACATTGAACTAGACCAATATCATGCGGCGGATGGATTAAAAGCTGCAGATCATTATTTTTTCAAAAAAGAATATAGTGAAATTAAGAATATTAGTAAGACCTGTCTTGACTATATTGATCAATTTTATGAAAACCTAGCGAGTGTAATGTTACAAGAGGATTTAAAATGAAAAATGAATATTTATTAAGTGGGCACATTATCAATAATATGACGAGCATGCTAAGACAAGCTACCGCTTTAAATAACAAAAACTTAACTGAGCTAATCATAGATGAAAATTTTTGTAGTTATTATAGTGGCTCAGCTCTTCCATTATTTAATGGAGTATTTTGTGAAAGACCTGCGGATGAAGCTGCATATTATGACTACCTTTCTAAAATTATGCCATTGTTTCAGCGAGACAAAGTTGGACTTACTTTGTGGTGGTTGCAGCAAACACAGCCACCTGCCTCCATATTGGAAATTCTAAATAAATATGGTTTTCAACACGAAGAAGAATATACTGGCATTGCAGCTAATATCATGTCATATGAAACACTGAAAATAAATTTAGATAAAGATTTTTTTATAAAAACAGTAACTAATGATGGTGAATATAATGATTTTATTGACACATTCACAAGTGTTTTTGGATTGAGCGGTGAGGTTAAAAAAGATTGCTTTAATATGCTGAAATGGGGTGATGGTGGAATCTTTAAACATTATTTATGCTTTTTAAATCAAAGGCCGATAGCAACTTTATCAAGTTATACACATTCTAACGTAATTGGATTGTATAATGGTGCAACGCTACCTGAATTTCGAAATAATGGCATATGCACCGCACTTATTCAAAGAGCTTGTGTTGAAGGAAGAGGCGATGGAATTAAAATAGCAGTAGGTCAATTAACATCTGCCAACATGGCAAAAAATTTATGCGAAAATCTAGGATTTCAAAAAGAGTGTTCTTTAAAAGCTTTTTATAATCTTCCTTGATAAGATTTATATATTTGCCTCCCACTTGAAAGAAGAAACTTAAAATGATGTTTCAAAAAATTTGGTTATTAAAGAACAGGGTATGTTTTTGCCAATAATTTTTAGAAATTTAAAACATAAGTAGTTCTCTCTAAAAATACTTTGGTAGTGATTATACAATATTTCAGGTTGCATAAATCTTCGCTTTCAATCAAGTAAAACCCACAAAATATACGTTTGACTAACTGATAAAATTATGGTTAGATAAAATGTAGTGAAATTTAGTCAAATCTATCGTTAGGTTAAGATAAGGAAAAAACTAATGCCTCTAATTATAACAAATTATGGCTTTGAGATCAGACTTCATCAAGCAAGAGGCAATGCGCTAGAAGCTTTAAACGCACGCAAACAACAAGAATCCACTACTTATGGTCAATTTTTTATTTACCCTAGTGATTATGTCTGTGCTTATTTCTCTCACGTTGTTTATGAGAAAGATTTTGGTATGCATCAATTATTGCAAGGCTGGCAGTTGCTCAGAGTGGGCAGCGATAAAGAAAGTGGCTATGATGCCGCGGTTTATTGGCATGCAGAAAACAGGCATTTAGTAATCGCACATCGCGGTACAGAGCGATCACAAAGTAATGATATTAGCATGGATATGATGAGTATTGTCAGAGGTCATCCGGGCAGTCAAATGGTGGCAGCAAAAGAATTTGTACTAACAACATTGAAAGAATTTGAAGGTGCTCATATTAGCGTTACGTCCGTTGGCCATTCATTAGGTGGCTGGCTCTCACAAATAGCTTTATTCCATATTTATGAAGCAATTAAAAAACAAGAACTTAAAACTGTGCACGCAAAAACAGTTGCTTTTGAAAGCCCAGGTGCTGCACGTATGCTGGAAAACATTTCCCCTAATCTTCAACCTTTAGTTAATCTGGATGAACTAAATATCACCAACTATGTATCTGCACCTAATATGATTAATACTGCTAATCGACATCTAGGTACAGTATATCAATGTCGTTTTGATTTTAAGCCTGCGAAAAGCTATAGTGTGAAAGATGCTATTTTAAGTCCTACAACTTTAGGCTTAAAAGATTTAATTCGCTACACTGAAGAAACCCATGATATGACTGAATTGCTTGCGCAATTTAATGCACAAACTGGGCGAGCTAAACGAGTTAAAAAAATGCATTCCTGGCCAGTAACTGTATGGCAGGATGGGAGTAAGCGTTCTTTAACGGCTATAGGTATTTTAGGTTTGCTCAAAGATTATGTGTTTAAGACTGACAATCGTGAGCTGAAAAGTTTTGATACCTTAGCGGATAGAATTCAAACAACAAATATACATGTAGGCGTATTAGATCTTGAACAGGCTTATCAATTAGAATACGATGCGAACTATTTGCCAGCAAAAGAAAATGTTTATGTGATTAAAACTTCTATGTTTCAAAACGAAACAATTACTTTTTTAAATTACTATAACAACGTCATACAAGTAGCAGGGAAGGCTGGGATTGACTTGTTACATATGAATTTTTCAAAAAAAGGGCAGACACAACTACCTATGTTGTTAGAACAGTTGCAATTTGAAAATATTCCACAATCAACGGTAAAAATACTAAAGGCAAAAAATCAAGAAAATTTAGCGCATTACTTATTGCATGTTGAACTTTTATGTCCCAATTTTTTTAAAGAAAGTTTTGACTTATTTGATGGATTGCTACAGAAAGCTGCACAGAGTAGCAGTACTGCTAGCACGCATCATATACTTTATGCAGATCCCTCCGTAAGAGCTGCGATGACGAGAGGAAAAGTTGATATAACCATGCCTATAGCAGCATTAAATAATCCGACCATGCAAAAATTCTTGCAAGATGGTCATCCAGGAAACAAGGAGACAACTTTTGAGACTCATCTTAAAACGAGTGATCCTGACTATGTTACCCCAATCAACGATGGTGAATTTAAACTCACTATTACAGAATCTCAACATACCACTGATACGAATAATACTTTAAAAAAAAAGAATTAACAGACGACTCGACTTCAAGTGCACTTGCAAACAGTAATCAGACCAATGTATTAGCTGCACAAGCATCTATTTTTCCGTCATCAATAAACATTGCTGAAATATCTCGATGGCAGCTTATTAAGCCTAGAGAACATTTTGAAGGACGGGTAAATGACTTAGTTAAATTAAGAGATAATTTTAAAGAAAATCACACTACTGTAATAGCACAGCGAATTATTGGATTAGGGGGTATTGGGAAGACACAATTAGCTCTTAAATTTGCTAATGACGCGCTAGATAATGAAACATATAAAGCTGTTATTTGGATAGACGCAGATGTTGATATCAATGCAGAATGGAAAAAATTAGCAGAAAAGCTCGGACTTCTTTATCATGAAGTCCAACTAGCTCCAGAGATCTCTGTTATTATAAAAAATATATATGAGAGAATGTCTCTGTTAGGATTAACTCCTTGTTTATTAGTTTTTGACAATGTGAATCAGCTGAAAGATGTTGTTCCTTATACGTCTGCTCTGCGCGAGATTAATATTTCCAAAATATGGCATACCCTTATCACTTCTCGTGATTCAACGGGAGCGCCAGATGGGTACTTAAAAATAACATTAGAACCATTTTCTCCTGATGAAGGAGTGAAATATTTATCAAATTATATTGGAAAAGATATCACTGAAGAGGAGGCCAATCAATTAAACACGATTCTTGATGGCTTCCCATTAGCTCTGACTCAAGCTGCACACGCTATCAAAGAAGGTGTTGGAATGACGCCGAATAAATATATCAAAAACTTTCAGAAAAATTCTAAATCATATCTTAATATCTCAATGCCAGCTGATGATCCACATCAAAAAAATATATTTTTAACAGTAAAAGGCTGCGTAGATTCTTTGAAAGAATCCGTCAACAATTATCAGAAAACATTAAGCATTATGGAAGCATGTTCATTTCTACACCCAACTCAAATACCAATAGATTTTTTAGAAAAATATTTTCACGTTTTATATCCAGATGAAGATTTTGATAAGTATCTACGTCCTTTGTTCGAATTTGGCTTGATTTATACTGGAAATAAGCAAGAGGAATATAATAAAGAAAACAGAAGTGTAACCACGCACCGTTTAACACAGTTAGTATACAGGATTTGTTTTTTGGAAAATAAAGAAGAGACAATTTCAGGCTTGCTTATTAATTTTAGAAATCATTACTACGAATCTAAAACCAATTCCGCACCATGGTATGATGCGATTAAAAATCTATCTATACATTTTCAAAGTTTATGGGACAATGTACAGGTAAATCTGAATTTAAATAATAAATCTTTAACATTAGGCAATCGTCAGCCGGGCAAGCATCTTATAGAGATTAATTTATCAGCAGAGCCGGCATTTAAAACAATGAGCACTCATAAATTAAGTGCAGTCGGATTAATTCATGATTTATTGAAAATATTAGCAGTGACAGAAATGCGGATAAGTGGAAGAGCCGCAGAGGCAGAAAAACACTATATTAATTTATTGAATATTGCAAAAGACAGTCTTGGTGAGAACCACTGGGGAACAGCTCTTGCACTAAATGATCTAGGCATTGCTTCTGGAGATTTAGGAAAAGTTGATGAACAAGAAAAAATATTTAACGAAGTATTGAAAATATTGCGAAAATGCTTTGGAGAAGAAGATTGGCGAGTAGCAATGGTATATGATGAACTCGGTAATATTTGTTGTGCAAAAGGTAATCCTAAGGCACAAAAAGAATATTTGCAAAAAAGTCTTGCTATTACTGAAGACAAATTTGCAGAAAACACATTGGCGATCGCAAGCACACTACACAACTTAGGGATTGCAAATAATGAACTTGGAAATTTTCATGAGGGGAAAACCCGTCTCAACCAATCGCTTAAAATATATGAAGAAAATTTTGGGAAGGAGCATTGGCGTATTACTATCACTATACATGCACTTGCTAATGCTACGGGGTATTTAGATGGCATGCAGGCCAAGAGAGAATTATTAAAGGTAGCTTTAAGAATTAATAAAAGTCATTTTGGAGAAGATCATTGGTATACTGCTTTTGATTACCATGATTTAGCAAATACTTATGAAGACGATAAAGTAATGCAGGAGAATTTATTATTGAAATCAAAAGATATAATAAGTCGCCACTTTACTGAAAACGGATGGTGTACAGCAATTGTCGATCATAGTCTTGGTGTTTTTTATATTAAACAGGGCTTTACTCAAAAAGGAGTAACTTGCCTAGAAAAAGCTTATCCTATTATAAAAAAACAATTTGGAGAGAATCATTGGAGGACAGCTATGAGTGAATATAGGCTATGTTTAGCCAAGAATGAAAAATTCAACGATAAGTTTGTACTAATTCTATCTGAGCATTTTAAGGGGTCATCTTTAAATTGGAAAGATTATTCTAATATTACTTTAGATATTTTAGCACTTCCGTTGCTTAACAGTTTTTCTTTTGATTTTTTACAAAGTGGACATGAGCCTGAATCACCCAATCATGTTAGTTTAAGCATCATCGATGATTATCAGTCCACGCATACACTAAATAAGACGTTTAGAAAATAATTCAACTTATTTTGAATTATTATGTTGCGTCGGTAGGCGATCGTCAGAGATAGCCTCCGTAAATGAATCGCATATATGGGGTTAAAGTGTAGTAATCAAATTATGTTAAAAACCGATCTTATTTATTGATGGAGTAAGACTATGTTTACCAGACCCAGGATTCTTCTATAGCAATCTATATGATTTTGGTCCTATACTAACAATAGGTATTTTTTAATCAATGTTATTTTTCTTTTCTGTATGCGAATATGGTATAGCTGTAGTTGAATCTAAATGAATATGAATGTGGTACTGATTATTATCAATATGGACGGAGCTTTTATGAGCAGGCCCATTTATACCTTTGTTTCCTGATGCATTGCCAATACTATTATTAATTTTCGCGACTGCAAAAGTAGATGTACTTTTTATGCACTCTTCGTTTTTAGCTGAATTATTCTTTCTTTTAAATAGAGATATAAAAAAACAATAAGTTTTTCAAATAATAACATGATTAATCCTAAATAATTTGCTCAATCTCATTAGTACAATCATGTTTAACATTCAAATACCTACGTATCTTTTTTAGCGCGTAAGATATTATCTTCAGCATATGACTTAAGCGATTCGTAAAGTGAATATTCTGGAGAAAACCGAGAAAGATTTGAAACAATTTCCGCACTTTCTTTTTGTATATAAATGTCCTGAGGGAATGGCTGCCCAAAAGTTCCAACGCGACATCCTTTGATCGCTGAACAAAGCAAAGTGCTTTTAGCATAATTTAGTTGCTCATCGCCGTATTGTTGTGCTTTATTTAAAAAGAGAATAACAAATTGAAAATTATCAAAAACAAAATTTGTCGGAGCATTATTAAGTATCAAGGAGATAATATGTATATCAACAGATGTTGCTGTTTGTAAGTAGTCTTCAAGAAATCGAATTATCTTTTCACCATATGGAGAAAACATAGCATCAAAAAGTTTGCTAGCCTGATCACAAAACTGGAAGTCATTTATATTGTATGATTTTACCCAGTTAATTATTTTTTGAAAAATTAATAGCGGCTCTGGTGAGTCGCAAAAACGAAGCCGAATTTCACTATATGGCCCCCAATTGCAAGGAAGAAAATCTCTATCTCTAGTATTCATTGAATGAACCATTCGATTAATAAGAAAGGTGGCAGTCTGTTCAGCATGATGCACTGAGGCTTTGGATAAAAAAGTTTCTAGCCAGTATCCTTTAAGGTTAGGAAGAAAAATCATTTGATCAAGGAAGTGCTTAATATCATCAGAGGTAAGCAATTTAAATGAAATTACATCTTCATACTGAAAAAGAGAAAAGATATCATCAGCAACTGTGTTTGATATGCTGATGTCTATGCATTTAATAAGTTCGATTGCAAGTTTTTGATTATTTTTTGATACACGTCGTATTGCATTAATAACGTATCCTAAAACTTGCGGGTCTTTATATATAAAAATTTCGCGAAGATTATTAATAAAATCTTCTTTTTCATAGTAAGAATTTTCAAGTCTACTATATGCTTCAGCTACTAATAGGCATAATTCTGGATCTTCAGAGGAGATAAATTGTCTAGCCACGTTCATGCCATAAACATATTCCTCATTGATAATCCTAGAAAGAGCCATTCCGGCAAACTTTTTTGTCATGGATTTTGAATTAGTAAGCGCATTTTCAATAGTTGCTTTAGTAAATTTTTTTGACGATTGAATTAGTTTCCAATAAAAAGCATATGGTGATGCTTTAATCAACGTATCATGATTTTCAATCTGTAATAAAAAACCTTCAATAAATGTTCTTAAATTTTCACCATCCAAATAGGTGGATGTGAGATCATTCACAAGCCTTTGATGTCGCTCTTCTAATTCACAGCCATCTTCTTCATGGTCTAATTGCTGAAAGATATGATTAAACCCATCTACTAACGCAAGCGTTGTCCGAAATTCAAGTGTGGTTGGCAGAGATGCAATAATTTGCTTCGCTATTGAAGCTGTATCAGTTTCAGCATGACGCGCATGCCATATGATTGCGCGAATAATTTTAATTAGAACAAGAGAATTAAGGTTTCTAGTTTGAGTTACTTCTTCAATTTTTTTTAATGTTTGAACAAATCCTGGTGTCCATACATCCCAGTTCTCTTTTGATATTCGAGCGCCAAATATGCCTAGCGGATATTGAATGCTTTTGCCTAAAAGAATTGCTGCTCTTATGGCAATTTTTAGTTTTGAATGAGCAAGAAGATTAATAGTAGCATCAATCACTTTAGTTCGAACTTGAGATATTAATTCGTTACTAAGAATGTTGAATGCGGAGAATTCGACATTAACACCATTGTAATTACTTGTATAGTTTTCAGTTTGAAGAATTCCACCAAGAAAATCAAGTGGCGTAGAAGGAAATTCCCAAACATCATCTCGCTCAAGCAATGAAAGACCAAAATCAACAACAATCTTATTGTATTCAATAGGTCGGTTTGGCTCGATTGAGCAAAGTTCATAAAGGATGCGTATAGCTTGTCCTGAATGCTCGTTAGATGTTATTTCCTCACGTTTAGCTATTTCCCATAAACATTCGCATGCATATCGAAGATATTTAATATTATACGCTGCATATTTGATAAGAGTGGGTAAATTGTATATGTGCTTTTTATTGCGTATCAGCTGCTCAGCAAATTTTAAGGCTCTGTGCGGCTGGTAATAAGCCACTGGAGTAATTACGTTAATCCATGAATTAGTATATTCATCATTTTCATAAATTTTCCCCCAAATACTATCTAGTAATTGACTATTACTTGGGTCGCCATTTGTCAAACGCCAATCTAGTCTTCCTAAGTTTAAAACCAGATTTTCAATTAACTTAGAATTACTAATTTCATTAAATATTTTTTCTGCGTAGCCTGTGGAACGACCACCTTCACCAATACAAATATCTTCAATAATATAATCTCCGAGCAAATCGGGTGATAAGCGATATTTTCCACCCCGCTTGAACAGTATTCCACCATCTGTAAGTAGACGAAGGAGGCGGTGTATTTTTTCTCGGGCTAATTTTTCAATACTTTCTATGGCTGCAAAAAATGATTCATCATCAGGATGAAATGGCTGGAGTAGCGCTATTATTCCTAATAATTTTTTAATTGATTCTTCATCAGCTTTTGAGCCAATGTTTCCAATGATGATCTTCTGAAATTTACCAAAAAGTATCTGGCGAAAATTTTCTTCATTCTGAACAAGCTCAAAGTGAATTTTTTCTTTTGAAAAAATCTGTGCTCCTATTACTGTTGCAAGCGGGCACTCCAAAGTAAGTTGAGCTATATTTTGGGCGACGTCCGTTGGTCCATTTGATTTTTTTAATACTTGGGTAGCAAGTTTAGTGGCTTGTTCAAGAGTAAATGGTTTTAATTGTACGTGGCATATTCGGTTTCCTGTTAAAGAAAAATTGCCAGCTTGAGACTTAATGTAATTGATTCCATATGGTCGGAATGACAGTAGAAGCTTTGCATTACTGCTAGGAGTGGCTACATACTGAAACAGGATTGCTAAGTCATCACGCTCATGGGCATCATCTATAACAATTATTTTATGATCCTCTCCAAGGTGTTCGATACTTTTGTTGTTTACCTTCTCTGTCGGTGAAAGAAATCGAATCAATGTTTTATTATGAGCCTCATATTGCTCAATTGCTGCTTTGAGTACACGTGATTTACCTGTGCCACCTGGGCCTGTGAGAAATATTACATTTATATTTTTATCAGCCAAACATTTGACTATTGTTTGTGTTTCTTCATCTCTTTCAATTAGATCCCACCTATGATTAAAAACTCCATTATTCATAAAAGGTGCGAAGAATTGTTCTATGGTTTGCCACGGACCAGGTTCTGTTTCGCCTAATAGAGCAAGACGCTGACCACGGAAATAAATATCAACGAGTTTGATTTGATCAACTTTAGATAATTCACGAAAATATAGAGAAATATCTTCCTTATCCCATATATCCCAATCATGATGTTGATGTATTGCATCACGAGCTTGTGGGCTTGCAACACGGCTAAGTAGCAAAAACTTTTTATCTGCAGTTTGAGTATGCTTGTTTACTGCATTATTAACATTAGCAGGACCAAATTGGTTTACTCGTT
Source organism: Legionellales bacterium (assembly GCA_041660525.1). GTDB lineage: Bacteria > Pseudomonadota > Gammaproteobacteria > JABCZS01 > JABCZS01 > JABCZS01. The sequence continues at coordinate 24,455 of JBAZWD010000005.1, read as the reverse complement.
TACATTGGAAAGTGTGGTAGGTTTTGTCAGGAAAGATTACTTCAATATCTAATCCACTTTGTGTATGCCCTAATTCACCAAAACGATGAACCTTTGCATTAGGATACCGTTTATTTAAAAGATAATAACAAAAACGTTCAAAATTATCTGGGTTAAGAGCATCTAAAGAAAGCGGCTTATCAAATGTAACAACAGCCTCTTTATCCAAATATCCAGCTGCTCGTAGAAGTTCATTAAGATCTGCACTTAAGATAGATGCAAGCTTTGCCATTTGGGTATCCCTAGGACGAAATGTACCTTTTTCCCAGCGACTAATGGTTTGTTGTGTGGTATTTAGCAAAATAGCTAGCTCATGCTGTTCGCCAATACCAGCTTCTTGTCGAAGCTTAAACAATAACTCACCAAATTGTATATACTTTCCCATAATTCACACTCATATTATGTGTTTATGATATGGAACACATTTTATGTGTGTGACTTTTTTATGTCAAGTGGTTTGATTCTGAGTATGCTACAGCAGATTCGAACGTGCGGGCATTCTTTTCTAAGGCTAGAGGGGCGCTAACTTCAAATATATACCAAATCGTTATTAAAAATCATTGTCACGAAATTGTAACAACACACCGAGGTTTTCGGTGTATTGAGACGGTTTAAGAGGGTTTTGAGATTTGGGGATGATTGTAAGGCTTTGATTTATATAGAACTATATACGGCATCTAGGACTTTTAATCCGCTGGTCGATGGTTCGAATTCATCACGACCCACTTAAAAATATAACAAAAACAACAAGTCAAAGGGTTTTAGTTAATATCCTAGATCCCGAAAAAACACAGACTGTCACGAAATTGTAACCTGTTTGTTGACAAACTGATCAATACCTTCGGCATTTGCCGTGTATCCCTTAGAATGTTCAACGTATAAGTGTATTATGATGTATTTTATTTTCAATTAATAGTGTCGATGATAATGCATGTAAATTGCTGGTTAATTCAATATCATCATTTTTAAATGCTTCGCAAGATTTTTTATTAATGCAGTTAAGACTGATTTATAATACAAAATTAATTTCTTTATCTTTAGGTAAAGACACAAAATTTTGCAGAAACTATTATAAAAACAAAGTTCATTGCTATTTACGTAATCATGAAGGCAACGCTTTTTATCCAAACTTAAATCAGCAACCAATTTTTTAAGCTGACGATTTTCTTCTTGCAGTTGCTTTAACTCTCGCAATTCCATGCCAGTTAATCCGCTATAACGCTTCCTCTAGTTATAAAAGGTTGCTCCTGATATACCCATCTTGCGGGTTACTTCTTGAATACTTACGCCTGTTTCTGCTTGCTTCAATGCATAAGCTATTTGCTGCTCTGTATAACGTTTCTTCATTGGCAAAATCCTCCTTTGTGGGTTCAATTTTGCCAGATTACTCTAATTTATGTGGGGCCAGTTTATTGGGGGGAGATCAGTCATATCCACCCTCCAGTTTTACATACTTTCCATTACATCACTACACACATTTTTTTTTGGTGTGAGGAAACTAATGCGCGTTGCAAATTATCAGCTTGATCTCGACGGTCAAATTCTAGACTGGTGATGTTTCCATCTGAATTTTTTATTACATTAGTTGGTTGACAGTTTTTTGCATGATTGATGACAAGCAAAAGAACATCTTCTTTTTTAGCTGCATTTAATCGGGGTATGTCGATAGTTATTCTATTATTAAAACGTAAAATACCCTCACAAATAGGTATGGTTAAATTGGATGCTGAGGCATTTGCATTATCTGCATTATCAGTGTTAAATAAAGGCAGCATCATTTTTCTTAACGTGGAAATATTTTCGTCTGGAGATTCTAACAATTGTATCAGTGCATCCCATTGTAGTTGCTCAATTTTTTCAATAATTTTAGGCGCAGCATGCGCGAGCCATTTTGCATGATCTAATGTTAATTGTAAGGAAAATGGCGTTTTACCTACGAATCCTTGCCAAGCATATGATGCGGTTGTAGTTTGCCAAACTAAGCCACCACTAATATTACCCGAAAAATAGCTTCCTATTAATAAAATCAAAGATATTTTTTTCGCATTCGGATTCAAAATGCAATTCTGATTTTTTAAATAATGAAGAGTTAAATTAGTGCAATACTCGGGAATATTTTTTGTGTGTTTTACTTGCAATAAAATATTTGCAAAACCAGATAAAAAAACATGAGATGGAGTCGTAGATCTAAAATTTTCTATAGCTTCAGTAATGAGTTCATGTGACCAATATTTTTCATTATTACATAAAGCTTTTACCGCGGTGATGATTTCTGGTTTTTCATCCGTAAAACCTAGTTTATAAATAGTGCGAGCTGCAGTATGATGGGTATTATTATCTTGCAGCAGCGTAATAGTCAAAGTCATTATTTCCAGTGTTGCTGCTGCGGCACCAAAATTGGCGAGTGCATCTAATGCTGATACTCGCACGTTCTTAAAAGGATCAGCTAACAAGGTTTCAAGTATCTTTAAAAATTCGGGTTCAGTAGCATGTCTGTTCAAATTCCTCATAATATCTAAAAAATAAATTTTGCATATATAATCCTCATGAGACAGATAATCTGTGATGACAGTCAAAATTTTTACAAGATTCATACTATTTCCATGACGATGAATAATTTTCACAACAAATTCAATTACTTTATTAGGAATAAAACGAGGGTTACTCGCGATAAATTTTGTAACATACCCGACTGCTTTTTGTGTAGTGATAAAAGGGGTGCGATTTTCATAATCTAACAAACTCATCATCGCAGCGAAAATTTTAGGATGATTCACAAATGTACTTCCAAATTGATTAGCTATTTCAAGCGCACAATATCGTAGAGTATCATTCATATCGTTTGAAATTTTTATACAGTCAGCTAGAAAATCAAAAGAATCATCCGTGTCTAATATTTTATTAAATTGATATAAAATAAGGGCAGCATTAACACGTATATCTTTGTTTTTATTTTCTTTTAAGGATGAAAAAGCAGCAGTTATTTGTGGCGCTTTAAACAAAGTTCCAGGAACAGTTAGCAGGGCATCAATAACCACGCGTTGTACATTGACATCTTTATCTTCTGCAAGAATTTTAAAAAGTGGGATCAGCTGATGTGTGTTGACTTTACCATAAAAAGCACTGATGACGTCGATGACGGCGGATCGAACATCTGCATCTAAATTTTTGTCTTGCAGCAGTTTTTCAATAGAAATTAAAATATCAGAAGTGGCCGCAGAAGCACCCAATAAATTAAGCGCATACAGAGCAGAAATTTTTACATCTTTTCTATTATCACTTAACATTTTAGAAATAACGTTTAAAACTCCACAAACTTCATTTTGAACACCACGTTTCCCTATTATTTTTACAGCAAGAATTCTCACCGATTTATTTTTATGCTGTAATAAATTACAAATTTCATCCATAACCTCCGGCGGGGAATGTATTGCGTTTAAACAGGAGACTATTCTGCTGATAATATACGGTGTTTCTGCCTCAATCTCACTTACAAAACCTAAAATTTGTATAGCAAAAATTTCAGCTGCAGTAACTTCAGGCTTGGATAGCCAATCATTAAGCAGTGTTATATGGCTTCTTTTATTGAGATTTTTATTTTCAATAAGTTCTGAAAGAAAAACTAAAATATTTTTAGAAATAGGCACCAAATTAAATCGATTAATAAGATTGACTGCGAGGCTGCGAGTCTCAATATTTTCGTCCCATAATAAGGTTACAAGTCGAGCCAAGAAATCTGGGGTAGTTTGCGCCTGATTAAAGTGAGCCGCAGTTTTAGCAGCAAAGCATCTAACAGCAAAGCTTTCATGTTTTAATAGCGTCAACGCGTTCATGCAAAATTTAGCATCGGCATGTGCTACGCCTATCTGAGTAATGATATCAATAACGGTATCGTTATTTCGAACATCCTCATCTTTTATTAAATTTAAAAGGGTATTCAGAATTTCAGTTGTAATATAAGTAGGTCCTAAAGCTGAGATGATGAGATTCTTTGTAAAAAGGCTCAGCTGCTCTTTTTGAGAGTCTATTAGCCTTAAAGCGATGCTAATAATTTGAGGTATCAGCGCTTCTATTTTGAATTCGCAGATGATATCCAAAGCTGCTTGTTGAACATCTTCATTACTATCTTCCAATAGTATAAGAATTGCCGCTAAAATTTCTGGTGTGGCAGCTGAGTATTGCAGGTTTTTGACAACCTTAGCAAGTGCAATACGGACAACCCCTCTGTTCTTTTTTTTATCTTGGGGCAAAGTGTTTTCATGATTTAAACATTGTTCAATAACAGATAATACATCTGGGGTTGCTGTTTCAGGACCAAGCATGCCGATAATTTTAAAAAAAGTCATGTAAACAAATCGATATTCGGTGTCAAGTATCAATAGTAATTTGGATAATAATTCAGGTGTTATGGAATTTTTATAATTTCTGCCTATCACTGTTGCAGCATTGTCAGCGATTTTTTGTTCTTGTAATAATGACAACAGTATATTTAAAATTTTAGGGCTTTTTAGTTGCATCCATGAAATATATGACAATAGTGATCTAAGGTTATCTTCTTCTTCGGGTGGATTAATGTTTGAAAATAAGTCTAAATCTCCACTTGCTTTTTGCCATTTAGGTGAAGTTTGAAGTAAAATAACCCAGGGAAACGTGCCATCATACTCAGTGTATGACCAAGCCAATGAATTATATCTTGAGTAATGATGTGCCTTAAATAGTTCATAACAGTCTGCTAATTTACGTTGCAATGTTTTTGCGATACTCATTTGCCAGCCTGTTTCTTTTGCAGCGTCCCAAGCTTCGTTCGTGCACCGTAATTGTAAACCCAATTGAGCATGCCCAATGATATCATTCTCAAATTTGCTATCGATAAATTTCATTAATTTATCAAATCCGGTGGGATTGGTATTTAATATGCCTGCTGCAAACCAAAAAACCATTTGATATCTAGGATCAAATTTAAACGCACGAAATGAGGCCAATAAAGGATCAGTTTCACTTTTGGCTTCAATAAAATCATGCGCTAGTTTTAATCCAGAATAATATTCTTGAAATGTTAAATGTAAAAATTCATAACCAATTATTTTATTTTGATCTGCATCATTATTGCCTGCTACAGATTTTAATAAACCTAAGGTCAATAATGCTTTGATAGTCGGGCTTACATCTGTTGGTTTGATATGACATGACTTTAAACAATCCTCTAATTGTTTTTGGCTAATAATAAGTTGTTGCTCACAAAATCCCTTATACGCTATGGCTATTAAGTATTGGCGTAGGGGCTTATAATGTGTAAGCACTATTTGGGCGCTGAGTTCTGGACTCGCGAAATCAAGCTGCTCTGCATATTGCGTTTGACGATAGGCACGTGTTAATAATGCGATTTCCATCTCTTCATAAAGACTGCTCATGCTGTGCAAATTTTCCAATGCAGCATGTCCTTCATGCGTTTCCAATACACCACATAATACATTTAATGTGACTGGAATATGCGCATTTCCCCAAAGATAAGGATTTGCTTTTAAAGTGCTGATGATTTTTGGCGCTTGTTGCGATCCGGAAAAATACTGACCAACATATTTTTCTATATTTTCATTGGTAAATCCCATTACTTCTAATTGTCGCGCGGGAGGTAAATGGGTTAATCCATAGGGGCGTGAAGTCAGAATTTTAGGTATTTTGCTGCTCAATAAACCATGCAATGCTTTTTCACATGGATGGTGCCTTGGCATTTCATCGTAACCATCCAAAAGAAATAGTACTTTGCCTTGTTGCAACAAAGGCTCTATTTGCTGCTGCCAGGCTATATTAAATTCAGCAGGTTTAATATCTCTGCCTGCAAATATCATTTCATATACCCAATGGCTTAAACTCCATTGGATACCAGCTGTTGTCGCAGCTATTGCAGCATTATCATTTAAGTCACGCAGTCTTAAAGCAAACACCCAAGTAAACTCAATAGACCAAAATTTCCCTTGGCCCCATTGGTTGGCGATATAATCTATCACCGTTGTTTTACCAATGCCCGCACGGCCTTGGAGTAGTAAAAAGTGTGGGGGTTCATTAGGATTACTTTTATTACGATGTCGATTTTCTTCAAATAGAGCATTGTCCAAAGAAAATAATTGGTCTAGGGGAATGGTTTTTTTTTCGCCAAATAAATGCTCCCAGCTGCTCATACGTTCATCTTGAAATTGATGATTGACATCTACAGGCTCAGACATCTCTTGTGGCTCAGCAGATGCAGGCACCTCATTTTTTTGTATTGGTTCTACTTTATTCTGTAAAATAAGTTGAACGTTAATAAATTGACTTTCCAATTGCAAGGGTTTGCCAAACAACCCTTTAATTTCTTGTCTAGCTTGATAGATTTCCTTCAGTTTATGCTGCATGGTATCGGAAGTCTGAAGAATTTGTTCTGAAGATATACTATGGCTTTGCTGTTGCTCAATGGCATCTATGCGTTGGAGCAATCCATTCATTTGTGCATCGATCCGCTGCGCACGAATTCGTGCGTCTTGAGTTAATACTGCTTTTAATTTTTCTTTATGTTGCTCCCATGCTTGACTTAATTCTGCATACCAAGCATAACCATGGGGTAAATTGATTGTTTGCAGCGATAATTCGACGGTCCAACCTTTGTTTTCAACTAATCCCCCAGCACCAGTTTGCAAGGTATACGCATTGAATAATGACCATACGCGATCGGGAATATGCGCAGAGGATCCAGGATGATTAAATTTTTCTTGCGATGCATATGCCCATAGAAATTGGCGTATTTCAGCGTTCACATGACGTAAATGTAAAATATTATTATTATTGGGAGCGACTTTATAATGATATTTATGTTGCATAAAATAAGCTTGAGAAAAATTTAAATCGGCAGTTGGCTCATATTGATTGCGACTATTGGCAAATTCAAAAAAGCCATCATATTCTACTGTACGAATATCTCCACTAATGAAATCAAGAATAATACTTACGGTTTGAGAAAATCCAATCGATGCACCACAGGCATTGATTATGGCACTGACACCAGAATCTATTTTTCTGCTTACAAAATTCACTAGAAAATCTGGCGCGCTGATAGGCGATAATTTATTGATCTGTGTTAAAAGAGATTGAATAGAACCTTGATGACCGGTGTCGAATTTATAATTACTCATTTTTGAGCTATCAATTCTTGGCCAATCGATTATTTGTGCAAATTTGTCTGTATCAGGATAACCTGTTTGCGGATTGAATGTCGCAACCAATGATTCAACACGATGTGAGTGAAAATTATATAAAAGTTTATCTTTGGTATTTTTTCCAATAAAAGAAGTCGAGGAGGGAATGTCAATATATAAGCGATATAAGCTTCCAAGGTGTAAATTGCAACTATTGATTAGATTGGGTGAAGATAAATATGTTTTTACATCTAATCGTTCTAAAAAACTATCCAGTTTGCTTTGAGGAATTTTGTCCGAATAACGATTGTGGATCTCACGTAAAATATCCTTTGCGCCTGGACTATCTAAGGTAACCGCCCAGGTGTAATAATTCTCCGTCATTAAATGATAGGTACACAATTCCGCTAACCATCCCCCTAAGGAATGGCCTGCAAATGAAATTTGATAGTTGGGATAGGTGTCTTTCAGCCGTACCGCAAAGTTTAAAGCACTTGCTTGTTGGCTAGATAGTGTTAACTGAATGACGCAAGTAAGACTTTTGATATCCTGTGTAAATCCTTTTACAGATTTGAAGTACCCACTTAATGAACTGAAAAAGCGTGCTGCACGACTTAATCCCTGTAATTCTTGCGCATCAAGTTCTGGCGTAAAGGGTAGCTCAATGCCACGATGCGCAACAATAAGTTGCGCGGTTTCTTGGTGCAAATAAGCAGCGCCAAAATAACCATCATCTTGACGATCTGTGGCATATAAGATCCATCCTGGCAGTTGTGGAATAGGTTGGCCTTTTTCTTTCTCATTAGCGGTATAAACAAGTTCTGCTAATTTTGCATAGATATAGTCAGTGGGGCGAGTAAAGAACATATTTTATAGATATCCAATCTTTTTTATGTGTGAAAATTATACCATACTGATGTGTCAACACTTTTCCGAACACAGTTCGCCTAAAAATTATGAGCCATTTCAAATCCCACGGGTGATAAATAACCAATGGAAGAATGCATCCTGACTCGATTTGATCTATCCCCGAAAAAACGGACACATTCCTAAGCTACCCATTTTTCCTCAAACGCTTCTGGGCTAACATAACCAAGCCTCGAATGAAGACGCTTACGATTATAATACACTTCGATATAATCAAACGCATGGTTTTTTGCCTGTGCACGTGTTTTAAATTTTTCATCATGAATCGCTTCAACTTTAAAACTGTGGTTCCAGCTTTCCATCGCCGCATTACCATAGCAATCACCACGTTTGCTCATGCTGCAAATAAGTTTATTATTTCCCAATAATTTTTGATAAACAGCAGAACAATATTGACTGCCACGATCTGAATGTACAATAACATTCTTTGGTATTTTACGCCGCTAAAGCGCCATTTTTAATGCATCCATCACAAGGTCTGTTGTCATTCGCTCAGATAAAGACCAACCTAGCAACATGCGAGAATATAAATCCATTACTGTTGCTAAATAGCACTATATTTGAATTTAAGGTTTCCAAAACCGTCGGGCTGAATAACAAGAGTCAATCCATTATTTCCCTTATATTACTTGGTTACAATGTGGCCTTGCTTCAATCAATAAAGTATTCAGCGCGCACAAATAATTATGTATAGTTGCGGGGTTTTGATTTAAAAATGTCTGGTGTGTCACGCTTATTTTGCGAAACCAGCCTATAACCGACCTATTTCAGCACCAAGACAGCCAAATAGGCGAGCTATTTGTATATCTATAATATGTATTATATAATATAGATATAAATATACAAGAGGCTTCCAATGAGTACAAAAGTCATGTTTTCTCTACCAGACGATGTTACAGAGCGTATGAAGGCAGTTATTCCTGCTAGACAACGCAGTAAAATTGTTGCGCGGCTATTAACAGGCGAGATAGAAAAGAGGGAAGATAAACTACTCCATCTAGCCATGCAGCTAGAGGGAAACACGACCTTGAAAAAGGAAATGGAACATTGGGATCCCATGATAGGGGATGGCTTAAATGATCTCTGATTTTAAGCGTGGCCAAGTCTATTTGGTCAGTGAGGACAGTCCTCAAGGACATGAAATCAAAAAGACGTGCCCTTGGGTATTAATTGGCGCTAGTCCCATTAATAAAGCCCGCAGCACTTTGGTATCTATTCCATTGTCCACCTCAGCACAAGAAATACCCCCTTTAAGCATCAAGGTTTATTTCAATGGCGTCTACTCTTGCGCAGTTCTTGATCAAATCAGAGCCTTAGATAAAAGACGGTTTATTAGAAAAGAGGGCGAGCTTACCCACCATGAAATCGATCAAATAGAAGATGGTTTGCGGCAGGTTCTGTGCCTATAAAAAGGAGGGGTTGCACTAGATAACTCTGAACTTCAATCCGGTTTTCTGCTCTTCCAAAGCCTCTGTGTTATCATCAAGCCAAAGAAGTATATTATTATGTTATTAAGACAACTCTCGTGGTATACTGATACATATAAAACATAATCATATGGGGCAGTAATGATGAAAAAAGATAAACAAAAGCAGCAAATCACTAAAGAACAGGAACCGCTAATAATACCCCAAGGTAGTTCATCAATTCAGGGTGACTTAGAAGAATCAGGTAATCGCGGTATTGATAATGTGGCTGTTGTCACTCAAGGCAGCGAAAATAAAGACGCGCCACCTCCACCAACGATGCTCACTTTAGCAAAAGAAGGATTGAGCTGGTTTACTGCGGGACAAATTTTTTCAGCAGTTGCTAATGCCGGGGTTGGAACGATGATCGCAGCTCTAGCTGTAGAAAAATTGAATGATCCTAATACATCAGACGATGATGCTTATGCTACGACTTTGACGGCGATTAGCATAGCTGCCGGTATCATCTCTGTTTCTATAACATCCTATGGTTTTTTAAGAACCGAAGCTTTGCGATTAAGATCAAAAGCAAGAGAAGAAAATATACAAGAGAAAGTAAACAGTCCGTCAACAAGTTCTGGCACCTCAGTACCAAATGAATCAGAATTAGAAAAAAAGATAGCAGTCCAAAAAGAACAGCTGCGTGATATGAAAATGCTACTCGAAGTTTCCGAAGAGCGAGCGAAAAAAGCTGAACAACAATTATCTTCGTCTTCAGCTGCTCAATTAAAATAATTTAAAATAAATGGGGAACTCAAAATGCGAGAAGATAATACATTAATCCGAGCCGTGTTAATTGGAGATATTAATAGAGTCTTACCTTTGATTACCCCTGAAACTATTAATGCTAAAGGGAAATGGGGTAAAACAGCATTACAGAATGCAGTGTTTTTTAGTGATACACCTGATATTATAGTAAATACACTATTAAATCGTGGTGCAGATGTCAATGCACTCGATGATGAGGGGCATAATCCGCTAAGCGATGCAGGTAAAGGTGCGCGCACTATTAATGATATTTATGCGCGTAGGGCTTGCCAGCTCATAGAAAAGGGCGCTCTTTGGCCAAACACAGACTTGGGGAATTCTGCATGGCAAAAATTGCCATCCCCAGTACAGCAATTATTTACTGAAAAACTTCAAGCGTATCAACAGCAGCAAGAACAAATTCAAGCAGAAGAAAAAACCAAGGCATTTGGAGTTTTGTCTAATTATGCCAGGAGTCTCAATACGCAGAGTAGCAATTCATCAGGACTGCATCATCGAAATGTTGTGCATTCAACAGAGTTAAAAACTTTTAACTAATCCATCAATATTGGGTTCGTGGACATATTTGGATTAAGCCACAAATAGTAGCCTTTATAAGATAATATGAGGCATAAAGACAATACGCAGACAATGATATATCTGTAAAAGAACAAGAGCCTTTGATTATCAACACATCTATTCAAGGCAATACAACAATCGTGGTCCCGAAACAAACAAATAGTCTCTCAGCATTTTATCAAGAAACTTACAATATAGTGCAAGAAGGCTTCAATGCCTTTACCGCATTAGAAATTAGTGCGGTATTATCCGGAGCCACATTTGCCATAGCAAATGAACTTAACAAATCAACTGATGATACAAGGCTGAGTAATTTTTATTTAGATCTGGCGTAATTGCAGGTGTTTTAACCGTAACTAGTTTGTCTTATGGTTTTTTAAGAACTGAAGCGATGAGATTAAGATCAAAAGCAAGAGAAGAAAATATACAAGAGAAAGTAAATGCTCCACAAAATGAACCTCCGGAAGATGCTCGCATATCAAACTTAGAGGGAGAACGTGATGATGCAATAGCTCGCGCTGCTCGTGCAGAATTACGCGCAACAACCGCTGAGGAAGAATTGACATCTTTAAGGCAGTTAACCAAATATGATTATTGAAGATGAGAGATACTGCATTAATTAGAGCTGTAATGGCTGGAAATATCGAAAGGGTAAGACTATTAATTACTCCTGAAACCATTAATCTTAAAGGTGGGCTCGGGAAAACTGCATTGCATAATGCTGTGCTTAGGGATTATAGGCCAGAAGCTATACTAGACGCACTATTAGCCAATGGTGCAAATGTCAATGTTTTAGATGATGATGGGCTTACCCCTTCGGCTGATGCGGGGAAAAATGCACGTACCATAGATGATATTTTTGCTCGCAGAGCTTGTAAGTTAATAGAAAGGGGAGCCCTTTGGCCAGATACACCGATGGCAAATTTTATGTGGCAAAAATTGCCCTCAGTAGTACAACAATTTTTTACTGAAAAACTCCAAGCATATCAACAGCAGCAAGAACAAATTCAAGCAGAAGAAAAAACCAAGGCATTTGGGGTTTTGTCTGGTTATGCTAGAAACATGCAGGCAAACTCAAATAGTTCACGGGCATCATCGACAGGATTGCATCATCGAAATGCTGTAACAGAATTAAAAGTATTTAATAATTAGATATTTTGTTCGTGGCTGTAAAAATTTTTACCATTATTACAGTATGTCATGCAACTGCTTTTTATTTTTAGCCGACGTAGCGCGTTCTTGTAAATCAATATTAATATATCGACCTGTAATTGCCCTAACACATTATCTGTTTGTCCCTTTCCCCGGTAAGAACTAATTTTTTATGCCATAGCTCTCAATTTTATTATAATCCTGAGACAATTTCATATCATATAATTTAAACAAACATTATTTTAAAAATCATTTCTTCTTATGAAAAAGACTGGTTTTGTAAACCACTTGAAACCGTTCTTCTTCTGTTTTAAATAAACCAAACAAACTTGGAGCAAAACCTCTATTTTTACATGCACGCACCAACTCATTAGTATGCTGCGGTATTTTATCTTTTTCAGCCAAACCTAATTTCATCTCATCGAGTACATCATTAAGAGTTTTTCTTTCTCGTGCTATGACTCTGACCTCCCCATATGGATTAAAATCAAGACCTGCTTGATCATTTTTCAGCCCGCTTTCCACTAAAATAAGAAGCTGAATATTTTCATCCGATAAACAGGATGTTATTGCTTCTTGAATATGTGCACTAGTACTGCTTGTATAATCTAGAATAACAACTGTAGGTTTAAGATCGTCTAATTTGTTTTCTAGGGTAACATCATTATTGGGCGCATTAGAAGCGTTACAATGATTTAAATCAAAGTGGAGAATAGCAAATTTTTCTAGTTTTCCTCTTATATTATTTATTACAGGTTTACAGTCTTTTACCATGACCAATGCTTTTTCTACTTCATAGTACATCTGCTTGATATCTAGCTGGAATTGCTTTGCTCCATTTTTTTTTCTAAGATAACAAAGAGCACCATAATGCGCTAATATAATTGCTTTCATGCCTGAGCATACTCGGAGTTTTGAATGAGAAAAAGGAATAACAGAAGCTTTCTCAGTATCGCTATCAGAGTCAGTAGAACCATTATCCACAGAAAAATCAGAGTCGCTACCATAATCTGGTTCTTCTTCTAAAGTCTCACTACCTTTGACATGGTTGAAAAATTTAACGCCCGCTTTTTCTATAGCACTGTAAAGATTGTTATTTGGTCGTTCTGAACCTAATCCATCAAATAATAATTGTGTGATTTTGTTAAAAGGCATATCATTTTTATAGCAATCTCAAAAGAATTTTGATCAAAAGAATATTTTAAGGAAGATTTTAGATCGCGATGCATTTTTTTATAATTCATTGTGACAGTATCTTCAACGATATTGAAGTAACCTAGTAGATCATACAGTGCTTTTTCAATGGGATTCTGATCACTATCCTCGTCTATGGCATTGATTACCATATCTGCAAACAAATCAACCGTTTCATGTTCACGAAAGCACTCAGCTAAAATTGATTTACCCCCACTATCGCCCGCTTCATAAATAACTTCCCAGACACTTTCCCCTTGTAAGCGGATGGGAGTAAAACGGGCGTACTTTTCGCCTTTACTTTTACCCTTATTTAGCGTAATAAACTTCTTATATAAACTTTCAAAGGCCTCATTGGAATTTTCAGCTTTTTGATAATTACGTATATTTCTTAATGACTTGTATAGATTTTTTTCATCAATTGCTTTTTTTAATTTCTTTGCATTATAAGTTCTTACTTTAGTATGAAAATCGTTATTAAATGGAGGTTCAGTGTCACATTCATCTTCTAATTGGTTGATTACTTTGTTCAATTTTATTAGTGCTTTTCCAATTAATTTGGCATAGCATTTAGGGATTATGCCTACATTAATCCTAAAAGTATTTTCCGTTTCACAGATGCTTGGCAAGTTATGGCCGAAGCTTGCACGAATAACCATTTCAATCGGTAATTTTGCTTCTCTTGCTTCTATATTAAGAATCGCTACAAAACTTGCTAATAAAAGCTTCTGAAATGGTTTAGGATGTTTAGACCAATATTTCGCTGCTTTTGTTTTAGTTTCTACGGGATTTAAACTAGGAAGGCTGATTAATACACATGGATAATCATTTTCTTGAAAAACGATTGGACGTAAATATGTATTTCTATCTTTTTTAATTTTTAGCTTTTGTTCATTCTCCATTTCTACTGAGAAGCTGTTAACAACAATCTTGGCCATTTCAGTTTTATAGATTAAAGCCATATCACGAAAATTTACTTTGCTTTTTGGTGCTAATATAGACAATTGTACAGCTTCTTGATATTTTTCATTTTCGAAAGGAGATGAAATGCCGCCGGTATGTGCAAAAAATGAGTTTGCTTTGGCAGGTTTTTTCACACAAGGACTTAAAAATTGTACATTCTTTCGCCCGCCAGCTTCTTTAAAAAAACGCGTTGATTCACTACGATGGTATGTGCCCCAATATGCAGGATTTTTCATATTAAAAGCTGTTGTGAGTTTAAACCGGGTGTAATATTCTGATCGTGGGAAAAGGAGTTGGTTTTCACTTAATGTATCATTTTCTTCATCAAAAAAATCATCAATTTTTGATAGCAGAATATCCAGTATTTTTTGCGTCTCCAAAGTTACTGTTTTTCTTTCAATCTGTTTGTTTAATTGTCTTTTGATTTCTTTTAAATAAAAAAAGTCTTCATCTTTTATTGTTGTGGCAATATCTTTTTTTAACTTACTTATATCTGCCTTTACTAACAAATCATAATTTTTATTTTCATAACTTATAGTAATTGGCATAAATCACCTGTTTTTGTAGTCTAAAAGAATTTATAAAAGATTATACTCTCTATGCACACAAAGTTCGATGAAACAGTTAGTAGAATTCTCAGGTCTAGATGTTAGCCAACTACGTTGTTCATTTATAATTCATCCCGTGCCAGGATTTGCATCGAAATCCCACTCAACATAGCGATAGGTGTATAACAACTCATTTATGAGTCAAAGATGTTTTTTTGGCTGTAATAGGAAAAAATAAAATAATCCGCATTATTATACCCTTATTGAGCAAAAAGGCCCTGCATTTTAGAGGAACTGAGCCGTCTCATTTTCCTTAAAAATATCTCGTTGTTCCCCATGAAGACTCTTTAAAATTGATTAGAGGCACCAATAAAGATTAGTGGCAAAATGGCAGTGATCCTGACACGGGGTGTTGTCTCTCCTTAGAAAAGAGGGTAGCCTACATACTTAGTTTTGATAAGGATGATTTATGCCTCAACCTCCTGTTATTATCGACCAAGCTCTCTTAAAATCTCTTGAAGCCCGAGTAAATGATATTTTAGAAATGCACCATCAAAATAAAGCTGATATACAAGGATTACTGTTACTCACCGCAGAATCCGTATTGCTGCTCAATTTTGCTATCAATAGACTCTTGGAAGCAAATAGTTCAGTAGGTATAGGGTGTACCTTGCTAACACTCACTGCACTCATGTTGGCTTGTTGGGCCTAATCAAAATACTATATCAATCAAGAGAAGTTTAAAGTGAACCCAGCAGGAATAGAACAATTAATGATTCAACATACAGACAGATGGAATCGGCTCAATGGCAACATTAATTTAATATCAGAAGTAGAAAATTTTATAAAAAATAATATTAGATTATTTAAAAAGGAGTATGTTCCCTATGTGCATACGACTAATTTTTGTTTAAGTGCTTTTACCTTTGGGACTCCAGGCGTTGTTGTTTCATCTAATATTGCGGCACTTTATGAAATTAATGAATTTGTTGATACAATAGTAGTAGATCACCGGCGGCTGATTGGATAATGAAATTAACGGGTTATGTGGTATTTTTTAAATGCTTAATTTCGTTTGTATAAAAAGCAAAGAGCAAGATATATTACATCGCCAAATAAATTGAATATAATCAATCTCAAAAATAAGTATTTTATTAAATATTCATCATGATATCGTGTTAAAATACGATTCGTTTGGATACATGCCCATGGTATTATTTTAAAGTAGGGCTTAATTCTATGCAGTTTATCTGTGGTTTTTTTGTGAAAAAGAGGTGTTCATGATTATTAATCTGGAAGTTGAAACCAGAGTCAGCGCATTGATAAAAGCACAACAGCTCTCTGCAGAACAAATGTGGCGACAAATAGTTGATCAAAATGAATCTACTTTTTCTGGTGACGATTCAGCATGTCGTTCTATTTTTGTAAATTTACAGGCCTATATTGAGCAAACATTTGCTGAATTACTTGAGGAAGGTAAAATTAAAACAGCTGTGGGTATTATTCATACTCCCCAGCCAGCCACTCCATTATGTACAGACGGTCAAATCACACCAGGTTTAGTGACTGATGCGATTAGTCAAGATCCTGTGCGTCTTGCAACGGTACTCAAAAGGCCAAAGATCGTCAGAAAATTCCTAGGGGCAGGTGGAACCTTGGTGACAACATACCCGGAAGCGGGGCGTAGCCAACGTTCGGCGGAACAGCTTGTTATTTTTGATGGGTTAAGGGCACAATATCCTCAACATTTGCTTGATAAGCCGCTGGCTATTGATGCATTACCCCGTGGAATGAGCGGTGCTACCTATATCGTTGAAGATCAGCAGGGCAATAAATCTATGTTTTCTATTATGGCAGAACAAGCCAATATACAGCAGCCCTCTGCGGACTGGGGTATATGGTTTGGATCAATAAATAAACCGAAGGTTAAAGAACGGTTATCTACTCTAAAGCCATTTTTATCCCAACATGATCTTATTTTTGGTTGCATGACCGGTATTTTTGATGAAGGTGCTAGTACTAGCCCTAGAAATACATTAGAACCAAAACCTTTTTAAAGAGGTCGAATAGCTATCATCCATTATTGGGTATGGCTATTCGAGTTGAGCAATTGATGTGCGAGAAGTAAATACAAACCCTATACAATTGCGCATAATAAAAATTTACTGATGAAAAATAAAATTATGTCACATTATATTTGGATTGAAAACAAGACTTTGATTTTAAATCTACATGTTATACCTGGGGCACAAAAATCTAATTTTGCTGGAATTTTCAACGGAAATTTATGCATTAGGCTAAATGCACAACCTAGGGATAATGAGGCTAATGATGTACTTATCAATTTTTTAGCAAAAGCGTAATTATAAAATCCAAAACAACCAATCCAGTCAATTTTTAAATCCTTTTAAGTGGATTCTCCCCTCAGACTGTCAAGGTTATGTGCGACATAAACCTTGGATATTAACTAGGAGATAGAAAATGAGTAACTGTGAAAACCCAACATATGAAATTTATGTAGCGTGCTTGGCTGCTTACAATAATGGTTTTTTGTATGGCGCATGGATCGATCTTAAGCAACCTCTTGAATCTATTTATGCAGAAATTCACGAGATGATTGCTAAAAGTCCGGCACCTGATGCCGAAGAGTGGGAAATACATGATCATGAATTTGGATTTTGCGATAATTTAGATGTTGAAAGTGCAAAAATAATAGCTTATTTTCTATATGAAAATGGAGAAGTAGGGGAGGCGCTTATATCGCACTATTGTGGCAATGTTGATGAAGCAAAAAATACATTAGAAGAATATTATTATGGTGAATATGATAGTGAATTGGCTTTTGCTGAACATATTTTTGAGGATTGTTGTTTAGATCAAATACCGGATAACTTGCAAAGTTATATTGATTATGAGACTTTTGCCCGTGATCTTTTTATCAATGATTATTTTTCTGTAGATGTTGGATTTAAAGTACATGTGTTTCTAAATCATTAATTAATAGACTCTAAAAATAATGATGAGCGGTCTATGTGCCGCTCTATAAAACAAATGTCTTTGTATGCATTGGTAATAAAAAATTAATAATTTTTCAAGGTGAACGATTTTTAATAAATTATTTTTTTCTAATTCTTGATTTAAAATCAAGTTTTCTTTTAATTAATAAGAGGTTTGCATTATTTCATTAGCCATGGCTTCGGGGAATTCAACAACAATTCTCTTCCAGCCTTCAGGTATTGGGGATTGTTCAATAAATTTTTGCCAAGCTTTTTTAATAAGGGTGTTAACATATTGTCGCGATTTTGAAAAATGGATTGGCGACATGGGCCACGCTAAGGAGGGAATTAAAATTACTGAAATAGCCGCTTAATTTTTTAAGCGACAACTTTGTTGACAAACACCGTAGAACACCAGAAGCCTTAGCAAAATTAAGTCAAGAATATTTTAATTAGCACCATATCTTGTCAGTCATGACGCTGTCATGCACACATTAACTGTCACATGAGTGAGCACTTGCTGGTATAATTGCTAGTCCCTAAATTATAGGGATCGACTTCTGTAACCTCTGCGATTTTATAATTTCGCAGTTGGATCTCATTAATCTCTTTAACCATAGCACTTGAGACATAACAATATCCATAAATACCCTGTCGGCTAACCTGAGCATCATTTCCAGTTCTAATATATAATCGCTGAGGATCGTTTTCAATTTTAAGGCCGGTTTTTGCTAAAATACCACCCGCTTTCCATTTTTCAATATCTTCATATGCGATTGATCGGTCAGTACGCACTGCATCATCTTTTCCATCCGTTTCTTTGATTTGAGCCAAGATACAACGTACCGGTAAACTATATGACTTTGTTTCAATATACACATCACTTTCTGATCCAAGATTTTGGAAGAAATCAGTAATGATAGTCTTTACAGGACGATTATCCGCACTATTTATGCTGCCTGCATTAATAATATGTTTAAAGATTCTTCGAGCGATCACTTGCACTAAGACATAAATCCCATCTGTTGTTGCCAATCGAATATTTTTACCACCTTCTAATGATAGTGTACATTGTTGAATTTGATCTTTGTATCTTTCATAAAGTGCTTTTACAACTGCTTTGAGTTTATCATGATCAATCGGGATATTTTGTTCGTGTTTTTCAATGGCAGTGGGTGCGCAAAATCCAAATGCTTCCACAAAACGGCCGGCATCAGATTTAAATTTATTCTGACGCAGTTTATCGATAATAGTAATCGATAGATTAATTGCGGTATTTAAAAAACCTAACGATACTCCCCCAATATTTGCAGTGTTAGTTACCTTGGACATCACTGAGGATCCAGATTGAAACGTTTCTTTGAATTTGTCAAATGTTTCATCATTATGTAAAACCTTCCCCTCATACAAAGCACGCGACACATAAAAATAATTTCTTATTTCATCTTTTAAAGCGCGCTTAAAAGCGCGATATTTCATTAACTCAGAGTTAACAGGTTCTTTATCGTTATTATTGTTATCATTTTTAGCATATTGGCCAAAAGCAGGGGTGTATAAAGTTGTCCTAGGTAGATTTCTATTTAAAATAGTATCGAATTGTGAACTTATCAAAGAATCAATCACATGTAATGGCTGCTTAGTGCCGTGCAGATTAAGTGAGGCCACCTGTTCTTTGTCTCGATAATTCTCTAAAATTTTTCGAGAAATATTTTTTGCTACCATTTCTAAAATATAGTTTAATTCATCAATAGGCATTTCCATTAGTTGCTCACGGTAAGCATCGTAAGTTTGCAGATTAATCACGTTATCTAGTCGAGATAAGAATAAAGTAACAACAGCATTGTGTGGGTATTTAGCGAGGTAAGTATTAACATGTTCTGAAATATACTGCTTCGTATAGCAGATAACAGCACCTCTAATAGGTTCTAAAATATTTTTTTGCGCGCTAAGTTCTTGACCCAGTTGATAGGCTGTTTTATCTGATGCGTCTTTAAGCCAAAATTCTAATTTCTCTTGCGTACATAGTAAATTAACTGCAACGTCATCATTATTTTTTACAGCTATATGTAAAGGTGTTTGATTATTTTCCCCTAAAGTGTTAATACATTTCTCTTCCCTTTGAATGAATAGATTCATGATGTCATGATGTTTTAGTGCAACAGCCAGCATAAAAGGTGTATAACCATCATGATTTTTCTTAGATAACACAGGTTGAAAATTATTAACGGGTAATTTTTTGATAAAATATTGTAAAATATTTAAACTATTATAGGCTACTGCTAAATGTAGCTGATTATTACCTGCAATGTACCTGTGAAAAGGTAAAGGATTTATATTATCTAGGATTATAAAAATATTTAAGCTATCTTTAATAATAGCAAGCTGTATGGGTAGGATTTTTAGTTTTTGAGTCGCCATACCGTTATTAGTTCCCGCTCCTGCAGAGATTAGTTGCTTGAAGTCGACAACATCCCAATCTTCCTCTTGGTTTACCTTTGCGTCTTTATCAAGTAAGGCCTGAACAAATTTAACATTTTTTTTGCTAATCTCTTCAAATAATAAATTTTGTTTAGACGTTAACGTAAATTTACTTAATAGCTCAATGCCGATATCTGTACTGACTTTAAGAATAATCTTAGAAAATATTTTCCAATTAATGGGTTTGCTTTCATCACTACAGAGCTGAATGAGCTTTATACTCAACTTTTCATCACAAGATAATATTAAGTCTAAAAGAGTAGGGTAAGTGTCTATTTCTTCTAGAAAAATGTCATTGTTCAGTAAGTGTAGTTTTTTTGTAATTTTCCTAGATAAATAAGAGATAATGCCACTTAGGTAATTTTGTGCAGTCGAGTTTTGTATATATTTGCTAACACAACCCACCAAGATATGTAATAAAATTTTTGAAGATAGTTGATCTTGATTTTTTAGCACATCAAGAAATGTCATCATTTTGGAATTTGTTAAGCCAAATACCAATGACAGTACCGTTTTATTGCCTGCATTTAATGCCTCTAAAGAACTTCCCTTTGCGATTAAAAGAAGGAAGAATCTCTCTTTTTCGTGAAGTAAAGAAGCATGCAATAAAGTGTTGCCTTTTTTGTCAAGTTCATCAATGGAATGATGTAAGCTTAAATATATATCCAATTCCCTTTCAAAGGCATCATAATTATTATTGCTCATATATGTTGTTAATTTAAAAAGCATTTGTATTTTATTGGTAGATAGATAATTTGAAGGTTCAACAACAGAGCCAATTAAATCAGATGAAATTGCTTTTCGATGCAATAATATTTCTGTAATTAAGGTGTTTATATACTGATCAGGAGAAATTGATTGTTCCTTGTATTTTTTAACCTCTTGTAATGCTGCTTTTAAATTTTTCTCTTTTTCTTCTGTCTCTGATTCTGTTAAAGCAGTGTAAAAAAACTGATATGCCATGCATTTTATCATTTCTAAGCCGGCATCGTTTTCCTGCTTGTAAAATTTAATTTGCTCTTCTATGCACGATAAGGCTGAAGGAATATTTCCTAATTGACGATGCTGCTCAGATCTTTCTACAGGATTATGACTTTTTAACTCAACGTTAGGTTTTTCAGGCGCTTCATTTTGACCAGCTGTAGGTAAATTTAACGCCTGCCTATATTCTTTAATATTATTTTTGAAAAAAATTGAAGGCTCACTTTGTATTTCTAGCAAATCTATTAATTTTTCCATATTGCTATAAATGGACAAATTTTTTGCCACAGTGCCTTCCTGTTTAGTCTGCTTGTTTTTTAACTCATCGATTGAATTTTGGGCTTCCTTTAATTCCACAACATTAGTGGGGGTAAATTTTTGACTTAAGAGAGCACGAATTTCCTCAATATTTTTAGAACTGCCAACACCGCTTTCAATTTTTCCTAAAGTTTTAATATGCGATTCAATACGCTCAATTGCTGCATTATTTTCATTATAAATATTTTCTTTACCTTTTAGCTGTTCTTTTGATGCAGCTAAAGTTTTGGCATTATTAGGCATGAATTTCTTTTTCGCGAGCATTTCCCAAGAAAACTCTCCATTTTCCCCCCAGTTACTATAATATTTTCCCTTCAATAATCCTTTTTCTTTATCGTTGGCTTCAGATTTAAATGTACCAGTTTCTTTGTTGTAGTTAATATTGATTTTCTCGACGGCATAGCCCGTAACTTGATCAACTGTACAAGAAGAGTAGCTCATTACGGAAAAAAATCTGCCCCTCTTTTCGTTAAACTCATAATTTGCTACTTTAACTAGTTCATCTCTATCAAGATCGGTTATTTTTTCTTTTAATTTATTAATTTCTTCTTTTAAATCAGCTTGAGAATTTTTAAGGTTTTTTATGCTGTTGTCACACCTCTCTTTTTCTTTGGCCAAATAATCAATAATATCTTTATTATCTTTATTTCCAACTTGCTTCTGATACACATCAAGCACTTTTTCAATGTCGGAAGTTGCAGTTAAATTCTCAATTTTTTTTTCTAATATCATGACATTTGCTCTGGTCAATAAATAATTCTGTATATCTGACGAGGCTTGTATAAACTTATCTGACAATGTGGTTTCGAATGACATCCGATGTGCGTCTTGTCTGGAAAAATCAAAAACATTAGCTGCAATACTTTTTGATTCATTTATTTTATTATTTATTTTTACTTTATTATCGATAATGTATTCACTGTTTTTTCTCTCTTTCATCGGATTAAAATCCACTACATCTTTTGTCATGAAAATAAGTTCATTTCGTTGAGCCTTTTCTAATAAGATCGTATACATCCTTATTAGGTTGTTATTTTTCTCTACTTCTTTAATATCATCTAACTTTTGCTTATCCCTAGACGCATTTAATTCACTAACTGACTTTTGCAAGAGAGTTTCAATTTGATTAATCGCCTCTGGATTAATTTGACTAATAATAAAAAAAAGGGACGATGCAACCTGATCTAAATGATTGATATCAACAATTTTTGATAATGTTTCTAATGTTTTTGCACAATTCCCAGCTCTAAAGCGCAAATCCTCATACCGAAATACAATAACAATTGATTTTACTGCAGCAGCTGATCTTACTACACATTCAAGACTAAGCGACTCAATCACTGATTGCATTGGTGCCACATTATCAAAACCGGGGGTATCACAATAAACAAAATTGTATTGATTCCTTCCAAAAAAATCCAAACATTCGGCTTGCAAAGTTTCCCCAACCGTTGTTTTATCACTAATGCGTTTTTTTTCTCTAGAATCTTTAGGTACTATAAACTTACGATCTCCACCGAATTCATCAGTAACATACTCAAGCTCATAGCCGCGTAACCATGAAGACAGGGTGCTCTTTCCAACACCCATGTGCCCTAAAATCAAAGCGATATTTTTGCCTTTTGCTGACTTTTTAGAAAGTGATACAGCTTCTTTTATTTGTAAAATGTGCTCGGTGCTAAACTGGAACATATTATATTTCTCCCCAAAAACGTCGTATAACGTGATGCTTAACTTTTAAAATACATCTTAAATAAGTTTACTAATAAACATACTTGGATCACATAACCAATTGTTCATTGATTTTCCGAAATAACACTTATATAGAAGAACTAAGGCTGTAGAAGATCCTATCATAACTGCGCATTGTTATGCACCTGATCACTTAAAAGAACAAGTCGTTACTAGTTACAAAACTAATTAATTTCCAATAAAGTTTTTATAAATTAAGTTATTAGGTATAATGGATCTTCCTGCATAACGGGCGTAATTTTTCGCTCATGGGTATAACACGTTGATTATCTAAGTCATTTGCTTATACAATTGTCTTGTATTTGACAAGAAAAATCATCTAATGCTGTTTTTAATTCATTGACTTTAATCTATTTAAATTTTTCAACGACAGATTTCGCCCGTTATGCAGGAAGACCCAAAACACCTCTTCGGTGTTATCTTTGGCACAAAGTGGCGAACACAACAGCATCACCACTGCGCCAGTGATCAATAATGATATCTTTGGGGGCAAGAAACAGCATGCCGAATCAAGTACAATGAGACATGACCATAGTGCAATTAATTTCGTAACTTAATAAAGTCTGTCGGCACATTTTGGTTTTATCTGATTGAGAAATTAGTTGTGATAAAACCTATATGCGCGCACCATGAAGTCAGTTGCATGAGCAGGTCATTTACAGTATAAGAATATAAAATAAAAATCTAAGTTTATATTACTATAAAATAATTATCTAAAGTTTATCGCATTATAAGGAACACCAAGTCATGTTTAGCTTTTTCTCAAATGTATTAAAAAATAATATGAATCAAAATTCGGCTGATTTACTTACCGAAGCGCAAGCGAAGTCAGGTGATGCTGAAGCTCAAGTGAAATTAGGTATAGCGTATGCGCACCGTGTTCCAGCAGATTATGTCACTGCATTATCGTGGTTTGAGAAAGCTGCAAAGCAAGGGCATGCGGGTGGACAATTTTGTTGCGGCTCGATATATTTGGGTAACGTAGGTGTTCCTCAAGATTACACTAAAGCATTCTATTGGCTTGAACAATCTGCACGAAATGGGAATGTTGCTGCGCAATTTCAGTTGGGTACTCTTTACTATAATGGTGTAGGCATTCCCGTAAACTATCCGATAGCTTTATTTTGGTTTGAGAAAGCTGCTCTG
>JBAZWD010000004.1:0-171450 GCA_041660525.1 Legionellales bacterium | reverse complement strand
TTTTGCGTTTTTTGCCGCCGTTATATTCTAAAACAATTAATTGTGATTCATTCTCGCTACCACGTCCTACGGCCAAAATAGCGCCCATGCCTAATTTCGCCATTTCTTTTTCGCCTAGTACAGTACATTTTACAGCTTTATGTTTTTTCGCCCAAGCGGTTGCTGCTTTCGCAATATATTTTGGCGTGCAAATATTAGCAGGCGTATTTTCTAAATCGCGAGCCACATTCATTGCACGTGCAATGGCCATGCCTTCTTTAATGGCGGCAGTCACGGCAGCAGATTTATCTGCTAAAAAAGTCATACTCTTTAAAGAATTTTCTGGCGCATCTTTTTTACTTTTAAATTGTGTAAATTGATATAACGCGGCACTGGCATGAATAATAACGTGGCGTATTTTCCAGGCTAAGGATCTATTTTTGCAAGCAACGCTAGGTAATAAACAGACAACTGTTTGCGTTGCTGTTTGTTGTAAAGTGGTGGTCATGCAATTAATTAAATCTTGGTATTTAGTTTCTGTGAGCTCATCTTTTTTGCCACAGCCTAAAAGCAATACCCGTTTGGCCTTAATTCCAGGCACATCGTGTAAAAGCAGTGTTTGTTTGAATTTGCCGGTCATATCGCCGGTTTTTTGTATTTTACTTAAAAAAGGGTTATCGAGCTTATCGCCGTTGGTAAAAACGGGCAAGACCAGGGCGTCAGTTTGTTCGCTATAAGCTGTAGTGTTTTTAACGAGAAAATCCATGAAATACTCCCTTAATGAGGTGAAAAATCCTGTACATTCTACCGTTAATTTGCTTATAATGATACTATCTACACAGGTGCCCACAGTGCGTTATTTAATCATTTCTCGTTATGTAACTAAAGAAGTAATCCTTGCAACAAGCGCAGTATTGTTAGTTTTGTTGCTTATTAGCTTATCTAACGCTTTTGTTGGTTATTTGGCCGATGCGGCGCAAGGTTTATTATCGCTGCATTTGGTGCTTTACGTCTTAGTGCTTAATATCCCTTTTTTAGCCAGCTTTTTGCTCCCATTAGCCTTTTTCTTTGGCATTGTATTGGGTTTAGGGCGCCTCTATGCTGATTCTGAAATGACAGCGTTACGTGCTTGCGGTTATGGTCGTATTGAATTATTGAAAACCTTGTTAATTCCCACAGCATTTATCATGTTATTAACTGCTGCCTTAAATTTTTATTGGGCGCCGCATTACATGCAACAACTCACCAAAACATTGGCGCAAGCTGAGCAAGATTTGTTAGCACGCATGATTTTACCGGGGCGCTTTCAAGCTACACCCGATGGGCGTTATGTGATTTATATTCAAGCTTTTGATCCCAAGACTCAACAAGCGCAAGGCATTTTTATCGCAGAGCAAAAAAATTTAGAGCAAGGCGCAAATATTCTTACCAGCCATCGTGCCAACCAATGGACGGATCCTGTCACAGACAGTAATTATATTGTGTTAGAAAATGGTGAGCGTTATTTTGGCACGCCCGGTGAGGCGGATTATCAGCGCATGCTCTTTGAACAATACGGCGTACGTTTAACGCAAAAAGAAGCGGCTTATAATATGCGTGAGCGTGTCCAGAGTACGCAAGCATTACGACAAAATAATACACCCAAGAGTCGCGCGGAATTACAATGGCGACTCTCGTTAACCTTATCGGTATTGGTGATGGCTATTCTGGCTTTATTATTGGCAGAATTAAAACCTCGCCAAGGAAAATACGCCAATGCCTTGCCCGCTATTTTAGTTATTATTTTATACACGAATTTATTAATTCTAGCTAAAGGTTGGGTAGGGGACGGCAATGGATTTGCCGCAATCGGTATGTATTGGGTCGTAGGCCTAGGTTTGTTATTAAGTTTAATTTGGTTTAGTGTACGTACGCGTATCTTTAACAGGGAAGCCAAATAATGCTTTACCAAATTCCAAAATACATCGGCAAAACATTATTCATCACGACAGTTCCCATAGTCTTGTTAGTTTTAGGCGTGGATTTTTTATTTGGGTTTATTCATGAATTAGGCGGCGTCGGTCAAGGTAATTTTACAACCTGGAATGCATTTGTATATGTTGCCGCCACATTACCACGCAGACTTTATGAATTATTTCCGATGACCAGTTTAGTGGGTGTATTACTGGGCTTAGGTTTATTAGCCAGTCACAGTGAACTCATAGTCATGCGCGCCAGTGGTGTTTCTATCTTACGTATTACCACCATTGTTTTTCAATGGGGTATGATTTTGGCTGTATTGATGGGTTTAATGGGCGAATTTATTGTGCCTAAAACTGAATATTGGGCGGATGCTTATAAAGTGCGTGCGCGCAGTGATGGACAAGCGGTATTAACCGTTAAAGGTACATGGGTACGTGATGGAAATCATTATATTCATATCGCGCAAATTCAAGGTGATGCGCATATGCGTGGTATCACGGATTATGAATTCGACGATACGCTGACCCTTAAAAGTGTAACTTCGATAGAAGACGCCCTATACACGGATGGTGTTTGGCATTTACAGGAAATCCATAAAAGTAATATGACACCTACGCAAGTGACCACAGAATATAAAGACAAAGATGTCAGAACACATTTAGTTGATCCACATATTATGAAGGTAGCCTTGGTTGATCCTGATGATTTATCCATGCGTGGTCTTTATCAATATGCCGATTATTTACAGGATAATGGCTTGGATAATAAACCTTATTTATTGAATTTCTGGAAAAAAGCATTGCAGCCATTAGCTATAATGGTCATGATGTTGTTATCAGTCCCTTTTATTTTTGGCCCCTTACGTAGCGCCTCGATGGGTTTGCGTTTAGTGGCGGGGATTATTATGGGCTTTAGTTTCTATGTATTATCAGAAATCATAGGGCCGCTGGCGTTGGTGTATCAACTGCCACCATTTTTTGCGGCTATAGCGCCTATTATTATTTTTGGATTAATAGGCATCGTATTAGGTACACGAAAAAATATTTAAGAGTAAAAAACAATGACTCAGTATCGATTTCCACAAGATCCATTTGCAGAACGTGAAGCGCAAAAATATGAAACGCCGCTTCCAAGCCGTGAATATGTTTTACAAATTTTAGAACAAGAAGATAAACCATTAACGCTTGATCAACTCATCGATTTTTTTGATTTAACTGAAGATGAAATTCCCGCATTTGAATACCGCATGCGCGCAATGGAGCGTGATGCACAAGTTGTACGTAATCGCCGCGGCGGTTATGGTTTACTTGATAAAATGTCACTGGTTGCGGGCCGTGTTGTTGCCCACCGTGATGGTTACGGATTTTTGATTCCAGATGATGGCAGTCCTGATTTTTATTTATCACATTATGAAATGCGCCAAGTTTTTCATAATGATCGTGTACTCGTGCGTGAATTGGAACAATCCTCACGACAAGGGCGTGAAGGCAGTATTGTGCGCGTTTTAGAACGTCACACCGAAGAAGTCGTAGGGCGTTATTTTGAAGAACATGGCATGCCTATGTTATCGCCCGAAAATAAACATATTGTTCAAGATATTTTTATCAGCAAAGATTCTGAAATAAAAGTGAAAGTCGGGCAAATGGTTGTCGCGCAACTCATTCAATATCCTAGCAAGAAAAATCGCGCAGTAGCTAAAATTACTGAAGTACTGGGCGAGCACATGGCGCCGGGTATGGAAATAGATGTAGCCATTCGCGCTTATCAGTTACCGCATACCTGGTCTTTAGCTACGCTTGAAGAAGTTAAAGAGATAAAAGGCGAAGTCCTCGAGAAGGATAAATTAGGCCGCGAAGATTTGCGCTTATTACCCTTAGTTACTATTGACGGTGAAACTGCACGCGATTTTGATGATGCGGTTTATTGTGAAAAATTAAAAAATGGTGAATTTAAATTATTAGTCGCAATTGCCGATGTGAGTCATTATGTAAAGCCTGGCACGGCCTTAGATGCTGATGCTTTTGCACGCGGGAATTCCGTTTATTTCCCCAATAATGTTATTCCCATGTTGCCAGAAATTTTATCCAATGAATTATGTTCACTCAATCCCAAAGTGGATCGCTTGTGCATGGTGTGTGAAGCGATTCTTAATAAAAAAGGTGAAATTAAAAAGACGCGTTTTTTCCAAGGCGTGATGCGCTCGCAAGCACGATTAACCTACACGAAAGTAGCGGATTATTTAGAAGGGCGTGGCACATCCATTGATGAGAATCTCTTATCGCATTTAGACACGTTGTATGAATTATTTAAAATTTTATTAAAGCAACGCGAAGCACGTGGCGCGATTTCATTTGAAACGCAAGAAACAGAAATCATTTTTGATAAAAATCGTAAGATACAAAATATTGTACCCGTTTCAAGAAATGTTGCGCATCAACTGATTGAAGAGTGCATGCTGGTGGCTAACGTTGCTGCTGCTGAGTATTTAGCGCAACAAAAATTACCGTTATTATATCGTGTGCATGATAGACCTACCCCTGAAAAATTAGCGAATTTGCGTTTGTTTTTACAGCAATTAGGTTTAACTTTAAGTGGGGGTGATAAACCCACGCCTAAAGATTATTCTAAATTATTAGCTCTAACGCGTACGCGTGAAGATGCGCATTTATTACAAACGGTTTTATTACGCTCGATGGCGCAAGCACAATATTCACCTGATAATATTGGCCATTTTGGTTTAGCTTATGAAGCTTATACCCATTTCACTTCACCGATTCGTCGCTACCCGGATTTATTAGTGCATCGCGCTATTTGCGCAGCGATTCATAATCAAAAACGTGAAGTAAAAGACATGGAAAGCAAAATGCAACTGAGTGCAGAACATTGCTCAATGACGGAGCGTAGAGCCGATGAAGCAACACGTGATGTTACCGGCTGGCTAAAATGTGAATACATGCTCGATAAAGTCGGCGAAACTTTTCAAGGTATTATTTCCGGCGTTACCGGTTTTGGTATTTTTGTCGAGTTAAAAGATATTTACGTGGAAGGTTTAGTTCACGTATCTACCCTGAGTAATGATTATTATACCTATGATGAAAAATCCCATAGTTTATGCGCAAAACGCAGTAATAAAAAATACAGCTTAGGCGACCCCATTACCGTACGTGTAGTGCGTGTAGATTTAGATGAACGTAAAATTGATTTTGAAGTTCCAGACGCGGAAGGGAATACTAAGAATAAAGGAAAAATTAACGATAAACGTAAGAGTAAAGACAAGAATAATGCACCTGATAAAAAAAGAGTGAAGCGCAAAAGAAGGCCGAAGACGCGTGATTAACCATAAACAACATCTCTACGGTCTTCACACCGTCCATTCTTTTTTAAAGCATAAGCCGCAAAATGCATTGACTTTATTTGTTGCTAAAGATCGCCATGATGAAAAGATTAAAC
Source organism: Legionellales bacterium (assembly GCA_041660525.1). Lineage (GTDB taxonomy): Bacteria > Pseudomonadota > Gammaproteobacteria > JABCZS01 > JABCZS01 > JABCZS01. The sequence goes on along the minus strand of JBAZWD010000004.1, from coordinate 166,059 downwards.
AAATTCTAGATTTAGCACATGCATTAAAATTGCCGATAGAGCAAACCACTATTGCCAAGCTTAATCAATTAACGCAAGATGGCGTGCATCAAGGTGCTGTACTTTTAGCCAAAGTAGTAGAATACCAAGAAAGCGATCTAGAACCTTTATTAACGGAATTAAAAGAACAGCCTTTACTATTAGTTTTAGATTCCATTCAAGATCCACATAATTTAGGCGCATGTTTGCGCAGTGCTGAATCAGCCGGTGTGGATTTAGTGATCATCCCTAAAGATCGCAGTGCAACATTAACACCATTAGTTCGTAAAATTGCCACGGGCGCTGCGGAAATAATTCCGGTTGTACAAGTTACCAATTTGCGCCGTGCGCTGCAAATTGCTCAAAAACAGGGTATTTGGTTTATAGGTTTAACGGTAAGTCCTAAAGCAGAATCATTGTATAAAATAAAATTAACTGGGCCTTTAGGTTTAGTATTAGGAAGTGAAGGTACAGGCCTTCGCATGTTGACTGAGCAACAATGCGATGGCCATGCCTATATTCCTATGCAAGGAGACATTGAAAGTCTTAATGTGTCGGTGGCCGCGGGGATAGCGTTATTTGAGGCACTGCGGCAGCGCTTGCTTGCGAAGTAGCAGCGCTAGCAAGTGTCGTATTAGAGATAGTTGGAGATGTGGTAGCGCTTTGCGAATACCCAGGCATATTTTTCTTGATGAATTCTTCAAATTTATCAAGAAACCCAGGATTTTCTTTATGAAATATCTGTGCATCGACAGTATCATAAAAATTTCCACATTGTTCCACATGGTTTTTGGTGAAAGCGATGGTGTCTAGCATATAATTCATATTTTCAACAAAATTTTGTTCAAATGTTGTATTTTTTTTCCAAAACATAATTTCATGTTTAACAGCATTAATAAGCAGCAACCAATCTTGCGTATGAAATTGTTTATGATCAAAGTAACGCCATTCGCATAAAGTGCGTTGATTATCATCTATCATACCGAAGTACAACCCATCTATTAATTTTTGCTTATAAGCAGCAAACTCAGGGGCTGGCATCAGCTTTTCAAGTGAAGCCACGCAACGATGTATGGTGGGTGCCGTACTTGATCTTTCTTTAGCATGCTCAATACATGTTTTTAAAGCTTCAATTCTTGCTGCTGGATTTTCTAAATTTAAAATAGCTTGTTTATAATAATATTTTGTTAGATATTCAGAATCATTTGATGTGATACGCCGCTTTGCAAGGTTTTGTAATTCCGAGAGCTCGGACCCGGAAGCAACATCTGCTAATACGATATAATAACGAGGTAAGTCGTTTAGAGCCACAAGGGGATTAATGTCAAGAAAACACGAAAGGGCTTCTTGATAATGACCTTTTGCAAAAAAAGATTGAAATTCCTCATAACGTATAGATAAATAGTTGTTATAATAATCCTCTTTTATTTCCTTTGAGATTAAGCTAGAGTAAACAAATTGCAGCGCTTTAGACAGTTCAATATTGTGCAAAGATAAAATGGATTTTGAATAACGTTGGTAAATATAAGTAAGATTTTTTTTATCATTGGGTGTCAAATTCTTGTCAAACGTTTTGCAAAACTCAGACAATAATTTAATTGCGTTTGCATAGTTGTTTTCACCCAATTCCAGATAGCCAATAATCTGTGCTAATAATGCATCTTTAGTAGTAATGGCCTCAGGAGCCTTGGATAGTATTTGTTCTTTATGTTTTTCTATTAAAGTTGCATTTTCATTAGCAGTTTGTCGTATATAGTCAGGAGCGTTTTCATCACGTGTAAAATGTTGCGCAACTTGTTGTAATCTTTGAAGTGCTTCATATTCTTTATTAAAAGCAAGCTGATTAGAAAGTTTTGAAAACAATCTGGTTATTTGTAGCAGCTCATCGCTGGATGCTTGCGCGTAGTTTTTTTCACAAAAACCGACTAAGCAATCAACAGCTTGTGAATATTGCTCAAGTTGTAGCTCGGCATGCCCAATAGCTTGAGCTAATAAGAGAATATTATTTTGGGAGTTTTCAGTTTTAGCTTTTTTCCTTACAGGAGAGGGCATTGGGGTTGTAGAACTAATAAATTCGTCAAACATGTGTCTATCTCCATGAACATTATTATATTATTAAAACAGTTTCCTAACTATCTAAATTAACAATAGCATATTTTCATATAAATCAAATGGTTATGTTAACATTAACAATCCGTGTTGGTTTTAATAATACCGTAACGGATGTTAACCTTTCTTTAAAATAGGGCCTATAACTCGCCAACGAATTTCTTTATAAAGGTTGGTCGGTTTTTTGCCTATGAATGCTTTCCATAAGTTTTGGAAATGCAATTGTGCTTGCTCCTGTTTTTGTTTTTCTTCTTGTCCACGGAGTTTTTTTAGTAAAGGATAATATTGTCTTTGTATGGCGAAAGCACGTCGGCGAACAGTGTCAAAAGGTGTTACTTTATCTTTTGCTATTTCATAGTAATAATTTTTCAGTATGGCAAGATCAAATTTAATATCCCCTGTTTTTTGTTTAGAAAATGCGACATACAGGAGAGTCCAATCTTTTATTGTGCGTTTATCTCGGGGGATTTTCTGACAAAGTTCGGTCAAATTTTTATATATCTTTATATCAATAGGCTGTTCAAGATCGATTGAGGATGTTATGAATGCTTTATAATGCCTATGTATTGTTTCCATTATCTTAGGTGTAGGATCACTTTCCAATGCTGTTTTAATCATCTCTTCAAATGGTGGCGCTTCGGTTAAAAAGTCTGCTTGCGTTTTTTTTAGTAAATTCAAGGTATCTATACTAATAGGAAGCTTAGCTTTACTTTCAAAAATGTTAATTAATTTCTCAAAGTAATCACTTAGGTATTCAATGCGATTTGCATATGTATCGGGCTCGTTTTTATATAACAGATTTAATTGTAAGAGCAAACACACCATACGACGATAATGAAGATCACGGGGAGTGATTTTATCATATTGCATTTTTTCAATGGCATTTTGTTTAGTTTTAATATCGTCTTGAATGTTTCCTGTTCTTTGTTTTGCAAATTTAATATACAATTGCGTCCAATCTTGTTCGGTTCTACCAGTTTCGGTTTTGATTTCGGTTTTATATTTTTTGTTTTGTGAATTGTGTGGTGTAGCACTGTTTACTGCGCGCTTTTGAGATGTATTGTGAGGCATTGTCAATCTTCCCTTATTGTTATAAATAAATTTTATTTTTGCCATTTAAATATCTAGGGTGGATATTAACATATTTTCTTTAAAATCATATGGTTATGTGTAGATTAAGAAACTAACATTAAAATAATAATCGGGTAATATTGGGGCATATCTGTGAGTGCATATGTTTTATGTGGCTTGAGTTTTGTTTATTGTTAAGGTTATAATAAAAAAATAAAATATAACTTCAACAACTATGCAGGGTAAAAATTATGAACAGTTCATCTTGTGCGTGTTTTTCTATTTTGTTTTTTTCAGTCTCTTTAGTTTCTCATGCCTATGATCCTAAGCAATTAGAGCGGTTTAAAATCACGCAGCAGTGTGAGCGTTGTGATTTGAACGAGCTTAATTTATCGCCGGAAATATTAGAAAGTAACGATTTTAGTGGCGCTGTTTTAACGGGGGCGTATTTGTATGGTTCTAGTATTGAGCGTTTAGATTTTTCAAATGTTGATGCACGCAATATTATGGGTGTTGGCTTAATGTTGCATGATAATGAATTATCGTATGCGGATTTTTCTTATGCGGATTTACCGCATTTAAAAATAAGTTTATGGAATCGTGGTGAATATATTAGTTTTTTAGGCGCGAATCTTGATTATGGGAATTTTTCTTACAGTATTTTATCTGCACCTGATTTTTTTGAAGCGAGTATGAGTCGAGCTTCGCTTTATCATGTGAATTGGTCTGATGCGAATTTATATGGGGCGCGTTTGCGTGGGGCGGATTTAACTTATGCATCGCTGATAGGCGCGGATTTGCAGTATGCGAATTTAGAGGATGCTTTGTTGAATCATGCGGATTTGAGTTACGCTAATTTATTAAATGCAATTGTGACAGATGAGCAATTGGCGAATGCGGCTAGTATTTGTGATGCTGTTTTGCCCGATGGGTCTGTTGGGTATTGTATTTGAGATCCATCCAACATGGGGCCCGTCCGGAGGTTCCATTTTCGTGCTCGCAAGCTGCGCGCGTAAATGGAACCTCCGGCCACCCAGTTGGAATGAATTCCATTATGCGTTTTCTGGGATGAAATCGCTGGATTTTAGGGTTTTATTTAAAGTTTTGAAGTTGTAAATGGTTTTTTTGCGCATCGCATTATAATCTACTATTGGTTGCGGGTAGTTTTGTGCGGTTACTACGTCGCGTGCATGGTAGTGGGGATCATGAATGCCGATTGCGTTTATGCTGGCTAGTTCTGGGCAGTATTGGCGGATAAATTCGCCGGTGCTGTCGAATACTTCACTTTGTCTTGAAGGTTGTGGAATGCGTGCGTAAATGACGCTTTCCGCGCCTGTGGATGCGCTCCATTGCCATAATGCATTATTTGTTGCAAATTCGTAATCTAAACGGGTTTTTGCAAAATGATCTTCGCCTAGGCGGTAATCCATAAATAATACTTTTGTGAAAAATAGTGCGCTGGCTTGTAATAAATCTTCGGGTAAATAACCAGTTTGATTTAAACAACGCATGGATGCATCAATTAAGGGGTAGCCTGTTTGGCCGTTTTGCCACGCGGATAATAATGCGGGATCTTTTTGCCACGGTAGGCTTTGCATATTGGGTAGAAAATCTTTGCTATTACAGATATGCGGGAAGTGATACATAATATGTTGATCAAATTCGCGGGCGATTAATAAATCTAACCATACATCGACTTGGTGTTCACCGTGTAGTAATGTTTGGATAAATTGTCTTGGAGAAACTAAGCCATTAATTAAATGTACGTATAAAGTATTTAATTGCGACGTGTGCTCGGGTTTTAATAAACTTTGGGCTAATTTTTCTTCTAATGGCCAAGCTTGGGTTATTTTTTCTTGAAAGGGTAGAGTGGTATCACTGGGTGCTGATAATAAAACAGTTTGTTTTTCAAGATTATTGTGTGGGTGGATTTGCGCATGACGCAAAAATCCTTGCCAGGCTTTTTTAAATGCGGTTAACGATGTAAAAGGTTTATCTTTAGGCGTTAATAATTGTCCGGCAGGTGCAATTAAATGATCAGTATAGTGTTTAACATTTAATTGTGCCTTTTCAAGCGCAGTTGTAATCGCTCTGTCTTGTGTGCGCTGTGCTAAATCATAACGCGCATTAAAATAAAGGGTTTCTAATTGATGTTCTTGCATGAGATCTAAAATGACGTGCTCGATGTCATTCATGTTTTCAACAGTTTTAATGATTAGCGAAATATTGAGTTTTGCTAACCCTTGCTGTAAATCAATCAACTGTTGTTGCTGGGCTGTATATTGACGTTGATTAAAATGTGCCTGTGTATTCAAATTCTGGGGAATACAATGTAAAACAATCAAACCATCACGGCATTCGCGTGAGGCATGAAATAGGGCAGTGTTATCAATTTGTCTTAAATCGGTTCGAAGCCATACTAAACCACGCATCTTAAATATCCTCTTTTAGAAGCTTTTTCGTAATTGAGCCCAGTATATCGTAGAAATATGATGGCAACCTTAAGGAGATAATCTTTTTGTTGTCCAATTATTTTGGTCTTTATAATAGGCAATTCTATCATGGAGGCGGCTTTCGCGGCCTTGCCAGAACTCAATATAATGAGGGCTAATGGCATAACCACCCCAATTTTCAGGCCTTGGTATAGGCTTATCTTTGAATTGAGCAGCTATTACATCTTGTTTTTTTAATAAAAACTCACGAGAATCAATGGGTTGGCTTTGATGAGAGGCTATTGTTGCGATTTGGCTGGCTCTGGGGCGTGTTTGAAAATAGGTATCAGAATCAGCCGCTGAAAGTAAACTCACAGTCCCTTGAATAATGATTTGTCGCTCAAGCTGTGGCCAGAAAAAATTAACAGCAACCTGAGGATTTTCAGTCATGTCATGGCCTTTATGGCTTTCATAATGGCTAAAGAAAATCAGTTGCCTATCTTCAAATCCTTTTAATAACACCACACGTACAGAAGGCTCGGCTTTTTTATTAGCGGTTGCTAATACCATAGCGGTAGCATCTGGCATTTGTGCCGTTATAGCTTGCTCTATCCAGAGTTGGCATTGTGCAATCGGATCTTTGTTTAAAGATAAATCAAGCTTTGCTTGTTGATATTCGCGGCGCAAATCTTGTAATTGTTTACTAAGGTCCATCACAGTTCGCCATAATAGAATTTAAATGTTTAATAAATAATTTTCCCGCTTCTTGAACTGTAGCTGGGCCACCTAAATCTTTGCTTTGGGTGACTATCAAATTTTCAAAACCACAAGGATTAATGCGCGCATAAGGTGTTAAATCCATATTAATATTAAATGCAATGCCGTGATAAGTGCGGCCCTGGCGCACGCGTAATCCTATCGCACAAATTTTTGCGCCATTCACATAAACACCGGGCGCTTTACGATCGCAATTAGCGATAATATGGTATTGCGCTAAAACATCGATCACGGCTTGCTCGAGTATTGTTACTAATTTACGAATACTCATATCCAAACGTTTTAAATCAAATAAAATATACGCGACTAATTGTCCAGGACCATGATAAGTGACTTGGCCACCACGATCGGTTTGAACCACAGGAATATTTCCTGGATTTAAAATATGTGAAGCAAGGCCTGCTTGCCCTTGCGTAAATACTTGCGGATGTTCTAACAGCCATACTTCATCGGGAGTATTGGCATCACGCGTATCCGTAAATGTACGCATACGCTGCCAAGCATCTTGATAAGGAATCAAGCCTAAATCACGTACAATAAAAGTCATTATCTTTCATTATAAGTTTTTAAAAAACAATTTTATAGAATCAATAAAGCGGCGCCATAAACTGCCTTGTTCAACGGTTTCAAGTGCAATAACAGGAAGCTCAGAAATCACTTCATTGTTTAATTTTACTTGCATCATACCTACGATGGCACCGGCTTGAATTGGTGCGATAAGCGGAGATTTTAAACTCACGCTGGTTTCAATGTTGGTTTTACCTTGTGGAATGGTGACATACGTATCATCAGCAAAACCGACAGGCAATATATTTTTTTGACCTTTCCAAATAGTCGCTTCATTGATCACTTGATTTTTTTGCGCCAATTGCTGGGTTTTAAAGGTACGGAAACCATAATTCAATAAAGTCTGTGATTGTTCAGCGCGTGCGCTATCGCTCTCTGTGCCTAAAACTACAGAAATTAAACGCATGCCATCACGTTGCGCTGAAGCGACTAAACAATAACCCGCGCTGGATGTATGTCCTGTTTTTATGCCATCAACCGTAGGGTCGCGATACAATAATAAATTCCGGTTATTTTGTTTAATGCTATTGTAGAAAAATTCTTTTTGTTGATAAATTTGGTAACTTTCAGGAAAGTTTTTAATCATCGCACGTGCGAGCGTTGCCATATCACGCGCTGTGGTATAAAGCTGTGGATCAGGCAAACCTGTGGCATTCGTGAAATGTGTATTCGTCATGCCTAATTGTTTAGCTTGATAATTCATCATTTCAGCAAATGCGGCTTCACTACCGGCCACACGTTCTGCAATGGCAACGCTGGCATCATTACCGGATTGAATAATCACACCTAATTGCAAATCTTTTAATGGAACTTCGGTATTTAAATCCAAAAACATGCGCGATCCTTCCGTGCGCCAAGCATGTTCACTTACCAAAGCCGTTGCATCAGGACTTAAGGTGCCGCGTGCCAATTCCACATCCAATACATAAATTGTCATCATTTTCGTCAAGCTCGCAGGCTCAACAGGTGTATCGGCATTATGTTCTGCCAATGTTTGCCCACTGTTAAAATCCTGCAAAATATAAGCATTCGCAGCAATTTGTGGGGGTTTAGCCACAGGCATATTCGAAAAATCTAAATTAGGAGAGCTCGCCAACAACGGCGCGCTCAAAAATAGGCTTAATAATAAAAAGTATTTACGCATCATGTTCTTCCCTAAATAATTACAACAAGGTCTTAGTATAATGAAGGAGGAGGGTAATGCCAATAGTAAACTTTATTATCATTAATGATTTGTGATTAGAGGTGCCACTTATTCAGTTTGAGCAAAGCGTACAACGCAGGGAACAAGTATTACCCATTATTGAGATAATCAGCCAAAAATTTGCATCAAAGGAGTTTGATTCTTATCGTCGAGCATATGTATATTTATATATGCAGGATGATGGGTTTAGGTAAACTAGAACCTATGGATTTAAACAATTTAAAATAACGTATGCACACGTTTATTATATGCCAAGCTAATAGGCAAATAATTAAGAATCCCAAGACTAATCGCTTGTTCAACCAATACTGATTTATGATGGCATTGAAATTGTTGCTTTATTCTATTTATATAATCTTCTACCGTACGAGAAGATCGATTCAAGAAATCAGCAATTTTTTTAGGGCTTAAACCGCGAGAAAGTAACCATAACACTTCAAATTCTTTTTCATTCAGCTGAAATTTTTCAGCGCCTTTAATTAAAAGATTTTCTTCATCCAAAATTAACGAGGCACCTTTCATTTTATTGCTGCGTAATATTTGATTTGCTAATTCATGCATGGCTGAATGTTTAGGAATTCGTTTCATCACAAAAGCTGAGCCCGTAATATTATATTGAGTATTCGTCACAGGTACTCGCGTGGTAATCACCAAGACATGAGTGTTTTTAAAAGGTAAAATATCAAGAATAGTTAACTTCATTCCCCCCAATACCTTTTGATCTTGGATAATATAATCCTTAGCAAACAATACGGAAGGATAGGGCAGTTCATGGTCGGTGAGTCCGCAGATTTGTTCGGCCTTATTGAAACCGGCCGATATAACAATATTTTCAGTGGCCTGTTGAATGGTTAAATGAGTATCTTTGTAACCAATAAACAAGTCTTGATTTTTATGGTTTTTTTGAATAATAGTGGAGATATCATTAGACTTAAAGTAATTTTGGCTATGAACATTAAATAACATTTGTCATCTCCTTTTATGTTCGCATTATACCATACGTTCAATAAACCGTAAATTTCCCGGTATCAAGCTCAATATCAATAACGTACTGTATGAATCATATAATTGAGCAAGGTGATAAAGTGTCCAATCTGTCGATGCCAATAGCAGACCAAACTGGTCACCATGAACAAATTCTTACTGTGGATGCAGGTAATATAGATCGTGTTATGTTATTGGCCATTTGGATGAAATATCTAGAGAAATATAAAAAGAAAAAAATTATTTTTGCAGCAATGGGTAATCCCACCTTTCCTATTCATAAACATATTGTTTCAGCTGAATTAATGTATTGGACAAATGTTTTGCAAAAATCTCAAGAAGCGCATGACTTGATTGATGAAATGCATCATGCAATCACAATAGGAAATGAAATTGCACTTTCAAAATATAGAGATAATATCGTCAAAATTAAAAGTGCTATTTCTTATTCTGATCCTTCCGGTAATATTGATGCTCGTGAAGTGGCTGCGCATGCATTAAATAAATGGTATCCGGGGCTTACTGCAAAAGGAGAAAATATTCTTTTACCAGTAGGTGGTTCAAGCGGTTTATATTCAATATTTCATTTTGTAAACAAATTTAAAGATCCAAATGGCGTAATGGTTACCGCATTCCCTTTTTATAGTCTTTATAGAGGTAATGAAGGACAAAATAAACTCCATCCGATTCATGTGATGAACCAACCCGGATATAAATTAACGCAAGTAGCCTTGCAAGCAAGTTTAGAGGTTGCTGATATAAAAAATATTACAATCAATGCCTATCTTTTCTGTGATCCAAATAATCCTTTAGGCACGGTCACAGATGAAATTGAATGGATAAAAATTGCAGCACTATTGCGACAACGTTTAGCAAATGAAAAAGATTTACCACTTGAGAAAAAAACACCTATTGTACTCGATGAAGCTTATGCCGAATTAGGATTTAAAACGCCACATTCTTTATTGACTGTTTTAATGACGCATGCGCCAGAGTTGCTTGATCACGTGATTTTAATGCGATCAGCAACCAAGGGTTTATCTGCTGCGGGCGAGCGAATGGCACTGCTATACAGTCGCAATCAGGCTTTTATCAAAAAATGTTTAACACCTGGACTTAATATTTACGGACATATGCCAATTTCAGCGCATGCGAGTTTTAGTGCGGGATTAGATGCGCTTAATAAATATTATCTAAACTGTATGGTAAATTTTTATAAACCCCAATTGGATCTTGTGTATCAAAGAGCGCACAATATAGGTATTAATATGCCAGATGAGAATTATAAACCTGAAGGCACATTTTACATTCTATTAGATTTACATGAACTCATTGGAACGTCTATCAACAAAGATGCAACTGCCGCAGTGGGAATTAAAAAATTAATAGAAACAGATGAAGATATTTGTTATCACTTATTGTTTGAAGAAAGCCTACTGATTTGTCCTACTTCATATTTTGGCATAGATGCAAGAAGAGGTTTTGTAAGGGTCACTTGTAGTGGGGGTGATACTGAGCTTAATCTCATTATGGACAAATTATCAGATCAAGTATGTCGCGTCAGAAAAGCAAAGTATATACAGTTATTGGTGGCAGTAAAAGAATCTGGCGGACAACTTAAAAAGGCCATTGCCATCAAAGAGGCAGAAAATGAAACTAAAAATAATGGAATAGATTCATCTTTTTCTGATATGGATATTCTTAATGCTGAAAATTTAAAAGCAGAAATTAACCAAAAAGTGTGCCCACACAAGAATACAATATCGGAAAAATTAGCCACTGGACAAAGTCTTAAAATAAAGAATGCACAATTAATTCAATTGTTAGAAAAGACCCAAGCTGCCATAAGAACGCTGAATCCAGAAGTTCAAAAAGCCTACGAAGAAAAACGTCTAAAATCAGGAATAGCTATTCTTCGCACCTATAGAAAATATAGAGATAATGAAAAGCAAAAAAAATATCAAAATGCACAAGAAAACTTACTGCGTGCTTATGAACAGTTGAAACAAGCAACTCAGGAAAAGTATGGTGTTATTGCGCCTAATAGCCCTTTAGTGCTATCGAGACAAAAAAGCGAAAAAACTGTTGTTCATCAAACAATAGTTTCTAGCATTTGTCAGAAAAATTGAAAAAATCGCTTAATATGATTCATGAGAAAATCCTTTTAATTCCCTCATCCCAATGCAATACATAAATATCACCAAATAATTGCGAGTGCGTAAATAAGAAATGCGAAAATCCTTTTTATAATAACTATTCAGCGCAATGATTTGAGTAATAATAAAGTGCTCAAAGGCAGCGTCATAAGCGCTTGTTTTTGGAGTAAGGGGCACAGTAAGAGAAAGTGCCAAAGCTCTTGCTACACCATTATCAAAGAAATAAAACTTTGGTTTTTCAGATAGTCTTTTTCTTATTGAAGTGTGATAAGGTTCAAGAAAAAATCCAAGAAATGTATCTTCTAAAATAGAAAAATAATTGATAATAGTTTTATCATCCACACCCACATCTCTAGCAATATCAGCGTAATTAATAATTTGGCTATTACATTGGCTGCTTACTTCCAAAAATTTTCGGAATGGATCTAGTTTTCTGATCCATTGCTCAGACCAAATTTCTTTTTTTAAATAAATTTGTGCATAAGCGCGCAAAGTTTGCGCACGTGGCTCATCTGTTTGCACCACCATGCTTTAATTTTCGAGCACTTGATTCTGTCAGTACAAAATATTTATCGGTTGCCTCAATCAAACGATGCACTACATCCAGTAACTTAGATAATTTTTGAATCTCATCAATCACTACATGGGTAATATTTTCAGGCAATGCTTTTACCATGGCATAAAGCAAATTAGGTTCTCTGGCAAATTGCTCTTCCTGGTCTAAATCTAATAAATTTATCCAAAGGGATTGTTGAATATTAAATCGCTCTTGAATAAGCGTACTTTTCCCCGTATTACGTGCTCCAAATAGAAAAAAACTATGATTATCAGCTAGTTGTAGAATTCTTTCGATCACATAGACTATACCCCGAATATGGCTGCCATTTATGGAGTATGGTCTGAACATATATATAACGTCAATAGAAGATTTGATAAAAGCCTAGTTGAAGAAGGCCTATCAAAAGGTCGTTTACTCGCCACTCGCGATCTTGCAAAAAAGATGCTGGTTTCAGGCTTGAATATTTCTCAGGTTGCTTAAATCACCGGACTTGATGAATCAGAGTTAAACGATTTAAAATAACGTATGTATCCGCTTATTATATGCCAAGCTATTAGGCAAATAATTAAGAATCCCAAGACTAATCGCTTGTTCAACCAATACTGATTTATGATGACATTGAAATTGTTGTTTTATTCTATTCATCTAATCTTTTACAGTACAATCCGAGCGATTTAAGAATAGAGCAATTTTGCGCCAGCAGTTAAAAGAGAATGAGAGGTTTAATTTTATTTTTTTAATTCGACTGCGCATGTAGCAAATCTTACACGATCTTCAGCTTCATCTGCAAAGCAGACGGCTTTCCTCGCAATAACTTTAAATAAAGGTAATAAATTGGGTTGTAGACGTCTGATATTGATGTCTATTTCGAAGTGCTCGCTTGATAAGTCTTTATTATTTAACGCTGTTATTTGCGTTGAAGCTTTCTTGTACCATTCAAATGTATTTCCAGTAGGATTGAAGTGAGTATGACAATCATCATTGAGTAACCTTCTTACCTTGTCAAAATGAACATCATGATGGTCGGTTGCGCTGGAGTTAATTAAACCTTTTAACGCGGATATAAAATTTTTCTCATGAGTTTCTACAATAGGTATTTCTTCTATAGTCTTTAATGCATTGCTCATAGAGTCAAGAAAAGTATTTTGGTGCAGCTTTATGAAGTACAATTCTTTTTGTATTTCGCCTAATTCATGCAGGATATCCTTTTGCCCAATTTTTTCTTGGTTTTTAGCAAGTCTAGTTAATTTTTTTTGGCATTTTCTTTCTCTAAATTGTAATAGTTCCCATGGTATATGACCTATTACTTCTTTATACCATCGCAAAAATAAATAAGCATGTTGCAAAGTCTTATAAACACCTAAAGGTTTATTTTCCTCTGCTTCTGTATAAACTTGGTTTAATAGTTGACGTATAAGTAGGCTAATTCTTTGGGTTAACTGTACTATTGCCATTTCGGAGGAACTATCATTTCCTACATAGTCTGCAAACCGACCAGCAGCGTTTGCGATCATTTTAAATAATGGTAATAAATTTGGGTGTGTATATTTTTTTGATTCCAAATCGAATGATGGTTTTTCTATGTCTTGTGCTTCTAATTTGCGTATAACGCTCTCAGCTCTAAGAGCTAGAGTAATCATTTCGTCGTTAGTGAGCCTTAAATGCTCAGAACCGTGCATATCTAATAATTGTGTTACCTTCTCAAAATGGACTTGGGGGATATCCTTAGTAGCTTTATCTTCTATTAAAAAAAGCAATTCTTTAATAAATAAGGTAAGTTCAGTAGCTTGAGTTGGTATATTGCTAGCAATCGCACGGATGGCATGGTGAATTGAGCTAAGAAAAGTATTTTGATGTGTGGTTATATAATATAATTCACCACTATCTAATTTAACAGAAGAGCTAGATATATTTCGTATTCCTAGTTTATACCATGTCATGAATAGATATGTATGCTGTAAAACAGTATATGGATCAATGCTTTCATTTTTACCAAAAGATTCAAATAATAGCTGACCTGCTACTAGTTCAAATGCACGCGTTAAATCGCTAATGCGGTCATCTGAACTTCCTTGATTTTGAGGGTCCTTTCTTTCTAGGTTATTTGATGTTTTTTCAACGCTCATATTTTCATGAGCATTTGTATTAGCGTCTTCTTTTTGAAGCAGAAAATTAATACGATTACCAGTCACTATTTCCCATCCTTGATTGATGTATTGCAAGCTGGGATCTTTTGGATCATTTTCAGGTTTAGGATACAATACGGGGCCTTTCTTACTGGCTTCTCCAAAGAATGTGATGTCTAGTAATATAAAAATACTTTGGTCTAGGAAGGCTTCATTAACAAGAGGATGTCCTTTTTTATTTGATTCATCAGCTATGTACTGTTCGTCATCTGGATTTTTAAAATTTAAAGATTTTGAGTTTTCATTTCTTTTTTGAGAAAAATGATGAAATCCAGCCAAGCTAACAGCAGCAAACATTTTTTTAGCTTGATCATCAAATTGGCTATCTGCTATTTCTTTTTTTGTAGTTACAAAGGCTTCTTTAAAATCATTCTCATAATCAAGCTCTAATTCCAAACAAATGAACTCTAGATCTGCATCTGTAATTTCAGGTAAATCAGTAAGACCTATATTATATTTGTCAAATTCTTTCCATTTGAAGTCACCATGCATATTGCGGATATCCGCTTTATTTTCTTTTATAAATTTTTGCCCTTTTTGGTAGAGAGCAAATACCTTAGCAAGAGTTTTTGCATAATCTTTTTTTGCTTGAGTGTTATTTTTATATAAGCTAGATAATGGCTCAAAATTTACAGTTATCTTAGGTAGAGAATTGTTTGTAGATGTACTTTCAGAGGGATATATTTCATCCATATGAAAAGCTTGAACATTCTCTCTAAAGGCAGGTGCATTTAAATTTATATTCCATTGCTTTTTTGGAGCATATTCGTCAATAGCCTCTTTTATCCCTGCAAGGATGAATTTTTTATTTTTTTGAAACCAGCGATCATCAAAAGATTTGCTCTGTATCAATCCTTTTTTAGCATTTGCGATAAAATTCTGTTTGTCATTAGTAAAGTTTTGGCGGTCTTTTGAACGCTGGTAAGATCGTTTTGGTGTAGAATTTTTTACAGAAATTTCAATCAATGTCCCATTCATTGCATACAAAACACCAGCGCCAAATTCATTAAGGGTAATGTCGCCGCCAGTCCAATTTTTTAAATAGGCTAATACCTTAGCTTTTGCATAAGCTTGGTATTCTATTTCTGAGCAATAAGAGATAAATTCGTCATTTTTGCAATATGTGCTTACAAAAGATGTAGCGTTTTCTATATTCTCAGAAGGAATTTTAATTAAGTCTGGCATTTCTTCTCCAAAGTCTTGGGTTGACTGAGTTTATTATGTATTGCCAAGAGGCATGCGCGGAAAAGTCATAGTAAAATCTGTATATTCACCTTTCACCGAATCACACGTTATATCACCGCCAAAAGCCTGCATAACTAATTTACAAAAAGCAAGTCCGACGCCTGTGCCATGATAAGTATTGGTAAAAAAAGGCGTAAAAAGTTTAGATAAAACTTCAGCATCCATGCCTTGGCCGGTATCTTTAAAATGTAAAATATTAAATTTGTCATTTTTATCGCACCAGATTTGAATCTCGCCTTTGTTTGCGGCTTTAACGTAATACAAAGCATTTTTTAATAAATTAAAAATAATATGGGTCATTAATAATTCATCGCCGTGAAATGAAAAATCGCATTTTTTCCAACGAATAAGATTTTTTTCATCACTTCTAATTGGATAGCGTTTGACCGCTTCTGTTATACAACGACCCATGGAGCAAGTGGTAAAATTTTCAGTATTAATATGCGATAAATTGGTTCTGACTAATAACATATCAATAACAGCAAATGCAGCTCTGGTTTCAATTCTTGTATTATTGGTAAGATTGACCAATGCTTTATAATGTAAGGGCGCAATGTATGGAACATCCAAATTAGCTTCACGCGCTTTTTTATAGGTCTCGACTAAAAGAGGCAGAAATTTTGCGATGCCTTCTGCACCCGATTCAATAGCACGCAAGGGTGTACGTAATTCGTGTGCCATGCTGGCTGCTAATAAACGTGTGACTTGCTCTTGTTCTTCAAGCACTTTATTTTTAAATCGCAGTTCTTCCGCTTCTTTTTCTGCGGTGATGTCAAAAGAAATACCCAGAACGCCGATGATATTGTTTTGCTTATCGCGTAAGGGGATTTTTTTAGAAAGGAAAATACCCAGTGTGCCATCTGCGAATTTAGCAGGCTCTTCTCGGGTGATGATTTTTCCAGTAGCCATGACGTCAGCATCTGTTTTTCTTAAAATATCTGCTTCATCTTTCCATGGCATATCATAATCAGTTTTACCAATGACTTCTTCGCGAGTGTAGCCGGATGCTTTTGCTTGCAGCTCATTGCAGCCGCGGAAAATAAAATCTTTATCTTTCCAGTAAACGTGACCAGGTAGGTTGGCAATAATATTATCTAAAGCTACTTGCTCAGTATTTATCATCATTTTAATATTTCCCTATAAAATAATATAATAGCACCCAAGGAAAAACGTGCGCCACTTTAATATTTTTATTGCCGTGTTGCTCAATTTCGTAGTAATTAATTACGAATTTTTCAGGTAATTAGGCATTCTTATTTGACTTTGGGTATTATCAAAACGAGAAGGGGTTTCCTCTCCCGCTAAACAATACGCAAATTTAAGGGTTAAATTGCGTAACTCTTGAAATGTTACAAGCCCATTATTTGATGCTACGGCTAAAGAAGTGAATGTATGTTGCGCATTCCTCCTAGCAAGCATGTAAGAATCGAGTTGACTGATTGCGGGTCTAGTTGCAGTCCCAGGTTGTGCCTTACTAGTAAACTTTTGGAC
The DNA here is from genome assembly GCA_041660525.1 of Legionellales bacterium. Taxonomy (GTDB): domain Bacteria; phylum Pseudomonadota; class Gammaproteobacteria; order JABCZS01; family JABCZS01; genus JABCZS01. The sequence goes on along the minus strand of JBAZWD010000004.1, from coordinate 149,260 downwards.
TTCTAATACTTTTTCCTTCCAAGCATTCAAAGCGTTTCTGCTAAGAAATGTTTTTTGAAGAGAGAAGTTTCTTTCATCATTGCAATCGACGTTAGTAGAGGTGAGATACGTATTTGCTATTTTTGATAGATTGTTCAGATACTCTATATCGTTAGTTAGACCATTTTCTTTCTCTTTAAGTTGCGGGAGCATACAATTGACTATAGATTGTATATTTAACCAAAATTTTTCGTCACGTTTTTTATATTTATCTTGCTCTAAGTTTGCGATAACAATTGTGCCTAAAGTATGAATATACCATCCAAGTGCAACATTTAAGAAATCCATAGCCAAGTAGACATTATAAAAACCAGATGCAGAACATATTAGATTAACAACAGAGTTTGTGTGACTAGTAACTGCATCAGCTAAAACATCAGTTTCTGAGTTTGAGGAGGAGTTTTTTAACTTGTCAGTTATTCTAGCTGAAGTTTCATCCTTAACTGGATTCGAGAGCATAAAACTTACATGCTTAGAATCATGAGTATTTGATCTCATGGAACTCGTTGCATTTTCGTTGGGTGCTTTTTTTCTAAAATAAGGCTTCATTAGATTGCGAGCAGCGTAAGTTGATCTTGAACCTACCACAAGATCAGCAAGTAATCGGGTCGTTCTATGCAATAATTCTAACGGTTCATATCCTTTTGATTTTTTTGTATCTGTTTCAGTTTCAGTTTTGTTGGATTGGCTCCTCGCTAAAGAGACAAATGCAAGGTGTGCTTTATCTATAGATTTACAATAGGCTTCTTGTTGTGGTAACTCTGGTGGAGTAGCTGAGGTTGAAGGTTTGCTACTTTTAAACCCCTGGACTATTTGTATATTATCAAACCATGAGGCTAATGTGTCTTTAGAACTAAATGTTGATTTTACAGAAAATTTATCATTCGCCGTGACTGCTTTGGTGTTGAGATATGAATGTGCAGTATTATAGATAATATCTAAATGGGCCCTCTGCGAGGTTTCTTCACTTTCTGCAGTAGTGAGATCTTGCCTCATTTTGATACTGATAGCTTCTAAATCTAGCCAAAAATCTTCATCTATTGATTCGAATGTATTTTGTGTTTTTTCGTTTACGTCTGCAGTTAAAATAGTATTTACAGTTTTCAAATACCACTCAAGCATATTGCATAACATATCCATAGCTAAAAGAACATTGTAATGATAATCTAAAGCGCATATTTCTCGAAAAGCGCCATGAATATTATCAGTAAAATCTCTTGTTAATACTGGCGCAGAAGTAACAGGTATAATAGCAAGACTATCAGAAGTTGATATGGGGCTCGTTGCATTTTCTTTGGGTGATTCTTTTTCAAAATAAGCTTTTCTTCTCAATCGACTATAAATGGTACCAGAGGCACCTATATCATTTGCAAAAAAATAGGTAAAGCGCCGTATTGCTTGGATTAGGAAAAATTCTTTTGGATTTGATTTTTCTGTTATTTCATTATGAGTTTTTACTTCAGCTAAAGTAGTAAATGCAAGGAATAATTTCTGGATCGATTCGTCGTAGGTTTTTTTTTGCTGTTTCTTTGGTGCTGCTGCTGAGCTTTCAGGCTTATTACTTTTAAAATTTATATTTTTTTTTAATTCATCAAGCCATGAATTTAATGCATTTTGATCACTATAGACAGTGGCTTTCTTAATATGAAGGTATGATCGAGCAATATTATAGAGCAGACTTAGATATGCTCTCTGAGATGTTTCATGCATTTCTTCATAAGCAATGTGCCTCATGGTTGTGCTGGTTATAGACTCTATCGCTGACCAAAATTTGTGATCATAAGACTCGTATATTTCTTGGGTTTTTTTATTTAGATTTTCAGGTTCGATCATCTGCAAAAATCTAACGTACAATCTTAGGATATTATCTAAAGCATTAATTGCCAAATAAACATTATAATAACCTTCCTGGTAATAGCCTTCTACATAAAAAATTTGCCCTCTTATTCTAATTTGAGCAGCTGTAAAATTCTTTAAAAAATCATCGATTTCCTTATTTATTTCAGATTCATTAGATACTGCGCTTTCTGGAACTTCATATCTAGTTCTAAATTCAATGGGAAATCCTAGCGCACGCCCAATTTTTTCTATATTTTGCAGCACAGAATCTTTTTTATCTTTTGGATATAATTCTTTTTGAAGAAATGCTGCTTCGGTTAATATGACTTGTACATTAGCAAGAAAAAGTTCATTGACAAAAACAGAGCTGTTTTCTTGTGCTTTTAAACTTTTTGCAGGTTTAGCATTTTCATGTGCAGAAAAATGAGAGAATGCAGCCATGGTGGCATTTTCAAAAACAGTTTTAGCATGAGCAGGATCAGTAGCTTCTTGCTTTGCCTGAGCCAGATCTATTTGGAATTGCTGATGATCGATTTTATGTTTCAAACATAAAAATTGTAGATCTTTATTTTTATTTGGCTTGGCTGCTTCAGCTTTTCTGTATGGATTTTCTTCATCATCTTTATCTTTAAAATCAGGCAAGGTAAAAATATTTAGGTTGTGTGTTTTAAATTCATTCCAGATGTCAGAAGATTTGGCGTCGGGTGTAGTGGATTTAAAATCAGAGACAGTCTCTCTGGTAACAGATTCTTTAGTATAATTGCTCTGGAAATTTCTTCTGCCCAAATCATAATAGGTAATTGCGTTAGCTAGTCTTTTTGATTTTTCTTGTGGCGTGAGCCCAGGTTTCTCTATCCATGTGTAGAAGTTGATCGTTAATACTGACTTAGCTTTTGGGTTTTCAGATTTAAAAAAAGTTTTTCGATCAACTGTGAAAGGCTGTTTGCTTCTATTAACTTCGGGCGCTATTATTTCTATATTCCAATCAGATGCATCATTACCTAATGCTTTTTTCGCGGCACGTATAATATTATTTTTATGATCCATTAACCATATAAGGTCGATCATTAAGCCACTCGTTGCTGTAGGATGCAGCGTTTCTCCTTTATCAAATTTTGCTCGCTCTGGAGACGGTATTATTTTTTGTTCCGAAGACGTCACCTCTGCCAGGACATTTGATATATATAAATCACCTCCACCAATCATGTCGATCACAACATTTTGTTTGCCATAGCATTTTGCCTTAAAGCAGGCTGTTAAAAATTCTTCGAGCGCTTCTCCAGTGCAATACGGGATATATTTTTCTTTTTTGGATTGAGGTGTTTTAGATTGAAGTGTGCTGATTAAGATAGATGCGTCTTCGTCAGGTTGAATAATAAATTGTTGGGTTTGTTCTGGTGGTTTTGCTTTTGGGGGCATATTATTTTTTACACCCTATAAAAGGTATTTTGCTAGGTGAGTATTTTTTATTGTTTGAAATAAGGCTTTGTTGCATTACCTGCAGCATACGGAGAGCCAGATCCTACTATCGTTTTTTCTAGTTTTTTGGTGGCACGACGCAAGTGTTCAAGTAATACATATCCTTTTGTTGTCCCTGATGCTTCTGTGTCGCTATTTACAGATAAAGAGTTAAATGCAAGATGAGATTGATCAATAGAATGACCGTAAATCTGTTTTTGATCTTCTTCTGGCTGGGCAGCTAAAGTTGCTGGTTTATTATCAGGTTTAAATACTTGAATTTTTTCTACGTGGTTATACCACAAATTTAATGTGTCACTGCTGCTAAATGTTGATTTTACAGAAAACTTGGAGTCTTCAGTAGATTTGTTTGTCTTGAGATAAGAACAAGCTGTATTATAGATGGCATCTGTGCGACCTTTCTCAATAGTTTCTTTTGGTTCAGCTACAGAGAGCTGGGTGCTAATTTTATTGGTTATGGATTGAATATGTGTCCAAAATTCTTCATCAAGAGCTTGGTATTTTTCTTGTGTAACACTATTCGCATCTTCAGCAACTACAGCATCTAAAATTGAAGTATACCAACCTAAGATGTGATACAACATATCCATAGCTAAATGCACATTATAAAAACCTTCTGGAAGACAGATTTGCCCAATAGCATCGCTGACATGCCCGGTAAAGCCTTTTACTAATTTAGCTGTCTTTTCTGAGGAGACGGACTCTCTTTTGTTTAATATGCCATCATCACTAGGGGGGCTGCTGGATGGAGAGCTATTTGAAGTGTTGGATTTTCCGATGGGTTCCACTACTGGTTGATAAAAATTAACTACGCCTCTACCCATGTCGGTTGAAATTTCACTAATGAGCTGTAAATTCTCGTTCCTAGGGTCTTGGTTATATCCAATTTTCTTTGCTGCTACACCAGGTTTGCCGCTTCCCAGAATTAAAAGTGGTAATTCTGCAGCCATAAAAAGAATATTGCCCCAAAAAGATTGATTAACTATTTGTTTTAGCTGTTTATTTTGTTCGGGATCTTTGATACTTTTTCCTTGAGCTGTTTGTCCATTTTTACTTCCAGCAAAGGCATTAAATGAAAGTACGCAGGTTTTAAGAAAGACGTTTACGGCTGAAACTTTATCTATTGTTTCAGCTTCACGATTTTGTAAAGTAGTTTTGAGACCAGGTTGTATGTTTTGGCCATCGTTATAGTTTTCGTAACTGATTTTTAAGATATCACACAGAAGCTTTAAATCTTCCTCTTCCAGTGAGGGAAGTTTTTGAAGGTCAATATTATGCGCAGATATTGATTCTTCTTTATTTGTTAAAGCGACAATCTTATGTTCCCCAAGATTTTGATTAAAAAAACTTTGTCCTTTATTAAAATGGGCAACAAAATTGACAAGTTCTTTGATTTTATCCTGAGGACTATATAGATCTGGCCATTGGTGCAGAAAGTTTATTGTTATGCTTGGTTGACTGCCATTATTTTTATTCGTTTGAGGGTGATTTTCTTCAAATAAATCAAATTCGGTTAATTCTGCTACTTTAGCTGTGCCATTGCCCGCCCCTCTTTCTATATGAGGGATGAGAAGATGCACATCCCACCCAGGGTGGCTTTCACGAAACTGATCTGCTGCTGCTAAGATATAGCGGTTTTGGCTATTTATCCATCTTTTGATTTCATCATAAGCATCGAGATCACATTCGTTGTCTAGATGGACTAATTGCATGCTTGTGCTTGAATTTGCTTTTGAGTCAAGTTTTTTTAGTGAGTCTGAAGTTTTAACTATAGGGCCATTGTTTCCAATGGTTAAAGTTCTGTTTAAAAAATACATTCTGCCTGGCATCGGTGCGAATACAGTGACATTTGCTTGCGTGTTATTATTATTTTCTCGCGCTTTCTCTTGCATGCTCGCAAGTATGGAACGAGTAAGTTCTTCATTAGAAGCGTGAGGGAAATAGTCTTTCTTATCGGGTTTATAATTACTGATCAAAAGAATATCGCCATCAACATAAGGATGCGCTTTCGTAGGAGATATCGTTTGATTTGTCGGGGGCATATTATTATTTCCCTACCTTATAAAAGAATTTTGTTATTTTAATAGCTAAATACTTATTCTTATTTCCTGCCAATTATCAATCTTGACACCCATAGTCTACTAGATATTTTTATATCAGACAAGGCTTACCCCAATCCAGGTCAATGTCTGACAAAAATATAAATAAGCAATAAAGACAACTATTATACAATTTTTTCTAAATGATGTATAGCTGTTTAATTGAATTAATTTTGTTAAACTAACCTTATCAAGATCTTAATGTGAGAAATAGCCATGTGCAGTATGAGTAATAATGAAAACATTGAATTAAAACATAAGCTTGCAGAAATTGAAGCTAAATACCAGGCATTACAAGAGAAATACCAATCAGTACAGCTATCTGAAAAAAGCATGCATATTTATTTAAAAAACATCATGGAAGCTAACTTACCCGTGAATTTCTATTGGTCAGATTTAAACGGGACATTTTTAGGGTGTAATGAAATGCAGGCCTTAAATTTTGGCGTATCTAGCCCAAAAGAATTTATTGGTAAAAATATATATACTTTTGGGGAAATGCATGGCTGGAAAAAATCGCTTTGTGATGAAATTCGTCAAAACGATTTAAAGGTTATCGCTACTGGCCAAACTTTATCCCAAGAAGAAAAGACGGTTCAAGATGGAAAGGAAAAAATTTGTCTTTCCTATAAAAGCCCACTATTTGATGAAAATCATGCCACCATCGGTGTATTTGGTTTTTCGGTTGATATTACCGACCGAAAAATTGCAGAAGTAGCTTTGAAAAAAGCCAAAGAAGCCGCTGAAGCCGCAAGTATTGCAAAAACTGAATTTATTCGCAATATGAGTCATGATATCCGCACGCCACTTACAGGAATTATTGGCATGGCGGATATGATTAGTCGCGTGCCTGATATGGAAATGACCAAAGATAGTGCAGTTGATATTCATCAGGCTGGCCGAGCCTTGTTAAATTTGCTGAATGAAATTATTGAGACCACACAAATAGAATCCGGCGATATGCTCCATAAAAAAGGTTGTTTTGAATTAAAAGCCACTATAGATGCATTGATAGCGATTTTTAAACCAACTATTAAACACAAAGGTCTTAAGCTGGAAGTATTTTATGATGATAATATTCCACAAGTTTTATATGGGCAAGAATTATTATTGCATCGCATTATTTTAAATTTATTGGGGAACGCAGTTAAATTTACCGAGAAAGGTTCAATCAGTTTAGAAGTTAGTTTATTGCAAAAAAAGGCCGATAAAGCCAGTCTTAAATTGGTCGTTAAAGATACCGGAATTGGCATTCCCATCGATAAACAAGAAGTTATCTTTGATAAATTTAGTCGTTTGAGCGCATCTTATGCCACCATGCAAAAAGGTAGTGGCTTGGGTTTATATATGGTTAAAGAATTTATTAAAAAATTGGGTGGGGATATTAAAGTTTGTAGTGTGCCTGGACGTGGGGCACAATTTATTTGTACACTGCAATTTAAAATGCCCACAGCTTTGCAGCTGAAAAAATATCAATCACAACAAATATTGCATGAGCACATTGCAATCAAAACCAATAAAATTCAGGCTAAAGCGCGTATTTTATTAATTGAAGATAATGAAGTGGTGCAAAAAGCTACTGTATTTAATTTACGCGAATGGGGTTATGATGCGGTAGATATCGCGCAAACTGGCAAGCAAGCTATTCATAATTCTTTATTGAAAAAATATGATTTAATTTATTTAGATTTAGGTTTGCCGGATATGGATGGTAAAGAAGTAGCGAAATTTATCAGGCAAGATGCTCAATCACCGAATCAGTATACGCCTATTATTGCACTGACTGCCCATGCTGATGAAAGCATTAGACGAGAATGTGCTGCGCTTAATATCGATAAGGTTTTATTAAAACCCTTAATGGAAGAAGATTTCAGAAAACATCTGATGGAATTTTTAAGTCACCAACAACTTTTACCTATTATAGATGATATGCTTTGGATGAAGCGTTGTGACAACAATATACAATTAGTCCATGAAGCACGCTCGATCATGCTTCATGAATTACCCTTGCTAAAAAACAATGCCATAGCTGCTTTAAATAAAAAAAATCAGATTCAATTTAATCAGTTTATAAAACAGTGTGACAGTGAATTACTTTACTGTGGCTTACCCGCATTAGAAGCATCCACGGCATTATTAGTAATTGCTATTCAAGAAAACAAACAGGAAGAAATCAAAAAATTACATGAAGCTTTTTGTTTGGAAATCGATCGTGCTTGTGAAGCGCTGAGTAACAAGGATGGAGCAAATGGCTAAAGACAATAACAGTCAAAATTTGTATTTAGAAAATATTTTAAATGCCAAACTCCCGGTTAGTATTTATTGGATGAATACAGATGGTGTGGTGCTTGGCTGTAATGAAGAGCAAGCTCATATGTTTGGTTTTCCGTCGTCAAAAGAATTTATCGGTAAAAGCGCTTATGATCTACGTGAGCTATTGGGTTGGAGTGATGAAATGTGTGAGGCCATTCGTCAAAATGATCTTTTAGTCATGGAAACGGGCGAGGCGATTGTTACAGAAGAAATCATGTATGCTAGAGGAAAAAATCGAACCTACTTAACGCACAAAAGTCCGCTAATCAATGATAAAGGTGAAGTAATAGGCGTGTTTGGTTTTTCAAGTGATATTACCGAAAGAAAAGAAGCAGAGGAAGCTTTAAAAAATGCTAAAGAAACAGCAGAAATTGCAAGTGTAAGTAAATTTAAATTTATTGGGAAAATGAGTCATGATATTCGTATGTTATTGCAAAGCATTATTAGTATGTCCGATCAGATTGATCGTGTTTCTGTAGAGAAAATAACACAAGCATGTGCGCAAGATATTCATCAATCTGGAAATGAGCTTCTTCGTTTGCTCGATAAATTTATTGAAAGCCTTGATATTAAAATGCCTAAAAATCCAAAGTTGGAAAAAAAACCCAACCAAAAATCCTCGCAGGTATTGTTAATTGAGGATACCTTAGTCTCTAGAAAAGTCATTGAATATTTATTAAAAAAAGAAGGTTTGGAGGTGGTGGCGGTACAAACCGCAAGTGAAGCAATAAAAAAGCTGAGCCAACAAAACTTCGATTTCATTTTAGTGGACATGGATTTAATAAATGAAAATAGTCTTGAAACTATCAAAGCGATCCGAAAAAATGCTAAAGAGCAAACTTTTATTGTGGCCATGACAAAGTCTATTGATCCACAAATAAAAACAGCTTACTTGGAGCTGGGCATACAAGAAGTGATTGATAAACCGCTGAATCTAGAAAAAATAAAAGTAATAGTGGCAAAAAATAATTCTGTCTTTAACTTGTCTGCCGTTGTCCAAGCGATGGGCGGCGATACGCAATTAGCTAAAGAACTGTTAAATATGTTAATGCAAGAGTTGCCTAAATTTAAACAAGAAATTACAGATGCATTTAAAAAGCAAGATTGGGAAGCCGTACAACACCATGTTCACAAATTGCATGGCGGTCTTTGTTATTGCGGAGTCTTAAAGTTAAAAGACGTTACCCGAGATTTTGAAAAACAACTCATTGAAAAAACGGGATCCTATGACAAAGCTTACCGTTTGCTTTTAAAAGAGATAGACACGACACTTACTGCTTATCATGCAAAATCTTGTTAAAGAAGTACGCAGCGATACTCTTTTTTTCCAGGGGCTGTTATTTCTGAAGTGCTTGTAGTCGAATCTGTAGAATCAAGATTAATATCAGAATTTACAGAGTGAGAGCTGCTACTAGTATTGATATATTCTGGAAGCGGCGTTGACCGACCGTTATCAATGCTTGAGTTGGTGTCGGATGATTCGTTTCTAAGATTTCTGTATACGTTTTCTAAATGGGAAACTTTAATTCTTGTACGCCAACGTGGCACTAGAGCGGCAGCGCCCATGCCGATTCCAAAAAGTTCATAAGAGGCTACCATGCCTAAAAGTTCTAAACTGGTTAAATTGCCAAGACTATAAGCTAAACCTACACCTGCCCATAAAGACAGATTGACAATCAATGTAGCTTTATTACCATCTTCAGTCACGCGCAAAACCTGCAATAGATTAAAACGTATCGCATCTAATACTGCGCCGATTGCAACCACAGGTGCTAATTTCTGGATCATGTCATGTACATCATTATCCAAGTCTTCAGCGTTATTGGTAAATATTTTTTCTAAAAGAGAGGGATCAATGATGATGGCAAGACAAATGGGCGAAATCAGCAATACACTAGAAGCTACGCCAGCAATCGCTAATTGGCGGGCATTTGTAAGTTGATTGTTTGCAATAGAGCCACTCACTTGTTGCATAGTGGTTTGTCCGAATGCAATGGGTGCGGTCGCTGTAAAAAACGTAAATTGCGCAGCAACATTGTATGCGGCTTGTGCATCTTTACCTTGTAATCCTGCGCCCACAGCCATTGCAAAAGAAGCGCCGACTTCACTCAGTATGGTGAGAGAAATGGGAATGCCTGCTTTTAATAATGATTTTATTTGTTTAAAATCATCTTGAGTTAAGCTCTGAAACGCTTTAAAAAATTTTCGTGAGCTCAAATCGGGATGTTTATGAAGATATAAGCCAAACAGCATTATGATTAGATATTCTTGTATCACTAAACCATAAGCAAGGCCCTCAAACTCGAGTTTTGGTGCACCCCATTTGCCAAAACCTAGCATATAAGTGATAGGCAATCCAATAGCAAAACTCGTTAAAGCCATTTTCATCACATCTGCTTGCTTATCAAAAGCAAATAACATTTGTTCGAAACATATACGTAGCATAACAGGGGGCATTACCAGCGATGCTGGTTTTAAAAATGTGGCGGCAAGTTCAACATTATCGTTATTTTGTCCAAAAGCCGTCAGCATTTGTTTTGAGAAAAGAAGAGGCAATGTTGCAATGAAACCGACAGGAACACTGAGCATAACAGCATGCTTTAAAGACGCTGAAACTTGTGCATGTTGCTCCAAGCCCTGCAGACTTTTTACCTGAGGTGCTAACGCAAAAAAAGGCGACAACGAAAGTAGCAAAACCGTATGTAAAGTTGTTGACGCTAGGATAGTTGCACCAAGATAGGTTTCTTCATCGTCTTTATTACCTAAACGACCACCCATGATTCCCAAAGCCACCATGAATAAACTATAAGTATAGGAAAGTACGGTGGGGACGCCTAATGATAAAATTTTCTCCATGGCTTTAAGAAGTGACAATTGTTCTTCTTCTGAAAGTCCTTGAGGATTATTGAGTATAACTTGCTGGGTGGCAGCTAGGAGTAATTTATCTTCTTCTGTTAATATTCGGCCAGTATTTGTAGTGGTTGCTGGTACTGTGACTATCTCTAAACTCGATTCACTTGATTTATCATCAGCTTTCATATTGTTACTCCTTTGAATCAAGCATTTTATCATGAAAAAAATGACGGTACAGAAATTTCTTGCAGGGCAGAAAAAATAAAAATATTGACACCACTTATACATTGCGTGAGAATATCGGATTGCATACGGAGGGGTGCCCGAGTGGTTAAAGGGAGCAGACTGTAAATCTGCCGGCATTGCCTACGTAGGTTCGAAACCTACCCCCTCCAACTTTAATATTATGCGGGTGTAGTTCAATGGTAGAACCTCAGCCTTCCAAGCTGATGGCGTGGGTTCGATTCCCACTACCCGCTAAAAGTTTTATAGCGTTTATAAGGTTATGCCCACATAGCTCAGTGGCAGAGCACTTCCTTGGTAAGGAAGAGGTCACTGGTTCAATCCCAGTTGTGGGCTAATGATAGAGAAAATCTAGGAGATAAACATGTCAGCCAAAGTAGCGTTTGAAAGAAACAAACCGCATTTAAACGTAGGAACTATCGGACACGTCGATCACGGTAAAACGACATTGACAGCGGCGATCACAAAAGTGATGTCTGAGAAGATGGGCCGTGGCGAATTTAAAGCCTACGATCAAATTGATAAAGCGCCTGAAGAGAGAGCGCGTGGTATCACGATTGCAACAGCGCACGTAGAATATGAGAGCCCAAATCGTCACTATGCACACGTAGACTGCCCAGGACATGCGGATTATGTAAAGAACATGATCACAGGTGCTGCGCAAATGGACGGCGCGATATTAGTTGTGAGTGCAGCAGATGGCCCAATGCCACAAACTCGCGAACACATTCTTTTGGCACGTCAAGTTGGCGTACCTTACATTGTGGTGTTTTTGAACAAAGCGGACATGGTTGATGATCCAGAATTATTAGAATTGGTTGAGATGGAAGTACGTGAATTATTAAGCAGCTACGATTTCCCAGGGGATGATACACCTGTGATTATTGGTAGTGCTTTGAAAGCGCTTGAAGGCGATAAGAGTGATATTGGTGAGCCAGCGATTCTTAAATTGGTTGAAGCTTTGGATAGTTATATTCCACAACCCGAACGTGCAACTGATAAACCATTTTTGATGCCGATTGAAGATGTGTTCTCTATTTCTGGACGTGGTACTGTAGTAACAGGCCGTATTGAACGCGGTGTTGTGAAAGTGGGTGAAGAGATTGAGATTGTAGGTATTCACGATACTGTGAAGACGACTTGTACGGGCGTTGAGATGTTCCGTAAGTTGTTGGACAGAGGTGAAGCTGGCGATAACGTAGGTGTGTTATTACGTGGTACGAAACGTGAAGACGTCATGCGTGGCCAAGTATTAGCTGCACCTGGCACGATTAAACCACATACACATTTCGAAGCAGAAGTTTATATTCTGTCCAAAGAAGAGGGCGGCCGTCATACACCATTCTTTACAGGTTACCGTCCACAGTTTTACTTTAGAACGACAGACGTAACAGGTTCAGTGACCTTACCTGAAGGTATTGAAATGGTTATGCCAGGGGATAACGTGAAACTAGTTGTTAAATTGGTAGCACCGATTGCGATGGAAGATGGTTTACGCTTTGCGATTCGTGAAGGTGGTCGTACTGTAGGCGCCGGTGTTGTAACCAAAATTATCGAGTAATCGATAGTGTTTGTAGGGGCGAAAAATCTTTCGCCCCTTTCTCTTAGGCCAGTAGCTCAATTGGCAGAGTGGCGGTCTCCAAAACCGCAGGTTGTGGGTTCGATTCCCTCCTGGCCTGCCAAGATTAGCTAATAAAATTAGCAGCTTATAAAGTTTTAGTGAATACCTTTTAGTTTTTTAATTACAGATTGTGCCAAAATCGTGTCAAAACTTTAAACGACTTTAACATTTTCTGTATATTCTTCTACGTCTTTAACACACAAATGAATATATCTTTCCATGGATTTCCAGCTTGCCCAACCACCTAATTTTTTAAGTGCTTGTAAGGGCGTGCCTTCAACCGCATGACGAGTTGCCCAAGTGTGTCTTAGATCATGCCATTTAAAGTTTTCAATACCTGCACGCTTCAATGCTTTTTCCCATGCACTTGAATTAGGCTCCTTAATGGTATTACCTTCAAAAGTAAATACGAATGTATCGTGCTTGCCGATTTGTCTCTCAAGCACAGTCATTGCATCATCATTCAAAGGTACCCCAATAGGTTTTCCTGCCTTTGCATTTAAAGCACCAACCCAAGCAATTCTTTGCTTAAGATTGATCTGCGACCATTTCATTCTCGCAATATTAGATGATCTTAACCCTGTTGCCAGCGCAAAGACACACATATCACGAGTATGAGTGGGAAGCTCGGCAAGCAACCTTTGTATTTCAGCAGGTGATAAAATTCTATCACGAGCCGGTGGCTCTTTAAGTCGTCTAATTTTAGGAACGACTTTGATCCACTCCCATTCATTTTTTGCACGATTTAATATTGCCCGCAGCAATGTAAAATACCGATTCACAGTTGCATTAGAAGCACCTTCACTTTGCCGGATCTCAATAAGCTGATTGATCAATACCTTATCAATATCAACCAAACGCTTATCATAAAGATGATCATGAAACCAACGTAAAAAACGTTTGTCTTCTCTGATGGTACGTTTATGATCCATTTCTTTAATCCAGCGTTTCGCAGCGTCTTGCCAAAGATACTTAGGCTTTTCACCTAATTTAACAATTCGCCACATTTCACTTTTTAAATTATCGTGAAACTCCTGAGCTAACGTTTTATCGGCAGACCCAGTAGACTTGCGTATTCGCTGTCCATTGGGTGCCGTAAAGATTGCCCAGTAGATGTTGCCACGTTTAACGATTGACATTGCATTACCTCCTTATTGTGGAAGCCTTGCAATCTTTCTTCACGAGCAGGATAAGCTTTTCGGATATATTCAGCAAGATCGGCTTCAAGAAAAACCCAGCGTCGACCAATTCTACTGCCTGGGATAAGTCCACGCTTCGCGCGAGATTGCAAGGTGTGCGGGTGAATTTTTAAGTATTGCGCTGCTTCATTTAAATTCAGTGTTCGCATTGTTTAGCCTTTTAAAAAATCCTTGTTAATTCAGGCCTAGAATAGATGAAAAAATGCCGTCAATGGACGGTAGCAGAATAATTTTTTTGAGAATTACTTTTTTAAAAAGCCAAGAAAATATTATTTTTGGTGATATCAATTCTTAGTTAAAACGTAATTATGCTATAACGTGTAAAGGTATGAAAAATAGAAAAAATTTCGAGCAAAGATATCTAATTGCTATACGCTGTGATATCAATTTATTTTTAGGTGATATCTCAATGATAGCAATTTGATATAAAAAAGATATCAATAGAAAATTATAAAAACATACAAGAAACAAATAGAAATCATTGGGTTACAGGGTGATTCACGCAGCAACCTTGTTGCGACAGGTGTGTGTTGTTTTCTGTTCTTCCACAGGCGCGGTTGAGCGCTTTTATTTTAGTTTAATGACTTTGTTTAAATGACAGACAACTATTGAATAAAGAATATGGCTCAATAGTAGTTTTTTTAATATTAATCTGGAAATAATCTGTATTGTTAATATTTAAATGAATTTTTTGATATTAAATGCGAGATAATTTAAATTATTAAATAATGAATTTTATCGCTACGCCCTAATGAGCCATCGTTGATAGCACAACTGAATACCTTAAGAAAAAAATATCTTCCAATTTTCATATGGATCATTTAAAATATGGGCTATTAAAGCATGAAGTATATGGGGTGATGGCATGATTGAGAGTGATGAAATTTTTGGCCTCGAATCAACAGAGGATTTGCCAGAAAGCTGCAAAAGCGAGTTAAGGATTATGAATGTCAGGGATGAAACAATGATGCTCCTGAATTTGTTTGATCTGAAGAGTCCCCTTTCATTTGATGAAATAATAGTTGGCTTATACAGGCTTCATAAGTTAGAGAAAACCAGAACCTGGGTGAGCGCCACTTTATATAATCTAAACAAAAAGGGTCTTGTTAGGAAAATTGAAGGGAAAAAGGGAGTTTATGAAAAGGCTTAAGTGATGTTTTTAGTGAACTATTAAAGATTCCCGTGCTCCATTCATGCATTGAGACGCTAATGAAGCACGAGAAGTAGCTAGGGAAAGCCAATTGGCACAAGGCCGCGCCTCGTCCCTATACCTTCTTCATTATATACGGAGAACGGCAAGCGTGGCCAATTAATTTTTTAAGGGGTTATGGTCATGAACGAAATCAATTTAGATATTTTTAATAAGAAGCATGAATTTTTCTTAAAGCTTAAGCAAATACTGATCAACGTAACTGATGGGGAAAACATGAGAAATATAAGTACTCAGATAGCTACCCTCTATGATGATATAGCGTACACTTATTTTGACGATGAGGTTAAAGAAGAATTTTTAAAGAAATTTAAGTTACAAGCAATAACTCTAGCCCATGCTAACAGCTCAAATGATTGGAATAGATCACCACAAGCTGAACAGATGTTTTCACAACAAAAGCAGGCGATAGATTTTTTATGCCCATTGTTAGAAACCAATAATTTAATTAAAAAATTGAAACTAAAATCACCCGAAGAAGATAGGAAGATTGATTTCAAAAATATGAAGGTTAGTGATTTATGGAATTTTTTAAAGGGTGGTCTTGGATTAATCAAAAAATTGTTTTCATAGTTTGAGTATGCGCTGATAAGTAGCGTAGAACTATTGCTCAGCACAATGATAAGTGCATTTATTTACGATGAAAAAATAATCTATTAAGGATAAGAAGATTTATGTCAAATAACCTTACAAACACTCTTTTCCAAGATATTCAGCAATTAATTGAGATCGCTCGCAACCAAGTTGCCCATTATGCTAATTCAGCCCTTGTTTTATTATATTGGCAAATTGGCCAACGGATTAACCAAGACATTCTGAAAGATGAACGTGCAGAATATGGGCAACGTATCATTAAAAATCTCTCTGGATGGCTGACAGTGCAATATGGAGCTGGTTTTGATATTTCTAATCTTGCCCGGATGCATAGATTAGCCAAATTATACCCGGAGCAGGCAATTGTTGGGACACTGTCCCAACAATTGGCCTGGTCTCATTTTGTGAGATTAATGGCTATTGATGACCCTTTAAAACGTGATTTTTATACTGAAATGTGCCGTTTAGAGCGCTGGAGTGTGCGTGGACTAAAGCAAAAAATCAATGATATGCTTTATGAAAGAACAGCCCTAGCAAAGCAGCCAAAGTCTGTTATTAAAGCTGAGCTAGAAAAGGTTAAACAGGGCGACTTAATGAATCCAGACTTATATCTGCAAGATCCCTGTGTTTTTAAATTTTTATACCCGCATGCCATTTCATCAGAGCGTAAATTAGAAGATGCAATTTTAACGGAGCTGCAATCGTTTATACAAGAAATGGGCAGTGATTTTTGCTTTGTTGCACGGCAAAAACGTATGAGCACGGGAAAGAACGATCGATATTTAGATTTATTATTTTTTCATCGTGCTATGCATCGACTTATCGCCATCGAGTTAAAATTTACTTCTTTTCAGCCTGAACATGCGGGGCAAATGGAATGGTATTTAAAATGGTTAGATAAACATGATCGTCGTGCAGGCGAAGAAAAGCCCCTGGGTATTATTATATGTGCTGATAAAGATCAGGAAGATATAGAATTACTTGAACTTAATAAAAATGGTATTCATGTGGCTCAATATTTGACAGAGCTGCCGCCAAGAAAAATTCTTGAGAAAAAATTACATCAAGCTATACGCGTTGCGAGGGAAAAGTATGAGCAACTACAGCTGCTTGAAAATGATGCGAAAAGTGATTCAAAGCTAAGTATAAATTCAGAATTATAATTAACTGTGTCAATTAGAAACAGTATCATAAAAAATTTAAAGGGGGTCAGTATGTTATTAAAAGATAATCGTATAGTCATTATTGGTGGAAGTTCTGGAATTGGCTTAGCTACAGCTCAATTGGCTCTTAGCCAAGGTGCAAAGTTAGTTATAGCAGGTCGTTCGGTAGAAAAAATGGATCAAGCTCGAAAGTCGTTAGGGGAGAAGCACACGCAATATTATGAACTTGATAATAAAAATGAAAAAGCAATAGAAGCCTTTTTTAAAAAAGTAGGAAATTTCGATCACCTTTTCACGCCAGGGGCTTCTTATATTCGCGGACCGATAACAGCAAGCACAGAGGTTGCTCAAAGTTGTTTTGTAGGAAAATTTTGGCCGCAATACTTTGCTGCAAAATACGCATTTCCTTACATTTCAAAATCAGGATCAATGGTGTTAATGTCAGGCGCTTATAGTCAACGACCTCCTATAGATGGGGCATCATATGCTGCTTGCAATGGTGCAATCGAAAGTTTGGGAAAAGCATTGGCAGTAGAATTAGCGCCAATACGTGTAAATGTTGTTGCGCCAGGAACTGTTGAAACACCGTTTACTTGGGAGGGTGTAGAAAAAGAAAAAAGACATCAAGCGTATGAAGATTACAAAAAACAATGTTTATTAAAGCGCACTGGGCATCCAGAAGACATTGCTCAAAGCGTTATATATCTTATGACCAATCAATTTACTACTGGAAGCACTCTTTATCCAGAT
Organism: Legionellales bacterium; assembly: GCA_041660525.1. GTDB lineage: Bacteria > Pseudomonadota > Gammaproteobacteria > JABCZS01 > JABCZS01 > JABCZS01. The sequence continues at coordinate 131,858 of JBAZWD010000004.1, read as the reverse complement.
GGTGGCTTTACTTTGATTTAAATTAACTTATTTACTCGTTTGATGGCATCAAACAGGATGGCACTCTCTGAGATAATAAACTGTGCCAAATCTGTGTCAAAACATAACGTCTGATGGTGTATTCAGACGTTTGTAGGCGGTTCAGAACATGAAGAAAGATCACAAGGCATTGATTTATATAAAACACTATTTAACCTCAAGGTCTCCAAAACCGCAGGTTGTGGGTTCGATTCCATCAAAGTCTGCCAAGATTAGTGAGTAAAAACAACATATCATTTGCGAAACGTATCGTTAAATGATGTCTTTTGTAAATGATATGTTGTTTTTAATCCCGAATAAAAATCTTGGAAAAAACTTCAGTGAATTAGAAATACAGTTATCTGGAAATTCTTACAATCTTAATGCTCGAATCTTCCCATCCTAAATCCGCTAATATCTAAAGTACTATTACCCTCGATAACCAGCTCCGCCACAATTTCCCCAATCGCCGCAGAATGTTTAAATCCATGACCTGAGCAAGGGGATACTATCAACACTGCAGGGTGGTTTGGGTGAGTATCGATAATAAAATTTTCATCGGGTGTATTCGTATACAAACAAGTGACCGCTTTAATACATTGCCGACTAATTTTAGGTAGATACGGGGCGATATAATTTTCATACATTAAATTTATTTCTTGTGCACTTACTTGTCTATTCACTGAATTCACATCAGTCACTTCACCATATTGGCCTTGAGCAATTTTAATTCCGCCATTTATACCATCAATTGCTGGGAATCCATAGATCCCACCTATACGGCTGCTTGGATTAGGTTTGTAAATAAATACTGGAAAATGGCCTTGTGAAAAACTTTCAAATGCATTTTGAATATCGAACCAGAAGAGTACTTGACGTGTTACTGTAAATAATTTTGCATATGTTTTTTCTAAGATATTAGGTAGCCACGCGCCAGCAGTGATGATTAATTTTTTGGTTTGATATTCGCCTTGATTGGTTTTGATGCGAATGCAGTTTTCATTGATTTCTTCAAAATTTTCCATGATTTCATTTTGATGAATATGCGCTCCATATTGCTGTGCTAATCGTAATTGCGCAGCGACACATTTTTCTGGACTCAAAAATCCTGCATTGAATTCATAAAAACCAATATCATCATCTTGTACATTAAATTGGGGGAATTTCTTGCGTAATTTAGAAGCCTCTAGAATTTCATGAGGGATATGATATTTTTTGGCAGCGCTCATTGTGTTGACTAAAAATTCAGATTGGTGTTTAGAAATAATTAAGCCACCCGTAATGGTTAATAAATTTTCTCTGGTTTTGTTTTCAATTTCTTTCCACAGTTCATAAGATCGAAGAGCCAGAGGTGTATATTGTTCACCTTCACCAATTGCTTGACGAGTAATACGTGTATCCCCATGGGTTGATCCATAAATATGCGGCGGTGAAAATTGATCGATCCCTAACACCGCTTGATTTTGTCGCGCTAATTGGTAGAGCGCTGCACTCCCCATAGCGCCTAATCCCAGAATAATAATGTCATATTTGTTTGTCATGATTAACTCATTATACATGACGGGGTCAGTTTTGACATTTGACATTTGACATTTCAATTTCGCACATGTTAAATGTCAAGCTTGACCCCGTTCATTAAAATATAGGAAATCATATGAAAACTTTAGTGATTAGTGGCGGATCTGATGGTATTGGAAAAGCTACAGTAGAACGATTTTGCCAAGCAGGATATCATTGCTTGATTTTAGATATTAAAGAACCCAAAGTAAAAATCCCTAATACTCAATTTTTCTTATGTGATGTTGCTAATACCGAGCAAATTCAAGCCACAATAGAAAAAATCAAAGAAAGTCATTCCTCTGTGGATGCATTGGTATGTAACGCTGGCGTGCATTTTTCTGCCACTATACAAGAAACTAGCCCAGAAACATTCGATAAAATTATGAATATTAATTTTCGTGGCTCTTTTTTCCTGACACAAGCGATATTACCTTTGATGTTAACGCAAAAAAAAGGCGCTATCGTGTTTGTGGGATCGGATCAAACAATTATTGTAAAACCACATTCTGCTATTTACGCTGCAACTAAAGCCGCTTTAGGTAGCCTTGCAAGAACAACAGCTATTGATTATGCTCAACAAGGAATTAGATCTAATTTAGTTGCTGCAGGAACTATTGATACCTCTTTGTATCAATCTGCTGTACAACGATATTGTGATAAAACAGGGGCTGAGCCATCTATTGTTCATATTTCTGAAGGAAATGAACAACCCATTGGCAGAATAGGAAAACCAGAAGAAGTTGCACATTTGATTTATTTTCTTTGCAGCGATGAAGCTGGTTTTATCACTGGAGGTATTTATCCTATCGATGGTGGGTATACTGCAAGATAACACAAGTAGAAAAGAAATATGAAAATAACCCAGGTAGAAATTTTTGATATTGAGTGTCCTAAACGACCCAAATGGCATCCTGTGTTTGTAAGAATACATACAGATGAAGGCATCTCTGGAGTCGGCGAAGCGGGGCTTGCATACGATTGGGGACACAGTGCTGCTGCGCATATGATCAAAGAAATTTCAGCTGCAATCCTTATTGGCTGGGATCCATTCAAAACAGAATTATTATGGACAAGAATGCTACGCGAAAGTTTTTGGGGCTTAGGTGGTGGACCTGTGATTTATGCCGCTATGAGTGCTATTGATACAGCATTATGGGATATAAAAGGAAAAGCGTTAAATGTCCCGGTCTATCAACTTCTCGGCGGAAAAACTTTGCCTCGTTTACGCACTTATGCAAGTCAACTGCAATTTGATTGGGATTCAACTGTTAATCCATTAAATCATCCAAGCGATTATGCCAAAGCAGCTGAAAAAGCAATTAAAGAAGGATATGATTGCGTTAAGGTTAACCCGATGTTTTATGACGAAACGGGACAAACGCAATATGATTTAACCAAAATTTTTAAACAATCAGAATTAAGATTGTATCATGCACGTTTACAAGCCATCAGAGATGCTGTGGGACCTGATGTAGATATTATCATAGAGTGCCATAGTCTGCTTAGCCCAACTACCGCTATTCAATTTGCTGAAGCGGCACAAGACTTGAATTGTATGTTTTATGAAGAGCCAGTTAATTATTTAAATCCCGCGTTGCATCAACAAGTTGCTAACAAGATTCGCATTCCCACTGCCGCTGGAGAAAGACTTTATACACGAAATGGTGTACGTCCTTATTTAGAAACTCAAAGTGTGGCTGTTTTGCAACCCGACATTGGATTGTGTGGTGGATTCACAGAAGCAAAAAAAATCTGTGATTATGCAGATTTGTATAATGTAACTATTCAAGCACATGTGTGTGGTGGACCTGTTGCTACTATGGCTGCACTTCATTTAGAAACGGCGATTCCTAATTTCTTAATTCATGAACATCATACCTATGCGATTAAAGATTGGAATAGGGAGTTATGTCTGCCCGATCTTCAGCCTATACAAGGTTATTTTGAAGTACCTGATACACCAGGATTAGGTATCGAATTAAATGATACAATTGTCAAACGCTCCCCTATGATGACGATAAAATGAGCATTATTTATGATTGATACGCATGTACATTTTTGGGATATCCACTTGAAAATTAATACATGGGTTAATAATAGCAATCGTGAGGATTTAAAGCGTAGTTTTACATTAGATGATTATCTCCAGCATTACTCGAAGCCAGAAGCCATCGTTACCATTGAAGCGGCCGATGCTAATAAAACATTGGTTGAAGTGGAGTGGATTAAGCAACATATTGTGGACAATACATTCGGGATCAAAATCAAACATATGCCTTATATTGATTTTTTACAAGCTCCAGATAAATTTGTGCAACAATTAGCTTTATTCAAAAATTATTCATTTGTATGTGGCTTTCGTCAAATTTTTGCGTATTGCGAGGAAGATGTCACACAGAGCCACAATCTTGTTACGCATCTCAAACATAATCTTGCATTATTAAAAGAAAAGAATTACATTTTTGATTGTCAAATGCATCCCAATCAACTACTACGCATGTGTGATATCTTTGATGAAAGTGGTGTAGCTTTTGTCATTGATCATGCGGGCATGCCCAAGATAGATACAAAAAAGGGCAAACAACAATGGCTAGATATGCTGCAATCTTACGCAAATACCTCGGCTTTTTTTAAACTAACAGAATACGCACCAGAAATAATATCTGGTTTATTAGAATACATATCTATAGATAAGTTGCTTATTGGATCAAATTATCCCGTATCGACACAAAATGAAACTGCTTTGCTCAATAGTTATATTACAAAGAATGATATCAACGCACATGCATTATTTAAATTTTAAGGAAAATAAAAATGAAACCATTAAATTTTGAAACTGTAAGTGATAATATTCGCGCATCCCGCGAGAAAACTCAAGAAAATTTCAGAAAGCAATTGGCTTATTTATATCGTATATTTGATTATTATGACTGGTGCGATCTTATTGTTACGCATTTATCAGTGCGTGTACCCAATGAAAATGCACTATTTATTATTCCTTTTGGATTGTCATTTGACGAAGTCACGCCAGACAACCTGGTTAAGGTGGATTTTGAAGGTAATATACTAGAAAGCAAATGCGGATTTCAAATTAATAAAAATGGCACCACCGCACATCGGACAATTTATAAAAATAATCCTGATGTCAATTGTATATTGCATACCCACTCTCATTACGGTGTAACTATTTCGAATCTAACTAATGATTTGATGCTACTAGATCAAATTGGCATGATGTTCCATAATAAAATAGGATATCATGATTTTGAAACATTATTTATCAATGATAATGCACAAGAGAAATTATTATCCGACATGAATGGCAAACAATCTATGATATTAAAAAATCATGGTTTGATCACTGTTGGGAAGACTATAGAAGAAGCTTTTTGGTTTCATTATTATTTGGAAACAACTTGTAAAATACAGGTATTAACCATGTCGACCGGCGGAAAGATTAATTTTCCTCATGAAAGCATCGTACAGCACACAGCTGAAAAGTATGAAAAGTGGCGCAATAAAAATGATCACATGGATGTAAGCGATAGTGAATTACTGTTTGACGCCGCCAAAAGAAAAGTTGGATATTGTTTTTGACCCCGTTCTTTCTGCAACCAGAAAAAATTACTGAGGTTTAAGTGCGCAAGAGACTAAATTTCTCTTGACAAGATCCCTTTAGACTCATTTAATAAACACTCCCTATTCACGGAGTATTTATCATGGAAAAATCAGGAAAAATCTTATTATTAGCCAGTATGGGTAGTTTGATGTTCGCTCATCCCTTACTTGCATTGGCAAATAAAAATTCCGTTTATATTGAAGATGAGGAAGACAGCTGGGAGCTTGGCGCCAGTGCTTTGTATTTGCAACCTTCTAGTTCAGAAAACTTTGCCTATGCGACAGTTGAAACTTTAGATGGAGGTAGTTATACCCATGCGGTCGATCGTGATTTTGACTGGGGCTATGATGTATTTTTGCGTTATCATTTCGAAGAGCATGACCGGGATTTAGCTTTAAATTATATGCATTTTTCTAATGGTGATAGTGATGATATAGATTTAGGTGGCTTAAACCCGAATTATAATTACAACAAATTTTATTATACCGCCGAAGGCAGCGTAGATACTCATGTTGATATGATAGATTTAATGGCAGGACAATATGTGAATTTTGGTCGTGCAGTGCAATTACATTTTGTAGCCGGGGTCGCATATGCACGGGTAAAACAAGTTGAATCTGCAGCTTATGATGAAGGCTTAGGTGAAGACTCTATCGATGCACCTTTAGCACAAGAAGCGTATGAGACATTTAATTCTACCTTTGAAGGCGTGGGACCTAAATTTGGAATTAATGCAGATTATGAAATTTATCAGAGTGATTTTGGTCTAGTAGGTGGTCTGTCTTATGCGTTGTTAATTGGCTCACAAGATCACAGCAATGAAATCATAACAGCAAACGGACCTAACCCAGACCCAGATTTTAATTATGTAAATAATGATTTTGATTCTACTAGTTTAGTAGTGAGCAATATCAATGCTAATTTAGGCATTGCTTACGAATATGAATATTCTGATGAAGAAGAACAAGTCATTGGTCTGGAATTGGGATATCAAGTCAATCAATTCTTAGATGTTGCCTATGATGATCAAGATGTTAATCTTGCGGGTCCGTATTTGACTTTGCGTGCCGCTTATTAGTTATCAATGTCCTTTTAGTTAATTTAGAATATTTAATTGAGTCTCGAGTGCAAGTACGCGTTGTGCCAGTTCGCTTTGCCCCGAAATGAGCCCATTCATGGTATATTTTTGCGTGGTCCCGGTCATATCATTTAGACAAATATCTGTTCCCGGCAAGAAAAAAGCACCCGCATCATAAGTAGGGGTAGAGCACTGCTTGGTATATTCGATTGCAGTATTAACTGCCGCTAACTTGTGAGTATCTATTTCTGTTTGGACTTCTGGCTGCAATATATTGAATTGCTTTTCTAAAGCTTCTACGCGTTGTGCAAGTTCGCTTTGTCCATTAATCAAGGTTCCATCGTTACTATATTGTTTTGTATCACCGGTGGCGGGGTTAACGCATATTGAAAGTGGATTAGGCATATGCGGTGTTCCAGGCACATTTATATATTCTCGACCAAATAATGTGCAAATAACGACATAAGTAACCGAGGTAAATGGAACGCTTTCATCGGTCTGTATTGCTGCGGGTTGCCATAACATATCGAGTTGTGTTTCTAAAGCCAAAATACGTGTAGACAGATCGCTTCGACCTGTAATCGTGACACCTTCAACTTGTTGTTTAGTTTCCCCCGTTAAGATGTTTAAGCAAACGGGTCGAACAGGCTCGGGATGAACAATCGCAGGCTCTGTTCCTGGAATATAAAAATAACCCTTACCATATCCTGGATAAGTCACAGTATCTGAATCTGTAAAGTCGTGGCTACAGTCTTGTAAATAATGTATGGCTTTATTGCAGAGGGCAGTTGCGGAAAATAAACCTAAGCTTAAGCTGATACTCACTATTGCGATACGTTTCATGATTTATCTCCATAGATTAATATCTTTAGAGTATAGATATTTTTACTCGCACTGCCGTTTTTCAGCTTGGAATGGCGAATTTGGTGGTAGTGCTGATGTTTATGTTGGAGTTGATAGGCCAGAAGAGATAGCAGAAATTGAGAGAAAAATTTTGCGTGCACTGTAAAATGAGTATTTATTAGTTACAATTTATTCCTCAATAAAGGTAAGACTGAAATGCTGTTATTATCTAATAAGCATGGTGTTTCAAGCTTGTTTGGATATTTTGTTAATGAAAGATTATTTGTATGATTTGGCATAAAATTTTTAATTAATTGAAACACGCTTAAATTAAATTTAATAATTCCCAGCATGCAATTTATGCGTATATTTACAGGGTATTGAATATCTGTTCCTTCGAGTAATATAAGCAGAGGATAAGATCTACTTAGATTTTTTTTATAAATATCGCTATCATTTGGTTTGAAACCTACGGGAATTACAGCATGAGCTAATTTGCGTATTTCCCATTGCAATTTTTCATTTAACTTAGGTTGTTTTTCTATCTTTGCTAACACTTTTGGAGCTAGAGTTAGCAGTTGTTCGGATAGTTGAATGATACTGTTTTCTAACGGCAGTGATTTTCTCAAATCACTTAATCTATATTGCATGATCTCCAATACTTCAAGTGGATGAAAATCCGCTACGGCCCATGCGGCATCGATATGTAATTTTCCTTATATCTCTTGGCATTTTATGCTTCCGTTTTAAATTTATCTGGATATTTATCCCCACGAGCAACATTTACGGGAAATATATTATTAAGTAACTGCAATTCTTCTCGTGATAATAGTATATTCAAGGCGCCTAAGTTATCTTCTAGATGAGAAATTCTTCTAACGCCTGGAATAGGTATAATATTTCCTGGTTGTGCTAATATCCATGCTAATGCCAATTGTGCCATGCTGCATTGTTTTTCTTCAGCAATTTTTTTAAATTTAGTGATTAATATTTGATTAGCTAAAAAATTATCACCCTGAAAACGTGGCAAGATATGTCTAAAATCTTCTGGTGATAAATTTTCAGTATTGTTCACTGTTCCCGTTAAAAAGCCACGTCCTAATGGACAATATGATACAAAGCCAATATCGAGCTCTTGACATGTAGGGATGATTTCATACTCAGGATGACGCTCCCATAATGAATATTCTGTTTGTACTGCAGTAATAGGATGAATTTTTGCTGCGCGTCGAATTGTTGCAGGTTTGACTTCAGAAATTCCAATATAACGAATTTTACCTGCTTTCACTAAATCAGCCATTGCACCAATTGAATCTTCTATTGGAGTATTAGGATCGACACGGTGTAAATAATACAAATCTATAGTTTCTACACCTAATCGTTTTAAACTTGCATCACAGGCTTGTTTTATGTATTCAGGCGAACCATCTAGATAATAATCTGAAATGCCATCACCATTGGTACGAAAGCCCAGTTTTGTTGCTAAAAATAAATTATCACGATGAGCCTTGATAGCTTTACCAATCAATGTTTCATTATGACCCCAACCATACACATCAGCAGTATCAAAGAAATTAATACCTAGTTCGATTGAACGGGCAATGGTATTCACTGATTCTGAATCATCAGCCTTTCCATATCCCATAGACATTCCCATACACCCAAGGCCCATTGCTGATACCACAGGCCCATTGATACCTAGCTGATTTTTTTTCATTTTTTACTCCATGAACATTCTCAAATTTTACCATAGAATCTAAATCTAGAAAGTAAGGATTTTCCCGTCAGCTTATACTGCCATTGACCAGCATTGCAACATATTTTTCAGAATGATAAGCTAAAACTTGAGGAATCAATTAAGCTTTTTGCTCTCAAATGAGCTCATTAACATCAACAATATGTGCAAAATATCCTGAATCCATTAGATCTTTTGTCACGCCACCCACGTGAATTAAAACTGGTTTACAAACAAATTTATTTTGCCTATCAAGTCTGTCAATTTTATTTTTAACTTCTTGAATAACGCTGCTGCCGGTTTTATTTTCGGAGAATTTACATTCGCAAACATAAAGCATATTGAATTTTGTTTGAATAAGATAATCAATTTGACAGCCTTTTCGGGTTTTAGTTTGTCTTTGAACGTAAGGATTGTCATTAATAATTTCGCTGGGATCAATGCGTAATTTTTCCCATAATAGTGCACGATTGTGTAATATTAAATTTTCAAATTGCAATCCCATTAGAGTAGGCCACGCAGGTAGCGAAGATATAGAGGCGACTTTAAAACTGTTATTGATAATTTTATCAAGGTTTGGAGCAATAAATTTTATATAAAATCGCAGATAATTATCATTTAAGCGATATTGACTAATATTCATTTTTTTTCCAGTATTAATATTCCAAACATAATCCTGGCGAATAAATCCTGAAATCGTCAGCTCCTGTAAATAATTACTTAATGGACCACCACTTCGATAATCGATACTTTTTGCAATTTTTGCGTATTCTTTTGGACCGGATGATAGTGTATCAACAATCTTTTGATAAATATCGCCGCGTTTACCAAATATATCATGAAAGATTTTTTTATATTCTTTGACTAAAATGCCATCTCGATTAAAACATAATGATTTAATATTTTCACTGACTGATAACTTTGGATTAATGAGTTCTAAGTACCAGGGGATGCCGCCTGTTAACGATAAAATTATAAAAAACTCTACATTTGAGCCTTTAAATCCTAATGCTTGTAACAGTTGATAACTGCTGGGTATCGATAATTCTTCTAAAGATATTTCTGATGCCACCCGACCAAAAAAACCAGTACTGCTTAAAATATTTTGCTCAATCCAGGTGGAAATTGAGCCACATAATATTAATACGAGCTGTGGATTTTGGCTGAAAATTTCATCCCATGCATTTTTAAGTTTGGGTAAAAATGTAGGATCATCCATCGCCATCCAAGAAATCTCATCAAAAATAATGATGGCGGATTGTTTAGCGGTTAATTTACCCAACCATTTAAACAAATCATCCCAATCATCGCTGGGTATTGGTGGGATATCAAATTGAGCCTGTAATTTTTTCGCAAATTCTTCACGTTGATGCGTTGCATTAATCCCAAGCGCAGGGCTAAGTCCTACAAATCGATAAGAAGGTTGATGGTCTTTTGTAAACTCGAGCAAGAGTCGACTCTTGCCTATCCTTCTGCGTCCCTTTAACACAACTAGAGAGGCCGTTTTTTTATAAGTCAGCAGATTTAGCTTATCAAGCTCATATTGCCTATCTACAAATGGCAGGCTTGGGGGAAGTGATGGATTTGACACCTTAGTTCCTTACGTAAAAACTATATTTTATGATTCTTGCGTAAGTATATCATGCCATTACATCTTACGCAAGAATCATAAAATATAGTTTTTACGTAAGATTAAATGCCAGGAGTTATTTACGCGAGAATGAAAATGTTCAATTTTCTTCGTTGCAAAGTTGCGATATCATCCGGTATATTATCTCAAAATAATTCAGACGTTTCTAAGTGGGAGCTTCATGATATATGATGACAAATGTCAAAACAGCCAAAATGCTAACTCGTTATAATGCTTGGGCTAACAATTTAATTTTTGAAGCTGTAGGAAAATTGCCGCCTGATGAGATTTTAAAAAAACGTGACACGGTCTTTAAAAATATTGTGTATACACTCAATCATAGTTATGTCATCGCACAGATATGGAAGGCGCATCTTGAAGGACGTGAGCATGGTTTTACAGCGAGAAATACCAAAGACTGTCCTGCGCTTGATTTATTACGCGAAGCACAAAAAGAAATAGACCAGTGGTATATTACCTTGAGTGATAGTTTATCAAGCGATTCTTTAAATGAAATCATTCATTTTACTTTTATTGGTGGCACAAAAGGCGCGATGACTCGCGAGGAAATCATAATACACATCGTTAATCATACAAGTTTTCATCGTGGTTTTGTGGCTGATATGTTTTATCAAATACCAGCAACACCACCCACTACTGATTTACCTGTGTTTTTGCAAGGTAGATGATTTTCAGTAGTATGTTAGGTGGAACAGGATGTTCTTCTACTATTAAATTTCATATTGGAAGGTTAAATGCATAAAATAATATATTTTTTCTTGATAATTATTTTCACTATTCATGCGAATGCAAAAGATACACCAAATCCCTTTTTAGGCACTTGGAAATTAATTTCAGTGACAAGAGATACTGTGCCACCATCAAAAACCACAAATTCTTTTGGTGAGCAGCCAAGTGGCTTTTTAAATTATGATGATGATCGGATGATGGTAATTATCGTGCAAAAAGAAAGACCCACACCTCAAGACCAGTTTGCTAGCGATACAGAAGCACTTGCTTTATACCGTACATTAAATAGTTATGCAGGCACTTATACGATTAAAGATGATCACATTATTCATCATATTGATATTTCTTGGAATCAAAAATGGACAGGCACAGATCAAATTCGTTACTATCAGTTTGTAGATGATCGCTTGATTTTATCGCTGCCATCTACGAAGGAAGAGGATAAAATTGTGGTTGATAGTTTAACTTGGGAAAAAATTTCACTTTAATAAAGAGATATCAACGACAGAGCAATATATAGTATGTGGGTTCTACCCAAAGTGATTGAAGAGCAAATTAGGGGAATAGTTATTTATGGATATCACCACATTGTTTTATCGATATTGGGGTAAAGCGGATAAAAGTAATTATTATCATCTTTTAGTTTACCATTCTTTGGATGTTGCGGCAGTCGCACAAGCATACTTCGATGAACACCCGCAAATACTCGAGGTTTTTGCACAAGGTTTAGGATTAGAAAAATCTCAAGCAAAAGCTTTAATATTGCTTTTTATTACATTACATGATTTAGGTAAATTTTCAGCGTATTTTCAAGGTAAGGTGCCGAATGTATTCTTGCATTTAAATCCAGAAAGGAAGCTTCGTGAAAATAATTCGTTCCATCATGATGTATTAGGTGATGCTATCTGGCGTAAAAAAATATACCATGAATTTAAACCACTCATTTTAAATCAAAATCAATTAGAAAATCTTGATATTGCATCAGCATTTAAGACTTTAATTGGCGCAACTGTTGGCCATCATGGTAAACCTACTGAAGTGGGTGATAATTTAGACTTTATGTTTAAAGGATTTGATCCGCAAGATATAGAAGCAGCAATTGCATTTTTTCATGAATGCAAAAAAATATTTTTTGGTGAAGATATACAGAATGTTGATTTAATTCAGCATGTAGATGAAGAAGCATTAAAAAACAGCTTTAATCGTGTTTCATGGTGGCTCTCAGGTGTAACAATTTTATCTGATTGGTTAGGTTCTAACCGCGATTATTTTCAGTATCAAACAAAAAAAATGGATTTACACGATTATTGGCATGATATTCAAAAACATGCTAAAAAAGCTATTCATGATAATGGACTAACGCAAATTAATGTTGCTTTAAATAAAGATTATCAAAGTTTATTGAATATCAATCAGCCTAGACCTTTACAACAATTCGCACAGAGTATCTCTATAGAAAATGGCCCGCAATTATTTATTTTAGAAGATATGACAGGAGCTGGAAAAACGGAAGCCGCATTAATGTTAGCATATCGTATTATGGCAGTAGGCGCAGCTGATGGCATTTATTTTGCGTTGCCTACTATGGCTACAGCTAATGGAATTTATCATCGTTTGACTGATCCTGATACAGGAATTTATAAAAATTTCTTTGAAAGTCCGCAGAATATTTCTATTATTCTTGCCCATGCTAATCGTCATTTAGCTAAACCCTATCATGAATGTTTAACATTAGATCATCATCCAGATAAAATTTTGCAGAATGAATTAAGTTCAGCAACAGCATATTGTAATGCTTGGTTTAATGATAATAATAAAAAAGCGTTGTTAGCGAATATGGGTGCTGGGACTATTGATCAAGCATTACAAAGCGTCTTACCAAACCGACATCAAAGTTTACGCTTGATGGGTTTATTTAGAAAAGTATTAATTATTGATGAAGTGCACGCATGTGACAGTTATATGCTGGAACTGCTTGCTAATTTAATTGTATTTCACACAGCAAGCGGTGGCAGTACAATTTTATTGTCAGCAACATTGCCACAAAAAATGAGAACATCACTTACAAATGCATTTTATCAGGCGTTGGGAAGTGACCCTATGGCTAGCCCTGCAACTATAGAGCTACGCTATCCTTTGGCAACTTATTGTCAATATGGTGAAAACTCTCATATTACACCTATACCAGCTGTGGCAGAGTTATGCAGGACTGTAAATACCATACTTTGTGATGATTTATCAGTAGTTGAAAATACTATTATAGAAAAATTAAACCAAGGTTTATGCGTTTGTTGGATTAGAAATACCGTCAGTGATGCTGTAGAAGCGTATAATAAATTTTCGCAATTATATCCTATAGAAAAAATCACTTTATTTCACTCCAGATTTACTATGCATGATCGATATAAAATTGAAAATAAAGTCATGCAACAATTTGGTAAAAATTCAACTAAAAATAATCGGCAAGGGCAATTAGTGATTGCCACACAGGTGGTTGAACAGTCATTAGATCTAGATTTTGATTTTATGGTGACTGATTTAGCGCCGATAGATTTAATTATTCAACGCATAGGGCGATTGCAACGCCATATAAGAAATGAAGAACGACCACATCCGATGATATTAATTTATGCGCCTATGCCAATCATCGATGCAGCTGCAAGCTGGTACAGCGAATTATTACCCAAAGCCGCGAAAGTGTATACCAACCATGCACAATTATGGTTAACTGCGAAATTAATAGCAGAAAATCCTGTGCTTGATATTCCAAATCATATTCGGCCATTTGTTGAATATGTATATGATGATGAAAATTGTTCAGAAAAACAAGTTCCAAATGCTTTGCAAGAAACCAGTTTAAAAAGCGAAGGAAAAACATATGCGAAGCAAGAGCAAGCCAAGACTAATCAATTGAAAATAGATCATGGTTATCAAAATCAAGGCGGAATAAACTGGTGGGAAGATGCGTATACACCCACGCGATTAAGTGAAGTAAAATCAATACAAACATATTTAGCACGTTGGGATGGTGAGCAAATTACACCATGGCATAAAGTAGAGGAGTTTGCTTGGGATATGAGTAGTATAACCATACCTGAGTATGCTTTGAATAAAAAGAGTGCTTGTACAAAACAAACATTCATGGATGCTTTACCTGATGAATTTTCAAAAAAAAGAATGCAGCATGTGCTTATTTATGATGAGCAAAATAGTGACTGGTTTTACTTAGCTAAACAAGAAAAAGAATGGGGGATTAATAAAGTTCATGATCTTGAGTACAGTTCATGTTATGGATTAATCAAAAAATGAAATCCCCGCAGTGCGGGGAATTTTATAGTTAGAATACTATCTGTAGATAATATAGCGGTTCATCCCAATTGGTTGGGAGAAGATAATATAGCATTGACATGATGTGTTTTCAACCATACAATGGCTTCTCTTTACAAAGGAGCTGTTAAATGAAAAAACTATTGCCGCCATCTCTAGAAATCATTATGATAAAATTAGAAAAAATATGTTCAAATAGTATTAAACTTCTTCGGGTTTTTAAAATAATAATTATCATAATAGAAAATATTGAGGACTTATAAAATTAATTTAATAACTGACAGATGGCTTCCTGTTCTATATACAAATGGTCAAACCACGTTTATCGCACCATATGAGTTGACTATTCAAGATAACGAAGCAAGCATCACAAGCTTAAATACTACTCGGGCAGATTTTAACGGCGCCTTAATTCAATTTTTAATTGGTCTTTTACAAACTGCGAAGCCAGAATTAACAGGTAAACAATGGCGACAATGGTACAAAACACCGCCAAGTAGTGATGAGCTTAAAGATTGGTTTTCTTCTTTAATTCCATATTTTAATCTTTATGGTGATGGCCCTTGCTTTATGCAAGATTTAGATCCATTAACAGACTCTCCGATAAAATCCATTTCAGCATTATTGATTGAACAACCAGGTGAGCAAACTTTAAAAAATAATGTTGATCATTTTATCAAACGCGATCAAGTGAAACAACTATGTCCTGCATGCGCAGCTACGGCTTTATTTACACTACAAACTAATGCACCAAGCGGTGGTCAGGGACATAGGACTTCTATGCGCGGTGGTGGGCCATTAACCAGTATCGTTGTACATGATGGTACTACCAAAAGTTTTTGGGATATGTTATGGCTTAATGTGTTGTCTAAAACTGATTTTGAAAAAACAACACATCAAAGTTTAGGTCAATTTAATTACGAACGTATTTTTCCTTGGTTCATGCCAACATTAACCAGCGAAGAAGATCAAGAACAATTACCCAGCGCTGCGCATCTCTTCCAAATGTATTGGGGCATGCCAAGACGTATCCGTTTAAAGGTTTCTGATAACAATCAAAATCCTTGTGATTTATGTGCAACAGTAACAGAAAAAGCAGTTACAGAATATATAACGAAAAACTATGGGATCAAATACTCAGAGGATTGGCGGCATGTGCTATCGCCTTATAGAGTAACTAAGGATAACCAAGCATTTCCATTACATCCCCAGCCGGGTGGGATTGGTTACCAACATTGGATAACTATTGCATTAGAAAATAGCCAAGACTCAAAAACAGCTGCTGTTATTCGTGCAAATCGCGAACGCATTCAATTGCAACAACAAGAAGAAGGTGGCGAAGGCGATCCCCTTATTATTTGGTCTTTTGGTTATGATATGGATAATATGTCGGCACGTTGTTGGTATGAGTATCAAATGCCTTGGTATAACATTGTTGATGAGCAATACGAGACAGTTACTTGCTTTATTAAGCAGTTTATAAAAACAACAGAACAAGCAAGATATTATTTAATACAAGCTTTAAATGATTGTGGTGTTCCAACAAATATAGCACGGCATAGTATATGGCAAAAAACAGAAACAAAATTTTACGAGAGTTTAGGCGATATAATTAAACATTCAAATAATGAATACGAGATAGAGGAAATCAAAACATCCTGGCTCGAGCATATTCACATGATCACGCTCAATATGTTTGATATATTCGTAAATGTAAATCACATAGAAACAAACTGCATTAAAACTTATGTGCAAGCAAAACAACAGTTAAAACGTAATTTATACGGCAAAAAAATATATGAAATTCTAGGTTTAACTAAAGAGAAAAAGGTGGCGAATGAGTAAATTTGATGTTGGTCCTATCATTGCTTGGCTAAAAGACCTAAATGAAAATAATGGTCAACGTGCTATATTACGACGTTGTAAGACTTTACCTGAAATATATTTACAACCTGCATATGTTAATTTATGCCAAACATTAGGCGAACAAGGAACGCGTAAACAGCTGGTTTTAATAGCGGGAATCTTGGCACATATTAAAAATCCAGAAAATTATGATGTGGCTGAACATTTTTGTCAAAAAATGGCACTTAAAAAATCCAGCAGCGATGCGCCACAGATTAGCAGACTGCGTTTCCAACGTTTGTTAACCGTTAAAAGCGATGATCAAAGATTTAGATTACTCATTCGTATTGTTCCTCAAATTGAAAAGTTTAATCTAAATAGTTTTATAGAAGATTTGTTTTATTGGGGAGATAATAAAAAAAAGCAATGGGCTTTCCATTATTACTCAGGCGAATCATTTTTAAAAGGAAAATAACATGGCTAACTTTATTCAAGTACATTTTTTAACTTCATATCCACCTTCTAATTTAAATCGTGATGATTTAGGTCGACCAAAAACAGCTTATATGGGCGGTGCTAATCGACTACGAATTTCATCACAAAGCCTAAAGCGCGCTTGGCGTAAGTCTGATTTATTTGAATCTGCATTGGCTGGGCATGTAGGGGTACGTACAAAATTACAGGGTGTAAAAATCTATCAAAAATTTATAGAAAAAGGAATTCCAGAAAAACAAGCTTTAGAGTGGGCAAAAACCATTGCCAAGCAGTTTGGAAAAGAAAAAAAAGCTGTTAAAGATAAACCATTAGTGGAGCTTGAAATTGAACAGCTATCTCATTTTAGCCCGATAGAATTGGCAGAAATAGATAAAATCATTGATGAGTGTGTCGCAAGTAATACAAAACCCGATGAGGATGTTCTCAAAAGATTAAGAGAAAAATCACAAGCTGCTGATATTGCTTGTTTTGGTAGAATGTTAGCCAGTAGTCCGGAATTTAATGTAGAGGCTGCAATTCAAGTCGCTCATGCAATTACTACGCATGCGGTTGATATTGAAGATGACTTTTTCACAGCAGTTGATGATTTGAATATGGGACTAGAAGATGCTGGCGCAGGCCACTTAGGTGAAACAGAATTTGCTGCAGGTTTATTTTATGGATATGTTTGCATCGATAGAGATTTATTATATAAAAATCTTGGTGATGATGAAGCGTTAACACAAAAGACCATTGCTGCGCTTCTTGAATGCATTGCAAAAATATCACCTACTGGTAAACAAAATAGTTTTGCTTCACGTGCATACACTAGTTATATGTTAGTAGAAAAGGGTAATTATCAACCACGTTCGTTGTCAGTTGCTTTTTTAAAGCCCGTAAAAGAGAAAGCTTTATTAGATCAATCTATTACTGATTTTGAAACTCATCGTAATAATATCGATAAGATTTATGGTGCTTGTTATGATGCAAGCCAAAAATTAAATACATTAACGGGCGAGGGGGATTTTAAAAAATTGGCAGCCTTTGCAACAGCGAGATGATTTATGCAATATTTAGTTTTTCAGTTATATGGTCCTATGGTTTCATGGGGTAATATTGCCGTAGGTGGCACACGACCTAGTCATGCATACCCAACTAAATCTGCAGTTTTAGGTTTGCTAGCAGCTGCACAGGGCATTTCACGTCATGAAGAAGAACAGTTGCAGATGTTAGAAAAAGATATAAGTTTTGCTGTACAGATAGATTCGCAAGGGCAACTGATGATTGATTATCACACTGCACAGGTGCCGACGCAAAAAGCTTTGAAAAATCGTCCACATATGACTCGTAAAGATGAACTGACAGCCCCGGAGCTTTCGACAGTTTTATCGCAAAGAGAATATTATGGGGATGCTTTATATACCGTGGTGTTGTGGACAAAAGAAAAGAAAGATTTATTAAATCAGTTATCAAATGCTTTAAAAAAGCCTCATTATATTCCATATTTAGGACGTAAATCCTGCCCGATGGGTTTGCCTATTGTTTCGCAATTATATAATACAGATACTATAGAACAAGCTTTAGATGTTTATCATAATGATGATGTAGTTAAAAACATGCATCAAATGCTACGTTTTATATGGACTAAACAGAAACCGCAACAAGCATTGCGTTTATATACAGATTTAGACGGTAAAATGAATCAAAATCACCATCATACTATTACAAGACGGGATGGGTTACTAAATCGAAAACGTTGGCAATTTTCAGAGCGTAAAGAAAATGTTGTTTTTTTAACTAAAGAGCAGGAACAATAAAATGTTTTTCAGTAAAATTACTTTAACTAAAGATTTTGATACAGTTATAAAATTAGATGCCTATAAACAAAAAACGGGGTATTATTATCATCAGATTTTATGGGATTTATTTTCAGAAAATAACCCTGATAAAAAAAGAGACTTCATTTATCATGTCCAGCTAGTCAATCAATGGCCAACCTTTTATATCGTCTCGGCAACAGAACCTGTCGATACTAAAGAGATATGGCATATTCAGAGTAAACCCTTTAATCCTCAGATTTGCGTTCATGAAACGCTTCACTTTAAGTTGCGTGCTAATCCAAGAATTTGTCGTAAAGAAGGCGAACAAAAAAAACACTTTGATATTGTGCAAGATATTTGGTTTAAAAATGCAGATAAAATAAAAAGCAATTTAATTAGTAAAAATGAACTTATGCAAACAGCAGGAGAAAAGTGGTTAAAACAAAAGGCGGTGTCTCAAAATGGCTTCAAAGTCGATACAGTAATTGTTGATAATTTTCAAAAAGAAATATTTAAAAAAAAGAATCATAGCATTTCTTTTTCTACATTAGACTTCACAGGTAAACTGATAGTAACAGACCCTGGCTTGTTTATTAGAACTTTAGCTCAAGGCATTGGCTCAGCAAAAGGTTTTGGTTGTGGTTTATTAATGGTAAAGCGCTAATGTTGCCAAGACTAAAGCCACTTAAAATTAAAGAAAGAGTTTCAATAGTATTTATTGAAAAAGGCCAGATTGATGTTATTGATGGCGCTTTTGTTGTAGTTGACGAAACAGGTGTGCGTACTCAAATTCCTGTAGGCAGCATTGCTTGTTTAATGTTAGAACCAGGCACTCGCATTTCACATCGTGCAGTAGGATTAGCGACGAAAGTAGGTACTTTAATTATCTGGGTAGGCGAAGCTGGAGTCCGATTGTATGCCGCTGGCCAACCAGGTGGTGCAAGAGCAGATCGTTTATTATATCAAGCTAAATTAGCTTTAGATGAAAATTTACGCCTTAAAGTTGTGCGACAAATGTATAAACTTCGTTTTAAAGAAGAACCCCCTGCAAGACGTAGTGTCGAACAATTACGTGGTATTGAAGGTGCACGCGTAAGACAAATTTATCAAAATTTAGCAAAACAATTTAATATACCATGGCAAGCACGCAAATATGATCCTGCGCAGTGGGATCATAGCGATTTACCGAATCGATGTTTAAGCTCTGCAACAGCATGTCTATATGGAATTGTTGAAGCAGCTATTTTAGCTGCAGGGTATGCTCCTGCGATTGGATTTATTCATACAGGTAAACCTCTTTCTTTTGTTTATGATATTGCTGATATTATTAAATTTGATGAAATTGTTCCTTTTGCTTTTAAAATAGCATCGGAGCAGCCAGTTGATCCTGAACGACGTGTAAGATTAGGTTGTCGTGATATTTTTCGACAAACAAAATTACTGAATACTTTGGTGCCAATGATAGATGAAGTGCTATCTGCAGGAAATATTGAAAAGCCCGCTGCTGCAAATGATGCTTTACCTGTAGCAATTCCTAATATAAAAGGGATAGGTGATGCTGGTCATCGTAACTGAAAATGCACCAGATCGCTTACGTGGTCGATTGGCTATTTGGTTGATTGAAGTTCGTGCGGGTGTTTATATTGGTAGAGTGTCTGCAAGGGTCCGAGAAATGTTGTGGGAACAGCTTGCGCAAGGAATTGAAGATGGCAGTGCAGTATTAGCATGGAGCACGAATACTGAATCTGGTTATGACTTCAAAACTTTAGGTGCAAATCGCCGTCATCCAATTGATTTCGATGGCCTAAGATTAGTAAAATTTTTGCCTGAAGTAGCAATAAAAGATCTTTAAAAATATGGTAGATTTTGATGTTGATAATTTATATTTTATTATCAATAGCATACAATTAGTATATTCCCCGCGCACGCGGGGATGAACCGGTCATAATGGTCATTGTTTCAGCCTCTGGTAGATATTCCCCGCGCACGCGGGGATGAACCGACTTAGGTATAAAAAAGTGCTTAATCGCTAATATATTCCCCGCGCACGCGGGGATGAACCGGCCTGTGAACGAGGGGTAATTGTGAGAAGAGATATATTCCCCGCGCACGCGGGGATGAACCGTCGTTGCTTATCTTAGAATGAATTTGCCTAATATATTCCCCGCGCACGCGGGGATGAACCGGCCTCTGCAACTTGTTCAGCGGGGTTATTAGGATATTCCCCGCGCACGCGGGGATGAACCGAATGACGCCTGAACAAATAATAGGAAAAGCTAATATTCCCCGCGCACGCGGGGATGAACCGCATTCCTAACTGGGAAGATTATTGCTACAAAAATATTCCCCGCGCACGCGGGGATGAACCGTCCCACTCCATCAATCGTTGTTTAGAAAACACATATTCCCCGCGCACGCGGGGATGAACCGGAGCATGAATAATGGAAGATGGAATTAGATTTATATTCCCCGCGCACGCGGGGATGAACCGTATCTGATGGATTGGATATTCGAAGTTGCGAAATATTCCCCGCGCACGCGGGGATGAACCGTTAATTATCATCCTGCATTAGGGGCCTTAGGGATATTCCCCGCGCACGCGGGGATGAACCGTGTTTGTAGTGCCGTCAACATATAAGTGGAAAATATTCCCCGCGCACGCGGGGATGAACCTGGTTATGGAGACATTGCGGAAAGGTGAGCGTAATATTCCCCGCGCACGCGGGGATGAACCGTCGCCATCAGACTTGTCTATTTTCTTGGCAAAATATTCCCCGCGCACGCGGGGATGAACCGGAAATGATTGCGTACCCGCATTATTGTAAAGCATATTCCCCGCGCACGCGGGGATGAACCGACTTGTGTGACACAGCAGCTGATGCGTGTAAAATATTCCCCGCGCACGCGGGGATGAACCTAATGGGGCTTTTAAAAGACTGCGATCAAAATCATATTCCCCGCGCACGCGGGGATGAACCGGCAAGGATGCGGAAAAAGTAAACACGGACATAATATTCCCCGCGCACGCGGGGATGAACCGTTGTAGTTCCGCCAGCAGTTGCTGTTGTTGCAATATTCCCCGCGCACGCGGGGATGAACCCTTGCAGATAATAACGGCGGTATCGCTAATTTCATATTCCCCGCGCACGCGGGGATGAACCGTTATAAACTTTAGTGTCTAGCTCTTGTCCAGCATATTCCCCGCGCACGCGGGGATGAACCGCAAAAAACCTATTTTACTTTTTATGCATTGAAATATTCCCCGCGCACGCGGGGATGAACCGATGGCGCTGAAAGCTTTACTGGCCATAACAGAATATTCCCCGCGCACGCGGGGATGAACCGCAGCAGAGCTTTGTAAAACTACTGGATATGTAATATTCCCCGCGCACGCGGGGATGAACCGTAAATATAGCGCGACCAAATATATCTCTATCAATATTCCCCGCGCACGCGGGGATGAACCGGATTGTCTAGATTCGACAACATCCGCTAATACATATTCCCCGCGCACGCGGGGATGAACCGGATGAGGGGTGTCTTGATTGTTGTTGTAGTCGATATTCCCCGCGCACGCGGGGATGAACCGCGCCCATGGAAAAGGACGGGTATAAAGACACGATATTCCCCGCGCACGCGGGGATGAACCGACAGCTAAAGTTATGCCAAACGATACCGATAAATATTCCCCGCGCACGCGGGGATGAACCTGGTAAATCCCCTAGATGCTGTATATGGATAAAATATTCCCCGCGCACGCGGGGATGAACCGAATCCGTAGGTGTTATTAGCACCAGCATTGAAATATTCCCCGCGCACGCGGGGATGAACCGATTCTCTTCATCAGATACAATTTCTTTTTCAAATATTCCCCGCGCACGCGGGGATGAACCGTTTCAAGTGGGTAGAGATTTCTATTTCAAAACATATTCCCCGCGCACGCGGGGATGAACCGTAACGAGTGTAAATATTGCCCTGCTCGTCACGATATTCCCCGCGCACGCGGGGATGAACCGTTATGAGAGAAGCTAAAGATTTACCAAAGACGATATTCCCCGCGCACGCGGGGATGAACCGATGTTTGTATCTAATTTAAACAAACGTTAGTAATATTCCCCGCGCACGCGGGGATGAACCGCCCAAGGATAAAGATTTTGTTTTATGTAGCGCATATTCCCCGCGCACGCGGGGATGAACCGACGCAGGATTAACAATGCGACCCAATTGAAAAATATTCCCCGCGCACGCGGGGATGAACCGGCTGCATGCCATAGAACCTTGCCACCTTACTAATATTCCCCGCGCACGCGGGGATGAACCGCTAGTCATACTAGAAGACCTGGACGAGAATGAATATTCCCCGCGCACGCGGGGATGAACCGGTGCACCATATGGCAGGAGCATGTATCGAATCATATTCCCCGCGCACGCGGGGATGAACCGACCTCTAAATATAGAGACGACATGGATTTGTACATATTCCCCGCGCACGCGGGGATGAACCGTATCTGGATGGACTGACAACTTAAGAGTTGGTATATTCCCCGCGCACGCGGGGATGAACCGTCCGATACCGTCGGAAGCTTGAACGGTTGATCATATTCCCCGCGCACGCGGGGATGAACCGACATCGTGTCAGGGCTAACAATCGCCAATGGCATATTCCCCGCGCACGCGGGGATGAACCGCAGCCAAGGAGGATATTATAATGAGTGCAAAAATATTCCCCGCGCACGCGGGGATGAACCGTCTTGTCCATCAATGAGGAATTGGGCTAAATCATATTCCCCGCGCACGCGGGGATGAACCGAAACATTTGGCAAAAAGCAGAACGCTTTATTCATATTCCCCGCGCACGCGGGGATGAACCGTTCGGTTACCCATGAAGCCGTTTTACCTTTTAATATTCCCCGCGCACGCGGGGATGAACCGAGAAAACTCTTGATGAAGTGGCAGCATACGGCATATTCCCCGCGCACGCGGGGATGAACCACCATAATACTTGAAGCCGGGCGCCAATCTTATATATTCCCCGCGCACGCGGGGATGAACCGTAAAAATAAGTCAAATCCCTCTCTATTTGGTAATATTCCCCGCGCACGCGGGGATGAACCGGGAACCCACACATTTACGATTAGCGGCCTTGAATATTCCCCGCGCACGCGGGGATGAACCGTTTGCAATGGGCTAAAACCCTGTTAGGTGAAAATATTCCCCGCGCACGCGGGGATGAACCGGCGCTGGAACAGTTATGGTCGCTGAAGAAGTTATATTCCCCGCGCACGCGGGGATGAACCGGTTAAAAGAACTCATAGTGACAATGTCTCTAAATATTCCCCGCGCACGCGGGGATGAACCGTTGTCAGTCCATCCAGATACGTAAACGTTAACATATTCCCCGCGCACGCGGGGATGAACCGTCTGCCGTCTGGGGTGTCCATATAATATTGGCATATTCCCCGCGCACGCGGGGATGAACCGGAAATCTTAGAAAAATAACATGGCTTACGTGTATATTCCCCGCGCACGCGGGGATGAACCGCGTTACATATTCTCTTTCATTGCCAGAACCAAATATTCCCCGCACACGCGGGGATGAACCGATACAGGCCCGTTGCTGACGAAAAGTTTTACAATATTCCCCGCGCGTGCGGGGATGAACTGGTAGCATATTGGTTGCAAAAGATTTAGATTAAACATTCTCCATGCACAGATAAAAATTTTTTCGGAATGGCAATTACTATTGAGAATTTATTCAATATAAAATTTTTCAAAAATTAAAGTATTTGTATCAATCACTATAATCCCTTCACGAGCATTATCAAGTTGTTCTTTTAATATTCCTTGATTATCCCAAACCGAAGTTCTACCCGCACATTCAAAATTATCACAATAACCAACAGCATTAGCCATTAAGACTATCATCGAATATTTTCCAGCAATACTAGATAAAATATCACTGGATTTTTCATAACCACTCATTGATTTTGCAACGCTAGCTATATAAATTTTCGCACCATTTTTAAAAGCATTTAAAGAATGTTCAGGAATGCAGAGTTCATAACAAATTGCTAAAGCAATATTATTCGGTAAATCAACGGTATCATTTTCGCCATTGATAAAAAATGCTTCTTCATCAGGATGTAGAAATTTTTTTGAATAGAGCTGTCTTGCTTGATTGGGCTGAAAAATAACAAGACTAATATAAATACCATTCTCACTTTTTATGGGTGCACCAATTCCAATACTAATTTTTGTATCATCACATATTTTTTGAAAGATATCTAATCTGTTATCCTCTAAAGACATAGCCAGTTCTGCTGCAAGCGTGGGTTCATAACCGGTAATGGACCACAGATTTATTCTAAAGAACCTAATGTTAACCATAGGATATATAGGGTATGTATTATATTAAATTGTATTATGAAAATATTTATTCATATATTTCTCGTGATATCATAAACACATAACATGGAAAATTTCACAGGGAAGTGAATAAAATGTTGAGTCTGATCCCAGGGTTTATTAATGCTTGTTTTTCAGTAGTATCTTACTATTTGATTTTTGTCTGTCCATGATACTCTGGATTAACGATTGATCAGAAAAATGCAATTTTTCCGATATTTTTTCGTACTTATCCCAGATTGATTTATTTATATCCTCAGGCATTCCTGATCGTTTATTCTTGCGTATGACATCTCGCATTGTTTGATATTGTGGGGGTGTTCCGCTGGCAAGGTTTTTAATTTTATTAACATTAGACTGTGTTGCCAGAATGCACTGATAAGATTTTGCTCCGATCATGGTTTTTCCCATGGTAAACTCTTGTTCTATTGTTTTTTGAACATCCGTTTTTTGTGTACATATTGGTCCATGCGTATCCACCATAAAAGAGTTGAAGCAAGAATCAGTTGCTTTATTGGCATCTATTTCTAGTGTGTATAAATAATCTATGATCTCTGATTTTGACATTGTATTATAGTCTTCAACGCCTTTGCTATTTTTATCTTTTGCAGTTAGAGCTTGGGCTAGTCTATCTTCTCCAATTAGACATAAAAGATGTTCCATCGTTCTTGCATTTGTAAAGCCTGCCGCTGCCAACATTAAAGGTGTAGTGCCATTATTATCGGGTATTATGACATTTTCTTTGGTCATTAATATGCGTTGGACTTCGCCAGGTGCAGCGATAGACAGGCTAAGAAGTAAAGGTGTGCGTCCATTAATATCTTTAACAATACTGATTCTTGCGATATCTTCTAAAGATAGATCTTTATAAATAGTTAAAAAAGTATCATATTGATGATTAATAATCATTAGATGCGCGAAGGTATTTTTATAAGGACCTCTTTGTGCATCAATTGCAGTGCTCCACCATCCTGATTTCGCTTTATTTATATCTTCTATATTTCGCGCACCAAAGATACCATTTCCAGAACGAAAAGAATTTTCCTTCAGAGTGCTGATACAAGTTTCTCCTTCATCAGGAGCATCTTGATCAATTCTAAATGTACCCAAGCAAGCATTTCTTTCGTTAGGATCATACGGCACAATGGGTTTAGGCTGACTAAATCCTGCAGACGCAGCGATTGCGTATAAAGGACAAAGTAATAATTTTCCTGCTAAAGCAAAATCATTGTCTGCCTTATTTGTTTCTTGTTCTGAGTGACATTTTTGATAGAACTCAAGCAATAAGTGCGTGATAACCATGGCAGGCAAAACAAACTTCGTAACACTGTATATATTAGAGAGCATATTGGATCGTGGTTCTTTTTTCGCTTCTAACATGTTCACCTTCTTAAAAGTATATTGATGTTTATTTATTTTTTGCACACAGTGCGCCAGCGATTTTCAGATTCATAAATATCCAAGCTGTCAGCAATTCTACGATTTGTGATAGATAATCGTTTCACTCCCTCGTGGGTGTAAACCGTTTCGGTATCAATTTTTAATAATAACACCCGCTGGAATTGAGATTTTCCATTGACTACTGTTTCTTGCGTGCCCCAACTTTGGGCATAGGCAAGATAGCGATCATCGGAGTGATCGTGACTTTCAAAACAACCATAGGTTTTATCGATTATCTCCAATAATTTAAATCCCTTATGTTTATCTATACCTTGATCGCATAGAAATAAATGTTCAGCAAATTGCTTATAATCTTTTTCTGGGATGCGAATATACACATGGCTGTCAACAGGTTGCTTACTGCCTATTGATTTAAGTAAGCGGATCTGACGATACGGATACGCTGCATTGGCGCTGTCAGGATCGTCATCCCATACCGGTAGTTTTTCTTCAATGTTAATTAATTCCGCTAATCTTGGATCAGTATTGGCCGCTCCACCTAGAACGCCACGTATTTGTTTTTCGATTTTATTTTGAGGTGCTTTCGTACCGCCGCCATACATATATAATGTGCTATTTTGATAATTTGTCGCTGTTGCTTGTATTACAACAGGCGTAGTAGTGGGAGCAGGTTTTTTCTCGGGTTGTATTTTTTGAAGAAATTGTTCTTGCTCTTCCTTCTTTAAATCTAGCAGATTGATCACACAATCATGCTCTCTTTGAATCAGAAATGGCCACCGCTCTTTTGCTAATTGAATCCGATAAAAGGGATCAGTGATAATTAAAAATCGATAATCATCTTGGTGATCAAATGGTCCTATAAAACCCTGTGACAAAGAGCCTAGCGCTCTGAACTGAGCACTGACTCGACTTGTGTTTTCATGCGCAGCTTTAAACATTTTTTTAAATTCATATTTGGTAAGCTGAGTACGCCCCATTAAGGTATTAAACGGAAATTCCAAGGTTGTACAAAACCCTTCATCTGTCACATGACTCACCGCATGTGGACATAGCGCTCTTATTATTAAACTTTGAAAAAGTGAGTCGTTGCTTTTTTGAGTGACAGTAAAAGTAAAGGTAAGGCGCGCATTAAGAAAGCGGGTATTACTTGCAGAATAAATAATCGGCTGAGTATAGGTGATTTGTGCATTTGGATTCGGGAAATATTCCTTATAAGCTTGCACGAATTGATTTCGCAATTCGTTTTGCTGCGTTTCATAACTAGGCATAAAATAATCCATCAGCATTCGTAGTTGATGATAGCCCGTGTAGATTTGATTAAGAATCACCCGTCCATCCGTCCCTGGCATCACAAACGATAAATACAGTGGCATACTCAGTCCTAAAGTCAGAAGTGTAATGTGTGACATTCTGTCTTTAGCATGTTTTAATTTTTCTAACATCCTATTTAGCAACTCTTCATCTTCAATGATATGTCGAGGATTATCGCGCAAACGCTGTCCTAAAAGTTCCGTTTCTTTATCTGTCCATAAGAATTGAGGGTAAAATTGAGAAAATACCATGGGCAATAAGTAAAGGCTGTAAGATAAACTTCTAAAATCAAAAGTTCTTAAATAATCCGGCAGATAAGGCGCTATATCCTCACCCGCAGCGGTCCGCTTATTGATTGCTTCTTGTGTGAAATCTAAGTTCATCACCGCTATACTGGCGTCATTAAGCATAGTACGGGTTGTCTGATCCATGAGCTCAACAATCTCTAAATACAAGGCTCTAATCTTTTGGTTTTTTTCAAAAATACGTGCTGCCATTTTTAGATCATGCATGTTGAAACACCTTTAGGAATGAGTAATAAACCAGACTTTATCAGTTTCTTAATTAATTCACAAGTTTGGAACTCCCTGTATTATTTAGAATTCTTGCTTTATGTTTGTAGGTATGCTAACATCCAACTTTTTTAATCAATCTGAATTAGGTAGTACCATGATAGAGCAACAATGCATTAACGCTTTAGAGCAGGGAAAACGTTTAGTTAAGGATCGTCAGTATAATAAAGCCTTATCTGTTTATATGAATACGCTGGTAGCTGTTCAGGACAATATCGAGAGCGTAATGACATCTACTGCACCTAGAGCCTGTTGGATGCTATATTCTGCAATGGCTGAATTATGTAGTGCAAAACAGCTCGGCAGCCGAGAATATATTCAACAGCTCTATGCCAGTGCTTTTACTTTATGCCATAGGGCTGCAAAAAATAATAATATACAAGCCAGGCGTGATTTAGGTTTTATGTATTATTCTGGTATGGGTACTGCTATGGATTATGAGAAGGCTATTTATTGGCTTGAGAGTGCAGCTTGCGATCCTATTCCATGTGATAGAACTTATTGTACATTGGCGAATATTTATAAAAGTCTAGGGGATGCTCAAAAAGCTGAATTTTATTTTGAAAAAGTGCAAAATTTTGGGATCTATATTCCCCCTGCGCCCAAAGAATTACCTAAACGTTACCCCCAGTTTATGGATGTTGTTAATAAGGATAATAATGCTAAAATGCCAGATGAAATGACTTTTCTTTTAGCTGATAAGGAAAACAAAAAGAAAATCAAGTATTATGGGTAAATTGAACAACGCGAGGTGCTAAATTATGAGCGAATTTATTCAAAAAATCATTTATTGCAATGGTTGTAATCAACCTAAAATAATTTGCGCTTGCTTAGGCCAAGCGGGTGAGCCCGCTGCAAGCAATAATGACAAACAACCCTCGCGAAGTGCCACAGAATTATTGTTTGAAAAACTTATTCTCAATGCTTATCAAGCTTTAAATAAAGAAAAATTATCTGCGGGTGAAAGCAACTCTGATAGCGATGCTGGAATCTCACAAGCGCAGATGGTTATTCTTACTAGCTTAGAAAAAATAACAAGCTTGCAATTCAAATTTGAAAAACCGCCACTTGATAAACTCGTTGAATTACTAGAACATTTAAAATCCAATGTTCTGCATCCAGATGTGGTTTATCAGATTGAAAAAGTAGAAAATCAATTAAGAAATTACTTGCAAGCGCATCCAGACAAAATGCGTCCTGAATTATCATATCTCTTTGAAAAGCAGGAAAACAAATTAAGTGTAAAAAACACACCTTTTAAAACTAAACTTTCGCCTTTAAATTATTCTGGATAGAATTAATAACGAAGCTATGATCAATAATTAGTGTTTTTTTATTGCAAAATTATTATTAAGTAATAATAATCACAGCCTTGCCTTGAGTCAATGTGCGGGTAATATGACCTTGCCCACTTAGATCATTAGCAAATAAAATATCACTGGCTTTAAATCTACGTTTTTCTCCACAGCCGATTTCCACTTCTACTTCGCCTTCAAGATAAATAATGTATTGCGCTTGCGGTGCAACATGCCAATCAAAAACAATGCCGGCATCAAAATGACGAAACATCATATGCTGGGTAGGAAATTGTTTTGAATACAATCCTAAAGGTTGTTGTGAATTTGTATTAATAACAATAGTGCGAAAATGTGATTGCTGATCTTTGCCTGTATATAACTCCGCGATAGAAATTGTGGACATTATTACACTCATTAAATATGACACACCACTTCAATATTATTACCATCGGGATCTAGCACAAAATCTTTAACTGAAATCGTAATATGATCGAGCATTTTGAGTCTCCTATTGATACTACCATGAAAAAGAAAAGTGAAATGAAGTCACACATTAAAATAAATTTCTGCACCCAGTAAAGGTAATAATCTATCTAAAACATCCTTTAAGGTATGTTTTTCTGCTTTTGATATAAATTTTACTTTTCTATCTTGCCAAGACAGCGTTTGTACAATGCTGCTTGCGATAACGCTAGGAACATCTAAATTTTTAAGCGGAATTTCTGTGGGTGCATTACGAATGCTAGTGCTAATGGGGCAGCAAATTAATAAACCTGTTTTTTTATTGTATAGATGCGAAGATAAAACAAAAGCAGGACGATATTTACCTATTTCTTTACCTTTTGTAGGTTCAAAATCCAGCCATACAATATCATTTCTATCTGGAACATATTGCGACAAGCTTAATCTCCTATTTCCTTAATTTTTAATATAGCCACTTCATCCGCATGGCTTGTATAGGCAGTCATATTAGCAAGCAGTTCTTTTTCTGTAAATGGTAATTTTTTTTTCTTATTAGGCGCAGCTTTTTTTACAACAAAGCCATCTTCACTGACATCAACTATTACACGCATTCCTTCTTTAAAATGAGGAATATCACGCATAATACCCGAAACGCGTAAAGCAAGCCCATTTCCCCATTTTTGAATACTCGCCTCAATTTTCATACAAGTTTCCTAAATCTTACAAACTATAAGTATATACTATGTATCAATATTGGGCAATAGGCGAATATTAAGGATAGGACGCCTTGATAATGAGAGGTTTTCTTAGGTTTTTAGCACTTGAGATGGTGCACTGGGGCCGTTCAATGCTTCACCCGCAGCTTTATTCAGTTTTTGATAGATGTCTTCAATTATCTTTAATGCAGCTGGGTTTAAACCAGCGGGAAGCATAGATGGAATATGAGATGAACAAATGAGCTTTATATTTTCAAGAGAGTCAAAATAGCAGCGCTTCATGAGTGATTGGTTTGCCATATGCATGTGTTCAAAGAAAACTAATTTATATTTTTCACTCAATGCATCTACTATTAGTGCCTGTGAAAGAGAATTTGGAAGTTTATTTTGAGAATTACGATTTAATATGGCAATTGTATGGTCATTAAAATTACTGTGCGGATCCGATTTTTTTAGATTTGAAAAAGTAAATTGGTCAACGCAAAAATTATGCGAGTTGTCATTGGCCAGAGATACAAAGCTTGCAGCGCTCATTTCAGCACAAGCACCTAGATTAAAGTTGTTTTCTTTGCTTAATTTAATGGTTTCATAATGATCATGTAGCTGGAAAAGAAAATCAACAATTTCATATAGTTTGTTTGTCTCTATTTTAGTAATATCAATGGATTTCATAATGTTGCTTGCGCTTATCTTTACAGCTGCTTCCACGCATTCTAAAGTTTTATTCCGAAATTCTGATAATTTTTTACTGTTCTCATTATCGTAATTAACATCAACGCTATGGGGGAAAGTTTTTTGAGTGGCTTCCAGAGCGCGCAAACCGAGCTCAACTAGGGAAAAAACTGTTTGGCATTCTTCACTTTTAGTTAAAGCAAAGGGTATATTGCCTTCATTATCTTTCAGAGTGAAATCAGCCCCTAAATTGTGCAATAAACGTAACATGCTGGCATGATTCCCAGCTGCTGCGAAATGAGCGGCGGTTTTGCCGCTTTGCGGACCTTTGCTATTGATATTAATAGTAATATTGTTTTTTTCAGCTTTTAAGAGTAAGGACTCTATCGCTTCTATATTACCTTTAGCTGCATTTTGGCGTAATTCTAATTCGTTCAAGTTACCATGCCCTCATGAAAGTAAGCAATTTAACATAAGAAAAAGTGAGGTGTCAAGATAACTTTAAAATTGCGGTGCGTGAAAACCAGTGGGCTTGATTCGTGCCCAAGGGGTTATCTAAAAAATCATAGTGACTGGATTATATTTTGTATAAACTGCGTTTTTGCGAGGGTATATTTTTCACGATGATGGCGGTATTGCTGTGCAAGATCTATTTTTAATTGCTCATAAGCTTTTGCATCATTTGGATGAGACAATAAATAATCTCTAAATGCTATTTTTTCTATCCAATGTTTATTGGTAATTTCACTGATATGCACATGAAACGTGCGTTGTTTACCAAAGGGCGGCATGTCTTTAACAAAAAACATACGTGTTGGATCGGGATTTTCAGCCCAATATTTAAAATTTAATTTTTCTAATGCGGTTATTGCTGTTTGTTTAATATCGGCTAATGAAGCGACTGCAATTTGAAGATCAATAACAGGTTTTGCCGACAGATTAGGAATCGCGGTGCTGCCAACATGTTGAATATCGAGAATTTGATCTGCGGGTAAAATTTCACGTAATTGAGCAATTTCATTGATTGCCATTTGTAGCCATTGTGGATTATAAGGTTCGATCGTTATTTGATCGGCTTTGTAAATTTCATAAAACAATAATTCTTTATCGCGAAAATGAATTAAACCTTGATAAATAAGTCCTGCTTTTTCTAAGACATGTTGCGAGCGTGTATTTCCAGGCCATACAATTGCAACTAATTTTTCAACAGCTAAATGCGTAAATCCCCAGTTAATTAATGCTTCTGCAAGTTCAGTGGCATAGCCTTGGCCCCAGAATTTTTTCTTTAATCGATAAGCAATTTCGATATCTTTTTGATCTTCATCAAAGCCTAAATGAAATAACCCGGCTTGTCCGATAAATTCACCCGAGTCTTTTTTAAATACACTGCAAAAACCAAAGCCGTATTTATTTTGATAGGGGATTGCTATTTCTAAAAATCGTTTAACGTCAGTTTCGGTTTCTATACGTCCTTGACCGACAAATTGCATGACTTCACTGTCTTGTCGTAAATCTAGTATTTCAGGTAAATCTGAAAATTTAGGTATAGCTAAAACCAGCCGATTTGTTTCTAGAAAATTATTCACTCTTAGGCGCGCCGCTACTTTGTTTTTCAAATTTTTCAGACAGTTCATTCATTAAGACAATGACTGCTTCTTTATTCGGTGGCGGTACATTGCCAGCACCAGGTGGGTATTTGGTTGCTTTGCGTAAGTCTTTTAGAATTTTAACTGCAGCTTCTAAGGTTCTAGCACGTGGTACACCGTAGAAACGCTCGATAGTTTCAACTTGTCTGCGTACTTCATTTTTATCTAATAATGCGCCTGCAAATGTTGGCATATTTAATAATTCTAGTGGGTCGATATTTTCCATTTCTTCAAGAGAAGGTAGCGGTTGCGTTAAAATATCCATGCCGGAAATTGCGGCTTCTAGTTCTTCATCGACTATTGGGGCGACGTAATTTTGTTTTTCATAAAGTGCTTTTACGCCGGTAATGGTGCGCTCATCTATGGGTTGGTTGGCATGTTCATGCATTGCATTTAAAGCAAAAATTAAATCTTCATCTAATGTGGGATTGATATTTAATAATTCAGGTGATTTGAAAATATTTTCAAAATGCGTGAGCCTGTCTAATAATTCAATAATTTCATCATCACTAGGTGGTTTTACTTTTAAAAATTGATTCAAGCGCATTTTTTTTGCAGGCTTGGGATTGGCAAAAAATGATTTTGCACGCACAATTTTAGATCTGAAAAAGATATGCATCTCACCAACATCTTGATCTTTTAAATCGAGTAAATCAACGCGGGCACGTTTTTCGACGCGAGCACTGCGCGTATCTTGATAGGTGTTAGTCATACTGCGTTCGTTGGTTTGGAAACTTTCGGTTTGTGTGACTAACGCTTCACCGGCTGTTTTATTGAAAAAGTCCCAGGTTTCAATGGGATCTTCTAATTTCATGGCGATTTTAATGTTAGTGTTCGCGCCGATGGATAAGGCTTCTTCTTTTGAAGCTTTTTGGAATGCCGGTAAATCTTGTCCCGCAAAAATAGCAGAGAAACCTAATGAACGTGCTTGCGCAGGTACGACCGCGAAACCTTTTACGGCGTAATAACCGTATTCGTCTAAGATACATAAAAAAGGTGTAGGCGCGTTGGTTACTTTTTTCTCGATCAATTCGGCATAGGTTCCTTCGACGGCTTCACCTAAACCCGATGCCATCATCGCTTTTAAGGAAGCAACAATAATTTTACCTAAATTTGCTAATTCTTCAGGCGCTTTTTCCAGCGCAGGTAAAAGCACAACTAAAATACGACGATTTAAAACCACGTCACGAAAATCCACTTCAGGTAAATCTGTACGTAGAATATGACCATAGGTATCGGCTAAGGAAGTAAATGATCTTGTTAATTGCATGACAATGAAACCATGCTGTTCAAAAACTTCGCCGCGTTGTTTGCCTTTATTGTTCTTATCAAAACCCGGGAGCGTCAGTAAATAGTTAGTGATGGGATCTAATACCACATCGGGTGCATCTTCAATGCTGATTGTACGCTCATTATCTACCGGAAATTTTTTATCCAGTACTATGGATTCTAGTTTAGGTAAATGAAAATATTGACGTATCGTATGCGCGTCGAGCAAAAGATAGCCTTTATCTCGGGCATAACATAAAATCCGCATGAGCGCTTCAATGAATGAAATCGCGCGGCCTTTCCACATATCACCATCAGGACTTGCTGAAGAAGCATCCATCATACTAATGACCAGCTGCGCGCACATGCTAGATGATCCTAATGAAAATGGATTCATGGTGTTAGAAATACGTTTAGGTTGTGGGCCGACAATATCGCGTGCACCGGTCATGAAATTTATCAGTAGCACATCATCTTCACGACCCATTTGTCTGGCCATAGAAAATACTTTGGCGAATAAAGAGTTATCACCTTTACCATCCACGTAAATAAAACCACTGCCTTGAACCAAAGCATTATAGGCTAGTGATACTAATGTTTCGGTTTTACCACTACCAGTTGAGCCGAAAATTAAAGCGTGGGTACGCATATCATCATTATTAAACCAAAGTTCTTCACCGCTTGAAAGTTCATTTCCGTAGAAAAAAATACCGCGCGCTTTATTTGGTTTGCTGGAGCTGGGTTGGAGATCGTTATAATCTAAAATACCCGCGCGTTGCGGTAGACGAAAAGGTAAGGAGGAATGTTTACCAATACATAATAAAAATAAAATAATACCCAGCAATAAAAAAATATCATTGGCGCCTGGTAAAAAAAACCCAGCTAAGGCCAACGCGATCAATATCATGGTTGCGCTGCTGGGGTCACGAATAAAATCAAAAAAACGCCGCGTGAGCGGACGCGTATCGCGCAACAGTTGTTGCGGACGCTGTTCGTGTTTTGCTTCTAAACCCCGTATATGCCGTGCCATATTTATTTGCCTTGTTCCGGTTCATCCGGTGTATAAACAATATCTTTGATCGCAAGTTCTAAGCCTTTGACCGCATTTTTTACCATGGGTTGTGTAAGTGTGCGACCCATAGCTTTTTCAGCCAACCAATGACTGATAGGTCCGGCAATTTCACTCATGCAAGTGCGGCGGCCCACTGTATTAACGATATACCATAATGGTCTATCTAAAGGTTTTACCCAAATAAAATCAGAACTACTTAAAACACCGGAAGTACGTGACACTTCCAGCATGGAAGCAATAACACCGTATAAATAAGCATGGCTGTGCATGGCTTGTTGTAGCGGTTTGCTGCGGTAATGTTTTTTCAAAACTTCATCGACACCGGTAAAATCCAATTTACCTTCGCCACTTGAACGTCCAAATTGCTCAATGAGCTTGGAAACATTGCTTTTATCTTGATTCGTGTGCGCGGCAAAAACAGCCATCAGCGCACGTGCGTGGGGTGGCGTTTTTTGCAAACCGCGCCAAACTGGCCCTAATTGTTTAGCAAAAACTTGTTCAGCTTTGTCTTTGATAACCCGTACTTCAGGTTTTTTTTGCCCATAAGATTTTACTTTTGATTCTGGAAAATATTCTTCTAGCAAACCATATTTTTTTGCAAATTGCATAGGAGAAGGGCTCATGGCCCATTTGCCTTCATCAATATCTTGATCAATTAAATTTTCTTTAATGACGGGAATAATTTGTGGCCAATTGTCTTTTTCAAGTTCGCGTAAGCGTTGCATATCAAACACATGATTAAATTTAAGCGACGGGTGCGTGAAATAAAGTATGCCTGCGAGTAGCGTCAATATTCCGGGGACAATAAAACGTAAAGTACGACCAATTTCATGAAACCAAAGACCTATTTGATTAATACTAACAGCCGTAGGGTCATTGCGATAATAAAGAATAGCTTGTTGTACGGGCTCTAAACTATTGGTAAAAAGACCAATGGCTTTAATTTCAAGTAATTTAATAAAAAAAATACCTTGCAAAATAGGGCCGCGCGCAAAAAACCATAAGGCTAAAATAACGATAATAACAAAAGCAACGCCCCAAATAAGATCGAGACCTTGGCCTTGGTCACCTTGACCTCCTCCCCCTCCGCCTTGTGGTGGCATTGTTTAATCCTGTTTTAAAAGTTGATTAGACATGGCATATACTTTTTCTTGGTATTTACGATGCAGGTGTGGTGTGCCTGAATGATAATTACCGACTCCTTTCCAAAAATCACCTTTTGCTTTATTGATATTGGATCGTAAAATCCAAGCGCCAATTTGTACGTTGACACAACCATTATAGAGAATTTGTGTAGGCGTAACGAAAGGCATAAATTCTTCAAGCCAAATGCTATTGATCTGCATAGGGCCAATATCAAAGGTATTATTGGTATTGTAATTGACTTTGCCAACTTCGCCACCTTCAACCTTTAATATGGTATGTAATAATAAAATGGGTAAATCAAAACGCTTAGCGGTATCAATGACACATTCTTGCGTGACAGGCACCGGTTCCATGGGAGGAATATTGTGTGTATTTATATCCTGAGTATCTAGCATTGCAAAAGTCCTTTTAATCGTACATCAGATCATCGAGTGCAATTTTGCTACGATCAGCTGCTGACTCAGCCAGTTCAAATAAAATTTCGGTTGCGCACATCAGACGCATGGCATTGGGCACTTCTTCATTATATTTTACAACGACACCCAAGCGCGCGGAGCTAGAATCTTCAAAGGTTAATCCTAAACCATAACCCAAGCAAAAAGAAGAGAGTTGATCAGAGCGTCTCATGATGGATGGCAATAATCCCTTTTCGGCAAAAACTTCTTCAAGCGATAATGCTTTGCCATGAAGAACAAAGCCCAACTTCATTTCTTGCGCGACTAATAATAAGGCACGTCCCATATCAACCATCATTTTCTCCTTGTTGTACTAGGAAATCTATAACAGTTTTGGGTTGCTGACAAGGTGTCTATAGTTTATGCTTACTGCAACGTTTATAGGAATTTCAAATAACATGATGTTACCACAAGTAAAATATTTAACACTTATTATGATTAGCGTATTGTTAATCTCTTGCCAGATTACTGCGCCAGTAGAGACACCGCCACCGCCGCCATTGATGACACAACAACAAATTGAACATGCAGCAGGTTCCATTGATCGATCATTGATTGCATTATACGATATTGAACGCGCTAAAAAACCTACAGATGTAGGCATTAAAGCAGAACCTTATCCTGAACCTCTTTATCCATCTTTATCACGTTTGATGACCGTGGATTGGAGTGGTCCTGTTGAACCGCTAATGCGTGATATTGCAACATTAACAAAATACCGTTTAAAGGTGATGGGTCATGCGCCTGCAATTCCTGTTATTGTAACCTTAGAACGTGATAAAATAACGGCACAAGAATTATTGCGCGAAATCAGGGCTGAGATTTATTTACGCGGCGATATACTTATCTTCCCTGATTCTGGGGTTATAGAATTACATTATTTAGATTAAATGCTAGTAGGTCGTTACAGGGATTGCATACACTATATATGAATAAAACACTCACATTATTATTTATTGCATTGCTCACAGGGTGTGCATCTCTAGAAGTAGAAATCCTTCCAGATTCCAATGATGAATTGGCTACTTTAGAGACTTTACGTGGTGATGTAAGGGACATCGAAGATGACGATGATAACGACACTATCCGTCTTGATGCCTTAAAAGATACAGCAAGAAGTTTAGGGGCACGCAGTGGTTTAGCGTTCCGTGGCGAAGAGATTAATGAATCCCTTTACCAAGAAGAAGAGCAGTTAGATAGGATTTTCAATTTCCATGCATTGCTCTTAAGTGACAATATTTTGCCACCGGTTTTGGTTGAAGGTCGGGACTCTTTAACAGTAAATACTCCAAATGTGCTCAGAGTTGCCGATAGAAACTATAAGATTATTAAACAGGCGCGGTTTGTGACTTTGGCGCCCACTTGGCGGGATTATCTGATTATGGACGATACGCGTCCGCCCTTGCCTGATAAGTCTTTATGGCCAAAAACCGATGAAGAAAGAGAAATTTGGGCCGATTATGTAGAAAAAGGGTGGTTTGAAGGTATTTATCAGGCCGACCAAATTTATACCGAGAATTTAGCTCGGTTAAAACGTGATTATCAGGGTATGGTGCGTTATAGAATGTTACTGGCCCAAAATATGGTAAGTGCACCGCAAGTTTCACACCGGTCTTTGGGTGTAACGGGCGGGGGTGAAGAGTTAGCGATTAATGATCGTACCTTGACCATCGAAGCCTTACCTGCATTAAGAGCGGATAGTGAAACATGGGCTCCTTTGGTGACAACCCATGAATAAGTTAAATAGAGAAAGAAATGACAGAAAGAGCAGCAATAGCAACAGAGTTAAAATATCCAAAGGAAACTTCGCGTATTACCGAAGCTGATTTGGATGATTTGTTATTGTTTTGCGTTAGAAATGAAGCCTCAGATATTACTTTACAAACCGGCGATCAAGTTGTTGCTGATATTCACGGTCGCTTGCGTCGTGTTACTTCTCATAAATTATCCCACAGCGAAGTTGCTGCATTACTTAATTTAATTTACGGTGCTAACGGTACTGCGCAAATTTTAAGCGGTAAAGATCTAGATACTCATTATGAAATTAAACCTTCACGCAGTGAACGTTATCGTTTTCGTGTGAATGGTACCGGTTGCCATGTTGAAGGTCATGAAGGTATTCAAATTACCATGCGGACCATTCCTATCGATCCACCTTTTTTAAAAGATATGAATTTACCGCCTAAATTATTAGAAGGCTTAATTCCTGCTCAAGGCATCGTGGTCGTTGCTGGTTCTACAGGTTCGGGTAAAAGTACTTTATTGGCCGCGATTATGCGTGAAATTCTCGAAACGCAAACCGGTAAAGTATTAACATATGAATCCCCAATTGAGTTTGTGTATGATAATGTGCCACAACCTAATACCCTAATGGCACAACATGAAATTCCTGGGAATTTACCCAATTTTCCGTCAGCAATTCGTAATGCCTTACGCCGTAAACCTAATTATATTTTACTCGGGGAAGCCCGTGATAAAGAAACCATCGCTGCCGTTATTGATGCGGCATTAACAGGCCACGTGGTTTATACGACAGTGCACAGTAATGGTGTTGCCGATACCATGCGTCGTATGATCGCTGCATTTCCTGCAGATGAACGTCATGGTCGTGCGGTTGATTTAATCGAATTAATGCGTGTTGTCATTTGGCAACGCTTATTACCAACAACAGATGGGCGTCGTGTTCCTCAAAGAGAATGGTTAGTTTTCGATGATGAAGTGCGCGATGCAATGTTACAAACAGATTTTGATTAGTTAAGAGGTAAGGACTATGTCAGATAAAATGAATTTACAACAACTTCTTAGAAAAAGGGCTATTACAGAAGATATGCCTCAGAATGTTGTTCAATCTCAACAATCAACCCAAAGTCAACAGCCCGCTGTTGCTCCGAATAAATCTGCGCGTGGTGAAGTCACCATGGATAAATTTATCGAAGATATTCGTTATCTTTTTGATGAAGGCGAGCAATTGGGTATTGATAAGCAAGGTGTAGTAGGGCATGTTGTAAGAACAGCACAAGAAAAGCTCCAAGCAGAAAAACAACAAAGTGCACCAATTCAAAGTTCAGCAACAGGCACTGCTATCACTAGGCAATTTACTGGGGAATCACCTGCAGCTCCTAAGCAACCTGCAGATAATGCTGCTTCAACTTTACCAAGTGGACCTTCTCGTTAGAAATTTTCGTATATTTATCATAGGTCACCATTTATTCATCTATAATTAGCAAGATTAATTATATTGGAATAACCATGAAACCGATTAGTCCAACAGCACATTGGCGAGATAGTGCACGAACTGTACGGTTTTTTATCGTAGACTATCGCGCAATGTTTCCTTTGTTGCTATGCTTATTTATTCCAAGGTGGTGGACTTTAATCGTCGCCGTGGTCACAATTATATTTTTTGCATTGTTAGAGCATTATGGTTTTAGTGTGCGAGTATTCCTGCGGTTTTTACGCGGCGTGTTTTCAGGCCCAAGGAAAGTGGCAAAACCCTGGTGGTTAACTAGGGCGAAATATTAAGAGGCATTATGGCGAAGGATCCCAAAGAACAAGTCAGCGTAGCGCAAGCTTCAGATGGTTTTGATACCGTCAGGGGTTTAGAACTCGTAAGACTACGAAATCATTTTTACCGTGATGGTTATCGTAATGTTATGTTGGCCCTATTGGGTTCAATATTGGTTAATATGTTATTGATCCTCATGGTGGGTTTTCAATATTATGCAAAGCCAGCTCCTGTTTATTTCGCAACCCAAACCGATGGTACTTTAATCGAAATTCAACCCTTGTATGAACCTTTAGTCGATGAAGAAATGTTATTGATGTGGTCATCACGCGCTGCGATCGCTGCGTTTTCTTATAACTTCTTAGATTACCAAGACGATTTACAACAAATGCGTCAATATTTTACACCCGCCGGGTTTGATAATTACCTAGAAGCGCTGCAGCAATCTGGTAATTTAGATACGGTATTAAGCAAACGTTTAGTAGTAAAAGGCGTGGTGACAGAAGTTCCAATTATTGTTCAACACGGTTTAATCAAAGGCCGTTATGCCTGGAAGATTGAAATTCCCATGCTGATTAGTTATGTGAGCGCGAATGAAACGCTAGAACAACCTATTTTAGTGACGATGTTGATTTCACGTGTACCCACAAAAGATAAGCCTCAAGGTATTGCCATTGCGCAATTTGTGGTTGAGGATCGCAAATTATGATGAAATTATGGACGGCAGGTTTATTTTTATT
This sequence comes from Legionellales bacterium, assembly GCA_041660525.1. Classification (GTDB taxonomy): domain Bacteria; phylum Pseudomonadota; class Gammaproteobacteria; order JABCZS01; family JABCZS01; genus JABCZS01. Next base: position 90,489 of record JBAZWD010000004.1, on the reverse strand, counting down.
ACTGTTTTTATTGTCAGTTGCTTTTGCACAGGCGCAAGCACAACTTCCCCAACATTTGCCGGGGACACAAGTCACATTGCCACCTTTGGCCAATATGCAAAATGCTCAAAATAATCAGAATGCCCAAAATGCAAAACAGCCGGCTATAACACCCGCTCAAGCAATGAAGGATCCTGTCGTTGAAGAACACTACTTTGAAGAATCAACATATGGTACCGCAAAGGATCCAGCCTTTGAAAATATGTTAAAGAAAATGTATCCCATGAGTCCCGAGCAAATTCAAGCACTGCGCGAAGCACATGAAACAACGCAACGCGCCATGGAAGCGCCTGCACAACCTGTTCCTAAACCTACAGTGACTTCTCAAAGTGTAAATTTAGCGCCTGGCAGTCAACCTCCGGTGTTGCGTTTATCTACAGGTTATGTTTCTTCGGTCGTATTTGTTGATGAAACAGGTGCGCCATGGCCAGTGAGTGCTTATAGTATTGGCGATCCGACAAGTTTTAATATTCAATGGGATCAAAAAAGTAATTTATTATTGATACAAGGCCAACAACCTTATGCAACGGGTAATATGGCCGTGACTTTGCAAGGTATGCCAACGCCCGTGATGTTAACCATCGTAACGGATCAAGGTACAGTAGATTACCGTGTTGATTTTCGCGTACAAGGTCGTGGTCCTAATGCGCGCGGTTCTATGATTGGTAGCGTAATTCCCAAAAATGCAGATATCACCTTAATGAATTTATTAGACGGTATTGCACCACAAGACAGTGAATTATTAAATGTGACTGGCGGAAGTGCGCAGGCATGGTTATGGAATAATCAACTTTATATTCGCACGCCATTAACTTTATTATCCCCAGGTTGGGTGGCTACTATGTCTAGCGCAGACGGTACACATGTTTATCAATTACCCGTTACACCCATGATCTTAGCCTCGCATCGTGGTGAATCGATTACCTTAAAAGTAGAAGGGCTTTAATATGGGAAAAAAATTACAAAATCTTTTTGGGCGCTTGAGCGATATTAAGACCCGCACATTATTAATAGTCGTGAGTTTAATTGTATTAGTCGTCGTTGGTTTAGTCGTGACCACTTCGCGTGAAGTGCAGCCACCTGAAGTCACGGCTGAAGTTAAAGCGGCGCGTATTGGCGAAATTCAATCGCTTGCGGGTACAGGCCAATACAATGAAGAATATGCAAAATTACAATTAGCAGAAAATGAGCGCTTAGCGCAAGAAGCAACAAAATCAGGTCAAGCTGCTATTCCGCGTCTCATTAATCAACAAGATGCCAATCAAGCTAATTTAAGTTTTGGACAAGAGTTTTGTGCTGAATGTACTTATGATACGCAAGGTTATGATCAAAATGGTTATGACGCGAAAGGTTTTGATCGTAATGGTTATGACGCTCAAGGTTATGACGCAGAAGGCTTTGACAAAAACGGTTTTAATAAAGAGGGTTATGATAAAGACGGTTTTGATAAAGATGGTTTTGACAAAAATGGTTTTGATCGTAACGGTTGTAATCGCGAAGGCTTAGATGTGAATGGTAATCCGTGTTACGATGCGCAAGGTTATAACGTCGATGGTTATGATCATTTAGGTTTTGATAAAGACGGTTATGATAAAATCGGTTTTGATAAAGATGGCTATGACAAAAATGGCTTTGATAAAAATGGTTGTAATCGTCAAGGTTTAGATAAAGACGGAAAACCTTGTTTTGCTAAAGATGGTTTTAACGCCTTAGGTTATGACAAAGACGGTTATGACAAAAATGGTTTTAATAAAGACGGCTTTGATCGCAATGGCTTTGATAAAGATGGTTACGATAAAGACGGTTTTGATAAAAATGGTTGTAATCGCCAGGGTCTTGATCGTCAAGGTCAGCCTTGCAATGGTATTTCCTTGCCGGTGAATACACCACAAAATAATCAAGAAGCGTACCGAAAAATACTTGAAGATCAACAAAAAGCGCGATTAGCACAATTATCTGCGGATCAAGCTGCTGCAGCAAAAGAGCGTAACGCAGCTGAACAACAAGCGATGCAACAAGCATTCGAAGCTTTATTACGCAGCCAATCCATGTCCGTTGTTTCAAATTGGAAACCTGGTACGCAAGTATATGTGCGTGGCATGGCTCCTGTTGAAACTGGACTTGCAGGTGATGGATCAGGTACAGGTTCAGAAACTGCAACAGGACCTGTATTGTATAAAGCAGGATCCATAGTATTTGCTGTGCTGGATACAGATATTAATAGTGATAATCCCGGACCTGTACTAGCAACGATCGTGCAAGGACCTTTACAAGGGTCTAAAGTATTAGGTGATATACAAATACAACAAGAAGCGGTGATGTTGCGTTTTTCATTATTAAGTTCACCCGATTTACCTGCCAGTTTACCGTTTAATGCAGTGGCAGTTGATGCGGAAACTGCACGTACGGCGTTGGCTACCGGCGTAGATAATCATTATTTTCTTCGTTACGGCAGTTTATTTGCCTCCGCATTCTTAGAAGGTATCGGTGAAGCATTTTTAGCAGGAATAACACAACCTGTGGTTGAAGATACAACCAATCAATTATTGATCGTGCAATCAGCGGATGTAACAACAAAAGACGCAATAGCCGTCGGTTTAGGTACAGTTGGACAAGCTTGGGGTGAAAATTTGGCTGATGTATTTGATATGCCGCCTACAGTCACAGTTGATAGTGGTACAGGAATAGGATTATTATTCATGCAAGATTTTATAGCCGGACAAGGTGTGGCACTTCTTCCTGAAACAACAACTACGCCGGTGAGTGTAACTACAAATACAGCTACAACCACAAATACAAATTCTTCAGCACAGTGAGGTAGGAAAACATGGACGACGATAAAAAACTTACAACCGATAACGAATTCGATAACGAATTCGATAACGAATTTGATAACGAAAACAAAACGACTCAAAACGATTTTGATGAGTTTAATTTTACAGATGATTTTCCTGATGAATTTTCTGAAGAATTCATGAAAAAGCCTAATGATATTCAGGACACGGCGCAAGCTGATAAACCTGCTGATACAAAAGTTGAAGAACCTTTTGATCCGGATTTTGATTCTGACTTTGATTTCGATGATGATTTCTTACCCAAGGAAACACTTAAAGAGCAAGACAATACGCTTTTTGATGAAGATAACGATTTTAAAACGGATACTGATACAGATACAGATTTTAATGATTTTAACACCGACATCGATTCCAACATTGATAATGATCTGGATGAACAAGGTGCTATTCCGCCGATGCAAACGACGGAAAAACGCGGCAATCTATTTAAGCGTCACCCCTGGATTTCGTTATTGATTTTATTAGTTCTTATTTACGGTGGCTATAAACTATTACAAAGTAATAATTCTCAAGAAATTACGCCCGTTCCGACCCAAACGAAAATGACATCGGTTAAAACTACATCACAACCTACAAATAATAACGGTACTGTGGAAATACGCCAAATTGATGATCGTTTAGATACGATAGAACAAGGCATGAATGTGCTCAATGATCAACTCACCCAATTACAAGGCGCACATGTTCGCATAGAACAAATGGAACAAATGGTTACCAAGATTGCTGAAGAAGAGGGTGGCTTGCAAGATGTTTTATCGCGCTTAGAAGATTTGAATACACAAGTGAGCGCATTAAATGCTTTAAATCAGCGTTTATCTGCATTAGAAGCGCAAGTGGGTGTTATTGGTAATGAAGTTGATTTACATGTAGCTGTTTCCGAGCAAACACAACGTGCTGCTAATTTAAGCCGTCAAGCCATGCAAGCAAAATCTATGATACCTGTACCGATGGTGGTTCAGGCTGTTATTCCAGGACGTGCTTGGTTAATGAGTCAAACTGGAGAATTAATTACAGTTGCACGCGGTGATGATGTGCCAGGTTATGGACGCGTGATGAATATTGATCCTGTTGCAGGAACTGTCACTATGAGTTCGGAGACCGTGTTCCGCGAAGAAGAGTAATGCGCCGATGAATGACTTAGTCAATATGATTGTAACATTTGCTGAGTCTTTATCAGGACTTAGCATACTAGTGACAGCCGGCACTTATTTGCTGGGTATTTTTATGATAGGTGGCGGGTTATATGCCTTAAAATCATTAGGCGATACGCGCAGTATGATGAGCCAGCAAATGGAAATTACTGGCCCTATTATTAAAATTTTTGTAGGCGTAGGCTTGGTTTGGTGGCCTACTTTAATTGATATGACTACTTATACGTTTTGGGGCACCACCAGCCCTTTATCGTATAACCCAAGTTATGGTCATGAGATTGATACGGTCATTGAAGTCGCATTTGAAGTCATTCGTTTAGTAGGTATTGTTGCCTTTATTCGAGGTTGGTACTATATAGTGAAATCTGGGGAACAAGGCAGTCAAGCTACTGTAGGCAAAGGTTTAACACATATTATAGGCGGGATTTTTGCATACCATATTGGTGCTACTGTTAGGATTTTAATGAATACTTTTGGGTTTTATTAATGTAAGGAGATAATGATGAAAATAAAGTTTCTTTTAGCGAGTACCGTTATCTGGGCTATCGCGGGCGGTTTAATGCTTGCGCAAGCTGGTGGCGATCAAACTTTAGGTGATTTAGCAGAAGCTGCCACAGGTTCGATTTCTCAAATCGTTAACTTGGTCGTTGCGCTTTGTTATGTTTCCGGTATTGGTTTTGCCAGTGCGGGTGTTTTAAAATTTAAACAACATAAAGATAATCCTGCACAAGTGACTTTAGGTACATGTTTTATGCTGTTATTTATCGGTATTGGTCTTGTTTGGTTACCGACCATGATTGAAGCAACCGGTGTGACCATTTTCGGCTCAGGTGCAGAAACAGGTACTTCTACGGGTGGCGATATTTTTGGTACAAATCCTTCTTCTGGAGGCGGTTGATACTGATGCATCCTTTAACACTTTCTGCAAACCTGGATGGCTGGCGATTGTTTAAAGCCAGACGCAAACAAAGCGCCTTCCAAAAAATTGCGCAGAAAGTGTTTATTCGGGATAAATATCAATGTCAGTATTGTGGTTTTCGTGATTTAGTGCATCAAGAAGTGGCTAATATTAATGGCAATTACCGTCAAAATGAAATGTCGAATTTAGCCACCTGTTGTGCATTGTGTATGGAATGTAATTTCTTAGGTGTTTTAGGACGAGAAGATCGTATTATCTATTTTCCGCAAATGTCACAAGCGGATTTAATGCACTCTGTAAGGGTTTTATTTTGTTTAATTGCATCTAAAACGCCGTATGTTGAAACGGCCAAATCCCTTTATCGTAATTTGCGGCAATTGATGCAACCTGTAGATGAAATTTTTGGTAAAGATGCCAGCATTTCAGATTTATTCGGACAATCCTTGCTGGATACGCAAAACATGGGACGTGACGTACAAAAAAAAGTAATGCTACCTTTGCGTTTATTACCGAATCAACAGAATTTTTCTGAACAAATACTGCATTGGTCAACGATTATCTTACCAAAATTGGAAGCCAACGATTTAAGCATGGACGATTTTTAAAATGACAAATTTTTTTGAACCGATATTAGAATCAGTCGATTCATTCTTAGAATGGTTCACAAATTCGTTGAAGCAAACCGCCGGTTCGTATTGCGATTTAGAAGCGGTTGATAATGAGCATACTTTGGTAGCTCGCGATGGTTCATTATTATCCGTCATAAAAATAGACGGTGCACAGTTTTTAGTCGGATCTGAAGAATTTTCACGTTTACATACGGGCGTAGCGCACGCCCTGCAAACGGCGTTATCAAGACCTGGGCATGGCGCACAAATTTTATTTGCTTATGATAACGAAAACGTAGAAGGGCAGATTAAAGAAGTGTTAGCACCGGCTATAGCCACAGCTAAACGTTTACAATTAGAACTCGATGATTTATTTAATGAACGCGTGCAAACGCTAGGTCGTTATTGCGCAGAAGAAAAAACATTTATTGTGCTTTGGACCTTTCCTACCAGCATGTCAAACCAGCAACAAAAAGCTGCATTTAAAAATAAATTAGCTTTGATTAAAAAGCAAAAAATTCCTCCCATGCGTTATGCGCAAAGTGTGATTGCAACTACGCCTGAATTGCGTGAAGTGCATGAATCGTTCACCCGTGCAACTTTAACAGAACTTGAAACTTTAGGTCTTGCCATTAAATTATTAGATGTTCATACGGTGATACGTGAAGCACGCTTTACCATTGATCAAGACTTTACAGATAAGCAATGGAGCCCTTATTTACCGGGTGATCGCATTCCTGTACGGGAATTAAAATTACATAAGCGCGATATCTCAGAAGTATTGTGGCCTTCTTTATCATCACAAATTTTGCCACGCGATGGTGAGAACTTAAATTTACGTATTTGCCGTATTGGCGATCGCATTTATGCACCGTTATTTATTGAATTATTTCCCAAAGAAGTAAAATCATTTACATATTTATTTAACCGTGTCGTTGCCGCTAAAATTCCTTGGCGGGTTTCTTTTATGGTTGAAAGCAATGGTTTAGCTTCTCTTGGTTTTAAAGCGATATTAGCTTCTATTTTAAGTTTTGCATCTACCAGTAATCCGATGATTTCAGATGCTAGAAATTTATTACAATATTTTGAAACCAATACCGATGATGCGGTGGTACGTTTAAAAGTATCATTAACCACTTGGGCAAAAGTAGGCGAAGAAGCCTTATTAAAATCACGCGCAGCTGAATTAGCAAAAGCCGTACAAGGTTGGGGTTATTGCGAAGTATCTGAAGTTTCCGGCGATCCTTTTGGTGCGGTGGTTTCCAGCAGTTTGGCCTTAAGCTCAGGCAGTTTAGCGACACCTTCGGTTGCACCTTTATCAGAAGTTGTTTACATGTTACCGATTGCGCGGCCTTCATCGCCCTGGCAACATGGTGCGTTATTACTCAGATCCCCTGATGGCAAATTATGGCCGTATCAACCGGGTTCTTCCATGCAAACCACTTGGATCGATTTAATTTATGCGCGCCCAGGTTCGGGTAAATCTGTTTTATCTAATGCGATCAATTTAGCTTTATGTTTAAATGCCGGACAAGAACGTTTGCCGCGAATTGCCATTATTGATGTGGGTCCTTCTAGTAGCGGTTTAATTTCTTTATTAAAAGAAGCTTTGCCTACGAATAAAAAACATTTAGTAGCTTATCATCGTTTACGTATGACAGCAGAATATGCCATTAATCCTTTTGATACTCAATTGGGTGCACGTTTCCCAACACCTTTAGAGCGCAGTTTTTTAGTGAATTTTTTAACCTTATTAGCCACACCTTTAAGCGCTGAACGTGCTTATGATGGTATTTCTGATATGGTCGGCATGGTGGTCGATGAAGTGTATAAATTAGCATCCGATCAACAAAACCCGCATCGCTATGCAAGTAATGTTGATAAAAAAGTGGATGAGTTATTGTATACCCTCGAGTTAAAAGTAGATGAACATACGTCTTGGTGGGAAATTACCGATGCTTTATTTGATGCAGGTTATAAACACGAAGCGTTATTGGCGCAACGTTTTGCCGTTCCTTTATTAGCCGATGTTGCTGCCGTATGCCGCACCCCCGCAGTAGAAGATTTATTTGGTAAAATTATCGCGCCTACAGGCGAGACCTTGATTCAATCATTTAGCCGTATGGTTTCCAGTGCTATACGTGAGTATCCGATTTTATCGCGTACCACAGCATTTGATTTGGGCGAATCACGCGTTGTATCACTGGATTTAGATGAAGTCGCTAAAACCGGTGGTGAAGCAGCTGATCGTCAAACAGCGGTCATGTATATGATTGCGCGTTATATTTTAGGGCGTGATTATTATTTAATTAATGAAAATGTTCAAGACATGCCAAAACGCTATCGTGATTATCACCGTGGTCGTGTGTTAGAAATTCGTGAAGATCAAAAACGCATCGTATTTGATGAATTTCACCGTACCGCAAAAGCGAAATCCGTACGCGATCAAGTATTAGTGGATATGCGTGAAGGACGTAAATGGAAAGTGCAAATTGCACTTTTATCACAAGCACTCGAAGATTTTGATGAAGTCATGGTAGATTTTGCAACCAGTGTTTTTATTATGGATGCGGGTCCTGCACAATCCCTCGAAAAATCGGCTAAAACCTTCGGTTTATCCGATACAGCAAAAAATGCATTACGCACACGCGTTCATGGCCCACGCGCCGGCGGCGGAACTTTCCTCGCGCAATTTGCAACCAAAGAAGGCATGAATACACAATTATTAACCAATACTCTAGGTCCAATTGAATTATGGGCATTTAGTACCACAGCAGAAGATGCTTATGTGCGCAATGCGTTATACGATCGTATTGGACCTTCTGCAGCACGGAAAATTTTAGCAAAATTGTATCCCAGCGGTTCTGTTGCACAAGTCGTGGAACGCAGATTATTAGAAATGCGCGATGCCGGTGAGCTTTCCGATGAGTCCAGCCATAATGTATTGCAAAATATCATTGAAGAAATTTTGAAACACTATCAAGCCAATGTATAAATTTTTAGTAATATTCGTATTAATTTTTTGTCATTTTTCGGCATTCGCACTCTCATGCAAGCAAACAGAAAGTATTCCACTAGCGTTAACCCATGAAAGAACGACATTATTGTCGAGTCAATTTGCCAGCATTCAACATATTGAAGTATTACCTCAAAAAGTGATTCCCAGTAAAACCGGTTTTATTGTAGATTCTGTACAAATATTAATGTGTGGGGAAATAAAACCAGAAACGCCGACTGCGACCAATACACCCGGCCAAACTTGCCAGTTTGATAGTAATTGCTTACAGCCTATGCGTTGTCAGAATAATGTCTGTGTATTGCCAGAGTAGGATGCTTATTTTGTTTTTGCTTTAATGATGTTCAATGCATCATAGAATGCGTTGTAATATTGATTTGCGATCCGCGTATAAATTTGGTCGGCTAATTCGCGATGATAGGTATGCGTAGTTAAATTTCTATCATTTAAAATGCTTAACCATGTTTCTTCATTTTTTATTAAATCTGATTGGAAAGCGAATGAAAAAGCTTGTTTGGGGCTGCCAATCTTTTCGCCTTCTTGGTTAGCCATTTTCTGGTATATTTTCCAGAACAATTCAAAATTATATTCAAAAGCTTGAATAACAGCCGCATGCATATATTCAGCATTATTTGTTTTGGCAATATCAAGAAATTCTTTGAGTTTAGCCAATGCTTTTTGACAATTTTCTATTGATTGTTGCATTATTTATTCCTTTTAAAAATCAATTTTCCCTCTTGTGAAATTTTCTCTCTAAAAGCAGGAGAGATTTCATTCATATTCACTAGATCTAAGGGTAACAATGTAGGCACCTTTTCTTCAGCCTCAAAGACAAACCGTATCCATTTTTCATATTGCTTTGCATCAAATTCAAAGGCAAAGTCATAGTCTGAATTTTCATATGCGTTAAAGCGTGCACGTGACCCAAATAAGTATATTGATTTGGGCTCGATCGCTTGGCAAGCCTGGTCAATAATAGACGTAATGACTCGCTGTTCTTTTGCAGTAAAGGTTTTCATACTGATAGAATATCAGATAAGGCTAAAAAATCAATGTGTTACACGACCTTAATAAGCCTTCGCAAAAATGACCTGGCGGTTTGTATTTTCACCTGTGAAAATACATACACCTGTTTCACCGGATTGTTCCAGAGGAATGCAGCGTGCACTAACTTTCATCGGTTTAATGATATCTTCCACATCATCAGGCGCGCAGTAACATTGCACAAAACCACCGATGCCTGATTCTGAAAGAACTTCATTAAATTCTTCAATATTTTTTACAATATGTAGATTTTCTTGTTGGAATTTTTTGGCTTTATTGAATATATTGGTTTGGATTTCATCTAAGATAGAGCTTATTTTTTCAATAAAATCATTTTTTATTAACGAAGTTTTTTCTTTAATGCCTAAATCACGGCGCGCCATAAATACGCTGTCTTTTTCAATATCGCGCGGGCCAATTTCTAAGCGTACGGGCACGCCTTTTTTAATCCAGTGCCAGGATTTTTCACCACTGTTTAAATCACGTTTATCAATTTTACTGCGTATCACTTGGTTATGATAAAAAGTTTGTGATAAATCTTTTTGTAATTTTTCACAAAATGCCAGTACTTTTTCTTCATCTTCAGCATTGCGGTAAATAGGAATAATAATGACATGCAGTGGTGCTAGGCGTGGTGGTAATACTAAACCATCATCATCACTGTGCGTCATAATTAAACCACCGATCATTCGTGTCGACATGCCCCATGACGTTGTCCAAACAAATTCTTGTTTACCTTCTTTATCTAAATATTGAATATCAAACGATTTTGCAAAATTTTGGCCTAAAAAATGCGAAGTAGCGGCTTGCAAAGCTTTTTTATCTTGCATCATGGCTTCAATCGTATAAGTATTCACAGCGCCGGGGAAACGCTCCGCAGGTGTTTTTTCACCTTTAATGACCGGAATTGCCGCATAGTTTTCTGCAAAGTCGGCATAAATATTGAGCATTTGTTTTGTTTCTGCAATAGCGTCTTCTTGTGTGGCATGTGCAGTATGACCTTCTTGCCATAAAAATTCGCTGGTACGCAAAAACATCCGCGTACGCATTTCCCAGCGCATGACATTAGCCCATTGATTAATAAGAACCGGCAAATCGCGATAAGATTGAATCCATTTAGCAAATTGCACACCAATAACTGTTTCACTGGTTGGGCGAATAATGTAAGGTTCTTCCAATTCGCCAGCAGGTTTTAAACCACCTTTACCGTTGGCTTCTAAGCGTGTGTGTGTTACAACTGCACATTCTTTGGCAAAGCCTTCAACATGTTGCGCCTCTTTTTCTAAATAATTTAAAGGAATGAGCAGAGGGAAATATGCATTCTCATGGCCAGTTTCTTTAAACTGCGCATCTAAAATTGCTTGGATGCGTTCCCAAATAGCATAACCCCAAGGTTTTATGACCATACAACCACGCACCGCAGAATTATCTGCTAAATCAGCAGCCGTAATGACTTGCTGGTACCACTGTGGGTAATCTTCCGCACGTGTGGGGGATATTGCGTGTGTAGGTTTGCTGCTCATAAAAACTCCGGTTTTGAATTATGCAGCTATTGTACGATAGACCTATGCTGAACGCAAAGATGGGAAGAGAGCCAACATCCAGGTGCGAAAAATCTTTCGCCCTGGATGTTGGCTATTTAGCTATATCTTGTCAGACTACTGTGTTTTAACGACTAATTGATTGTTGACGCTTTTAACATTTTTAACTGCTTGGGCAGTTTCAGCAGCTAAACCTTTATCAGCTTCAGATTTAACATGACCTGTTAACATAACAACACCATCTGTAGTTTCAACATGCACTTCAAGTGGGTTGATTTTCTTTTCAAGTAATTTAGCTTTTACTTCAGTTGTAATCAATGTATCGTCTGTTGCTTGGCCAATAGTAGCAAATGCATTGCCAGCTAAAGTTAACATTAAAAATAAACCAGATACAAAAGTTAGAATTTTTTTCATCATTATTCCCTTAAGAGTTAATTAAAATAAACACACATCGGTTAAAAGCTATATCTATCGCGCTTGTTTGTCAAATGTTATAATGATCGCATGAATTACAAATACCATTTTTTTGATGACTACTCTGAAGGCGCGCATCCATATATTTTGGACGCACTGGTACGCACCAATTTGCAACAAGAAGAAGGCTACAGTGCAGATTCTTTTTCTATGCAAGCAGAAAAACTCATTCAAACGCAAATGAATCGTGCAAATGCGCAAATTCATTTTGTTGCAACAGGTACACAAGCTAATATTGTTTGTTTAGCATCACTATTAAAGCCCTATGAATCGGTTATTGCCGTTGATAGCGGTCATATTAATGTTTTTGAAGTGGGCGCCATCGAGGCCACCGGCCATAAAGTGCATTCACTACCTGCACAAGCTGGCAAGTTAACACCGCAAATGGTGCAAACACTCGTAGAGAGTACAAACTTTGATCAAATGGTTAAACCAAAAGTGGTTTATATTTCTCAAACGACGGAAGTAGGTTCTATCTATACCAAAAAGGAATTAGAAGCCTTATCCAAAGTTTGCAAAAATCATGATTTATATTTTTACATTGATGGCGCCAGACTCGGTCATGCGCTCATGTCAGAACAAGCCGATTTTAATTTACAAGACATCGCAAATCTTGCCGACATGTTTTATATCGGCGGCACCAAAAATGGCGGCTTAATCGGCGAAGCGATAGTGATCCCGAATATAAGTTTACAACCCGAATTTCGCCGTCATTTAAGACAACGCGGCGCACTCCTTGCCAAAGCGCGAAGCGTCAGTATTCAATTCGTAGAATTTTTCAAAAATAATTTATATTTTGAAAATGCCAAACACGCCAATCAAATGGCGAAGCAATTAGCCCAAGGCATAAAAGCTTGTGGTTATACTTTTGAAGCAGAAGTTGTCACAAATCAACTATTTGTACATTTACCCAATAATATCATTGAAAAATTAAAACCCCTTTATGGTTTTCATATTTGGGGAAAATCTTCCCTTAATGACCATACGGTCATTCGCTTAGTTACTTCTTGGGCGACGCCTGAAACTGCGGTGCAAGGATTTATAGAAGATTTGAATAAATTTATTGAGGGTAATAATGTCTAAATCCCAATACGTCTGCGAATCCTGCGGTTCAAGCAGTCCTAAATGGATAGGTTGTTGTCCTGATTGTGGGACTTGGAATAGTTATGTGGAAATGGCGATAGCCAATCCAAAATCTGTACGCCATAAAGGTTTAACTGGGGAAATTAATAATACTGTTAAAAGTTTATTGGACGTGAGTGTAGTTGAGCAGCAACGCACATCTTGTGGTTTAACAGAATTGGATAGGGTTTTAGGCGGTGGTTTAGTACCAGGTTCGGTTGTATTAATGGGTGGCGATCCTGGGATTGGAAAATCTACGGTTTTATTACAAGCCATTAGTCATTTAAGCGGACACATGCCGGTTTTATATATTACCGGCGAAGAATCTTTGCAACAAGTGTCTGCGCGTGCGCATCGACTTGGTCTTGCGCGTAAAGAAATTCGTTTGCTTGCACAAACGCATATTGAAACCATTTTAGATATTATTATTAAAGAACAACCCAAAGTTGTCGTGATTGATTCGATTCAAACTGTATTCACTGATACGATCAATTCAGCACCCGGCTCGGTATCACAAGTGCGCGAGAGTGCGGCTAAATTAACCCATTATGCAAAACAAACAGATACAACTTTATTTCTGGTCGGGCATGTCACCAAAGAAGGTGCGCTCGCAGGTCCTCGTGTATTAGAACATATGGTCGATACGGTTTTATATTTTGAAGGTGAACGTGATAATCGTTTTCGCATAGTGCGCGCCGTGAAAAATCGTTTCGGCGCTGTCAATGAATTAGGTATTTTTGCAATGTCGGATAAAGGTTTACGTGAAGTCACAAATCCGTGTTCCATTTTTCTTTCACGTTATGAAAAACCTGTTTCTGGCAGCAGTATTTTAGTGACTTGGGAAGGTACGCGGCCGATGTTGGTAGAAATTCAAGCCCTAGTCGACAGTTCACATTTAGGAAATCCACGACGTGTCAGCGTAGGATTAGATCCCAATCGTTTAACTATGTTATTAGCTATTTTAAGCAGACACGGTGGAATAGTGACCGGTGATCAAGACGTATTTGTGAATGCAGTCGGCGGTGTACGCGTTTTAGAAACAGGCAGCGATTTAGCCGTTTTATTATCCGTATTATCCAGTTTAAGAAACCAACCTCTGCCTAGTGATTTAGTTGTGTTTGGCGAAGTAGGATTGGCCGGTGAAATTCGTCCGGTTCAAGGCGGGCAAGAGCGTTTACTCGATGCTGCAAAACATGGATTTAAACGTGCAATAGTTCCTCATGCGAATATGAAAAAAACAGAATTTGCGGGCATGCAAATAACACCTGTTCAAAATTTAAGAGAAGCCTTAGAGGCTATAGGATGAGAATCATGCGTCAACTCTATCATTTCCGTTTCATTAGCCGCTGCTTTATTAAAGCTATTAGCTAATAAGGGCGCTAACAGGCTGTTGGAACTGGATGTATTGCGTGCATGGTTTTCTTGAGTATTTTTCATAAATTCATTTATTTGCTTTTGCGCTTTTATGGCTTCTATTTGGCAAGCAGCATCTATCACTATCGGGCCTTTAAAATTTTCATTGTTAAGCTCGAATGTAGGAAGTTTTCCATGCCGAATATTTTTTTGAACATTAGCGGTTAGCATACCTTCTAGTTCTTCGCGTTGATAATAAAGAAATGTGGGATTCTTATCTATCTTACAGCAAACAACATCGGTAATAATGTCAGTTTTTAATAAGCGTTTATGAAGTTGCCTGCTGCCTAACGCTTTATCAAATTCTTTTTCAATATCTTGTTTATATTTTGGATCATCAAAAAAATCTTCTAATGCATTAATTTCAGCTTCAGCAGGTGCTGCTGGAAAAAATTGCTTGAGTGCATTAACAACGTTAGTTACTTCGACTTGGTTTTGAGCACTTAGCTGAATGTTTCCCGTTAGAAATTCTTCATAAGATAGCCTAGCGTAGTAACCGTCAGAGTTGAAAGCATCAGTAAAAAGAAATCTATCTCTATTTTCTATTGTTCGACCATAAGGATCTAAAGGGCGGTAGTCCGCACCAAAAGCGGTTAAAATACAATTGAATAATCCAATGATGGGTCCAAAAAGAAGAATAGGAATAGCGAAAAAAAGATAAAAAATGAGCGTGGCTATAAGCCGAAATTCGGCACCGCTATATTCATGGCCAAGTGCATCACGATAGTGAGCAAAAAAAGGCGATATAAAAGCCCTTACATAAGGTTTGTCTTCAATATAATCACGTAGACTGTCCATTAAACTCATCAAATATCACTTAATTATGTTAATTAGCTAGATTTTACCGAGTATCCCCTAATAAGTCAATCTCATGACAATTTAAGGCTATAATTGAATAATGAAAAAATACTTAATGGCTTTATGTGCATTTTACGCGGGCGCAGCGATAGCAGGTTTGGGTGACCCTTATACTTATACCTTAACAAAGCCGCCGGTTGTACAAATTCCGCCTACACCTTTTGATTTGCCGGTGCCAACCAGGCCCACTATTGCGCCTTCAGTAGGTATGGAAGTCCAAGAGCCTTTTAATGCACGTTTAGATTCCTTACGTATAAAATCTAAAAAAATCAGAGTATTAAACGCGCCTGGCATTGAAAACTTGCCAGTGTTGTGTGCAGTTAGAATTATTAAAGACATTTGCCAAGCCAATATGCTTAGAATCTTGACTGATCAAGCTGAGCTTATCCAATCTCCCCTAGACCGTTTAACGCCCAGCAGTTATGTTGCTGTGGGTAGTTTTACCAGTTATTTTGATCTGAGCATCATGGGTAATACACCTTGTACGGTAGATGTTAGCTGTGAATATATAGTGCCCTAAACGCATGTCATGTCTGTCTAAAATCAGGTAGAATAAGGTAATTTTATTACCCGAAGGAGCCTGCTATGTACCCTAACAATATGACAATTGCTGATTTTGATCCTCAATTATGGAAAGCCATGGTCGATGAGGCTACGCGTCAGGAAGAACACCTTGAATTGATTGCCTCTGAAAATTATGCGAGCCCGCGTGTTTTAGAAGCGCAAGGTTCCTTATTAACAAATAAGTATGCTGAAGGTTATCCTGGCAAGCGTTATTACGGCGGTTGTGAATTTGTGGATATTGCTGAAAATTTAGCCATTGAACGCCTTAAAGCTTTATTCAATGCCGGCTATGCCAATGTGCAACCGCATTCAGGTTCACAAGCTAATTCTGCTGTTTATTTAGCATTATTAGAACCCGGCGATACTGTATTAGGTATGAGTCTTGCGCACGGTGGACATTTAACCCACGGTTCACCGGTTAATTTTTCTGGCAAACTTTATAATTTTGTGAGCTATGGTTTAAATCCAAGCACTGAACAAATCGATTACGATGAAGTACGTGAACTTGCGCAAAAACATAAACCTAAATTAATCGTGGCCGGATTTTCTGCTTATTCACGAACGATAGACTGGCAAAAATTCCGTGACATTGCGGACAGTATTGGCGCTTATTTTATGGTGGATATGGCGCATGTTGCAGGTTTGATTGCTGCAGGCCTTTATCCAAATCCTGTTCCGATTGCTGATGTAACAACATCGACCACACACAAAACATTACGTGGACCCCGAAGCGGTATTATTCTCACCCGTGAGAATGGTGAAATTGCCAAAAAAATTCACTCTGCTGTATTTCCTGGTAATCAAGGTGGCCCATTAATGCACGTGATTGCAGCCAAAGCCGTAGCTTTTAAAGAAGCCGCAGAACCTGAGTTTAAAGTTTATCAACAACAAGTTATTAAAAATGCAAAAGTCATGGCTGATACCTTTATGGCGCGTGGCTTCAAAGTTGTCTCTGGTGGCACGGATAATCATTTATTCTTAATCGATTTACGCGATAAAAATATTACCGGTAAAGATTCAGAAGCCGCTTTAGATCGCGCAAATATCACTGTGAATAAAAATTCTGTACCCAATGACCCCACATCACCTTTTATTACCAGCGGTCTGCGTGTAGGTTCACCTGCTATGACAACGCGTGGTTTAAAAGAAGAACATGCAAAAAATATTGCTAACTGGATGTGCGATATTTTAGCGGATTTAAAAAACGAAGCTATGATTCAAGAAGTCAAACAAAAGGTATTGGATTTGTGTAAACAATTCCCCGTTTATGCCAAATAAGGAGGCATTATGCACTGCATTTATTGCGCAGCGCCCGATACGCGTGTCGTAGATTCAAGGCTTGTTGGCGATAACGGCGAACAAGTGCGCAGGCGTCGTGAATGCGTGCAATGCTTAGAACGTTTCACCAGTTATGAAACAGCGGAATTGATGTTGCCACGTATTATAAAACGCGATGGTTCACGTGCACCGTTTGATGAAGAAAAATTACGCCGTGGTTTTTTACGCGCATTGGAAAAACGTCCTATCGCTTCGGAACAAGTTGAAAAAGCGCTCTCGCGGATCCGGAAAAAATTACAAGGATGCGGCGAGAGGGAAGTGCAATCGTTGTTAATTGGTGAATGGGTAATGTTTGAGTTAAAAAACATTGATCAAGTGGCTTATGTGCGTTTTGCATCTGTGTATCGCAGTTTTGAAGATGTGCATGCATTTCAGCGTGAAATTGCGAGTTTACAAGAAGATTAAATGTTTAATGAAGCAGACATTGCTTGGATGCAATACGCGATAAATCTCGCTAAAAATGGACGTTATACCACGCGCGAAAATCCGCGTGTGGGTTGTGTATTGGTAAAAAATGGCGAAAAAATCGGTGAAGGTTGGCATGAATTTCCAGGCGGTCCGCATGCTGAAATTAATGCATTGGCGCAAGCAGGTGAACATGCGCGTGGCGCAACTTGTTATGTGACTTTAGCACCGTGTACCCATTTTGGAAAAACACCGCCATGTTCAGATGCGTTAGAAAAAGCGGGCATTACAAAAATTATTGCAGCAACTTTAGATCCTAATCCTTTAGTTCATAACATTGATTTGCAAAATGGTTTATGTTGCGATGAAGCCTTAGATTTAAACCCTGGATTTTTTATGCGCATGCAACATCAACGTCCTTTTATACGTTTAAAAACCGCCATGAGCTTAGATGGCCGCACAGCCATGGAAAATGGACAAAGCCAATGGATTACAGGACCTGCGGCACGTGCGCAAGTACAAAAGCTGCGCGCGCAAAGTTGTGCAATTTTAACCAGTATTAATACTGTATTATTAGATAACCCGAGTTTAACGGTACGTGATGAAGAAATAGTAGCTTTGCCTCATTTCAAACAACCGATTCGTGTTATTTTAGACAGCCAATTACGCATGCCACTTTCTGCAAAATTATTAACATTGCCAGGGGATGTGTGGATTTATACTTGTGTAAACAATCTGGAAAAAATAAATTTATTACAAACAATGGGTGCACAAGTGTTTGTTATGCCGCAATTAGGGCAACATATCGATTTAAATGCTGTCATGCAACATTTAGCACAACAAAAAATAAATGAAGTGTTAGTTGAAGCAGGCAGTATTTTAAACGGCGCTTTTTTGCAAGCGAATTTAGTGGATGAATGGGTTTTATTTGTTGCGCCTAAAATTTTAGGTGATAAAGCCAGAGGATTGTGCGCCTTAAATAATGTCAGCGAATTATCACAAGCCATTTCTTTAGAAATTAAACAACATTTTCAAATCGGGGAGGATTACTGTTATGTTCACAGGCATCATAACCCACTTGGGTAAAATCACTAAAAAAGAACATGTCGGCACAGATTTACGATTTAATATTCATGCAGATTTTGACGATATAGTATTAGGTGAAAGCATAGCCATTAATGGCGTTTGCTTAACAGTTACCAAATGGCATAAAAATGAATTTAGCGTGGATGTTTCGCAAGAAACATTGCGTTGTAGTGCGCTTAAAAAATTAGATGTTAATGATGCTGTGAATTTAGAGCGCAGTGTTTGCGCCCGCGATCGCTTAGGTGGTCATTGGGTTAGCGGTCATGTGGATGGTTTAAGCCGTATTCTAGAGATACGCATGCAAGGACAATCACGATTTTTACGTATGAGTATCCCGCAAGATTTGAGTTTACTTATTGCCGCCAAAGGCTCTGTCACCTTAGAAGGCATTAGTTTAACGGTTAATACAGTAACCAAAAATGAATTTACCATTAATATTATTCCACATACTTGGGAACACACGACTTTAAAGCATAAACATGTCGGTGATGAGTTAAACTTAGAAGTGGATGTTTTAGCACGTTATGTACAAAGGTTATTACAAAAATGAATCCGTTAAATACAACGCAAGAGTTAATTGAAGATATTCGCCAAGGTAAAATGGTGATTATCATGGATGATGAAGATCGCGAAAATGAAGGCGATTTAATTATGGCGGCAAGTTTTATCGAT
Source organism: Legionellales bacterium (assembly GCA_041660525.1). GTDB lineage: Bacteria > Pseudomonadota > Gammaproteobacteria > JABCZS01 > JABCZS01 > JABCZS01. Next base: position 71,384 of record JBAZWD010000004.1, on the reverse strand, counting down.
GCCGACGCGATTAATTTTATGATTCATCATGCTAGAGGTTTGATTTGCTTAACGCTAACGCAAGAGCGCGCGCAAAAAATTAATATCTCAACCATGGTGGAAAAAAACACCGCGCGCATGAATACCAATTTTACCGTTTCAATAGAAGCAGCGCAGGGCGTGACCACAGGTATTTCTGCTGCAGACAGAGCAACGACGATTAAAGCGGCAGTTGCGCCTTATGCAAAACCTGAGGATTTAGTGCAGCCTGGACATATATTCCCAATTATTGCTAGAAAAGGTGGCGTATTATCACGCGCAGGACATACCGAAGCGGGATGTGATTTAACGCAACTAGCTGGTCTTGAGCCTGCCGCCGTTATTGTAGAGATATTAAATCAAGACGGCACTATGGCGCGGCGTCCTGATTTACAAGCTTTTGCTAAACAGCATGGTTTGAAAATTGGCACGATAGCGGATTTAATAAATTATCGTTTAAAACATGAAAAACAAATTAAGCGCATCGATCAAAAACAAGTCGATACTTATTTTGGTGAATTTGATTTATATGTTTACCGCGACGAAATTGCTGGGCAAACGCATTTTGCTTTGACTAAAGGCGAAATTAAAGCAGAAAAGCCTTGTAATGTCCGTGTGCAAAGCGCACATTTACTTGATGCTTTAATGCTAAAACCACAAGGCATGCGCTGGTATCTCGCGCAAGCTTTAGACTATATTTCTAAAGAAGGGGGCGTGTTGGTGTTTTTAAATGAACACGACAAAGCCGCTGATTTATTAGAGCAAATTACAGATTATAATCATGAAAATACGGGTATTTTACCCAGTTTACGTCATATTGGTTTAGGCAGCCAAATCTTAGCAGATTTAGGTGTAGGGAAAATGCGCTTACTCAGTAGCCCTAGAAAAATGAGTGCATTATCCGGTTTTGGTTTAGAGGTCGTTGAATACTTACCATTTGAGGAGAAATAAATGAACGCCATGCAAATTATTGAAGGACACGCGCACCATCATAATGAACCTATTGCCATCGTGATGTCACGTTTTAATAGTATTATTGTTGATAATTTATTAAAAGGCGCATTGGATACATTCAAACGCCACGGCGTTGTCGCTGCAGAAATTGCTATCATTCGTGTGCCTGGCGCCTTAGAATTACCCATTGCTGTACAAACAGTAGCCGCACAAAAAAAATATGCAGGCATTTTAGCGTTGGGTTGTGTTATTCGTGGTGAAACGCCACATTTTGATTATGTTGCGGGTGAAAGTATTAAAGGCTTACATCAAATTTCTCTAGCTAATAATCTACCTATTATTATGAGCGTATTGACAACAGATACTGTTGAACAAGCATTTGATCGTGCGGGTGCTAAATCAGGCAATAAAGGTTCTGAAGGGGCAATCGCCTTGCTTGAAATGATCGATTTACTTAAGAAGTTACCTTATGAAAAAAAATAATTTAGGCAAACATAAAGCGCGTCGTTTTGCAGTTCAAGCCATTTATCAATGGCAAATGAGCGGCACGCCGATTTTGCAAATTCAACAGCAATTTTTAGCGCAAAAAAATAATGCGACATTTGATACAGATTATTTTGCAGAAATTTTACATGGTGTTGTTGATAACTATGCACAATTAGATGAGTTATTAACACCCTATATGTCGCGTAGTATCGACGCAGTTGATCCGATTGAGCGTGCTGTTCTGCGGATTGCTACTTATGAATTTGTTTATTGCTTACAAATTCCTTACAAAGTCGTCATTAATGAAGCCTTAGATTTAACCAAAATGTTTGGCACTATCGAAGGCCATAAATTTGTAAATGGCGTACTCGATAAATTAGCGCGCCAAACAAGACAGTTAGAAATGCAAGGCTAAAATCATTATTTAAAAACAATGGTTTTATTCCCATAAACAATCACCCGATCTTCGAGATGATAACGCAGGCCTTTGACTAAAACTCTTTTTTCTATGTCTTTGCCTTCATTAATTAAATCTTGTTTACTATCACGATGGCTGATTTCAATGACATCTTGACTGATAATGGGGCCTTGATCTAAATCCGGTGTGACATAATGACTTGTTGCACCGATTAATTTTACACCGCGATCAAAAGCTTTTTGATAAGGGTCGCCGCCGGCAAAAGACGGGAGAAAGCTATGATGAATATTGATAAGTTTGCCTGCATAAATATGGCATAAATCTTCTGGGATCAATTGCATATAACGTGCAAGTACTATGACATCGGGTTGGTAATTGGAAAATAATTCTGCCAATTGCGTAGGATCTGGACGTTTCGCCATTAAATGGTAAGGAATATTTTGTTTTTCCACAAATGATTGCAGTGTATCGTGATTAGAAATGACGGCTTGAATTTCGCAAAATAAATCTTGTGCTTGAACGCGATGAATAATTTCAGTTAAACAATGCGTGGTGCGTGAAGCCATAATAATTATTTTCTTGGGAATATTTGGATCTATCAATTGCCAATGTAATTTTAAACTATGGGCGATTTTATCGAGTGCTTCTGTAAATGCGTCATAATGATTTTTGATAGATTCGTATTTAATTTCATAACGCATAAAAAACCAATTGTTTTCTAGATCGGAGTGCTGATCAGCTTCCATGATCCAGCCTTTGTATTGCGCAATTAAGCCACTGATTTGTGCAATAATGCCAGTTTGATCGGGGCAAGAAATAACAAGACGGTAGTTTTGCATAGGGATCCTTTTATCTATTATACTAGTATAATCATGCTTAAAGAATTTGACATCATTAAACATTATTTTATGCGTAATATTGCCGATCATCCTGAAATTATTCAAGGGATAGGCGATGATGCGGCCGTCTGGCAGTGTGAAAATGCAACCTTAGTGACCTCGGTAGATACGCTAGTTGAAGGCCGTCACTTTTTCCCCGATTGTGCACCCGAAGATGTAGCTTATAAAGCATTAGCTGTTAATTTAAGTGATTTTGCAGCTATGGGTGCGCAGCCGCGTTGGTTTACTTTGGCTTTAACGTTACCCAAAGCAGATGCCAAATGGCTGGAAAAATTCAGTGAAAGTTTATTTGCTTTGGCTAAAGATTATAATTTGGCTTTGATTGGTGGTGATACGACCCAAGGTCCTTTGTGTGTCACAATTCAAATTATAGGCACGGTAGATAAAACTAAAATGCTATTAAGAAGTGGCGCTAAAGTAGGGGATTTGGTGTATGTTTCAGGTATTTTGGGAGACGCGGGTCTTGCTTTAAAAGATAGGCAAAATAAATCTGCACAAAAAAAGCTGAATCGCCCGCAGCCACAAGTAGCTTTAGGTCTTGCCTTGGCAGGACATGCGCATGCGGCCATAGATATTTCAGATGGGTTGGCGCAGGATTTAAATCATATCTTACAAGCCAGTGGTGTGGGTGCAAGGCTACATTTAGAGAAATTGCCGATATCTGCACAAGGTGAGCCTTTGCTGGCTTTAACGGCGGGTGATGATTATGAGTTGTGCTTTACTATCGAAAAAAACAATCCTATTATTGAACAATTAACTGCAAATTATTTATTGACCTGTATCGGTGAAATTATCCTTGAGCCTGGATTACGGATCTATCAAAGCGGTCAATTAATAACGCCAGCAGTGTTAGGTTGGCAGCATTTCAATTAGGTTTTTTGTCCCCCCAGTTTATCCACGATCACACTAATTGCGCCATCACCAGTGACATTAGCGGCAGTGCCAAAACTATCTTGTGTCATATAAAGTGCAATCATTAAACCGATGGCATCTTCATTAAAACCGAACATCAAAGTTAAAACACCTAAAGACGCCATGACACCACCGCCAGGAACACCGGGCGCTGCGATCATCACAAAGCTTAATAATAATAATGTTAATAATAATTGTGTGAGATCAGGTTGCACTAGGCCAGGCACTAAATGCAACACGGCCAAACTACAGGTTAAAATTGTAATAATACTGCCACATAAATGAATCGTGGCGCATAATGGTACGGTGACATTCACCACAGATTCATGCACCTTATTTTTTTTATTCGAACGAATACTCACAGGAATAGTGGCTACACTGCTCATGGTTCCAAAAGCCGTCATATAGGCAGGCAACATATTACGTAGCAAAGTAAAAGGATTTTGTTTACTGATAATGCCCGCAGCGGTATATAAAATAATCAACCACGTGATCTGCAAAACTATCGCTAAACTTAAAACGCCGATATAACTGGTGAACGTATTGACAATAATGCCGCTCGCAGAAAAATTTACGAAAATGCTTAAAATATAAAGCGGTAAAATAGGGATGACAATATTTTTAAGCAATAATTGTAAAATATTTTGCCCTTCAAGAATCAGCAATTGTATGGCTTGCCCGTGTGTATATTGCACACCGATACCAATAATAAAGGCTAATAAAAGTGCAGAGAGTATATCCATCACAGGCACTAGCGGTAATTTGAAATAAGCAGGGAATTGGAGATTTTGGGATATTTCAACAGTAGAGAATGTAAATAATGGAATAATTTCTAAACCGACAACAATGGCCATTAAACCGGCTAATACAGTGGAAACAAAGGCCAGGATGATAATAAGACTCACAATTTTATTAGATTTTTTTTGTAGCTGCGCTAAACCTTCAGCAATAAAAAAGAAAATAATTAACGGAATTAAAAATTTAATAAAAGTTTCAAACAACATGCTAATGGTAGTAAAGCTGCGTATTGCCCATTCAGGCACCACTGTACCTATCAATGCACCTAACAGTGCAGCCAATATTATTTTAAGAATTAAAGGCATTATTTTCTCCTTGGGCTTGAATGGCGCTAAGCACATGTTCTTGTAAATGGATAGGACTGAGTGTCCCAATAATAACGCTACTTACGCCCGGAGTTTGAAAAATAAAATCCGCTATTTTGTTTAAATGTCCGCTTGCAAGTGCTTTTTTAATCAGGATGCCTTTATTTTTTTTAAAGGCTAAATCGATAACCGGTTTTTCATCAAGTGCCATGGCATTATAAGTGACCATCGCAACATCGGCTTGTGCTATGGTGAGTAAACCACCTTCAATGGTTTTAGTAGACATGCCATATGCGCGAATCATTTTTTGTGCTTTTAGCTTTTCCAGCGTTTCAAATACTTTGTATTTTTGGATAATATTCACATCATCACCATTAGAATGAATTAATAAAACATCTAAATAATCAGAGTTTAGGTTTTTTAAACTATTCTCAACACTGCGGTTAATAAAATCCGCGGTAAAATTATAGTCAGAAATACCATGTTCAAAGGTTTCTCCCGCTTTGCCTATAATGACCCAATCTTTGCGATCATGTAAAAGTTTTCCTAAGCGTTGTTCGCTGCTGCCATAAGCAGGCGCAGTATCTAAAGTGTTAATACCTAGCTTTTTAGCTGTATCTAACAAATCAACAATATGTTCATCAGAAGGTAGTTCAAAATGTTCGGGATATTTTACGCTTTGATTACGGCCAAATTTAACGGTACCAAGACCAAGGGAAGAAACCTGTATTCCTGTTTGTCCTAGTGCATTAATTTTTAACATGTTTTATCCCAAACTGATAATGCAATTTCAGGCTTAGCACCTAAATTAATTTCGGGCATTGTTTCATGTAAAGCTTGTGGTAATCGCTGCGCCAACTGCTGCGCTAATAAGGGCGCAAAAGTCAGTTTAGTCGGCCATGCAATCATAATATTACTTACGGTGCTTATCATGGTACTTTCGGGGCGTTTGCCGTTATTAAAACCTTCCGCACGATTGATATTTAACGTATCCCATTGCGGATTAATCGGTGTAAACCAAGGAAACTGTTGCTGTATTAACGTTTGTGCCTTTGCAATTTGCGTTTGCTTATCGCGATGTATGCCATCTTCGGCAATTTGACCACCCAAATACCAAACTGTTTTTCCATTACTATCAACATGACTGGTAATTGTTAAAATAGGATTAGTGCTTAATCCTACACAATGTACAAAAATTTTCGGTAAATTATCTGCTTTTAATACGACCATTTGCAAAGCTCTTTTTTGCATCGCAGCTTCAGGCAATAATGCTGCATTACCTTCGCCGGCCGTTAAAATAATATGTTTAGCATTTAATAAAGTATTATCAACTTTTACTAAATAATGATCATTATTTTTCTCAAGTGAGCAATCGTTTATTTTAAAAATATAAGGCATCATTTTTTTAGCCAATACCTGAATTAACGAAGGTACGTCTAATACACATTCATGCACTTGTGTGAGTAAACCATTAAAGTTTTTACTTTGAAAAAATGCGGGGTAGTCTTTTTTAGCCAAAGCATCACTGTCTGAGCTTAATGCTTTTTGTGCAAAAAACTGGGTAATGCGTTGAGTAATTTTTTGTTGCGAACAAAGATAATAATGATCAGAAAGAACAGTAACGTCGCTTAAATCAATATCACCTTTTCCTTGCAAACAAGCGCGCCAAAGAGCTGGCATATCACTGATTTGCACACTGCTATTGGATAATTCACCGCTAAGCGCATATTTGATACCGCCATGAATAATACCTTGAGAAGCTATGGTTTGACCTGCGCCCAATGCAGTTTTTTCTAGAAGAATGGCTTGATAACCTTGATTGCGCAGATGATTGAGCGTCCATAACCCTGCAATGCCGCCTCCTATGATGACAACTTCACAGTTTAGCAACTCCGCACCTCGTGTTCATCTTCCATTTTTTTACGCGGGAAAGTCGCGGGTAACATGCCTAAACTGCTGGCTTCTTTAATTAATGCCATTAAGTCTAATTGCATGATGTGGTATAAATCATCCAAATTATTTAAGACAAAATAAACCGTTTGCATGATATCATACCGATACGGTGTTCTTAACATCGTTAAAATATCAAAGGGTTTACGTTCAGGAATGTCGCTATCTAAAGCATATAAAGTTTCGCCAAAAGAAGATAAAATGCCGCCGCCGTAAATCTTTGGACCCGTGGCGCTATTAATTAAACCAAATTCTACTGTAAACCAATACAGGCGAGCTAAATAAACGCGTTCTTTGTGTGTAGCATTTAAGCCTAGTTTGCCATACTCAAAGGTAAAATCAGCAAAAACTTGATCGGTTAACATCGGGCAATGTCCAAATAATTCATGAAAAATATCGGGTTCTTGCAAATAATCTAATTCTTCAGGAATACGAATAAAACTGGCAGCAGGGAATTGTTTGTTGGCCAGTAATTGAAAAAAAGATGCATAATCAATTAACGCTTCAACCGGAGCAACCGACCAGCCTGTGGTATCGCGCAAAATCTTGGAAACTTCTACGCATTGCGGTATGCGCTCATTATTTAAGCCTAATACTTTCAAGCCTTTTAAATAAGCATCATGCGCACGTTTTTCAACCAAAGGATATTGGCGATTATAGAGTGTGCGCCACACTTCATTTTCCGCATCGGTGTAATCAATAAAACCCTGCGCATTAGGTTTTTTAGCGACGTATTTTGTTTGAATTTTCATTATAAATTGCCTATGACGAGAATGATGATAATGACACCGCATAAAAACACTAGGGCAGGTGTAAACCATCCACCGGGTGTTTGATAAGGTAATTGTTTCATGCGTTTACGTAAAACATAAACCATGAGGGCTGGTAAAATACACGCTAACACTGCTAAAAATGCTGCAGCATATGCCAATATTTGCGTAAAACCTTGAGGTGAAACAAGCGCTAAAATTAAGGGTGGTATAAACGTTAATAGTGCCACACTAAAGCGGGTATTCATTTTATTTTTTGGTAAGATATCTCTTAGGAAATCAAACAAGCCTAAAGTTACTCCTAAAAAAGAAGTAATCAATGCAACATGTGCGAAGCTATTAATAATCAGCGTAATGCTGGGCTTGTTAATTAAATTGCCCATCAGCTCAATAAAAGCGCCTATGGAATTTTGATCTTGCGCCGTAAAATCTTGCGGCGGAATAATACCAAAGCTTAATGTTTGCCAGAGTAAATAAATGACTAAGGATGCGCCACTACCTAATATAATAGCGCGCTTTAATACGCTTACATTAAAATTGGCATATTGGCTCAGTGATGGAATAATTGTGTGATAACCAAACGCTGTAAAAAAAACGGGAATAGCCAGCCATAAACTGCTTGGCGCTGTGGTTTTATTTTCCATTAAATTCACCACATCAATTTGCGGTATACATAAAACAGCGACTAAAACCAAGAGAATAAATTTAACCACCATAAAACCGCGATTGAGTAAATCAGTCGCACGCGTGCTGGTGTAAATAAAAAAGCCTAAAACCAAGGTGAAAATAATTGCACTCGGTAAATTAGCAAGTTCAAAGCCTGCAAAATGTTTTAAACCTACTGATAAAAGCGAACTACCCCCACTAATATAAGCAACAGTCAGCGCATACAATAAGGCTAAGAAACTCAAAGTCATGGCGCCTTGCCCTAAATGCCCTAAGGTTTTGGAAGCCATGGTATTAAAATGTAAATGCAAAGGATCGGCAAGATTAGCTTCTAAAATTAAAAAAGCAGCAGCGATAGTCATTACCCACATAAACAGCATCAGACCGATACTGGCCCAATAACCCAAACCGATAGCACTCAGCGGTAGGCCTAACATTCCAGCGCCAATGGTTGTACCTGTAATCAATAGGGCGCAACCCGTGATTTTATTATTCAACATGTAAAAAGTCCTTACTCTGTGGGACCTTACATCATTTCTTTTTTGGCCGCAGATGTCAAGTAGTTACGCATCCAACCTTTAATAATGCCGTAAACTTCTATGCGTGCAACAGCATAAGCGCGAGGTTTGTCTTCAATATGTGGGGAGGATAAACTCATAAAATCCCCATGCAAGGCATGAACTTTTTTAATGATGGGTGTGGATTTATCAAGGTAAGCCATAATCACATCGCCGACTTGTGCAGTTTGGCCGGGTTGATACCATAAGGTATCGCCAGCATAAAATCCTTGAACATTTAAACTATCATCTTTGATATGCATGCTATGGCATTGTTTAAATTGCATGAAAGGCGAAGGTTTACCGACTAAAGCGACTTGGTTATGCGTAAGTTGTAAACCCCGATGCCGATGCGAAGCTTTAGCTAAATAACCTGCTTCGACTAATACATTAATATAACGGCTTACGGTTCCTTTTGAAGAAATGCCAATGCCGTGCGCAACTTCCAATAATTTGGGTGCACGCTGGTGGTTTGAAAAATAATCTTCAATAAATTGCAAAGTTCGCGTTTGCGCAGCTGTTAGCATATAATTCATCCTTGTACAACGCTATGATCCTTTTTAGATTGTACGATGCTAGTTTTAAGTGTCAAGTAACAGTTGACCAAAATCAATGATTGTAGAGAAAAAATCACTTTCTATGACTTCATCGGAAACGCCATTAACATGGATTAGAACAGGTCGGTATGAAAAATGCTTAGGTATGGTTATGGCGCTTATTTTATTGCTGACTTCATTGACAATGTCTCTCCCTAAAATATTTTTTGAAAATTTTATTTCACAGACATAAAGCGTGTTATATTTGGTTTGTATTAAATAATCAATTTGGCATCCTTTGATACGCTCCGTTTTTCTTTGAAAATACGGATTGTCACAAATAATCTCTTCGGGCTGGATTTTTAGTAGTTTCCATAAAGCTAATCGATTATTTAAAACCAAATTCTCAAATTGTAGTCCCATGATGATATCCCAGTTTGGTAAGCGGGCGATCGCTGTTTGAGTAAATTGATTATTTTCAATTTTAATTCGATTAGGATAAATATATTTAAGATAAAATCGAGAATAGTTATCGCTTAAACGGTATTGTCTTAAATTGGATGGCAAAGCTTCTTTTATGCGCCAGGTATGAGCTTTGGTAACAAAACCAGATTGAGCCAGATCGTCTAAATATTCATGTATATCGCTAGAATGCTTGATTTGAATTGCGTTACAAATTTCTTCTTGTGTGGCAGGCTTATTGGATAAACATTCCACTATTTTTTTATATTTAACGCTTCGTTTTGAAAATAAGTCGGAAAATATTTTTTCAAATTCGTCAAATAATATACCATAAGGTGAAAAACACAATTGTTTAACGTTTTCCTCCGCAGATAAGTGAGGATTAAGATGTTCTAAATAGAGCGGAATGCCCCCCGTGACGCAAAGAATTTTAAATTTTTCGTAGGCAGAAACGTGCGTTATTTGTTTTCCCCAGAATTTTGCACAATCATGCAGTGGAAGCTCTTTTAGAGTCAAGTCAATAGAGATACGACCAACGAATCCTGTGCTGCTCAGTATGTTTTTTTCTATCCACGTTGATACGGAGCCACAAAGAACTACAATGAGCTGATCATTTTTTTTAAAATATAAATCCCAAGCGTTTTTAAATTTTCCTAAAAAGTCAGGATCTTTTGATCCCATCCAAGAAATTTCATCTAAGAGCACGAGTGTTTTCCCGAACTTGAGCTTTTCTGCTAATAATAAAAATAATTTATTCCAGTCATCGACTTTAATTTCCGGCAAACCTGTTTGGGTATGTAACTGATTAGAAAACTCATCTAATTGTGATTGCAGTGTGGTTTTTCGTGTCGGGAATAAGCCAGAAAATATAAAGACATGGTCAAAAGCATGTAATCGTGCGAATTCTTCTATTAAACGGCTTTTGCCTATCCGCCTTCGGCCTTTAATGACGATAAGGCTGGCACTTTTTTTCTTTAAAAGTGAGCCTAAAGTCTCAAGCTCTTGTTTGCGGCCAATAAATGTACTCATATCATTATTATCTCATAAAAATGTAAAATGTCAATTTATAGAGAATTATTATTTAATAAAAAACACCTCAATAAATTGACATTTGCTATTTTTCCATGCTATTTTAATTTAATGAATTATCGCCATAAATATCACGCCGGAAGTTTTGCAGATATTGTTAAACACACAGTATTATTAGAACTTATCGATTATTTGCAAAAAAAGCCTGCGCCTTATACGTTTATTGATACGCATGCGGGCGAGGGTATTTATGATTTGCAGCAGGAATCCTCGCAAAAAACCGGTGAAGCGCAAGCTGGCATTTTGCGATTGCTCAATTATGCGGGCGAGCATCCTGCCAATGTTGCGCGTTATATTGATTTAGTTAAATCCTGTGAATACTATCCAGGCTCACCGATGATAGCCGCGCAAACATTGCGTGAGCAAGATGTGCTTATTTTAAATGAAAAACATCCTGAAACTTACCAGCTTTTAAAACAAAACATTCAGCGCGCAGCAGTTCATCAGCGTGACGCCTATGAATTTTTGCCAGCCGTTTTGCCACCCAAGACTAATCGTGGTTTAGTATTTATTGATCCAGCTTTTGAAGATGAATTGGAAATGGACCATTTAACCCAGTGTTTAGCAAAGTGTTATGAGCGTTGGCCACAAGGTATGTATTTAATTTGGTTACCGATAGTAGGACGCAGTTATTATAGTCCCAGTGATTTGCAGCATGCGGGTTTTAAAAATTATTTATCTATAGAGTTTAATGTGGATCTACCATCACAAGACGCGCCAGGATTAATCGGTAATTCATTATTATTAATTAATCCGCCTTGGCAGATTGAGACAGTTCTCAATCCGCTTTTGGCGCATTTATGGCAAGTACTACACAATAATCCGCAGAGTCATTGGCGGATTATTTCTTATTAGAAGGAGAAGATACTATCGAAGTAAATGTAGTTGTTTTTGTTTTTGGAACACTTACTGCAGAGTTTGTAGTAACGGCTGGCTGCGCTGTATTTGAAGGTTTTGGAGAAAACACTGCGTAATGTTTTAAAAGCTTGCTTTGTACACTCGGATCATTTGCAGGCAAATCAGCGCATTTACTTAAAGCTTCAAAAAATTGTTCTTCTTGAATAATGCCGCGCAATAAAAAATCAAATTGAGCGTAAAGCTGATCGGCAAATGGCGTTTTAATTTCGCCTTTTCGATATTTATACAATAAGGTTGCAATATTGTCTTTACCGACTTCATAATGACAATCAAAAACTTCGGCAATTAATCCTAAATTTTTCTGACTGCAAATACCATGATTAAATTGTTTTAAATCGTTAAATTTTGATAGCTGTTTTAAAATACTTTGAAGCTGCTGCGGATTGTGCATATTATTTGTAAAATTAATCTGTTGAACCAATTGGTTATTAGACAAATTATAAGTGCTTATCGGCGTTTCTAATAAATAAAGTGCTAATCCAGTTTCATATAATTGACACGCTGCATTAAATTTTAGATTTCTATCTTTATTGCGTCCTTTATAAATGTCATCAAAGCTAGAAGAGTCGTTTGCAAGCAAGGCGTAAGTGGCCGCCGCCATATTTTGCTGTTGCCAATTGGTTAAATGATAATATTTATCAATTTTTCGATTAAGACCATTGCGCTGATAGTCTGCAGCAATGATACCCAGATGGAGAAAATTCACGCCAGCTTTCGCCTTAATTTCATCTTCGATAAATTCATTATAAACAGTAAGCAAAGCGAGTATTTGCACAGGTGTGTCAGCGGGCCCAGAGATTTGCGCATTATGCATGTTAAAGATTTCATTTTTTGTGACTTTGACAGTAAGGTTTTTCTCATTTGTTAAAGAATAATTTTCGTTTCCTATCACATCAGCATGTGCATATAAAGTGCTGGCGTTAATGTTGACCATATTGCTGATGACCTTAACATCTAAACTGACATTTGCCTCGTAAGTATTTTTTGCATCTAGTTTCTGTGCACTAATCGTTAATTGATCGCTGGTTTTTGCAGCACTATGGCATGATAATACGGCATCAAACGATAAACCTCTGTGGGTTGAATTGCTGGTCAAACTCTCAAGTCGCTGTGATAATGAATCTATGTATAAATCATTGGTTGGTAAATCTACGGAGACTTGGTAAGAATAACCTGCTAATTCTCCAATATGCGGCATGCTGTTATCGAATTTTGCAAACGGTGCATGTTTCTCCTTGAAAGATTCAATTAATTTTAAAGCTAAAATATTTTTTTCATCTACGGAAAGTGTGCTTTGCGCAAGTGTGCCTAAGTAGTTTGCTAGATTTTTTAATTTAATATCAATTTTATTCGCGGCATCGGCTTTATTGATATAATCTATAAAGCTCACAATATCTTGTTGAGAATTCAAATATTGTATACACAATAAAACTTCTGGTCTCGTCTCATAACGCTCAAGCATTGCATAGTTCATGTTTTTAACGCATGCAGGATTATTCATAGTACGAACGAGCAAAGGATAAGCAAACACAATTTCCATTAAGGCGTTATTATAATCTTTTGGATTAATATTATATTGCTCTAAGAGCTTAGCCACGCTTAAAATATGTGAGTAGGGACCACTAGGATTTTCAAGTAACTCGGTTGTATGGGTAAGAATATAGAAACAAATCACATCTTTGTATTGTGCATAACATGCCAATATATTAGGCAATAAGGCTTTGATATCTTTTAATTTATCTTTAGATAAAACATTAAGACCTAATGCAGTTCTGGCATCATTTAAGAATTCGGAATCAGCACTGATGGCAGCAACAATTGCTTTTATCTCATCACCGTAATAGTCATTTGCAGTTGCGAGTGTTTGCGGATCGTCTAAATTTATGATTTCTTCGATGCTATCAACCAATTGCGTAAGCCAAGCTATTTTTTGACTATGATCATTGTGCATAGACAATACATCATCGATATCTTTCGCATTTGTTTCACATATATCATCTAAAATTCCAGAAGAAGCTAATTCCAATCGCTGTAGGCGCTTCGCTAAAGTTTCATTTTGCAGCTCGCCAGGAAATGTACGCATAATAAATTTTTCATATTCCTTATGCGCATCATCAATAACACTAAGGGGTGACGCCGTTGCAAATCCTTTTGATTTAATAATTTTTTGAAGTGTAGCGAGTGTAGTTTCATCATTAACCACTTCTAATAATTCATCTAATTTTATGGGTAGGCCCGCTAATTTTTCAGGATTGTTTAATTGAATTTTTCGATTAAGCTCTTTAGCATATTTTTTAATTAAACGATCTTTCCCAACCATTAACAATAGTGGGTATATGCCTAATAACCCCGTTAGCTTGAGGAAATCTGGTGTGAATTTTTCTGGGTCTATAAATGCAATATTATATAAATTTTCTTTTTCGCGTAGGCTTAAAAAGCCATTATCACGGATTAAACTAAATACAATAAACACTGGATGTTGAGTGAAATTCTTCTCATTTTTTAGATCAGTTCTGTTACGCTTATAAATTAACTCATATAAAAAAGTATAATTTCTATAAGCGGCAATAGGATTTTTTTGTGCATCTTCAAAAAATTGTTCTACGCGATCAAGTTCAACCAATTTATTTCGCAAAGGAATTTGCATATCCAAAGACATCGTTTTAACGAAATCATTTCCTTGAGCTGCCGCGGTAAATGCTTGATGTTTTTTGATGAATTCGGCTGAAGGTTCATCAGCTCTTAGGTATTTAAACGCTAACCAATGCAAGTGGATTAAAAATGCTTCATTTTTATTTGCACTAGAATTGGATTCACAATATTTTTGAGTTTGCGCAGCCACTTCGCATACGCTCATATAAGCTGATACGTAATTGAGTTTATCGTCATTGAAGCGTCGAAAATAAGCTGACAAACCTTCGCCGTATTGAAGATGTATCGCTAATAATTCATCACGCATTTTATTTTCATCTTTATAATGCGGTTTAGCGGTAAATTTTCGATCCAGCGTTAATTCTTTTAGGAGGGTTTGTTTGTAATGCGGATCAGCGCGTAAGTGGTCCATTAATTTGCTTTTAACAGTGGCGTCGGTCACGAAACTAAAATCTCTTCTTAAAATGCTCATTGCTCTTAGATCGACAAGTTTGGATTTATATTTTTTTTCATCAAAAGCACTGTTCTCAATAAAGTTTTGTAAATATACTTCTTTTGTTGAAGTGCCACTTATGTAATCTTGTAGAGCGGTAAATAGAATTTCTTGTCGTTGTGTTTTGATAGGGTAATTTCTAAAACAATAAAAAGCATAAATTAAATCTGCTCGATTCAGAATGGTTTGATTAAAAATTCCTGAGTAAACTTTAGCTTCATCATCAGATATCAAATTCCAGTTATCGTTAAGATTGATTATTTGTGTGTTATTAATACCTAGTTGCGCTTCAAGTTCTTTAATGCTGCTTAAATTATTACCCAGCTTGTTATTATCTTGGAGGTACTTTCCTAGTTTTTTTTGTAAGGCAAATTTATCAACATTTGTGTATTGACTGTTCTCAATCAAATAAAATGCCGTCACGTATTTTTTAAGGTCTGCATCCGAGAGTCGAGAATTTTGAGTATTATTAGACCTAGAGCTTGAACCCAGCATAGGTGCATGCGTTGAACTGGTTTGCCCCGTTAAATTATCGAAAACATCCGAGAAATCTAAATCAGGCTCTTGCGTTTCTAACTGTCTAAGAAATAATCTTAATTGTAAAACATCATGAGATTGCTCGCCTAAACTGATAATGTCTATATAAGTTTCTTGATCAATGCATTGTTTTGCAATGTCAGGGTAATTGAAAGCAAACAAAAACACGTCTTTAGGATCATCAAACCCTAGTTTTGCAATTTCAATTGCATATAAAATTCTTTCATTGTAATTGAAAGTAGTCTTGCGATTTTTTTTAAGCCCTTTAATCTGCGCTGCAAATCTACTTGCACCTGGGAATTGAAATTCTAATTTTAACAAGGATTTATTTTTGCAAGCCATAACAGCAAAATGCGCACGCTTTAATTGATTATAAAATACAGGCACATCGGCAGTATTTTTAATCTCCTTTTCCATGGTTTTATAAATAAAATCGGTGCTTTTTTTATAGCCAAGATAATATGCATAGATTGCGATAATATCGTCTTTATAACCTTGTAAATTAATTTCTTTAAAAAGTTCTTCTATGTGTGCATAAGTCTGCAATTTTGCAGTATCTCGCTGCGCAATTAATATGGTGCCTATGGGACGAGTATTTTTATTACTATTATTATAATAATCACATAAATCGGTGATGTTGGGCTCATCCGTGGTTAAGGTTAAAGCATTTTTCCCCATCTGTGTAATTAAAAAATTACTCAGCAAAGTCAATTCATCTTCATCCAATAAATTACCCTCACGAGCAATTGCGGCAGTTGCAAGACTTAAATATTGAAAACTAGGCGTATTACCCTGCGCTTTATAATAAGCAAGCACCGCTTCACCATTTTTGGCAAATGCCAGTTGCGCCATACAACGCACCAATTCAGGATCATTTTTATTAACCGTACTATTAAGAAAAAATTCAAACAAATTTTTATTACCGCCTGAAGCCTGATTCGCCTGCAAAACTTCTCGCGCTGTATATTTTTGATTGGTTTTAAAACATTCTTTTCTCGCGTGATAAATTGTATAAACAGCTTGCACTTGCTTAGATTCTATCTGGGTAATTCCTAGAGCGAGCAGCGCACGTTTTTGTTCATTTTTATCACCAATACAACGCAATTCATTGATAACAACATCATTTGACTTGCCGCCACGGTTTTTAACGATATCTAATGCATTTTTTAGATTTTCAGTATTCACTTTGAAATATTTATATGCATCCGGAAGTTGTAATGCGAGTTGCATCATGGCCGGTTTGTATTTTTCGTCTTTGGCGTCGGTGTTGACTTGGGCGGCGATGTGGAGGATGTTGCGGGATTGGCGGATGATGTCAGAATTAGAAGTAGATTCTCTTACGCCGTCACTGAGCTGATTACGCAAGGCTATTGACATCACTTCGTCTAAGTTAATTCCATTTGTTTTAGCAAGCGCTATAAGTGCTGCTTTATTCTCAATTGTTTTGAAAAGACGTTCTCTTATTTTATTAAATTCTGGAGCATTTTCTTCCGTGAGAATTTTCATGGTTTCTGGGAATATTTCGCCATGCATCAATTTTATTGAGCTTATGCCATTGAAGGCTTTATCATACAGATATTGTTTAAATTGATTAAAATCTTCTATAATTTTTTCTGGCGCAGGTTTTTCATTAGGATTTTCATATAAGAATAAAAAATAATGTTGATAACACTTGGCTTCTTCTTGCTCCCAAATGTTATCATCAGTCATAGTTTTAGGGCGCTTAATTTTTGGACCTTTTTGAATCATATTGTCAATTGCGATAATACGATCACATTGTTGTTTTAGATCGTTAGGATCTTTTAAACCACCCATTTTTGGTGTTAATTTATATTTATCAACGATAAGTAATATTTTTTCTGCATCAATGTTGGTGGGGATCTGTGGATTTAATTTGAAAAATTGGGCATATGATTTTTCTAATTCAGCTAATCGTTTTACTGACAAGTCTCTTGCTACTAAATCAGGGAAACTGTTCGCAAAGTTTCGATGTGGTAGATCTTGTGTTAGAAATCTTGAAGCAGGGTGTAAGGGACTGCGCTTTATTCTTTTTTTGCCATCTGAAAAACCAAGATTTTTGCCTGCAGTGAATTCAACATCTGCTGGCTTGTATTGTGGATTTGAGCTTTTGATGGTTTTAATTTCTGCGTCAATAGTCATAAGAGCTTTAGTGCTCAGATCGAGTGCCCTACTCAATAAGCCCGGCGCTTGCCATTCAATTAAATATAAAAGTTTTTTATGTTCGGCATTATCAGTTATGCCTTTGAAACTTTGCGCTTCACATGCGCCATACATTAATTCTAAAATATCGTAATTTTTACTTAGATCAGGTAAAGGATACTTGGCTAATAAAATAAGTAGAATATCCGGAATGATGGTTTCTGATGATTGAGTATCAGGTTTTGTTGTGAAAAATTTACCAGCAAACTCTTGAATTTGTTTTGCTAGTTCGGCAGGTGCGTGCGCTAGTTTTGTTTTCAAGCTTGCATTTAACGCCGCACGTCCAGATGTAGAAATTGATTCAAAGAAAAACTTCTGATATATCTCTATTAGCTTTGGAATAAAAGAATCATTTTTTAATTCTTCTTTGATGCTTGCTAAAAGAGGAAATTTCTCACAAAGTTGTTTATACCAGAGCGCATTCTGTGGATTTAGTTTCATGAATACCCCATCATATCAAAGTTAGATAATAAACAATTTATCGTCTGACCTATATCCTAAGTTCCTAATTCTAAAAATATTTTAGGTCTTTGCTGGTAGGTTATAATTCAGTAAAGATACCATCTACGTATAGAAAGGATAAAGCTTGACATAAGCTCTAATACTGACTTATTATAGTATATATTAAACGAAAAAGGTGCATTATGCCATTATTTTCAAGAATCTTACGTTATGCATACAGTTTTTATGCAGTTACAGATAGCATTGCTATCGCCGCTAAAGCTAATGAAGAGGCAGAATTTAATTTAAAAGTCCTGAGAGGCGTCAGCAGCGCAGCTCACAGTATGGTTAATCGTGATCCAAGCAGAATATCGCTGGAAGAAAGACTTATACAAACATTTGGTGGTGCTCCTCTTCTAAAAGATGATTCAGGCCGCCCTGATGATGCGCACAAAGCTGAGTGTGCGGGTCTCATGTCATCTATGTTTGTGCGTTCTTTTGGGCCTAATGGTTTAGGTATTGCTTCATTACCGAGACCTACTTCTGACCAATTAAGAGATTGTGGTTTTCCTGGTGATGAAAAAGGCTTTTTAGAGTATTTTGCAAATACATTTATAGAGGAAGCGGTAGATAAAATAACCAATTTAGATCCTCTGCAAATGACCTTAAGTAAAAAGGAACAAGCAGACATTCTTGTGGCGCTTAATAATTTCGCATTCTTAACTGGTAGCGATAAGACAGTTGCGCCAATCAAAACTCCTGCTGATCTAGTAAAACTTTTAGAAGCAGAAAAACTAAAGTTAGAAAAAGAAGAGGGTGCTGATTATACTGCTAAGGCAGCTTCTTCTGGTGGATTGGGGCCTCGGCTCGATATACCTCCTGCTAAGGCAGGCTCAAGGAGAGCAGCTATTGAAGAGGCCTTACAATTAAATACCGATCATCCAGACTTATTTGCGCAACGTTTTGCATGCATGAAAAAGATGGAAAAACTTGCACAAGATAAACCAACTGGTTTAGGTGGTCAAAGTAAACTTGAAGATATGGCTGATATAGTAAAAGCCGTTCCACCTTTCGAGACAACATTTGGTGCATGTAATATTACTGGGGATGAATCCAGACCTACCGAAATTCATACGATCAATGTAACTTTAAAACAATTACGTGATCCTGATTCTACTGTAAATACACCTGCGGAAATAAAACTCAAGAAAGCCATTGCAGCAAAATTTGATGAGATTTCTACAACTCCAGATCTTCGTAATGAACAGATTAACCAGCTTGATGGCATAGCTGTAGTAGCTAATGCTGCTGGGACTGCTGGTGGTATTGCGGGTTGCGGTGCGGCAGCAAATAAATTTAATTTAGCCACATGTAAAGACACAACCTTACGTCAACAAATTTGGAATAACAGAACAAAAGCATTTGATGAGTTCTTAAAATTGTTACCTTCCGATGCTTATGCCCTGATGTTAAGACATACTGGCGAGATACCAGATGCTCTTGCTGGAACACGTGATTTTGATACAGTTATTGATGTTTTAAAACAACTTGAAACTAACTATATAAAAGCTCGTGATGAGGCTGTTAAAAGTGAAAAACCAGAAGATGTAGCAAAAAAACAGGCTACATTAGAATTAATCACTCCTTTAAAAAATTTAGCGATTGCTATTAAAGATGAGAATTTAGCCATAGATATAGCCGCAGCTACAGCCGCATATACAGCCGAACGCAGACCAGTTGGGCAGCAAGCATTGCTAGCACATGAAGCGAAACCTTTTAGTAAAACTGTACCTCTCACAGCCGCC
This sequence comes from Legionellales bacterium, assembly GCA_041660525.1. Lineage (GTDB taxonomy): Bacteria > Pseudomonadota > Gammaproteobacteria > JABCZS01 > JABCZS01 > JABCZS01. The sequence continues at coordinate 51,498 of JBAZWD010000004.1, read as the reverse complement.
CAAGCGCAGCATGCTGATAATGCTGCTGTTTTTAATGCAAGAAATATTCGTATACAACGCGAAGGAGAGCTTACTGCTGCAGCTGGGAAACATGAAAATCGCATAAAAACTAAAATTTGGAATGCTGTTTACGAGCGCAGTCCCGCACATAATGCTTGGGAACAAGAAAGAGCGCGTCGTTTTGTGACTGCGCCGGACGTTTCAAACCAAGTTGCGAGGACTGCAGCTCTTGAGGTAGCAGTAGCAAATACTAATATCGCAGGATCACTTGCTCTTCCTCAAGCTCAAAGAACGCCAGAAGATAGGCCTTATGTAGCAGCTTATGTTGATTTTGCTAATGCAGCGAACAATCCTGCTGGCTTTTTAGTCAGTAAAGAATTTTTGATAGGCCTGGAGGGGCAACAGCTAACGTTGGCACAAGCTCGATTAAAATGGGGTGATCTCTTTATTCGTGATATGGCGGGTTCAGAACGTTATGGCAAAGGAAATTTTCCAGCTGCAATGACTGCACAACAACAACAAAGAGCAGATGTTGGTGGTGATTTAGGTGACGGTCGATTGTCCAGCCAATTAAATGGTCTTAAAAATGATCCAAGTAAAGAATATAAGGATCTAGAAGAACCGATAGATAATAAGGACGGGACGGTAACCCAATATATTGTTGAACTAGATAAGCATCCTGATTCAGCATATTTCACTATATATCGCGCAAAGGTTAACCCTGCAACAGGTGATGTTTCAGATAAAAAACCCATCATCATGGGCAATTGGGACACAACAACAAAACCAGGTGAGAAAATATGGATGCCAACACCAGAGGGATTGGCGGTGGGTAAGGTATTATCAAAGGTTTATAAAGAAGGCATGGAAGCAAGCAGTAGGCTTTCCTTTGAAGCACAGACCAACTGTAGGGGATATGTAGAGAAATCTTTTGAAACAAACCGTAATATTGATGTAATCGACAGCCCAAAAAAACCTCGAGAAAAAGCTGAAACCAAAAAGGATCCTTTTCCACTTTTAAAACAACATTTTGTTAATAATAATCCAGGTGCTGTTGCCCCTGGAACAGATGCAGCAAATACCGTTGTTGTTACTTCACATACGAAAAAAAGTTTTCTGGGCGATATTTCGCGTGCTTGGAAGGATTTTAAACCATTTAAAGCAAGATAACCTGGGAGCAAATTAATATTTGCTCCCGCATTTATGGATTTTCAAATCATACTCAGGGCGAAAAAATTTTCGCCCTGAGATCTACATTGTAAAACAATTTCCTATCCCGGCCTCATTATCATCTTCATCATCGCTATTTGTTGCTGTCTTTCCTGATGTTGATTTTCCTAATGCCGTTAATTCTTCTTGTGTCATTGCAACTTGTTGCCCAAGTTCAGCAACAGCTTTGTCATGTTCATCTAGACGCTTATAAACATCGGTTAGAGTTGCACGAGAAGCACTACTTAAAGCATGTGCGGAACTTTGAGTTTGTAGTGTCAATTGCATCTGTCCATTGCCAACATCCACATGATTAGATTCAACTTTAGGTGTTTGCTGCTCTTGCAATATTCGTATTTTGTCATGCAATTCTTGCAAGCGTCGCGCTTGTTCTTGTTGATCTAATTCATGTTTTTCTTTTAACGCAGCAACTTCTGCTTTAAGAAGATGCGTTATATCAAATGAATTATTTTGAGTAACTGCAACAATGGGAGAATTATTATTACTTGAAGATACAGAAGATGTTAGCGTAGCTTGCGGGCCCACCAAATGTTGCAATAAAATATTGATGCGTCCGCTTAACGCTATATCCAACGGTCTTTCATGAGTTAAAATATATTCAAACAATAATTGCGCATCTAAAAGTGCACGTTTTTCACCAGAGCTAAAAGTAACGCCGGATTTTAATTGCTCAATAAACAAACCACATTCATTTTTTATTTTTGTCCAAGTAGTTTCATCAGCGCGGCTTATTCCCAAAGGAATAGAACGTTTTTGTGCCCGTGCTGAGCCACGTGCTAATGTTTCTGCGAATTGTGGAATGTCTTCAAGATCAACCCATTTCACATGCTTTTGCATTTCACGGTAAGTTAGCGTTGAATTTAATGCGTTGGATACAACTTTAAAAAAACCTAAAATAGGCGCAGCTAAAGGAAATACAGCGGCGGAGGCTGAAGATGCTGCTGCGGATAAAGTGCTTAAACCATTAATCGCTTTAATGCCGACTCCAGTATTGCCGTCAATTTTTCCAGAAGCAATGACGGTTGCTGCTAGAAAACTTTGTGCCAAGATTGCTTTTAGCATTTGGTAATATGCTTTTACTTCCAGTTCTTTGGAAATTTCTTCGAGTTCGGATTTTTCAGTTGCATCTTGTTGTGCGCGGGATTCCCAGTCGGATAAAGCTTTTAGTAAAACTGTATGTTTTGTTTGTAAAGTAGATATGACTGTAAGAGTGTCTGGAATATCCATTCCTGCAGCAGTTAACTGTGCTGTTGCTGCGGCTGATATTGTTGGAATATTAGTTGATACAATTTGGGTGGATGAATTCGAATTTGATGTATTAGAGATTGCAACGGGAAGTTGATTCGTATTAGAGGCTGGTGCGTGGCTTTGCGTATCAAAATTAAAAATGTTTGTCATGTAAGAAAAAAAACGACTTGTTGGTGTGATAGAAAAGTTTAGCGATTCAGCGAGCTCGATGTATGTAAGTTTATCGGCATTCCTTTCAAGACATGCACTGCCCACATTATATGAGAGGAGTAAATTTAATAAGGGCATATTACGTTGCCGTACTGCTAAGTGGAAGACAGTGTCTTCATGTGGTAATTGATCTCTTTTGAAGTTCATGTAAATGACCTTGCAATGTGCTCCATATGGTCGAACTCCTTGCCGCAATAACCCTCGAGCTACAGTTAGATTTTGTGCTTGGCAAGCAGACAGAAGTTGTTTGGAGAGCTGTTGATTTTGTTCGATGCGTTCTCTGGCTAACTTCCAGTTGTCTGACTGGTTTTTTTTAGGAGTAATATTAAGAACAGGGGCAATATCAAGAAATATTAGGTTGGTATTCCTTGCAAATTCTTCATCAACTACAGCACTGATTTTACTATTTCGGAGGCTAAGATATATCAGATTAGTATTCCGCGCAAGTGCTGTTGCACCATCATCGCCAACTTGCACAAGTGAACTAACATCATCCAAGTCCTGAATTGTATTTTGGCCAATACTAAGGAATGTTAGATGAGGATGTCGCGCAAGTGCTTTTGCACCATCATCGCCAATTTGATTATTGGTAAGGAAGAGTCGTTCCAGGCTATTAATCCGAGCAAGTGCTTTTGCGCCTTCATCACCGATATGACTTCGGTTGAAAAAATATTTGTCCTGCCCCCGAGTGTGGCGTTCCAACAGAGGTAGCAAGTGCAGCTTATCGACATTACGTACGCGGTAGCCTTCAATATGCAGTGTTGTGAGATTAGTATTTGTTTCTAATGCTGCGCAGAGTGTGAAAACATCATCATCGATTAATCCATGAAGATGTAGATATGTTAAGCTCGGATCATTCTTTCGAAGCTTTTCAAGTATGGCTGCATCAACCGGCATATTAGATACTCCTCAAATAACTACAGAGAGAATTCGGCTCAGTTTACCAATGTTTAGGGGAAGTTAATCAACTTGTGAGTAAATGTCGATTCTAAATCTCCATAACACAACAAACACCTCGTTCGTCATATTATTCTCTTTATCAGCTTTTGTTTTTTTGGTTAACTTGCTTTATTTAAGTATAGAATCAACTATAAATTATAAATGAAACATTTTTGATCTAAAAAAAAATCATATTGAACAATTAAGATTCATCATGTTATGATATTTCTTCTTATTGACACAGGTACGCCAATGGCGTATAGTTAAAATGGTAATTTTTGAAACTCCTCTATTTACGCAACAAATTATTGATCTCATGGACGATGATGATTACGCATCATTGCAGCAAGTGCTTTTTAAGCGGCCATATGCAGGAGAGCTTATCCCTGAAACAGGTGGGTTGAGAAAAATACGCTGGGCGGCGCAAAATAAGGGTAAACGTGGTGGTGCAAGAATTATTTACTATTGGGTTAGCGAGCATCATCAAATTTTTATGTTGTTTGCTTACCCGAAAAATAAACAAGTAGATTTAACGCAACAGCAAAAAAAAGCATTAATACTTTGTGTCAAAGAGGAATTAACCTAATGAATAAAAAAGATTTTGATCAATTATTAACGAGCATACGTCAAGCAGGCGCAATTAGAAAAGGGCGGGCGGCGCCAGCGCGGCAGTTTTTGGATGTCAGTCAAATTCGTAGTGAGATCGGTTTAAGTCAAATGGAATTTGCACAGTTAATTCATATCAGCCTTCCCACTTTGCGTAATTGGGAACAAAAAAGACGTGCACCTAGTGGGCCGGCGTTATCATTATTAACAATTATTAAAAATCGTCCTAAAGAAGCGATCGAAGCATTGAATGAAGGATAGTTGCAAATTTAGTAAACAAGGATAACGGGGTGAAACCATGAGCATTATGAAATACCAAGGATATATTGCACAAATTGAATATAGTGAAGAGAATAATGAATTTTTTGGTGCTATTGTCAATATTTCTAAAGATTATATTTTTAATATATGGGTGATGCATGCATCGTGGGCGAAAGATTTTTCGCCCCTACGGATGTTGGTATTTTCCCGATATGATGTTTTGTAAATCTTTTGGGATGTTTGAATGTCCAAATATTTTTGGGTATCCACATATGGTGAACACAAACCATCCGTAGGGGCGAAAAATCTTTCGCCCTAGATGTTGCCATACCCCCCGTTACTGATATAATGGTCGCATTAATCGACCTACCGTTTTGGATACATTAACCCTATGAGAAAGATACATTTTTATTTAACCGCGTTGTTGGTTCTATGGACCAGTTTAAGCTTTGCGCATGCCGCAAATATTATGGGTTGGGTAGAAAAAGGGAAGTTAGTAGACCAAAACTTGGAGTTGGAAATTAAAATGGATACTGGGGCGCTGACGGCGTCGCTGGGTGCGCATGATATTAAGCTTTTTGAGAAAGATGGGCAGGAATGGGTGAGCTTTACGATTAATGGTGCGCTGCTTCCTCAGGGTGAGCGTTTTGAGTACCCTTTAAAACGTATGGCTCGCATTAAAAAACGTAGCTCTGAAATGAAATCAGATGCGGATCTTTTTGAACGTCGGCCTGTTATTGAAATGGATTTGTGTTTGGGCGATGAAGCTAGACTTATTGAAGTTAACCTGAATGATCGTTCTTATTTTAATTACCAAATGTTACTCGGGCGTACGGCGCTGGCGCAATTTGATATTCTGATTGACTCTTCTGAGAGCCATACGCACAAACCCATGTGTGAAGTTAAACCTACTGAGAACCCAATATCTTGAGTACTAAACGTCATTTATTTATGCTGGTTGGGATTTTGGTCCTGGTCGGGCTTTGGTTATTTTTTTATAAAGTCGAAATTCTGAAATTACCTTTATCACCTTCTGGGCAAAGCAGTGTCTGGACAGTTGAAGCGCAAGTCAATTTTGACGCAACTATCGGACGTTCTGCGAAAGCGGAATTTTTTATTCCACCGGATCAACCTTATTTTCATCGACTTGATGAAAGTTTTGTGTCACGTGATTTTGGTGTCACTATTGATCCTGAGCGTGATAATCGTTTATCTGTTTGGACGATTCGCCACGCACCGAACAAAAAACAAACCTTATACTACCGCGCGCAGTTTTATTTTGATGAAGCTTATCAAGGCCCGCCTTTATCCAATCGTGGCACGAGTGAGCGTTTTGTTTATCGCGATGCACAACGCATTGCGCAGCAAACCATTATTAATAACGCGCGCGAACAATCTGTGGATAGTTTAACGTTTGCGACGAATGTTATTAAAAGTTTAAATGATACGCAAGAAGGTAATTCCAGTATTTTATTAGATCGTGATTATTCTGCTGAAAATATCGCATTAACAGCGACACGTTTGCTCAAAGGGCCTAATGCAGAAGAGGGGCCTAATATTGTCAATCGTATTGTTTATGGTTTTGAATTAACGCAAACCCAACACAGTGAACAAGAAGTGCCGGTGCAGATTTATTTAGGTATTTGGGATGCTGAACATGGTTGGCGTTACATTGATCCTATGAATGCGCGCGTGGGTTTGCCGAATCATTTTTTAATTTGGCAATATGGCGGTAGTAAACCTATTCTCAGTCTTGAAGGCGGGCGTAATCCTCAGTATATTTTTTCATTTATTAAGCGCGAATTTAATGCATTAAATGTAGCCAAAGAAGAAGCTTTGCAAAATCATTCGCTATTAATGAAATTTTCTTTATTCAATTTACCTTTGCATACGCAAGAAGTGTATCAAGTATTAATTATGATCCCTATCGGCGCTTTGATTATTTTATTATTGCGCTCCTTTATTGGTATTCATACTTTTGGTACGTTTATGCCCGTATTGATTGCGCTTGCCTTTAGAAAAACAGAATTAGTGGATGGGATTATTTTATTTACCTTGATAGTCTCGTTGGGTTTATGCGTGCGCTTTTACCTTGAGAAATTAAAACTACTTTTGATTCCACGCTTAAGCGCTGTTTTAAGTACCGTGGTGATTTTAATGATGACACTGAGTGTCTTTAGTAATCAATTAGGATTTGAAACCGGTTTATCTGTGGCATTATTCCCTATGGTTATTTTAACCATGACCATAGAAAGAATGTCTATTGTATGGGAAGAACGCAATGCGTGGGAAGCGATATTACAAGGCATAGGCAGTTTATTTGCTGCGGCAATTGCGTTTGTGGTGATGAGTAATGTTTACATGGAACATTTATTTTTTGTATTCCCTGAATTATTATTAATTGTCATCGCTGCGATGTTGTTACTGGGTTGTTACCAAGGTTATCGTTTATCTGAATTGGTACGCTTTAGAGAACTGATTAAAAAAAATGAATATTAATTTTTTCTCGACCCTTATGAGTCCCATTACAACTTATCGAAAGATGAAAGAAATGGGTATTTTAGGGATGAATGGACGCAATGCGGAATTTATTGCGCAATATAATCCTCGTAAATTTTATCCCTTAGTTGACAATAAATTACACACAAAAAGCTTAGCGATTAAAGCCAATATTGCGGTACCTGAATTATATGCCGTGATTGAAATGGAACACCAGGTTGTAAAACTGGAACAAATTTTAGCGCCTTACAGTAGCTTTGTGATTAAACCTGCGCAAGGTAGTGGCGGCGATGGCATTATTGTGATCATGGGTCGCAGAGGTGAAAGTTATAAACGTTCCGATGGGGTATTAATGCATCCTGATGAATTAAAACATCATGTATCGAATATTCTAAGCGGCATGTACAGTTTAGGCGGACATCCTGATAAAGCGATGATAGAATACCGCGTGGAATTTGATCCACTGTTTCGTGAAATCAGTTATCAAGGCGTGCCGGATATTCGCGTCATTGTTTTTCAAGGTTATCCGGTGATGAGTATGGTGCGCCTACCCACACGTATGTCTTCAGGAAAAGCCAATTTACATCAAGGCGCCGTGGGCGTAGGTATTAATATCAGTACCGGCAGAACACATTCGGGTGTTTGGCAAAATCATGTGGTTGAACATCATACCGATACGGGATATCCTGTTTCTGGTTTAGATATTCCCGGCTGGGAGCGTTTATTATCGATCAGCGCAGGTTGTTATGAACTCACAGGTTTAGGTTATATCGGCGTAGATTTAGTACTCGATGGCAATAAAGGCCCGCTCATGTTAGAGTTAAACGCACGTCCCGGATTAGCCATTCAAATTGCCAATCGTACTGGTCTTGCACCACGTTTAGATTTAATTAAGCAGCGTGTTTTAACACACAAAGAAGATGCCGCTGCACGTGTTTTGTTTGTACAGGAGGCTTTTGCATCATGAAAATAGGAATACTTTCCAGAGAACCGAATGCGTATTCTACGCAACGTTTATATGATGCAGCCATTGCACGTGGACATGAAGCACATGTGATTAATACTTTGCGTTGTTATATGAATATCAATGCTAAACATCCGTCCGTGCATTACCAAGGTGCAAAACTGGAAGGTTTTGATGCGATTATTCCGCGTATTGGTGCATCGATTACATTTTATGGCACAGCAGTTGTGCGACAATTTGAAATGATGGGCGTTTATTCTTTGAATGAATCGGTGGCGATCAGCCGTTCGCGCGATAAATTGCGCGCTTTACAATTATTATCACGGCATGACATTGGTTTGCCAACGACAGGTTTTGCTAATGCGACGGATGATATTACCGATTTAATTAAACTGGTTCAGGGCGCACCTTTAGTGGTTAAACTCCTAGAAGGCTCACAAGGTCGGGGTGTTGTTCTGGCCGAAACTCAGCAAGCGGCTGAAAGTGTGATTGATGCCTTTACCGGGCTTAAAGCCAATATTTTAGTGCAACAATTTATTCCAGAAGCGGGCGGCAGTGATATTCGCTGTTTTGTTGTGGGTGATAAAGTCATTGCCGCTATGAAACGTCAGGCGCCAGATGGCGAATTTCGCTCGAATTTGCACCGTGGTGGCACGGCTGAAAAAATCAAAATTACCCCGCAAGAGCGTAAAACAGCTGTAAGAGCGACGCGTATTTTGGGCTTAAATGTGGCTGGGGTCGATATTTTACGTTCCCATGATGGTCCTATGGTTTTAGAGGTGAATTCTTCTCCTGGCTTAGAAGGTATAGAGGCCACCACTGGAAAAGACATAGCAAGCAGTATTATTGAATTCATTGAAACTAATGCAAGACCTAACCATTCCAAAACCAAAGGAAAAGGTTAGATAACTTAATTGTGGTATAATAGGCCACTATTTATTTGGAGTACTTTTATGCTCACAGGCATTCCTTCTTTTAAAGCTGCAAAAGTCCTAGTGATCGGCGATATTATGCTGGATCGCTATTGGTATGGCGCTGCTAATCGCATTTCCCCTGAAGCACCGGTACCTGTAGTTGCCATGCATCATGGCAAAGTTCACCATAGTTTAGGCGGCGCGGCTAACGTAGCTGCAAACTTAGCTGCTTTAGGTGCGGAAGTTACTTTATTAGGGATAGTAGGTAATGATGAGCCGGCGCAAAAACTTGAACATATGCTTAATGAGCAAAAAATTCATTACCACTTTGAAAAATTAAATTCACATCCCACGATTACTAAATTAAGAATCGTCAGTCATCATCAACAACTGATGCGTTTAGATTTTGAAGAATTTTATGATGAACATGCACTGCAAGCTTTATTACCTACCTATAAAGAAAAATTAGCACATGCAGATGTTGTTATTTTATCGGATTATGGCAAAGGTACATTATTCCATCCCGAATTATTTATTAAAGCCGCACAAGAAGCTAAAGTGCCTGTTTTAATTGATCCTAAACGTAATGATTTTACTGTGTATGAAGGTGCAACATTAATTACACCTAATCAAAAAGAATTTGAAGCCGTAGTTGGCGCATGTAAAACAGAACAAGAACTGGTGACTAAAGGTTTAGCCTTAATGGATAAACATACTTTAGGTAGTTTATTAATTACGCGCGGTGAACACGGGATGTTATTGTTGCAACGTGATAAACCACCGTTTTCATTAAAAGCGCACGCGCGCGAAGTATTTGATGTCACAGGCGCCGGCGATACTGTTGTCGCGATGTTAGCAGCAGCAGTAGCAGTTCATTTACCTTTAGAAGAAGCCATCACTTTAGCCAATGTTGCGGCGAGTATTGCCATTAGTAAATTAGGCACAGCGACTGTAACACCGGATGAATTAGCACAAACTTTACCTAAGATTGCGGGTCGCTTCCCAATTTATTCAGAAGCAGAGGTAGTGGAGCGATGCAAAGCTGCACGCGCGCGCGGTAAAAAAATTGTGATGACGAATGGTTGTTTTGATGTGATTCACGCAAGCCATGTCACCTATTTAAACCGTGCGAAACAATTAGGTGATTATTTAATTGTGGCTATTAATTCTGATGAATCCGTACAAAGATTAAAAGGCCCTCACAGACCGATTCATGAACTTGAAGCGCGCCTGCAAGTATTAGCCAGTTTATCTGCCGTTGATTTTGTTCTACCATTTGATGAAGATACACCCGAGCGTTTAATAGAACTCATTCGTCCCGATGTACTGGTTAAAGGCGGTGATTATACGGTTGAAGGTGTTGTTGGTGGTGATATTGTTAAAGCTTATGGTGGCGAAGTTGTGATTGCGCCTTCTGATTTTGGTTATTCGACCACACGTATTTTGGAAAAATTAAAAAATGAAAGTTCTGATCGTTAAACTCACCTCTATGGGTGATTTAATTCATGTGCTGCCCGCTATCAGCGATGCTGCAAAACAAATTCCTAACATTCGTTTTGATTGGGTTGCAGATGAATCTTTTGCCGATATTCCGCATTTGCATAAAGCTGTTGATGAAATCATTATTACCGCAAATAGACGCTGGAAACGTAATTTATGGCAAACGCTTAAAAGTGGCGAGTTGATTGATGTATGGCACAATTTACGTAAGAAAAAATACGATGTTGTGATTGATGCACAAAGTAATATAAAAAGTGCAGTGATTACTTACCTTGCGCGAGGATTACGTTGCGGGGTAGATAAAAATGGTACGCGCGAAAAATTTGCTTATTTAGCTTATGATAAAGCGTATCCGATTATTGCTGAGCAACACGCGATTACAAGATTAAGAAAATTATTTGCCGCAAGCTTAGGGTATAGCCTACCTGACACTGCGCCTGATTTTGCAATTGATCTCGAAAAGTTACCACAATTACCCGTGACTTTACCTGATAATTATTTGGTATTTGTACACAGCACGACCTGGAATTCCAAACACTGGCCTGAAAGTTATTGGCAACAATTGATTCAAATAGCTACTCAAGCAGGCTATCATATTGCACTGCCTTGGGGCAGCGTCAAAGAAAAAGAACGTGCCGAGCGTTTAGCCAGCCATACAGATAAAGCCACAGTATTACCTCGATTATCTATTCCCGAATTTGCACAGCTGATTAGTAAAGCGAAAGGTGCAGTTTGTGTCGACACCGGTTTTGGACATGTAACTGCAGCATTAAATATTCCCGCTGCACATTTATATGGGCCAACAGATCCCGCATTAATTGGTGCCACTGGCCAAAACCAATTGCACTTAATTGCTGAATATGAATGCGCACCTTGTTATTTACATGATTGTAAATGGGGAAAAGAATCCGCATGTTTTTTAAAAAATATGCGACCTGAAAAAGTATGGGAGCATTTTTCGCCTATAATTAGGAAATGAGCGATCATTCCATTACCATTTGCGAGACAACTATAGCACCCGGCACACAGGCCATTATTGATCTACCTATTTCCTCGCTTTATACACAAACACCTATGAATATTCCGGTGCATGTGATTAATGGTAAAAAACCCGGTCCCGTTTTATTAGTGTGCGCTGCCGTTCATGGTGATGAAATTAATGGCGTAGAAATTATTCGCCGCTTGCTGAATATGCGTTTATTAAAATCCCTAGAAGGCACTTTAATTGCCGTGCCTGTTGTGAATATCTTTGGTTTTATTTATCACTCCCGCTATTTACCCGATAGACGCGATTTAAACGCATCGTTTCCAGGCTCCAAAGAAGGTTCCATGGCAGCGCGGATGAGTTATATTTTTATTCATGAAATTTTAGAACAATGTACGCACGGTATTGATTTTCATACCGGGGGTGCGCACCGTACTTATTTACCACAAGTGCAAGCTAATTTATCTAAAAAAGCCACGCTACGTTTAGCCAAAGCATTTGGTGTACCGGTTTTATTAGATGTGAAAGAACAAGATAACTCATTACGTGCGCTTGCAGCTAAAAATAAAATTCCCTTTTTAATTTACGAAGCAGGGGAAGCGTTACGCCTGGATGAATTAGCTATTCGCGCAGGTTTGAAAGGTACTTTGAATGTCATGCGTGAATTGAAAATGCTGAAAAAAACCACACAATCAACGCCGCGCAGCCAGCCTTTTATTGCTCATTCTAGTACCTGGTTGCGCGCAGAACACTCCGGTTTATTTTTATCACCGATAGCTTTAGGTCATCGTGTATTAAAAAAACAACTTTTAGCCCATATTGCCGATCCAATTAGCGGAAAAAGCACAGAAGTTTTATCACCCGCAAAAGGTATTATTATCGGCCGTAATCATTTACCCTTAGTTAACGAAGGCGATGCTTTATTTCAAATTGCAAAATTCGAGAAAAGTAAAAAAGTATTGGCGCAGGTGAAAGAATTCCATTGTGCGCACTTAGATCAAGATGATTCACTAAGTGCGGGATTTTAGCTATTACTGACAAGGTACCGTTTCGGTGGTCAAACGCAATTCCGGAATTAAATCAGATTGCGGCACTTCAACCATCACAAATGGTTGCGAAATCATACCTAAATTCACACAACCCGCACCTGGCTGTTTACGTATCGCAAAAATATATAATTTATCATCTACAGCTTGTAATTTATCAACGGTAAGCCCATAACCACTACTTGGCTGATCTGTATCCACAATGGCAATAATCATATTTTTTGTAAAATCAATAGCCGGCGCAGCTTCAGGTGGTTGAATATTTTTACTGTGTTCCGCCCAAAAAACCTGAAAACTCTCAGCCGTATCTAATTTATAAATACTCGTCATATCGGCTTTAATACCACTGGTATTGCCTTCTTTAATCATAACAAAATTAACAGGTGGCAGCTCAACTGCTTTTTTAGGCTCACTCGGTTCTTCAGAGCAACCCATTACAAGAACTAAAGCAAACAAGCTTAACATCAGTTTACGCATTATAAATTTTCCTTAATAAAATTTTTCATATTTAATTAGGGTAGCATGATTTTTAAATTTATACGCTATAATTTTTATATTTAAAGGTTATCCCATGCAAGCCGCCGCACTGCAAATGACTTCAAACATAGACGTTATAAGCAATCTAGCCCAAGCTGAAAACCTATTAACCCAAGCAGCAGCACAAGGCGCAACCTTAGCAGTTTTACCTGAGAATTTTGCCTTACTAGGGCAAGGTCCAGAGTTTAAAAAAATACGGTTAACAATACAAGAAACTTTAGGGCAGGGGCTTATTCAAGGTTTTTTAGCAGATATTTCAAAGCGTTTAGGTTTATGGATTATTGCAGGAACTATGCCGATTAAAAGCACTGACTCCGTGCGGCCTTACGCAGCGTGTTTAGTATTTAATGATAAAGGCGAACGCATTGCGCAGTATAATAAAATAAATTTATTCGATGTGGCTTTAAGTGAAAGCGAAGTTTACCGAGAATCAGATTCCATTATGCCAGGAACTGATGCCATCGTAGTGCAAACGCCCATAGGCAGAGTAGGTTTGAGTGTTTGTTATGACCTACGTTTTCCAGATCTGTATCGATCGTTAGTTGAAAAGGGCGCAGAAATTTTAGTAGTCCCCGCAGCATTTACTAAAACAACTGGTGAAATGCACTGGGAAGTATTAACGCGCGCACTGGCCATTCAACAGTTTTGTTATGTGATTGCTCCCGCGCAAACCGGTGTGCATGGTATGGGACGCAAGACATTTGGACACAGTGTGATTGTTTCGCCCAAAGGTGAAGTATTAGCACAATTACACAATGAAATAGGTGTTATTGTTGCAGAACTTGATTTAAAAGAATTGGCTGTCTATCGTAAAAAATTTTTATTTCAGGTTTAAAACAAAAAGGTTACCCAGTTTGATTAAACATTAAACCTAAAATGCACAACATCGCCATCTTTCATGATGTATTCTTTACCTTCTAAGCGCCATTTGCCCGCTTCTTTGGTACCGGCTTCGCCTTTGTATTGAATGAAATCATCAAAGGCAATCACTTCCGCACGAATAAAACCCTTTTCAAAATCCGTATGAATGGCGCCCGCCGCTTGTGGCGCTGTTGCGCCTACAGGAATGGTCCATGCACGCACTTCTTTAACGCCGGCGGTAAAATACGTTTGCAATCCTAACAGGGCATAACCACTTTGAATCACGCGATCTAAGCCGGATTCGCTTTGGCCTAATTCTTCTAAAAATAAAGCTTTATCGTCTTCATCTAATTGCGCAATTTCAGATTCTATCGCTGCGCACATGGGAACGACTATCGCGTTTTCTTGCGCAGCAATTTGTTTAACTTGTTCTAAGAGCGGATTATTTTCTAAACCGCCTTCTGCAATATTAGCAATATATAATAAGGGTTTTAATGTGATTAAATGCAAATGATCAATTAATAATTTTTCTTCTGGATTTAATTTTAAACTGCGCGCAGGTTTCCCATCGCTTAAATGTGTTTGCAGATTTTCTAAAACAGTTAATTCTGCGGCCGCGCCTTTATCGCTTTTACTTTGTTTTTGTACGCGTTGTAAACGTTTTTCGATACTTTCTAAATCGGCTAAAATAAGTTCCGCATCGATGGTGTTAATATCACGTTTAGGGTTTACATCACCTGATACGTGCGTGACATTATCATCTTGGAAACAACGCACTACGTGCGCAATGGCATCGGTTTCACGAATATGCGCTAAGAATTTATTGCCTAAACCTTCACCTTGCGCAGCGCCTGCAACTAAACCTGCGATATCTACAAAGGTCATGGTGGTTGGCACAGTACGTTCGGGTTTTACAATGTCTGCTAATTGTTTTAAGCGTAAATCCGGTACGTTCACAATACCGACATTAGGATCAATGGTACAAAACGGATAATTAGAGGCTTCTATGCCTGCGCAGGTGAGTGCATTAAATAAGGTGGATTTACCCACATTTGGTAAACCTACGATGCCGCATTTAAATCCCATGTTAGAGTTCCGTGTGTAATTGAGTCATTGCTTTTTCAAAATTACCTTGTATTAATAAAGGTAATACCTTAATGGATTTATCGATCGCAGTCATGATGCTGATTTTATCATCAACAGAGGGTGTGCCTAAAACATAATTGACAACATCTTTGCCCACGCCCGGATGACCTATGCCTATGCGCAAACGATTAAAATGTTGTGTGCCTAAATAATGAACTAGCGATCGTAAACCATTATGTCCACCCGTGCCGCCACCTTGTTTTAAACGAATAGCACCTGCAGGTAAATCTAAATCATCGTAAGCAATTAATGTTTGCTCAGGTGTGATTTTATAAAATTGCATGAGCGCTTGCGCGGCTTTTCCGCTTTCATTGATATAGGTAGTCGGGATGGCTAAACGTAAGACTTGTGAGTCAATATTCATTTGCCCATGTTGAGCGAAAAATTTAGTTTCTGTTTTTAAACTTTCATTATTTGCCGACAGCAAAGATTCAATAAACCAGCTGCCGGCATTATGACGGGTATCTTTATAACGATCCCCGGGATTCGCAAGGCCGATAATTAATGCAATGGGACGAGCCGCTTGCATTATTTCTCTTCGTTATCTGCTTCGCCTTCAGAAGCTGCTTCTTCTTCAGAACCAGGTTCAGGTTCTTCTTTCACTTTTGCGATAGTGATATGAACAACCGGCATGTCGTTTTGCTCATCGCCTTCAAGTTCTGTTAACGTTACACCTTCAGGTAAAACGAGATCCGTTAAATGTACCATTTGGTTTAATGCTAAACCTGAAATATCAACAGCGATGTATTCAGGTAATTTTGAAGGTAAGCAGGAAATTTCTACAGAATTTAATAGATGAGAAGCTGTACCACCTTCTTTAATCCCAGGTGAATTTTCTTCACCGATAAAATGTAAAGGTACACTCATGGTCATCACTTCATTCATATTAATGCGGAGTAAATCCATGTGCATAATAATAGGTTTATAAGGATGACGTTGCATGTCTTTGATGACTGCATTGTGAATTTTACCATCCAAGTGAATTGACAAAATGTGTGAGAAAAATGCTTCATTTTCTGTCGCTTTGCGCACGTCTTTGTGTTCAAAGGTTACAGATTGTGGCGTTGCGCCTGCACCATAAATAATCGCAGGCAGTTTTCCAGCGTGACGTAGGCGGCGGCTCGCTCCTTTCCCTATATCAGTGCGTGAAACTGCGTGCAGTTCAAAAGAATGTTTAGATGACATAATAAAACCTCATTAATGATTAACTAACTTTAACAATTAACGATCGTGCGACCCGATCGTTAATTATTCCGGAAACATACAACTCAAAGATTCTTGTTCACTGATGCGATGAATCGCTTCAGATAAAGTCCAACTTAAACTTAATTGACGAATGCGGCTGCATTTTTGTGCGGCTTCTGATAATGGAATGGTATCGGTGACGACTACTTCATCTAATTCTGATGCACTGATATTTTTAAGTGCATCGCCCGAAAGCACAGGGTGCGTAATATAACCCGCAACTTTTTTCGCGCCACTTTCTTTTAAAGCTTTTGCGGCTAAACATAAAGTGCCGGCTGTATCGACGATATCGTCAATAATAATACAAGTGCGACCTTTGACTTCACCAATAATATTCATAACTTGTGATTCATTAGGTCTTGGGCGACGTTTATCGATAATCGCTAATTCCGCATCATTTAAACGTTTTGCAAAAGCACGAGCACGAACGACTCCGCCCACATCAGGTGATACGATGGTTAAATCGTGATCGTACTGGGCTTGGATATCGGCTAATAAAACTTTGGTGGCGTAAACGTTATCCACGGGCATATCAAAAAACCCTTGAATTTGATCGGCGTGTAAATCAACGGTCACTATACGTGTAAAACCAACAGCAGCTAACATATCCGCTATGACTTTAGCGGTAATAGGAACGCGCGCAGAACGTACACGTCGGTCTTGTCTTGCATAGCCAAAATAGGGAATTACAGCCGTAATTTTTTTTGCAGAAGCACGGCGCAGGGCATCCGCCATGACCAATAATTCCATTAAATTATCATTGCTGGGTGCGCAAGTAGATTGCACAACAAATACATCTTTACCACGCACATTTTCTAATATTTCCAAGCGGATTTCACCGTCGCTAAAACGGCTTACCAGCGCTTTCCCAAGAGGTATATTTAGATGATCAGCCACAGCTTGGGCCAATACAGGAGTGGCATTGCCACTGAAAATCATTAGATTATCAATCATATGTCTATCTTTGTTCACAATAATATGGCTGGGGTGCCAGGATTCGAACCTGGGTATGCTGGAATCAAAATCCAGTGCCTTACCGCTTGGCGACACCCCAATGTTCAATAAATAAGCGGGGATTGGTTTTGCCCTTGTGCTGCGCATCCTATCATTCCGGCAGGAATTTGTCCAATAATATCTTGAGCTTGGGCTTTATTTTGACAAGGAAGAAATAAACCCGCGCCGCTACCGGTTAAACAAGCAGGACCAAATTGCTTTAGCCAGTCCAAAGTTTCTCTAACTACAGGATATTCTTGGCAAACTAGGGGGCTAAAATCATTATGACAAGGATAACCGTTTAAATATTCATCCACAGTAATGGGCGCAGTATTACGGCTTAATTGCGGATGTTTAAACATAGCAACAGTACTGACATGAACAGGCGGCATTAAAATCACATACCAAGGCTCAGGGGGATTAACGGGTATAAATTTATCACCGGTACCTTCTGCAAAAGCCGCATGGCCGTAAATAAAAATACTGACATCTGCGCCCAATTGCCTTGCTAAAGGCAATAATGCTTCAGTGCTTAAATTTAATTCCCATAAACGGTTGAGCGCGATTAAAGTCGTTGCAGCATTGGAACTGCCACCACCAAAACCGCCGCCCATAGGAATATTTTTTTCTAAATAAATACGCGCACCTTGAGTGCAACCCGTAGTTTGTTTTAATAATTGTGCGGCCTTAAAGATTAAATTATCTTCTGGCTTAACATCGGGTAATTGTGATTCTAAAATAATTTCTTCAGGTTCAAGTTTAAAACTCAAAGTGTCTTTTAAACTTAAAAATTGAAAAACGGTTTGTAAATCATGATAACCATCTAGCCGTTTACCAATAATATGTAAAAACAAATTAATTTTGGCAGGCGATGGAAGGGTTAATGTGTAGGATTGATCTGCCATGTTTTTAACAATAAAGTAATGCGCGTATCAGTATAATTCAAAGTCATTCTGCGCGGAACGGTATAATCATCGGTTTGCTGGTAACTGTCATAGTCCACTATCCAGCCATGTTGTTTTAAATGTAATAAGTTGCCGTGTTCATCACGAACTACTTGGTATTGATAATGAGGATCCGGCAAACCACGTACCCAATAATATAAACTTTCTATCGGCATAGACCAGCCGGTATGATGATAAAGCAATAATTCAGCATTATAAGCAGTCTCTTTATCGCCGTGCGCATCTTGGAATATCACTTTATCGGGATAGCCTGACAATTGCACATTGCCTTGGCCTAAAGGTCCTCGCAATCCAATTTCATAGCGATCACTGGCGAATTGTTGCCAAAGTAAATTAGCAGAAACTACTTGGTCAGGTTGTTTCACTGAAAACTTGCCGTTAATTTCCCAATGGGTAATATCTTCTAAATTTTCTGTCGGCATATTGGGCGCGACTTTATGTTGGGCACAGCCCACAAGCAAAAAAGTTAGAAATAAGAATAATATAGGATTACGCATCCTGTCAGTGTAGCATTTCGTAAATTAATTGGATACAGCAATTTCATCGCTAATTTGCGTATAAATAAATTGCAAATCAGTTTCCTCAGGCAAACGTTTGGTGACAACGGCTAAATAATCACGCGCTTTGATTTTTTGACCGGTTTGATAAAGAAGTTGAACTTTTAAAGCGATGGCGGAAACCCAATTGGGTTGTAAAGCTAAGGCTTGCTCGGTGGCTTGTAGGGCAAGGGAATTATATTCAAGACCTTGTGCTTGTCTGGCTAATACAAACCAAATACTGG
This sequence comes from Legionellales bacterium, assembly GCA_041660525.1. Classification (GTDB taxonomy): domain Bacteria; phylum Pseudomonadota; class Gammaproteobacteria; order JABCZS01; family JABCZS01; genus JABCZS01. The sequence goes on along the minus strand of JBAZWD010000004.1, from coordinate 32,568 downwards.
GTTGATGCTGATAAATGCTCGATAAACGTTGGAGCAGCGAAAAAAACATGTTTTGTTCTTTTATATCATGCAAGCTGGTACCTATGGTTAATAAATGGGGAAGCGCTTCATCGGGGGTGAAATCCATTAAATGGCTTAAATAAATAAAAGCAGATTCTTCATTATATTCAGCAATATATAATGCTGCGGTTAAGGCTTGGGCTTTGGAATTGTTTGGCTCGATGGTGGCCCATAATTGTGCGTTTTGTCTAGCTAATGGTAATAATTGCGCTTCGAGTGCTGCGCTCGTGGCTAATAACGCAAATTCGGCTTCCTGGGTATTTTGCGCTAAGGCTGCATAATGAACGGCAGCTTGTGACCATAATTGTCGCTGCCAAGCCAAGTCAGCCATCATTAAATGATAATCCATAGTATCTTCACGCGGCGCCATTTCTTGTATGGCGTAATTTTCCGCAATGATAGGCTTGTTAGGACCATAAAAGGTTAATATCAGGCCGCCTAAAAAGACACCCATCAGCGCGCTGATATGTAGCCAGGGGAGATTGCGCATTATTATTATCGTTATATTGCAAGTGTTACTATTAATATTGGTAAGGAGCGATTTATTCTTGAGCCAACATGGAGTACAATGACCGCGAGTTTAGGGAAATGGGTATGGGTCACAAGTTATTTGGCTGATAAAAATGGCACTGGTAATCTGCAGTATAAGTCACCGTAACGCACCAATAGATGTGCGCGAGCAATTTGCGTTAACGCCGCAAGAATGGCCTATTGCCTTGCGCGATTTAGCCGGACAAACCGGTTTTAATGAAGCGGTTATTCTCTCGACTTGCCATCGTACCGAAGTTTTTTGTGATACTTTGCATCCGCAAAAATTAGCGGCTTGGTTATGCGATTTCCATCAACTTGATCCTGAGCAATATTTACCTTATTTAACATTGTATTCAGATGCTGATGCAGTGCGTCATATTATGCAAACCGCCTGTGGTTTAGATTCCATGATTTTGGGTGAGCCACAAATTTTAGGACAAATAAAACAAGCTTATGCACAAGCACAACAAGTGGGCACGGTGGGTAAATTATTGAATCGTTTATTCCAAAATGTTTTTTCCACCGCAAAAACAGTGCGCAGTGAAACTGCTATTGGTGTCAATCCAGTTTCTGTGGCTTCAACCGCTGCAAAATTAACCCAACAATTTTTTACTGATTTATCGGAGCGCAGCGCATTATTAATTGGTGCGGGCGATACGATAGAGCTGAGTGTTAAACATTTACATGAACACGGTATGCGACGATTTACATTTGCAAATCGTACGTTTGCAAAAGCACAAGCATTTACACAAAAATACCAAGGTCGCGCAGTTGCGTTGCCGATGATTTCCAGTATTCTTGCGCAACATGATGTGGTGATTTCTGCAACTTCAAGCGCAACACCAGTTTTGGGGAAAGGTTGTGTAGAACGCGCATTACAATGGCGTAAAAACCGGCCGTTATTATTAATTGATTTAGCGATGCCGCGCGATATAGAACCTGAAGTTGCGATGTTAAATGATGTACATTTATACGATGTGGATGCTTTGCATGATCAAGTGCAAGCTGGTATTAAAGCACGGCAACAAGCGGCGCATTTAGCGATGCGGATTATTAATCAGCACGTTGCTTTATTTATGCAATGGTTAGGTACACAAAGTTCGTCGCATATTATTCGTTCCTATCGGCAAGAAGGTGAGCGTTTGCGTGATGCGGAATTAAAAGCCGCTATGATCGCTTTAAATAATCAACAAGATCCAAAACTTATTCTAGAACAATTAGCGCATCGTTTAACCAATAAACTCATGCATCAACCGACCGTGCAATTGCGCGAAGTGACCTTGGAATCTGCAGAGCCATCAATGCGTGAAGAAGTAGCCGTCTAATGAAATCCTCACTCTACGATAAATTACAAATGATCACCGCGCGGGCGCAAGAATTAAATACCTTGCTCTCTGATCCCAATGTTTTAAATGACATGGAAAAATATCGCAATTATTCAAAAGAATATGCAGACCTTCAGCCGGTCGTGAGTTGTTTTAACGATTATCAAACGGCCACGCAAGGTTTAGAAAATGCACTGCTTTTGTTAAAAGATCCCGATGAAGATATGCGCGAAATGGCACAAGAAGAATTAGCTACAGCCAAAGATGCGCAAGAAGCAGCCGAGCAACAATTACAATTATTATTATTACCTAAAGATCCTGATGATGAACGCAATGCGTTTGTTGAAATTCGTGCAGGCACCGGGGGTGATGAAGCTGGAATTTTTGCCGGTGATTTATTCCGTATGTATAGCCGTTATGCAGAATTAAAAGGTTGGAAATCACAAGTCATTAGCAGTCATAGCAGTGAGCGCGGCGGCTTTAAAGAAGCTATTTTATTATTAACGGGCCAAGGTGCTTATGGTCGATTAAAATTTGAATCCGGTGCACATCGTGTGCAACGCGTCCCTGATACAGAATCGCAAGGTCGTATTCATACATCGGCATGTACTGTTGCGATATTACCTGAATTAGATGAAGTTGCCGCGATAGAAATAAATCCTGCAGATTTAAAAGTCGATACGTTTCGATCAAGTGGCGCAGGTGGTCAACACGTTAACACTACGGATTCTGCAATCAGAATTACCCATCTTCCAACCGGCATTGTTGTTGAATGCCAAGATGAGCGCTCCCAACATAAAAACCGCGCCCGCGCGATGAGTGTTTTAAGCGCTAAAATTCAACAAGCAGAAAAAGACAAACAACAACAAGCAAAAGCAGCCACACGCCGTCTTTTAGTTGGCAGCGGCGATCGCTCCGAACGCATCCGCACTTACAATTTCCCACAAGGCCGCCTAACCGATCATCGGGTTAATTTAACGCTATATAAATTGCTGGATATTATGGAAGGTAATTTAGATCCCGTGATTGATGTATTGATTCAAGAAAACCAAGCTGATGAATTGGCAGCGATAGAGTAAAGCAAAGTCTCGCTAAACCCAGAGGGCGAAAGATTTTTCGCCCCTACGGAAGGTTTGCAAGGCATCATATGTGGATAGCTCCAACATCCGTAGGGGCGAAAAATCTTTCGCCCTCTGGGGTCTGTAAAAACACGGAAAATAATGCTTAATACCATCACTCAACTACTTAAACAAACCAACATGCTGTTAGGCGAATCCCGCAGCGGCGAAATCTTATTAGCACATGTATTAAAAAAAAATGTAGCTTATTTATATACACATCCTGAAAAATTTTTAACGGATGATGAAAGAAAATTATTTCAAAGTTTAATTCAAAGACGTAAGCAGGGTGAACCCATTGCTTACATCCTGGGCGAACAAGAATTTTATTCGTTAAATTTTAAAGTGACACAAGATACTTTAATCCCGCGCCCTGAAACGGAATTATTAGTAGATGAGGCATTGAAACTCATAGGCAATAAGCCCTGCAAAGTTTTAGAATTAGGCATAGGTAGCGGCAGTGTTGCCATTACACTTGCAAAGTTAAAACCGAATATTCATATGCTGGCAACAGATATTTCGCAAGAAGCGCTTGATGTCGCAATCAATAATGCGCATGCTCATCAAGTGAATAATATTGAATTTCTATTAAGCGATTGGTTTAAAAATATTCCAGCCCAAAAATTTGATTTAATTATCAGTAACCCTCCTTATATTGCTGAACACGATCCGCATTTAGCAGCATTAAAATTTGAGCCCAGGCGCGCATTAACATCGGGTGAAACAGGATTAGATGCGCTTTCAGATATTATTCATCACGCAGGTGATTATTTAGTGAATAAAGGTTATATTTTACTAGAGCATGGTTATGATCAAAAAGATGCTGTCCAAGCTTTATGCCGTGATGCACAGTTTGATGACATCAAAACTTTATTAGATATCGCGGGCCAGCCCCGTGTGACTTTTGCAAAAAATCATTAATGATCCAAAAATTTATCAATTAAAAATATTTATTGATCCATTAATTTAATAATGGTATCTTTTTAATACACAAGGTTTGATTATTGATAGCAACAGTTTTAATATGTATACTACAACTATACATATTAAAAGGGGTAGCCAATGAAAGCTTCAATTGTTGAATTACGTTATCAAATGAAAGATATTTTAAAAGCTTTAGAACGCAATGAGGTGGTTACTATTATGTATAGAGGGCAGGAAAAAGGACAAATTATCCCAACACCTATTAAAACAGTTGGAAAAGTGGTTGATCATCCATTCTTTGGTATGCAAAAAGATAAGAAGCTATCTGTAGAAGAAGAAATGCAGCACTTGCGAGGAGCAAGATACGATGATATTTGATACGGATATATTCATTTGGATAGAGCGAGGCCACAAAAAAGCAGCAGAGCTGCTTGAAAATGCTAATGAACGAAAAATCTCCATTCAAACTTTTATGGAGTTATTACAGGGCGCTCGTAATAAAACGGAGCAAAAAAATATTCGAGAGTTTGTTAAACAATTTAATATTCATGTATTGCCTTTTACTGAAAATATTGGTCACAGGGCTGCAATTTACATTGAGGAATATGCATTGTCAGCAAGGATGCGTTCTGGAGATGCAATTATTGCGGCAACAGCTATGGAAAATGATTTAGAATTAGTAACTGGAAATAAAAAGCATTATTCTGTGATCGCGAATTTGAAAACACATTTTTTTAAACCTTAATTGTAGTGATATATGTTAACCGCTATCATTCCCATTCATTCAATTGAATCAGCACAAGTCTTGATTCAGCAAGCGCATCATGCAGATGTTTTAGAATTTCGGCTTGATTATTTATCTGAAATAAATTTTGATAAAATTAAACTGTTGCAAGTATTTGCAAAAAAACCAGTATTATTTACTTTGCGTAAACCAGAGCAGGGCGGCGTTTATCAAGGTAATGAAGCACAGCGTTTAGCTATAATTGAAAAATTAATCACCTTAAATCCAGATTATTTAGATATAGAACATGATGTTGCTTTAGCGTTTTGTCAAAAACTAAAAAGCTTATCTTCAAAAACAAAACTGATTTGCTCTTATCATAATTTTGTAAATACGCCCGATGATTTACAAAAAATATTAAATACTATGATTAACCCGGTTTTTGATGTTTATAAAATTATAACAACAGCCGAGTCGATTTTAGATACTTTACAGGTTATAGAATTTTTAAAACAAAATTCACAGCATCATTTGATTACCCATGCGATGGGTGAAGTTGGCGTTACCAGCCGTATATTGGGTAAAGTATTTGGAAATTATTTTACCTATGCAAGTGTAGATACGCAAAATATTGCACCGGGGTTATTAACCTTGGATGAACTCGTTAATATTTATCATTATCCAACATTAAATGATCAAACCAAAGTATATGGATTAATAGGCGACCCCGTCATACAAAGCATAGGTCATATTTATCATAATGCGGAATTTGTAAAACACCATCAAAATGCAGTTTATGTAAAATTTCATGTGAAGCCTGAAGAGCTAGAAAAATTCATGAATAATTTATTTGTGGAAGGTTTAAGCGTAACTATGCCGCATAAACAAGCTGTGTTAGCTTTTTGTAGTAAAACAACTGATGCAGTAAAAGCAATAGGCGCGGCGAATACTTTAATCAAAACCCAAAATGGTTTTTTAGCAGCCAATACAGATGGCGAAGCCGTAGTGAAAATATTGCCGCAAGATCTTAACAATAAAAAAGTTGTTGTATTAGGCGCAGGCGGTGCAGCAAATAGCATTATTTATAGCTTGAAAAAAACAGGCGCTCAGGTTTTAGTTTATAATCGCACGCAATATTCGGTTGATATTTTGCCGCTAAAACAAGCCAAACAGGCTACGTACGATATTTTGATTAATACTATTCCTGCTAAACATTATAATCCTCAAGATATAAATTTTATTAAAGATAAAATTATCATGGATGCCAATTATCAAGCAACGTCTACGCAACTTATTCAAGATGGCTTAAAGCACGGCTGTCAATGTATCGAAGGTCAAGCGATGTTTTATGCGCAAGCAAAATTACAACGCGAACTGTGGTTTAAACAAGATGAATGATCAACAGCTATTACGTTATAGCCGTCATATTTTTTTGCCAGAAGTTGATATTCAAGGGCAAGAAAAATTATTAAAAAGCACGGTACTTATTCTCGGCTTAGGCGGCCTGGGATCACCTGCTGCATTATATTTAGCGGCCAGCGGTGTAGGGCGTTTAATTCTGGCTGATAGAGATAAAGTTGAGCTTTCAAATTTACAAAGACAAATTATTCACACCACAGAATCGATCAATCAAGAAAAAACAATTTCTGCGGCGCAAACAATCAAACGGCTTAATCCGGATATTGAATTAATTTTAACGGATGATGTTTTAAATTATATTCATGAGGCAGATTGTGTCATCGATGGCAGTGATAGTTTCACAACGCGTTTTGCAATTAATCAAGCTTGCGTAACAGCAAAAATCCCATTAATTTCAGGCGCTGCTATTCAATTTTCTGGTCAGTTGTGTGTTTTTGATTTTAAAAATCAAAGCAGTCCCTGTTATCAATGTTTATATCCCGATTTAGCAGCAGATGAACTTCGCTGCCAAGACAGCGGTGTTATTGCGCCACTTGTGGGTGTTATTGGCAGTTTACAAGCATTAGAAGCACTTAAATTATTATTAGGATTAACAACAAGTAATCATCTTTTACAATTTGATGCATTAAACATGCAATTTCGTAAAAGCGAAATTTTAGCCGATCCACATTGTACTGTTTGTTCTTCGCTTTTGTTACGCAATCAGTAGAATTTTAATCCCCAAAAAACGCCGGATGCTCTTCCTTTACTGCAATAAATTTACCAGTGCAAGTTGCGCAGACTTTACCGTGAGAAATAAGTTCACCGGAAGTAATCGCTGTGCGCTCATTAATAATTTGTTCTAATCTCGCAATCAAGGTGATGGGTTCATCAATAGGCGTTGGTCGTTTGAGTTTAATCGTATATTCCGCAGTCACCGTATGTGGAGCAATTTCAGTTTTATTGTATTGCATTAAAAACCACGTCGCAGCCCAATTACAATGGCAATCCAATAATGAGCCTATCACGCCCCCGCATAAAACATTAGGAAAAGCCTGATATTCAGGTTTAGGTTGCCAAGTGGCTATGAGCGTGCCGTCAGCTTGGACGAAGCTATGTACCTGTAAACCTTTATCATTTTTCGGCCCGCAGCCAAAGCAGATGCCGTTGGGGGAATAGTGTTCTTGTAGGGATAATGTTTGCATGGGTTTTCCTTATTTGATGCTTTCTGAGCATTATATGTTAATTTGGCCTTAAGATATCATTGGGCTTAATGGCAATGTATTTAAGTAGAAACCCCAAACAATTCAGATTCTAACAGCCAACAATGGTTACTTATTGAGCTTGCGTTTCATATAGCTAATTGTTAAACTGACATAATATGGTAATAGTTCAAGCTTTATTTGTACGTTAGCTAACATTTATGAGGTATTTATTATGGGTCTTTTTTCACGCTGGTCCGGAAAAAATCCGTTAGTTGAAACATTTAATGGCACTATAAATGATACCCAATCGGTAGAGGCCGCATTTGCTTATGCAGTTTTTGGAGTTAAAGCACAGAATTCTCCTGACTTTAGTCCACTATTTGCGTTATTAAACAAAAGAGTGGTCAATGGACAAATGAATTTGTTCTTGAGAGAAGATGGCGCGCTTCGTGATTTAGACGACATTACTATCGACGATTGTTTCCCTATCGTAAAGGCACAGCTTGATTTTATACAACAGTATCCAGATGCAGTGCAAAATCTAAGTATTTATATTCCTTTTGCACTTAATGAAGAATCTGCAAAAGAGCTTTCTGCGATGTTACAAAAATTCTTTGAGAAAACGCCTGCCAAGTTTACTTCATTACAATTGAGATTAGCGGCAGCTAATAAGCAGCCTTTATCAGCTAATGCTGGTGATGCGCTAAATAAAGCAATGGCCGTACATCCCGAGCTGAGTGTTGAACTCATCAATATTGGTACTACTGCCACAAAAACACAGAAATCCAGCCAAGCTCAACAGCCGTTAGTTGATAAATTAGTTAAAAATAGAGATATTGATCCCCCGATTGAAAACAGAAGATTATCATCAGGAAGCCAATCAGGAATGGAAGAGCATAACCGCAGTCCTGGGCAATTCCCACCCCGTACTTTTAAATAATCAATTAATATTTTGTGTATTTATTGAGGAAGCACTTTTTTTAATTATTTTATTATGTTATCATACTAACGTCTTTTATTAAAATAACTACGAGGTGCTCCAATGAATAACCAAAATAAGAGTAAAGATGTAGAGCAGGGTAAAGTTGAAATTGAGCTTTTTGAAAATCCAAATTTTTCGGGTGCCTCTAATAACAACAATAATAATAATCTCGATAATATTAATGTTGAAGACGAAGCAGATGAAAATGAAGATACGAGTAATGCTTCTTCACAAAATACAAACGGGCAACCCACAGTTGCTCCACAAGTTCAAGCAGCCCCCAAACCATGGTCATGGGGAAGCTTATTTAATGGCTGGGGAATGGAAAGAGAAGTTCCCGCCACAACGCTGCAACAATACGGTGGGCTCATTGGCGAAGCCATTACTTCAAGTACCGCTCTTATTTTAAATTACGCAATATTTTCTTCTTTTGGTAGTAATGTATTTTTATTAAGTAATAATAATACGACTTTAGGAGTTGCCGGAAGAGCAGCCAAACTATATTTTGATAATAGTTATCTTCAAACCTGTATTGAACAGTTAAAAAAAGACATTATTTTTTTAGATGCTTATGCAGGTAGAAAAAAGGAAAAGAAAATACTGCCAGAGAATGAAGAAAAGCAAATGACAGAATTAAAAAAATTGGTTGCAGACATCATTGTGGTAGCTGGAGAAGAAAGCCGTTGGAATCTTAGAAATGTGTCTTTTGAGCTATTGCTGACAACAGTTTATGCTGTGCGTTGCAGTTTGTATTTTGCGCAACAAGCAGATGTGCACCAAAATAATGACAATAATACTTGTCCCAAGAATTCAGAAAGCGTAGGGCTTATGGGTTTGGATATTACCATGACTATATTAGCAGGATTGCAATCACTATGGACAAGCAGACGTGAATCACAAACAGCCATTTTGCTTTTTAATGTTTGTCACAGAATCGGAGAAATGCGTACAGAACGTGAAAAAGCGATAGCCGCTACGAAAGATCGTATAGACAAAGATCGATTATTAGCCCAGCAGCAATCAGCGGCAACGGGTAGCGCTTCAACAAGCTTTAATGAATCTTCACCGATTATAGCTGCTGAAAATAATATAATAATTGAGCCCCGCGATGAGAGATTAGCAGAAGCACGAGTAAATAAATTGATAGCAAATTCTATGAAAAATCCTGCCAAAAGTCGAGAAAGAATAAATAGCGAATTGGTTATTGTTCGAGAGCAAATAGCTAGCGCATCGGAGAGTGTTCGAAAGAGAGCGGGAACTTTTAACAATTAACGCAGAAGTTTTTCACTCTATTTAGATAATTTATCTTTTCCGCCTTTTCATGGTATATTCCGCCGTCACACCCCCGCATAAAACATTGGGAAGAGCTTAATACTTCATAGATTTTTAATGTTTCCTTAAGAATATATAGTTAAAATACTTGCTTTATATATACAAGATGAGAATGCCCATGTTTAAGAAATTTTTGAATTGGTTAAAAAATGAACTGCTCAAAGAAAAAGTAGGGACAGAGGGTGAAACTCGTGATCGTTGGGGCGGTACGCTAAGAGATGCATTTTATAATGCCGCGCTGGGTGGTATTCGTACTAGAACGCGTGATACTGCAGTGCAACAATCACACAATACTAGTAATGACCGCGGAAGAACTTTTTATAAACTCTTTTTAGGTAACGATGACGCTCAGGCTTTTTATTTTACATACTTGTATAACCTTCCTTCAACCTATACACGCAATATTAGAAAAAACTTATCGAGTCAAGCTAATAAAGAGACACGTAAGTTAGAAAATTTTTGGACAACAGCAGATGAAACGCAAGCAAAAGAAACAAATGCGCCATTAGAGCTTATCAAGGCCGGTGCACTGAGTTTAGCGGGGATTGCAGGCATTAAAGCTAAAATTAAATTTATGAGGGACAATCATCAGGTGGTCAGGCCTTGGCATGTGATGTTTTTTATTTCAGAGAGTATATATAACCCACTTAAACTTGCGGAGTATATTGCGCATCGTATTGAACTTGGCTTGAGGCAGTTTTTTCAATTACTACTTGCGCGTAAAAAATCTGAGTTGCTACCCGGCGAGTCGCAAACTACTAAAGTCATTCATCTTAAAGACGGTGGAGTGATACGTAATCAAATTTTTTATTTCTGTTTGCTGATTGTGCGTGGTATATTTTTTGTAGTTGCTTCTGCTTTTAATCATCGCTTGGTATATTTTATTAAGAAGCATCCTTATGTATTTGCGATTACTTTTATCGTATCGCTTACTATTATTCTCTTCTGCTTGTTTTCCCCACCAGCAACGTTGTATTTCCTAGGTGTTGCAGCTAAGCCATTTTTAGCGTTTTTGTCTTCACTTACAGTATTCGAAACAATATGTTTGACTTTATTTAGTGTTTATATTGCAACAGCAATTGCTCGTGCTACAAGTCAATTGTTTGAGGCGGGCATTAATTTAATAGTAGACCTTTGGTTTATTTTTACAGATGAAAAATCGTTTATTGCTAAACATCCTATTATTTCCGTGTTGACATTTGTGTTATTGACAACGCTTTTTGTGACTACATTTTTATTGTTTGTGAAAATTGCATCACCATTGTTGCTTGGATTAATTGTATTTGGATTGATCGATGTGGCTGCGATGTTAAGTTGTAAGCTTTGTCACGTGGTGGATTATTTTAAAGAGAAAAATTCGAGTGAGGCGGTAGGTTCGGAGTCTGAATCAGAAACGCAAATTATGAAGGATAGAGCAATAAAGGATGCGGAATTGCAGGAACAAAGACGAGAAAGAGCTAGGCAACTGCAACTGCAGCAACAACAAGCTTCAGTTCCAGATATTGAAATGGTAGAAATGCCAGTCGTGCCTAACAATATCAATAACGCCGGAATTGAAAATGAAGTAAACGATGGCATAAACTTAGATGAGGACCTGGAACAATTTTTCACGGATTTTCAAAATAATATACAAGAAATCAACCAAGGTTTAGCAAATAATAGTATTGATAATCAGTTTAATCCTCAATCGGATACTCTTGCATCACTATTTTTTAAGCCTAACGAAACAGACGAAGACACTACGCAGGTTCGCAGCAGGTCTAATACTGCGGTATTAGACGGCTTATTGGTTTCATTAGAGAGCGTTAAAAATTCTTTATTCGCTATGCTTCCAGATAACGGAGCGACACGCAATGTGGAGAATAACAATAATGTTACAAACACTTCAGTAGCAAGAAAATCAATTGAACTAGATGCATTTAATGAAAATAGAGATAGATCAATTACAAGTGAAGTTAATAAAATTGTAAATAATTTAAATAAAACTACAGATTCAATACCAAAAAGGATACCGATCAGAAACAACGTGAATCATAATGATACAAATAATTCATATCTTTCTGATTTGTCTGTTGTAAATACATTGATTGGAATCGCAAATAGTTCATCTGTATTAGATATACAAGGATCTTCTGCGACTAGCTCGGTAGTGACTGCCTCTTGGTCAAATACTAGCGCTGGGAATAACAGCAACAATAATAACGACAATAACAATAACAATAACAATAACAATGTTTATGAATACAAGGGCTAATTTGATTAAAAATTTAAGTTAAAACTTGCAGATGGCTTGTGTTATATGTTAGACTTAGGGCGAGAATGGTGATAGTCCATACAAATTTTGTTCGATACCTAACATTAGTAGTAGTTAAAATTAAGGTGAAAAAAATGCCAAAGCTAACCCCAAATCAACGCCAAATCATCGAAGATTTTATAGCTTCTGAGGATGCGGTGAATGCAGCCAAGCTTAGAATTGAAGCTGTAGAGAACAATCCAGAGCGTAAAAAATTAGTTGAAGCTAAAGTAACTAATGAAAAAGACATAAATTCTGTTAATGAAAAATGGAAAAGTAACGGCCTTACCTTTCCTGATGCAGATTCTAAGGCACGCTTAGAAGCGTTAAGTCTTACTGAAAAAGTAATATTAAGCAATATTAGTATTTTTGATGCACAGATTACGAAAGAAAATAGTACAATTAAAGAAGAGGAAGGTTTTCAAAGAACTTATCTAGTGGCGCTTAAACCTTTAACTTTACAAGAAATTGCACAAGCAAAGTCTGAAGTACGAAATGAACTCAAGAAACTAGAAGAAGGTTCACGTTCACCAGTGGCTTCGCCGTCAAGCTTCATTAAGTCATTGCTTACTAAAAAGGGTTCAAATAGCAATATGACCCAAAATAATACTGATAACAGTTCCAAGAAAAGATTATCTGTCTAGAATGATATGAGATCCTAGTGAATCTCCAATTTAAAAAGCGCCTTAATAGGCGCTTTTTTATATCAGAAATTTTACTTTTTCAGTAAATTTTTTTCAAAAAGTTGATCAATTAAATTTTCAATCCTAGGCCGAAGGCCTTATACTATTTAGCCTAGGGTCTAGGTGCGCTTCGCACCGTAACCCTAGGTGAATGTATAGGAGAAAATTCCAAGCGCTGAAAGCGCGATAGAAAATTTTAAATTAAGATAGGTTTTTTGTTTTATCTTGTGCGCTTACAGCGCTGGGTTGTTTTCGCATTTCTCCACCTAGGGTTACGGTGCGAAGCGCACCTAGACCCTAGGCTAAATAGTATAAGGCCTTCGGCCTAAGATTGAAAATTTTATTTAGACAACTTCTCTTTCAACAAATCATTCAACTGCTGCGGGTTAGCTTTTCCTTGCGTCGCTTTCATTGCTTGGCCAACAAAAAACGCAAATAATTTATCTTTTCCGCCTTTATAATCCGCCAATTGTTGAGGATTATTTTGAATAATTTCATCAATGATTTTTTCGATCGCGCCCATATCGGTGACTTGTTTTAGGCCTTGTTTTTCGATGATTTCATCGGCGCTGCCCTCGATTTGCCACATATGGATAAATACGGTTTTTGCGATTTTACCTGAAATGGTATTATCGCTAATACGTTGTATTAATAATCCTAAATCTTCTGCTTTAATTGGGGACTCGGTAATTGCTAAGTTTTCTTTATTGATGGCTGCTAATAATTCGCCCATGACCCAGTTGGCTGAGAGTTTCGGTTCTTTGGAAACTTTTACTACCGCTTCAAAGTAATTAGCAAGATCGCGTGAGCTGGCTAAGACGTTTGCATCATAATTATTTAAACCGTATTCTTTTGCAAAGCGATCGCGTTTTTCTTGGGGTAATTCGGGCATGGTGGATTTAATTTTTGCGATTAATTCATCACTTGCACAAACCGGTAATAAATCGGGGTCGGGGAAGTAGCGGTAATCATTGGCTTCTTCTTTGCTACGCATGGTGCGTGTGGTATTGGTATCGGCATTGTATAAACGTGTTTCTTGCGTAATGGTGCCGCCGTTTTCAATGACTTCAATTTGCCGTTCAACTTCATAATTAATGGCTTTTTCAACAAAGCGAAATGAATTAATATTTTTTAATTCACAACGCGTGCCTAGTTTGGTTTCACCCATGGGGCGAACGGAAACGTTAGCATCGCAGCGAAATGATCCTTCTTGCATATTGCCATCGCAAATGCCTAAATAACGCACTAAAGTATGCAATGTTTTTAAGTAGGCTACCGCTTCACTTGCAGATCGCATATCAGGTTCAGACACTATTTCTAATAGTGGCGTACCGGCGCGATTTAAATCGATACCTGTCATGCCTAGAAAATCTTCATGTAAGGATTTGCCTGCATCTTCTTCTAAGTGTGCACGGGTAATGCCGATGCGCTTGCTAGAGCCGTCTTCTAAAATAACATCTAAATAACCTTTGCCCACTACAGGAATCTCAAACTGGCTGATTTGATAACCTTTGGGTAAATCAGGATAAAAATAATTTTTGCGCGCAAAAACAGATTCGGGTGCAATTTGTGCATTGACAGCCAAACCAAATTTTATCGCCATGTGCAGGGTTTCTTCATTTAAAACGGGTAATACGCCGGGCATGCCTAAATCAATAGCGCACGCTTGCGTGTTGGGCAATGCACCATAAGCTGTGGCCGCGCCGGAAAATATTTTTGATTGTGTGGCTAATTGTGCGTGGACTTCTAAGCCGATAACGACTTCCCATTTCATAATGAAATCTCCGGTGCTTTTTGATGATGATCCGTGTGCTGTTGAAACTGATGCGCGATGTTTAATAATTTGCTTTCAGTTAAATGATTGCCAATAAATTGCATGCCTACAGGTAATTTTCCGCTAAATCCACAGGGAATATTGATTGCAGGCAAACCCGCCATATTAACAGCTATTGTATAAATATCGGATAAATACATTTTCACAGGATCGTTAGATTTTTCTGCAATTTTAAATGCGGGATCAGGCGTGGTCGGTGATAAAATCACATCCACATTTTTAAATGCATTTTGAAAATCTTCACTTAATAAGCGACGCGCTTTTTGTGCTTTAATATAATAAGCATCGTAATAACCCGAAGATAATACATAAGTGCCGAGCATAATGCGGCGTTTGACTTCACTGCCAAAAGCTTCAGATCGTGAGCGTTGGTATAAATCTAATAAATTTTCAGGCTTAGCCGCGCGGTAACCGTAACGCACGCCATCATAGCGCGCAAGGTTTGAAGAACATTCTGCCGATGCAATCACATAATAAGTCGGAATCGCTAATTCATGATGCGGCAAGTCTATTTCAACAAAAGTAGCCCCTAATTGCTCTAATACCTTTTTGGAATTATCAATAGCCGCTTGAATATCCGCATGTAAACCGTTGCCAAAAAAACCAGGCACGATACCTATGCGTAAACCTTTTAAACTGTCATTTAAATTTGCTGTGTAATCAGGAACCGGCACATCTAAACTGGTAGAATCGCGTGGATCAAACCCTGCCATGGTATTTAATAAAATTGCAGCATCCTGTGCCGTTTGGGTCATAGGGCCGGCTTGATCTAAGCTGGAAGCAAATGCAATCATGCCGTAACGTGAAGTGCGACCATAAGTAGGTTTTAAGCCTGTAATGCCGCAAAATGCTGCAGGTTGACGAATTGATCCACCGGTATCTGTTCCGGTTGCTGCAGGAACAATTCTTGCGGCCACAGCTGCTGCAGAACCACCCGAAGATCCGCCAGGCACATAATCTAAATCCCAAGGATTTTTAACCGCGCCGTAAAAACTATTTTCATTGGAAGAACCCATGGCAAATTCATCCATATTGGTTTTGCCCAACATCACCATGCCGGCAGCTGCCATTTTATCAACGAGTGTTGCATTATAAGGTGCAATAAAATTATCCAGCATTTTTGAGGCGCAGCTGGTTTTAATGCCTTGCGTGCAAAAGATATCTTTATGTGCAAACGGTAATCCGGTTAAAGGACCGGCTTTTCCTTGTGCGCGCTGGGAATCGGCCTGTTTGGCTTGTTCACGTGCAACATCATCGCAAACCGTAATAAAACTATTAAGTTGCTCTTGCGCCTTGATTTGCTTTAAAAAAAACTCAGTTAATTCAAGGCTAGAGATTTGTTTAGCGGCCAATTGTTGTTGATAATCGGCGAGGGTATAATGTGTCATTCAATCACCTGTGGTACTAGATATAATCCCATTTCTGTAGCAGGCGCTATGGCTTGCATCATGTCACGTTCATTCCCTTCAGTAATGGCATCGGGACGTAAACGTTGCTTAGCATCCAGCGGATGCGCCATGGGTTTAATTTGATCGGTATTGGTATTTTGCAAAACAGTCACGAGCTTAACAATATTATCGAGCTGTGTGGCGTAAGCAAGCGTTTCTTCTTCGCTTAATGCTAAACGTGCAAGATGGGCAATTTTCCCGACTTCTTCTTTAGTTATTGACATTACTGTTTGCTCCTACGCAAATAAAAACGTACACTACTATATATTTTATCTTGCTCAATTGGCAAGAGCTTATTATATTAATCTAATTACTATCAAATTAAGAGAACTCAAAAATGTTTAAAAAATTACGCGGTCTTTTTTCAAATGATTTGTCAATAGACCTAGGTACAGCAAATACCCTTATTTACGTGCGCGATAAAGGCATAGTACTGGACGAACCTTCTGTTGTGGCGATACGCCATGAGAAAGGTCCTAATGGCGCGCGCACTGTTGCAGCCGTTGGTCTTGAAGCGAAACAAATGTTGGGCAGAACACCTGGCAATATTACCGCTATTCGCCCATTAAAAGACGGTGTTATCGCAGATTTCCATGTCACAGAAAAAATGTTACAACACTTTATTGGCAAAGTGCATGAAAGTCGCTTTTTACGTCCAAGTCCTCGTGTTTTGGTTTGCGTACCTTGTGGTTCAACACAAGTGGAAAGACGTGCAATTCGTGAATCTGCATTAGGCGCAGGCGCACGTGAAGTTTATTTAATTGAAGAACCTATGGCCGCAGCTGTGGGTGCAGGAATGCCGATAGAAGAAGCAACCGGTTCTATGGTTGTGGATATCGGTGGTGGTACTACGGAAGTTGCGATTATTTCTTTAAGCGGTATTGTTTATGCGGCTTCTGTGCGTATTGGTGGCGATCGTTTTGATGAAGCCATTATTAACTATGTTCGCCGTAATTATGGAAGCTTAATTGGTGAAGCAACTGCTGAACGCATTAAACATACTATTGGTTCTGCTTATCCTGGTAATGAAATCAGAGAAATTGAAGTGCGTGGCCGTAATTTAGCAGAAGGTATACCGCGCAGCTTTACATTAAATAGCAATGAAATTCTCGAAGCCTTACAAGAGCCTTTAGCAGGTATTGTGGGCGCAGTACGCACAGCTTTAGAACAAGCACCACCTGAATTAGCATCGGATATTGCTGAACAAGGTATGGTTTTAACTGGCGGCGGCGCATTATTGCGAGATTTAGATCGTTTATTAATGGAAGAAACGGGCTTACCTGTTATTGTTGCTGATGATCCCCTCACTTGTGTTGCTAGAGGTGGTGGTCGTGCACTCGAAATGATGGATGAGCGCGGAGGCGATTTATTATCGGCTGAATAGGGAGAGGGATCATTCAAGTTCTATTCACACGTTCAACGAGCGTTGGCGTTCGTTTTATATTGTTATTAATCATATCATTGGCTTTGATGGTCGTTGATTATAAACGCCAACAATTGGCGCAATTTCGTTCAGCGTTGTCTGTTGTGATTACGCCTATTGTGACTTTGGTGGATTTACCTTTTGAATTATTGCGCGATGCCCAGGATCATTTTCAAACCCGTCAAACTTTGATTCGGGAAAATACCAATCTTAAAAAAAATCAATTATTGATGAATGTGCGCCTGCAACGTATACAAGCCTTAGAAACAGAAAATAAGCGTTTACGTTTATTATTGGATTCTGAAGCAGTGGTTCATCAACAACGGGTATTGATTGCACAAATTTTAAAAATCGATCTGGACCCTTTTTCAAGACGTGTCATTATCAATAAAGGCAGTAAACAAGATGTTTATATAGGCCAACCCATAGTGGATGCTTACGGTATCGTGGGCCAAATTATAGAAGTGGGTGTATTTGATAGCGTGGCTTTATTAATTACCGATCTTAATCATGCTATTCCTGTGCAATCTAATCGCAGTGGCGCACGCGCTGTGGCCATGGGAACAGGCGCCGATCATGAATTGGTATTGACCCATGTCACTACAACGGCTGATATTAAAGTAGGGGATTTATTAGTCAGTTCTGGATTGGGCGGCCATTTCCCACAAGGTTACCCGGTTGCGCGTGTGGAAAAAATAATTGCAACACCCGGTGAAACATTTGCACAAGTCTATGCGACGCCAAGTGCACAACTGGATAAAATGCGGGAAGTCTTACTGCTATGGATAGAACATGACTAAACGAGAATATGGCACACGTCGTAATCATCATTACGGTTTAATTTTCCTAACATTTTTAATTGCGTTATTTTTAACGATATTACCGCTACCCCAGTGGGCACAAGATTTTCGCCCCTATTGGCTGATGCTAGTGATTATTTATTGGGTTTTAGTATTACCTCAAGCGGTAGGTGTTGGCATTAGTTGGTGTATCGGTTTATTGCTCGATGTTTTACAAGGTGCATTATTAGGACAATATGCCATAGCCATGATGATTATTGCTTATTTGACCTATAAATTACATTATCAATTACGTGCTTTCCCGGTATGGCAACAATCCATTGTTATCTTCTTATTTATTAGTTTGGCACAATTATTTGTCTTATGGACTAATATTCTTACCGGTCAAACAGCTACTTCTTATTGGCAATACGGCATCGCTATTTTCTGCAGTGCCATTATTTGGCCGTGGATTTATTCGATATTGCATGCTTACCAACTGCGCTACCGGATTCAATAATTATGAGTGAAGAAATTTTAATCAATGTCATGCAACAAGAAATACGCGTAGCATTGGTTGAAGAAGGCGTATTGCAAGAATTACACATAGAGCGCGCTGATCATCGCGGTATTGTTGGTAATATTTATAAAGGACGCATCACCCGCGTTTTACCCGGTATGCAAGCTGCTTTCGTTGATATTGGTTTACCCCGCGCTGCTTTTTTACATATTTCAGACATCGTGCCTTTTGCGCCGAATATGTTAGAGCCACCTGAAGAAATTAACCAAAATATTAGTGATCTCGTACAAGAGCAACAAGAACTGTGGGTGCAAATTACCAAAGACCCACTGGGTAGCAAAGGCGCACGCATTACCACACATTTATCGCTACCTTCACGTTATTTAGTGTATATGCCGGATTTAGGTCGTGTTGATTTATCGCAACGTATTACCGATGAAGCTGAACGTGAACGTTTACGTAAATTATTACTGGCACAAGGCGTGAGTGCGAATGAAGGTTTTATTATTCGCACCAATGCAGAAGGTGGCCAAGATCTTAACTTTAATACCGAAGCCATTTATTTGCGCAAACAATGGCAAAAAGTTCAAGAACAAATGAAAAATAGGCGTTGTGGTGATATGGCTTATCAAGATTTGCCCTTGCCTGTGCGTTGTGTGCGTGATTTTTCCGGTTTACGCATAGAGCGAGTCCGCGTGGATGAACAACAAACCTATGAACAAATTGTTAATTTTGTAAATGAATTTATGCAAGGTTCCATCGCGCATATTGATTATTATCAAGAAAATAAACCTATTTTTGATTTATATGGTATTGAAGAAGAAATTAAAAATGCATTAAATGCTAAAGTTCCTTTAAAATCCGGCGGTTATTTAATTATTGAACAAACTGAAGCGATGACCACGATTGATGTCAATACCGGTGGTTTTGTAGGTGTGCGCAATTTAGATGAAACCGTATTTAAAACCAATTTAGAAGCTGCGCAAACCATAGCGCGACAATTACGTCTGCGTAATCTGGGTGGCATTATTGTGATTGATTTTATTGATATGCATAATGATGATCATAAACAGCAAGTGTTAACAACACTCGAGAAAATGTTGGCACGTGATTCGGTTAAAACTTCTATTAGTCAAATTTCTGCACTTGGTTTAGTGGAAATGACACGCAAGCGTACGCGTGATAGCCTGGAGCGTTTGTTGTGTGAATCTTGTGTGGTGTGTAGTGGTCGCGGTGCTATTAAATCCGCGCAAACAGTTTGTTACGATATTTTCCGCGATATTCGTCGCCATATCAGTGCTTATGAAGGGCGGCAATACATGATTATTGCTGCGCAAAGCGTGATTGATCGTTTAATTGATGAAGAGTCTGAAACCATGGAAGCACTCGAAGCACAATTAGGATCACGCATTCGTTTACAAGTCGAAGCTTTGTATACGCAAGAGCAATATGATGTGGTTATGTTATGATTGAAAAAATAATAAAATACCTCATTATTATTGTTCTCTCACTTGTGGTATTGCTGGCTGCAGCCATTAGCTTAGCCCGTTATTTTATGCCCTCACTTGATCAATATGAGCGGCAAATTACCGAGATCATTGCAAAAGAATTACAACTGAACGTTCATTTTGCTACCTTTGAAGGTGATTGGTATCGTTTTGGTCCAGCATTAAAAATTACCGACATGGTGTTATCCACACCGGATGGGAAAATTGTTACAGAAGTGGATGCGCTGTATGTCAGCGTTAATATTTTGGCTTCTCTTGCACAAAGGCAATTAGTGCCGGCTTATTTATCGGTGATTGGTTTGCAATTGGATTTGCAGCAGCAGCCGGATAAACAAATTACCATTCCTAATTTTCCTGGAACAGTCGATACAGATAAGCAAAAGCTTTTTATCGATGCATTAAAAAAATATAACCGCGTAACTTTGCGTCGCAGTCAAATCAATTTCAAAGATGAAGCAGGTGTTGAGACGCCAATTTATGTGCGACGCATGGTGCTATCGCGTAGCGGTCAGAACCATCAATTAGATTTAATGTTAAATTTATTAAATCACCCCACGCGTCTTGAAATGGTAACAACAATTAATGGTGATTTATCGCAAATTGAAAAATTAGCCATTAACGGTTATATCAAATTAGATGATTTGATTTTAGATGGTTATTTAAAACCTTATTTATTTAAAGGTTATGGCTTACGTGAGGGCGTTGCCGATTTGCACGCTTGGTTTGATTGGCGTGACCATCAATTACAGAGTTTGCATGCCGATGTTAATTTACAACAATTGCATATATACGAACAAGCAAAAGACATCGTTTTAAAACCGTTTGATTTACAGAGTGAATTTTTATATCAGCATGAAGGCGAAGACGCATGGTCATTTGCCAGCAATGATTTGCGTATCGGTTTAGAAGCTGCGGAATTAGTGCCGATAGCCACCAAATTTAAATTATCCCACACCTCACAAGAAAATCAGTTGGTCGCTGAAAAAATCATGTTAGAAAATGTGGCACAAACTTTAGTATGGAGTGATCGATTAACGCAAGAGCAACACGATTTATTGACAAGTTTATCACCGCGCGGAACCCTCGATGATGTAAAAATCACTCTGCAAGATCAAGATTGGCAAATGGGTTTAGGTTTTAATGATTTGTCTTTTCAAAGCACAGACAACAATCCCGGTATTGAAAATATGAGCGGTAAGCTCATAGCAAATCCGCGCTCTGCACAGTTAACATTAGCCAGCACTGACACACAGTTTGATTATCCCGCCGCTTTTGCGCAGCCTTTATTTTTTAATAAAATTGAAGGTGAAATTAATGGCCAATATGACGGGCAAATATGGCAAGTTGCTACAAAGCAGTTGCGCTTATTGAATGATGAATTAACAGCTACTACTGATTTTACCGTAAAAGGTGCTAAAGGCCTTGATACGCTTGTTGATGTGAATTTAGTAGTGCCGGAATTAAATAGTTTAAATTTATACCATTATTTGCCTACAGCGGCTTTTTCAACAGAATTATCGGATTGGTTAAAAGTAAGCTTTGGCTCCGGAAAAATAAAAGAACTCAATCTGAAGGTGGAAGGTCCGGTAAGTGAATTTCCTTATTATGATCAAGGTGATGGTTTATTCCGTTTACATCTTTTCATGGAAGATTTTAATTTAAAATTTCAACCGGATTGGCCCCCAATAGAAAAAGCCAGCGGAGAATTTTTATTTACCGGTCGGCATATGGATATTGTGTTGCATGATGCACAAATATTTAATACCCCATTATTAGGCGTTGCAGCCGATATTAGTTTACCCAGCATTGGCACATCTTGGCTGACAGTGCACGGTGAAGCGCTCATGAGCGTGCAACATGCGATTGATTTTATTCATGCAACACCCATGAGTGACACACTCGGAAAAAGTTTAAATGCTTTTACTTTTAATGTTCCTGCAACGTTGACCTTGGATTTAAAAATTCCGTTAGATAACGAAGCCGAAGAAACAAAAGTAAATGGTCTAGTGCAAATCAGTGAAGGTGATGTAGTAGTGAATGATTTAGATTTAAAATTCACTGATATTAATGGCATATTGGGTTTTACAGAAAATAATATCAATAGTGAAGGCATTCATACGCAACTTTTTGGAAGGCCTGCTTTACTCACCATGACGCCTGAATTAAAAGGCACGCATCATTTAACAAATTGGAAATTAAGTGGTTCTGCCACTATCGCAGATATGGCCGCGCAATTCCCCAGTAATTTATGGGATTATGTAAAAGGCGAAACTAATTTTGTAGCTGGTTTTGTTATCGATAATGATACAAATGAAAATGGTTTTGATTTAGTGTTAGGTTCCGATTTAGTGGGCGTTGAATTGAGTTTGCCTGCGCCTTTAGGTAAAACAAAAGATCAAGCGCAAACTATGCGTTATACGCATTCCATAGGTAAGCCTAATGAAACCATACGCATAGAATATGCGAAACTCATCGATGTCGTTGCACAATTAAAGACGCAAGCTGATAAAACTGTATTTTATGGTGCTAAAATAAAATTAGGTTCATCAAATACTAATTTAGAGGTAACTGAAGGCATTAATGTTACAGGTACTTTACCCAGTTTTTCCTATGATATTTGGGAAGATTTTATAGAAAGTACAAATACAGAAACAGCGGCAGAACATGAACCTCCTATTTATGATGATATTTTAGGCAAAATTAAATTAGTCGATGTGACAATTAAAGATTTAATTGCTTTTCATTATCCATTTTTTAATGCACACGTTGTTTTAACGCAAGCGAAAAATAAATGGATGATTGATTTAAATAGTGATGACTTGAAAGGTAAAATAACGATTCCACAAAATTCAACTGCAGGCGTATTAACGTTTAATTTGGATTATTGTAATTGGCGTAATGCACAACATGCTGAAGAAAAAAACGCATTGGATCCACGACAAATTCCTGCTGTATCTTTTAGTTGCCGCTCTTTTGTTTATAATCAGAAAAATTTTGGCACGATAAAATTTACAACAACGCCTGAAATTACAGGCCTAAAAATAAAACAAATTGAAATGTTGGGGCCACAGGAAAAATTTACCGGTAATGGACGCTGGTGGGTGGAAGGCGATAAACAAAAAACTGAATTAATCGGACATCTTTCTAGCAATGCATTAGATAAAACCTTAATGCTAGCCGATGTAAGCAGTAGTATTTTAAAAAGTAAAACCGAAGCTGATTTTAATTTCATCTGGCCAGGAGATCCCTTTGATTTTGCGCTAGCGCATTTAAGTGGTTCAGTCGATATTCATTTAAAAGACGGTGTTTTGGTGGATGTAAATCCCGGTTTTGGTCGTATTTTAAGTTTACTGAGTTTAGATTCTATAGAACGCCGCTTGCGTTTAGATTTTAGCGATGTATTTAAAAAAGGTTTTAGTTTTGATGATATTACCACGCATATTTCCATCAAAGATGGTATCGCACATACAGATAATTTAAGCATGAAAGCGCCAGCTGCTGAAATAAAAATGCAAGGTAATGTGAACTTGGGTACCAAACAATTAGATTTATTCGCACAAGTGACCACACATATCACCAGCAGTTTACCCATTGCAGCCACTATCGCTTCAGGCGGCAATCCTATTGTCGGCGCTGTAGGTTTAGGTATTTGGGCGGCTGATAAGATTGTAAAATCTACTGCGGGTGATGTATTAGGTTCAAGTTACCGGGTTACGGGAACTTGGGAAAAACCGATAGTTAATGGTAAATAAAGATTGGTTTTGAGACGATGAAGGAAATCCCTTCATACGACTCAAAACTCAACAGGATCTCCCATCTTGTTATTATTGTTATTGATGATGGGTCTATACAGAATAGGATTGAACCATGATACCGTCAAGGGAGAATGTCCATTTTTTGAACAGTTATTGTCTGGTCAAAATATAAGCAATTGTCTATTAGAACTGTAAATTTTAAAGAATCTGGCGCTTAATTCCCAAATCTGAGACAACTTTGATAGAAATTTCTTCAATTGAACGCAAAGTCGTGTCTATCATCGGGATATGGTAATGATGGTAGATTTGCTCAACCGTGTCTAATTCGTGTTTACATTGGGCCAAGGTTGCATAACGGCCACCGCGTCGCTCGCTTCTAATCTTTTGTAAATATTCAGGTTGAATGGTTAAGCCATATAATTTTTGACTATTACGTAATAAATAATCCGGTAACTTGCGGGTTTCTAGTACTTCATCTGTAAATGGGAAATTAGAGGCTTTCAAGCCCAGCTGCATCGCCATATAAAGGCAAGTAGGGGTTTTGCCACAGCGTGATACGCCTAATAAAATCACATCGCTATGATCATAATGATTGGTATTTAAGCCATCATCAGTACTCAAGGTGTGATTAATCGCCGCAATTCGCGCATTATAGACATGGGTATTTTGTACACCATGACCGCGCCCTATACCTGGATTAGAAGGCATTTTTAACTCATCTTCGAGCTTATGAATAAAGGGCGTAAAAAAATCAAATAAAACGCAAGGTGCTTTGCTTAAATAAGCGTGGATATCTTTATTCACTAAGGTTGCAAATACTAAAGGTTTTTGACCGTCTTTTTCAAAGGCTGCGGTAATTAAATTAGCGGCGTTTGAAGCTTTGGTGAGATCATCTACATAAGGCAGAGTCGTGCTTTCGAATTCTAAGTTTTCAAATTGACTCATCAAACTATGGCCCAAAGTCTCAGCAGTGATGCCCGTGCCGTCCGATATAAAAAATAAGCTGCGTTTTTCCATCATTTAGCTTTATAATAGTGAACTTCCATGAATCATACACTAAAGGAAAAAACTATGCATACCCACTCCCCCATTATTTGGCTGAATCAAGTAAGTCTGACTGACATCGACCGTGTCGGCGGCAAAAATGCTTCTTTAGGCGAGATGATTCAAAATTTGTCTAATGTGGGTGTAAAGGTTCCAACCGGCTTTGCTACAACTGCGCAAGCTTACCGTGATTTTTTAGATAAAGATGGACTCACGGACAAAATCAATGCTTTGCTTGATAAATTAGACGTAGATAATGTCAGCGCATTACAAACTGCGGGTAAAACTATTCGTGAATGGATATTAGCGCAACCGCTTAGTCCCGAATTTATGGGCGAGATTGAAAAAGCTTACACACGCTTAACCGCAGAATTAGGGCAAAAATTTTCAGTGGCTGTACGTTCAAGTGCTACCGCAGAAGATTTACCGGATGCTTCATTTGCAGGCCAACAAGAAACATTTTTAAATGTGGAAGGTTTAGATAATATTTTAATCGCCATCAAAAAAGTATTTGCATCTTTATTCACTGACAGAGCGATTGCTTATCGTGTGCATCAAGGTTATCCACATGAGAAAATTGCGCTTTCTGCTGGTATTCAACAAATGGTGCGCAGCGATTGCGGCGCCAGTGGTGTGATGTTTACAATCGATACAGAATCTGGATTTGATCAAGTGGTTTTTGTGAATGCGAGTTATGGTTTAGGTGAAACCGTTGTGCAAGGTAGCGTCAATCCCGATGAATATTATGTTTACAAACCTGCATTAGCTGCGCAAAAACCTGCGGTATTACGCAAAACTTTGGGCGCAAAACATCAAAAAATGATTTATGCAGAAGCAGGCTCTAATGAGCGCGTTAAAATCGTACCTGTTGACGCTAATTTGCAAAATGAATTTTGTTTATCACACGATGAAGTGGAACAATTAGGTCGTTACGCATTATTAATTGAAAAACATTATCAACGCCCTATGGATATTGAATGGGCGAAAGATGGTAATACTGGACAACTTTATATTCTGCAAGCACGCCCTGAAACAGTAGTGAGTCAAAAAGGTCAATTTGTTGAACGCTATCAATTAAATGGCACCGGAAAGGTATTGGTCACAGGCCGTGCAATCGGTCAACGTATCGGTTCAGGTATTGTGCGCTGTGTAAAATCCATTGATGAAATGCATGAAGTTCAACCCGGTGATGTATTAGTTGCAGATATGACCGATCCTGATTGGGAACCGGTAATGAAAAAAGCTGCGGCGATAGTAACTAATCGTGGTGGCCGTACCTGTCATGCTGCGATTATTGCTAGAGAATTAGGTATTCCTGCGATAGTCGGTACCAATCAAGCGACACAAATTTTAAAAACCGGTGATGCGGTTACAGTTTGTTGTGCTGAAGGTGAAAATGGCAATGTGTATCAAGGACAAATTCCATTTAAAGTGGAAGAGCACAGTGTTGAAAGTATGCCTAAATTACCAATTAAAATCATGGTCAATGTGGGTAATCCTGATCGTGCATTTGATTTTCAGCGCTTGCCGAATCATGGTATTGGTTTAGCGCGTTTGGAGTTTATTATCAATCGTATGATCGGTGTACATCCAAAAGCATTGTTAAATATTAACGATCAAACTGCGGAAGTTAAAGCAAAAATTAAACAAGCGATGGCGGGTTATTCGGATCCGGTTAATTTCTATGTACAAAAGTTAATTGAAGGTATTTCAACACTTGCGGCAGCTTTTGCGCCTAAGCCTGTGATTGTGCGTTTATCAGATTTTAAATCTAACGAATATGCGCATTTAATTGGTGGTGCGCGTTATGAGCCGCAAGAAGAAAATCCGATGATGGGTTTTCGTGGTGCATCGCGTTATATTGCCGAATCATTTCAAGATTGTTTTGCATTGGAAGCGCAAGCTTTAAAATATGTGCGTGATGAAATGGGATTAACGAATGTTGAAATTATGGTGCCATTTGTGCGTACGCCGCTGGAAGGTAAAACCGTAGTGGAATTATTGGCTAAACATGGTTTAGTGCGTGGTAAAAATGGATTGCGTTTAATTATGATGTGTGAGATTCCATCGAATGCATTGTTGGCTGAAGATTTCTTGCATCATTTTGATGGGTTTTCTATTGGGTCTAATGATTTAACGCAGATGACTTTGGGTTTAGATAGAGACTCTGGGCTTGTTGCTGCTACTTTTGATGAACGTAATGGCGCAGTGAAAGCCTTGATTCATCGCGCGATACATACGTGTCGGGCGCAGAATAAATATATTGGTATTTGTGGGCAGGGGCCATCTGATTATCCAGATTTTGCGCAGTGGTTGATTGAGGAAGGGATTCATACTATTTCTTTGAATCCAGATACTGTGATTGATACTTGGTTGTATTTGGCTAAGCAGAATAATAAAAAATAAACAATCCTAGGCCGAAGGCCTTATAGTATTTAGCCCAGGGTCTAGGCGCGCTTAGCGCCGTAACCCTGGGTTCGATAATGGCATTACCTTATTATATACATGAAAAAAATCCCCCAGCGCTGTAAGCGCGTAACATAATTTTCATATTCTATTTAGGCGCCTACAGCGCTAGTTTTTATATTTACATTCATACCCAGGGTTACGGCGCTAAGCGCGCCTAGACCCTGGGCTAAATACTATAAGGCCTTCGGCCTAGGATTGAAAATTTTATTTATTAATATATTGTTTTACTAATCTTTCTGCATAACCCGTATAATTCATTGGCGTTAAATTCTTTAATTGAACTTTAACTTCAGCAGGCAATTCTTGTTCATCAATAAATTCATGCAACATTTTTTGATCTAATTTTTTCCCACGGGTTAATGCTTTTAATTTTTCATACGGCTCAGGTATTCCATATCTGCGCATCACGGTTTGAATGGCTTCACCTAACACTTCCCAATTATTATTTAAATCTTCATTTAATTTTTCAGAATTTAAAGCTAATTTTTCTAGTCCTTGTAAGATTGCGGTATAAGCTAAATAAGCATGGCCAAATACTGGACCTAAATTTCTTAAAACTGTGGAATCCGTTAAATCACGCTGCCAGCGGGAAATGGGTAATTTTTCTGCTAAATGTGAAGCGAGTGCGTTGGAAATGCCTAAATTGCCTTCAGCATTTTCAAAATCTATTGGATTGATTTTATGCGGCATTGTGGAGGAGCCCACTTCGCCGGCGATTGCATGTTGGCTAAAATAACCTAAAGAAATATATCCCCAAATATCGCGTGAGAAATCAATTAAAATAGTATTAATGCGAATTAGGTTTTGTAATAATTCTGCTATTTGATCATGCGGCTCTATTTGCGTAGTAAATGTTTGAAAATGTAAACCTAATTTCTCAACAAATGTTTTGCTCACAACCACCCAATCCACTTCCGGATAGGCTACATGATGGGCGTTAAAATTACCGACGGCGCCGTTGATTTTCCCGAACATATTTATTTTTGAAATAAGATCCAATTGATGATTTAAGCGTGCAACAACATTTGCGATTTCTTTCCCCATAGTGGTAGGGGATGCGGCTTGTCCATGTGTACGAGAAAGCATGGCTGCGCTTGCATATTCGTGAGCCATACTCGTTAATTTTTTAACCAGATTATTTATCATTGGGATTATTATTTTTTCTTGTGTTTCTTTTAGCATAAGCGCATAAGATAAATTATTAATATCTTCGGATGTGCAGGAGAAATGAATAAACTCCATTAAAGACGCTAGGTTTTTATGATCTTTGATTTTATTTTTTAAATAATATTCGATGGCTTTTACATCATGCTTGGTGGTGCTCTCAATTTTTTTTACTTCTTGTGCTTCTTGCACTGTAAAATCTTCAAGTATTTTATGTAGGAAATCTTGATCTGCGCTGCTGATCGCTTTAATTTCGGGCATGTTTTCTTGTTGGGATAAATGAATCAGCCAATGAATTTCTATCATTAAACGAAATTTTAATAACGCATATTCGCTGAGCACTGGGCGAAGCGCATCGCATTTTTTTGCGTAGCGACCATCTAATGGGGATAATGCAGTTAACGTCATATCAGTCATTTGTTTTCTCTGTTTGGTTAAGTAATTCTTGTGCGCATAGTTTGTATCGTTTGCGAAATAAAAATAATTGATACAAACGTCCCCCGACTTGTTGCCATAAAATAGCAGCGCGTATGCCCGCTAATAATAAAGCACGCACTTTATTAATGCCGGCTTCATTCTCAAGGTAAGCGCGATTACCCTGGACATGAATGCGGTATTTGAGCTGACTCAAGGTAGAGCTGTAAATATCAGCAATATTGGCGGTTACCGTGGGGTGTTCAATGCCAAAATGTTTAATTTGCGTGGTTAAAAATGGAATGCGATCATGAATTTTTTGCATCATTTCTGGATTTTTTTTCAATTTTTTTTGCAGGATAATCAGGCTAACAAAATAGCCAGCTAATTCTTTATCACGCGTATTGGCATTTTGGCTGAAAAAATCAATCATGGTTTTAAGACCGATTTTCAAATGTTGCATATCGCCATAAATCGCATCAATATTGGCAGGGTTGAGCTCCAATAAACTTCGAATGCTGGTTAAAAAAGCATCTTCATCCACTTTGCCTTGATAAGCCCATTCTTTGACTAAAGCGGCAGCTTGAAAAATCCCTGCGAGGGCGATGGTAATATTACGTGTTGTCATTTCCATATCATACCACCGCCTAAGCATGAATCAAGTTGATAAACAACGATATATTGTCCAGGTGCGGCGCCACGTTGTGGTTGTTCAAAATCAGTTCGCCATTGATGGTCTGTAACTTGATGAATAGTGCAGGCTTGGTCGGCTTGTCGATAACGAATTTTAGCCATGCATTGAAAAGGAAACGCGGGCGCTTGTCCTGATATCCAATGAATATGATCGGTAAATAAATGCGTGGAATAAAGTTGTTTATCATCACCTTGCGCAATGATTAACACATTGCGTTTCAAATCTTTTTCAATCACATACCAAGGTGCTTCGGGTGCATTTTTTACGCCACCTATGCCCAAGCCTTGACGTTGTCCTAATGTGTAATACATTAAACCGGTATGTTGACCAATCACTTCACCTTCAGCAGTTTCAATCAGGCCAGGTTGTGCGGGTAAATATTCACTTAAAAATTCTTTAAATTTACGCTCGCCGATAAAACAAATGCCGGTACTGTCTTTTTTATCGTGTGTGGGCAAATGGTATTGTTTTGCTAGGGCGCGCACTTGGCCTTTTTCTAATTCACCTACTGGGAATAACGCATCTTTTAATTGTTCCTGATTCAGTTGATGTAAAAAATAACTTTGATCTTTATTTGCATCTAAGCCTTTTAATAAAATTATTTTATTATTTTCCATGCGCGTGCGTGCATAATGGCCCATGGCAATTTTATCTGCGCCCAAGGTTTTTGCGTGTTTTAAAAATGCATCAAATTTAATGTATTGATTGCATAAAACATCAGGGTTGGGCGTGCGTCCGGCTTGGTATTCTCGCAAAAAATGTTCAAATACATCGTGCCAATATTCACGCGAGAAATTAACGGTATGCAGCGGAATATCTAATACATCACAAACGGCTTGTGCATCGGCTCTGTCTTTATTGTTTTGACAATAAGCGTCGTCTTCCCAGTTTTTCATAAACAGGCCTTCGACTTGATAGCCTTGTTGTTTTAATAATAGGGCGCAAACGCTAGAGTCGACACCGCCAGAGAGGCCAACTATCACACGGGTATTTTCAGGAATATTCATGTTAAAATGATAACAAAGGAGACTACCTGATGTCTATTGAAACCATAATCCCAAATTGGCCCGCGCCAGCGAATATAGTCGCTTTTACGACTTTACGCAGTGCCGGTAATTTTGCTTTACATGTCAATGATGCCCCACAAAAAGTCTTAGCTAATCGCGCGCAATTATCATGCTCGCCTTTTTGGTTAAACCAAACCCATAGCGATAAAGTGATTCAAATAGATGAGTCAACCGTGGATACTGTGCCAGATGCGGATGGCAGTTATACCAAGCTTGCGAATAAAGCGTGTGCCGTATTAACGGCTGATTGTTTGCCAGTATTATTGTGTGATACATCGGGCCAGGAAATAGCCGCCTTACATGCGGGCTGGCGGGGTTTATTAGGCAATATTCTTGCTCGGGGCGTTGAATGTTTTAGCGCAAAACCTAATGATATTCTAGTTTGGCTAGGTCCAGCTATTGGTCCAAAAGCCTTTGAAATTGGCCCGGAAGTTTATGAGGCTTTTACCAAAACGCATCCTGAAAATGCGGCTGCATTTGCTCCAAGTCCAAAGGCTGGGCATTTTTACTTAGATATTTACCTGCTAGCGCGTCTTTATTTTGCCCGAATGGGAGTAACGCAGGTTTATGGTGGCGATTATTGCACTTATACAGATCCTCAGAAGTTTTATTCTTATCGAGCAGAAGGTCAAACAGGCCGCATGGTAACGATAATTTATAAAGACAACCTTGAAAAATAGTTAATTTGCCCCCATTCTATAAAAAGAGCTAGAAAGGGAGCACTTATGCGTATTGAACAACTTACCCGGAATTTTGCTGATGCTGTAGCTAGCGCGCAATCATTGGCATTAGAACATGAACATACCGCCTTAGATGCTATCCACGTGATGAGCGTGTTATTGAATCAAGATGACGGTATGGCGCGTAATTTATTACAGCAAGCGGGTGTTAATCTTGAAGTTTTAGACAAGTCCATCAAGCAAGCATTAGATAACGCCGCACGGTTTAAACAACCCACAGGCGAGATGCAAATTACGCCGGAATTAAATCGTATTTTTAATCAAACTGAAATGTTGGCCAAAAAGCGTGGCGATCAATTTATTGCCAGTGAATTATTTATCTTGGCTGCAACTGAAGATAAAGGTCAGTTGGGCGATATATTACGTAAAGCCGGTGCAAAAAAAGAAAATATTAGTAAAGCTATCGATGAAATCAGAGGGGGAGAGCAAGTGAACGATCAAGGCGCAGAAGAACAACGTGGGGCTCTTGGAAAATATACCATTGATTTA
Organism: Legionellales bacterium; assembly: GCA_041660525.1. Taxonomy (GTDB): domain Bacteria; phylum Pseudomonadota; class Gammaproteobacteria; order JABCZS01; family JABCZS01; genus JABCZS01. Next base: position 645 of record JBAZWD010000004.1, on the reverse strand, counting down.
ACGCAGCGTGCGCGTGAAGGCAAATTAGATCCCGTGATTGGGCGCGATGAAGTGATTCGTCGTACCATACAGGTATTACAAAGAAGAACTAAAAATAACCCCGTATTAATTGGCGAGCCTGGCGTGGGTAAAACCGCAATTGTGGAAGGTTTAGCACAACGTATTGTTAACGGTGAAGTGCCTGAAGGTTTAAAAAATAAAAAAGTTTTAGCATTAGATATGGGCGCGCTAATTGCGGGTGCCAAATACCGCGGCGAATTTGAAGAGCGTTTAAAAGCGGTGTTAAAAGATTTAAGCAAGCAAGCCGGGCAAGTAATTTTATTTATTGATGAATTACATACCATGGTGGGGGCTGGAAAAGCCGAAGGTGCTATGGATGCGGGCAATATGTTAAAACCTGCACTGGCAAGAGGCGAATTACATTGTGTGGGTGCTACGACTTTAAATGAATACCGTCAATACATAGAAAAAGATGCAGCGCTTGAGCGCCGGTTCCAAAAAGTATTAGTGGAAGAACCCACTGTTGAAGATACGATTGCTATTTTACGTGGTTTAAAACAACGTTATGAAGTGCATCATGGTGTGGAAATCACCGATCCTGCCATTATTGCTGCAGCAAATTTATCACACCGTTATATTACTGAT
>JBAZWD010000003.1:176932-178278 GCA_041660525.1 Legionellales bacterium | reverse complement strand
GAAGCTTCAGGCGATAAGCAAAAAGCTTTAACAACATTTGCCCAAGTGCAACAAAAATTCCCTAATACTGCTGTAGCACAACTTGCTCGCACAAGAGCTTCGCAGTTAAACTAATGTTACGCATCACAGAAATCTTTTATTCACTACAAGGTGAAACATCCTTTGTAGGCTTACCCACAGTATTCATCCGCTTAACCGGCTGCCCTTTACGTTGCCAATATTGCGATACCGCTTATGCTTTTTCCGGCGGCACAAAAATGTCCCAAGAAGAAATTTTAGAAAAAGTGGCTGCCTATAAACCCAGATATATTACCGTGACCGGCGGTGAGCCTTTAGCGCAAAAAGCGTGTTTGCCTTTATTAAAATCATTATGTGATCTTTACACAGTATCCTTAGAAACTAGCGGCGCAATTGATGTTAGTGAAGTCGACCCTCGTGTTGTGAAAATTTTAGATTTAAAAACGCCAGGCTCAGATGAAGTCGATAAAAATATCTATGAAAATATAAACTATTTAAACAGGCACGATCAAATTAAATTTGTAATATGTAATCATCATGATTATGAATGGACCAAACAGAAAATAGCGGAATATGATTTAAGTCGTTTTGAAATTTTATTATCTCCAAGCCATGATCAACTGCCTGCAAAAGATTTAGCGCAATGGATAATAGAAGATAATTTACCTGTGCGTATGCAATTGCAAATGCATAAATACATTTGGGGTGATGAAAAAGGGCGGTAAACTCAATGAGCATTTTGCATTTAAATACTACTTTACCCAATTATTGCTTTTTATTTTGTGAAAATCCTATGTTGTATCCTAAATGATTAGAATTCTGCTGCGTTTGTTTATCGCGAGAATTTTGTTGCTCTTGAAAACATACCAGAAATTCATTCGTCACGACAAGCCCACCTTCTAATGAAGCAATTTGTGATTGCATCATTATAAGCAACTTGCTTAATGGCATAGGTCCAAGAGTGGTATTAACGATTTGTTCTTGCACTTCTTTTTGCACGCTCATTGTTCCATTACGATTATCAATAATAAGTGATGAATGATAGCTGTTATGTGTAGATTGCATCTTCAACTTTTCTAATTCATAATGAGCTGACGCAGAATTTTTTTCTGCATTGTCTGCTTTTAGCTTTGCTTCTTCAGCAGTTTTTTTGGCGCGTTGTAATTCATTTTGCAAATCTTCCCATTTTTGCCTATCTATTGAATAAGATAGCATTGAAGAATTAATAATGGTTGAGGTCACTGATGTGGTTAAACCAATTTTAGATGTATGGGTATAATTATCTCCCATGATGACGCGCAATAAAATAGTAGCGCAATCTGAAGTCG
>JBAZWD010000003.1:0-176922 GCA_041660525.1 Legionellales bacterium | reverse complement strand
TGATGGCCGTGCATGTTCTTTCATAAAAGTAAGCAATTCACTGGCATCTAATAATGCTCGGTTTTCTTCTATCGTGAGTGGTTTAGCCGAATAAATGTTTGCCATTAGCAAGACACATTTATTTTTAATTTGTTGCAATATTTTCTTTTCTTGATTTTTTAAATCATATATTAAATGAAATTCTTGTGCCAATGTTAATAGGCGGGAAACTGCTGCAGAAAATAGAGCCATCTCCTCTATGGATGCCCAGCTGGCTAATGATTTCATCGCATGAAAATTATTAATACTATCTGTTTTTTCAAAAGCAAAGGTCGCAAGTTCAACAAAAGGCGCTGCTGGAGGACATGTCGAGCTGATGATTTTACCTATGCCGCTTGCAATTGTAGCACCGACTCCTTTGCTTGCATCTACTTCACCTGAACTGATAGCATATGCAGCTAAAAATGTTTGGCCTAATAGCATTTTTAGTGTTTGATAATAAAGATTTAATTTTTCATTTTTTTGAATATGTTCTATTTCCCTTAAGGTTTGTTCATCCAGTCCTGTTTGAGTTTCAACAGATTCTAAACGTTGGGTTAGATTTTCTTGAGTTAATTTAAGCTGTTCCAAAATGGGTAACATATTATCAAGGTTCGCACCATGTTTTAATAGTATTTGTAATGCCCCTATGTTTTCTTGAGATAATGTACTTATATAATTATTATACTGATTGGAAATCTGGGCGGTATGAAATCCAGTAGCAATAGTTGCTTTCGATGATAATGATATTTTAGGATCCGTTTGTGGTTTTGATGAGGCGCTTAAATCCGTGGGTGGTATCGGACGTTGGAATGAGTCTACATATTCCTCTAGTGTTTTATTTTCAGGACGCCTGTTTTTTTTCATGTAATCGAGCGCTGCATGAAAATCAATTATTGCGAAAGCCTTTTCAGAAGATAAGGATTCGTCATTATCGAGAATTATTTGAAATAGGGCGTTACAATCATTCCCAAAATTTTTTAATAAACTCTTTTCTTGGGTTGTATATTTAACGAATTCACTTTTTGATCGTGCTATGGTTATTTGGCGTGATAATAGCAAGCAGAAATCCACCATATTATTCATCTCACCCCAAGATGCTAAATTTTTTATATCGTTATCGCGTAGTAGCACAACAGTAAACTCTAAAAATGGCTTAATGCTAGGGTATACACAGCCAGCAACTTCAATAATTTGATTCAAGGACGTGGGAGTGCCATCAGTATGCTCAGGTAACTTAGCGTACATCAATCTAGCGATAAATAAAGTTCGGCTTAATACACCTTTTAAAATTTTATAATTATTTGATAAAATTTTATTATTTTTTATTTCTGCCATTTGATCTTGCGCAATAATATTGAGTTCTTCTTGTTTTGAACCATATTTTAAACTATGAGATAAATCGTCAAGACCGCTTTTAAGCGTTGCTATAATTGAAAGTATTGCGCTAAGGTCCATGTCTTGCTGTGCAAATACAACGAGATTTTTCAAACTCTCGTCCGGTAATGTCATCAAGAATGCTGAATGCTTCGCAAGGGACGGTTCAGTGATTAATGAATATACATCAGTGATATTTAGTTTTGCATTAGATGCTGGCTTTGTTGCAAATTGATTAGGCACTCCCTTTGTAGGCTGCAGGGTGTTATCTATTTTTTGTTCTTGCGGTTTATAATTGATATTGGCATTATTACGGTTTGTGTCAGGTGATTTTTTTGATAAATTTAATGGTGCGGCTTCGCGATTGTGTTTTAGGCGTTTCTCAATAAGTGCAATGTTTATGTCGCTAATTTTATTCCCGTGAAGATAGATATTCTGTATGCTAGTATTTGTTTCTAGTGATTTTAATAATAATTTCGCCCCTTCATCTGTAATTTTATTTTTATATAGGTGAATTGTTTTTAAGTTGGAATTCAACTCTAATGCGTCCGCTAAACTTCCTATACCTTCATCAGTAATTTGATTGCCAGCAAGATTTATTTCCTGAAGTATGGTATTATTTTTCAGTGCTTTTGCGATTTCTATAACGCCTGAATCAGTTATTCCATTATTCCAAAGATGAAGTGTCTGTAATGAAGAATTATTTGCCAGTGAGTTTGCAATTGCGAAGGTGCCTTCATCACCAATTTCATTAGAGTCAAGGTTGATTTTGCGCACCACAGAATTTTCATGAAGGATATCAGCTAGATATTTAGCACCTTCAGCTAAAACTTTACTAGTGGTTTCATCGCCTAATTTAATTTCTAAATCAACTTCTAGTATACTCGCATTGAGTTGCAACACTTTCGCTAATTCGGTTAGCTGCTGTGCACGAGTTTCTGGATGTTCGCTTAAAGTGTGCCAGGATTTAAATTCTGTGATGCGCTGCGCTTGTAGTAAATTAATAAAATGCCTAAAAGCAAGAAGATCATTGTTTCTTTTTAAATATTTCTGAATCAATAAGACAACGGCAGCATCATTACCATAAACATTTTGAAAGATTAATTCATTTTTGCAAGTAAATTTTTGTATTTTTACGTTTTTTCGCAGAGCGGTTGCTATTAATTTTAATGTTTGATTATTAATAACAGTGTTAGGTAGGTGTACCTCACGAATGGATGTATTTTTTAAAAGTAATGACGCTATGGCCTTGATGTGATTTTCATTGATGACATTATCATCTAAGATATTTCTATCGATTCTAGAATCATTTAATGAGCAATTTTTTAAGCACAATATTTGTATTGAATTGTTATTTTCCAGGGATGCTGTTAATTCAATTATGTCTTGTGTATTAAGTGTACTGTCCTTGAGGTCTATTGTTTTCAAAGATGTATTTTTATGAACTGATTGCTTGAGTTCTTTTAATTGGTCAGCACGAACATTCAAATCCTCACTGAGAGTGGGCCAGGTATTCAGTTCTGAAATTGTGTTTTGGTTTAGATTATTTAATAGAATTTCAAATGTATAAAGTTCACAATTACGTTTCAAATACTTCTCAATTATTTTTAGATTTGAATTAAAAGGAGGTGTGTTATTGTTATGTCTATCAAATTCAAAACATCTAATTGTGTAGTTTTTCTCCAAGGCCAACGCTAATGTTTTGATATTTTCATTGCCTAGCTCTTTGTAATCGATTGTAATCTTTTGCAAATGAGTGTTTTTCGACAGCATCAACGCCAATGCTTTCACTCCTTCAGTACTGATACTGTTTTCTGCTAAATTTATTTCTTCAATTGAAGCATTTTTTTCTAATGCCGAAGCAATTGTCATTGCTCCATTTTTCCCAATCCTATTATTTTTAATTGATATTTTTTTTATTTTTGCATTTTTATCAATCAGGCATGCTAAAGCTGAAGCGCCTTCATCACCCATTTCAATCCCTGTTAATTCTATTTCTTGGACTGTGGTATTATGTTGAAGTATTTTGAGTAACAGTATTGCATCCTCAGCAAGCAGTTTATTTTCCTGATTGCTAAGGCTGCTATTGTTAAAAGTCACTTTATTTATTGTTGATTTTTTGAAAGCGTTTTCAAGTAGGGTTAATTGGTTTGTGTAAATTGAGGCATTTTCATCTAGAAGTGGCCAAGTCGTTAATTCTTTAGTAGATTTATCGCCTAATGAAGCCAAAAAATCATTAAACCATGTAGCTGCGCAGTTCTTTCTCAATTGCTGTTTTATGAGCAATTGAGTTTCAGGCTTTATGTAATTATTTCCTTCAAGTATAATTTCCTTGATGTTTGTGTTACGTTTTACTAACGACGCTAATGCTTTAGCGCCTGTGTCACTAATTGAATTATTTTTAAGATTAATTGTTTGTACAGTAGTATTTTCCGCGAGCATTATTATAAGCCAGTCTACATCTTTATCGCTAAATTGGCAGCTGGCTAAATTAAGCTCAATGATAGTTGTGTTGTTTTTCCAAGCTTTTGCAGTGAAATTGACAATGTCACGCTGTATGTTTTGGGAATATAAATACATCTCTCTAAATTTTAACCACGACGAAGAGTTAAATTCAGAAGATGTTTCCTTGCTAAGGGAACTTAGCAGATCATTCAAATTATATTTGAGAAACATGTTAAATTTTATTTGTTCCCAAATATATGCTTTGGCCCCATGATTATGATTTTCATAATATTGGGAAATATCGAGGTTTAAATACAAATCATCTAGATCTAATCTAGTTATTGTTTTGTTCTTTTTTAACATATCGAGCAATTTAACTTCACCATCATTATCAAATTTATTTCCTGTTAGGATGAGTGTTTCAACGGTGGTTTTATTTTCAAGTGCTGCTGCCAATATTTTAACGCCTTCATTGCTAATTCTAGTGTTATCAAAATATATGGATTCTATTGGACATCCACTTATTATTGAGGCTATTATTTTTATCTCATCATCACCAATATTACGGTTTCCGCCAGTAATCTGAGTTATGTTTTTTCTTTTCTTTAATACTTGGCTGCATGCTATTAATTGTTTCTCACGAAGCATTGTATCCGTATTAAATGTTAGCCACATTAAATGGGTGTTGGCATCATTTTTAAATTCTTCTAAATCTAATTGAAATTGGCGATAATTATTATTTCTCGTTAAATATTTTGTAATTTTATCAGGTTCGCGATTGTCCAGGTTCCAAATGTTAGCAATCTCAGTATGATTTTCATTTAAATAAAGTTGCTGTATGGTATTATTTTCTTCTAGTGCTGATGTCAGTGACACGAGGCCTATATTTCCAATATTATTTCCTCGTAAATCAATATTCTCTAGAGTCGGATTAGTTTTCAATAAGGTCGCTAATGCTTTAGCACCTTCATCACCGATTTGATTATTTCGCAAATTAATATCATGAACTGTGCTATTTTCTTCCAGTGCGATAATTAAAGTCTTTAGTCCTTCATCATCAATTCCTTTTTTCTGCAAATCAATAATGTGAATTTTCTCTTTTTTATCTAATGAATCTAAAAGTTTTTTTAATTCATTTGGCCACTTTGCGCGGCGTATTACTTGTAACATTGTCAACCTCTTTATTTTTAGTAGGCATGAATAAACATGCCTACTGTTTTTGGGATTATAAATTCAGCGTAAAATTACTCCTCAGTCAAAGACCCTCTTAACTGCGGATAATTCACATTTTCATCAATCTGCCAATTGGTATTAAAATTCCAATTTACATAAGTTGCTTGTTGATACATTTCAGCTGTAGTTTTTGGGGTGCCGCCAGCAGAAAAAGGCTGGCCTGAAACGTCTTTATCCCAATAACTGCTAACCACATTAACGGTGCCAGTTTTATAGCCGATTAAGCCACCGGCATACATAACTGCTTTTACTAAAGCAGCTGCGTAATTATTGGTAACTGAAATTAAAGAACTACCATTTGCGTATCCAATAAGGCCACCTATATAATGATCGCCTAGTATCTCACCTTGTGCGTAACTATCTGTAACACTTCCGATCTTGATATACCCGATTAACCCACCGACACTTTCTGTTCCATTTACGGATGAATCAGAATAACTATTTTTTATATTCATAAGCGCAGAATATCCAATGAGTCCGCCTATGTGCTGGTATCCAGTGACTATACTACTCGAAGAGTTTTTATCAAAAACATCAGTATTATTGCCATACATATAACCCACTAAACCACCAATAGCGCGGCTCGCTGAATAAGAAGACTTTACTTCCCCAGTTGCGTAGTTATTTATTATATTTGCGTAATTGGCATTTCCGATTAATCCTCCGGCATTAAAAGAAGCTGTCGTAACTTTTGCAGTGGCATTACTATTTGATACAGTTCCTGAATATAAAGTCCCTACTAATCCGCCTACATTTTCATTACCGATTACTTCCCCTTCAAATGAGACATTATAGACGCTGATATCATCACCAATACCATATCCAACTATGCCGCCAGTGTTATCCTTACCAACAATATATGAAGCGGTCACATTTAAGTTCTGAATTAAAGCTGCTTCATCAAGCTCACCGATTAATCCCACCTGATTTTGAGTAGATCTATTAATATAAAGGTTTGAAATCGTAAAACCATCGCCATCTAAAATACCTATAAATGGATATGCTGAAGAACCTATCGGCATAAATCCGCCACCATCACCATAATCAAATCCACTGCAATCGATATCATTTATTAATTGAAAGTGTTCGCTAGGAAAGTTATGGATACTTTGCAATCCCTGGCAGTCCATAATAAGATAAGGATCGTCTTTTGTTCCTGTTCCACCAGAGAAAGCAAAAGTCAAACTGGAAAATAAAAATAGAGAGAAGAAACAATAAAGATTAATAAATATTTTCATGGTTATTCGCCTTATAGTAATTTGTTGATGACACTTTCAAATATTATCATTTTTTATTATAAATAGGATAGAATGTCTTAAATATGAGGATGAAGATTTTTAGTTATTTTTCTACGTAATTACAAAAGTAATTGTGAATAAAGCTTTCTAAATAAAACTGTGTTCTCAAGCGCAATTTACAATAGCAAGAATAATTAATTACAGTGAGTGTTTTTGTCCTACTTGTTGCCCTTGCTACTTAAACTAGAATTTATAGGATAAACGTCTTTTTGCTGCGGATGAATAGTTTCTAAAGGTTTAATTTGTTTTAGTGAAAACTTCCAAAATATGGGTGTAGATGTTGATCCAGATGCGCATATCTGTGGTGAGTATGGAGTCACAGTAGCAGGATTAACATAACCGCGGTTTACTTGCATGGGTAGAACAGCGGCTTGTTGTGATGCTACTGTTGTCGTGTTTGCTTGGACAGGCATTGTGTACGTGGAAGTGTAAAAACGTGGATCTGGATTTGTATATGCATCATTATAACCACAAAAGACACGGGGATTATTTTTAAGTAAATTAAGACCGGTGTCACTTATTTTATTTTCCGACAGATCAAGTTTTTCTAAAGTAAAATTTGCTTTCAAGAGTTGATCAACAGCGATTGCAGATGAATCAGTAATCTTATTTGCTGCAAGATTTAATGCTTTAAGAACATTATTTGATGCTAATCTAAGGGCGATGAACTGAAATCCTTGGTCAGTGATGTTATTTGAATATAATTCCAAAGAAATTAAAGCAGGGTGTGCGCTTAAATCTTCTGCTAAAGATGAAGCTCCGTTATCACCAAGATGATTTGAGTTCAAATTTAAAACTTTAAACTGATTATTATTTTTTATCGCATTAGAGATGTAAGTACCGCCTTGGGCACGTATATTATTATAACTTAAATTTAAATATTGAATCGAAGGATTGTCTTTTAATACTCTAGCAATTTCCTGCGCGCCCACGTCAGTAATATTATTGTTGATCATATTGATAGTACGAAGCGTAGGGTGATTACGAATGTTTTTAAACAGTAATGCTATACCATGATCTTGTAAATTATTATACCCGATATCAATTTCTTCTACTGTGCTAACGGCAATTGCATTACTTACAGCTTCCCAATCTGCTTCAGTAAACATAGATTTACTCAGGTTGATTGCCTTGAATTTATTTATCTTTAATAAAGCTACAATATATACGACACTCGCTGAGGTTAAGAGGTTATTACCTAGGTCAAGAATGATTTTAGATGGACCTTTATATTGATATAACTTGGCAGCTGCTGTGGAAAAAAGTTGATCATCGATTTTTTGATTTGCTAAATTTACTAAAATGTCTGTGGATGGACCATCAAATACGGGATCATTATTTTTTATTGGGAATATATCGCAGCTTATTAAAGAGTTATTTTTTTCCTCCAATATGCCCATGGTAATTAATTCAATGAGTGTTAAATTATTGTCTGATAAATTAATATGCAATATCCCATGTTTGCCAGATAGAATTGAGCGGAATTTATATAATGATTTATTATGCAACTGCGTTTTGATCAGAGTAAGTGTTTTTATATTATTATTTTTTGATATAAAGGTAATGATCGCATCTATTTCTATTTCATCAATTTTACAGTTAATGATTTCAATAGTATGAAGAGTTTTGTCTTTGCTGTTTGGTGATAGCAGATTGTATAATGACTTATTTTGAAAGCTCGTGTCTTCAATGTGAAGAATTTCGGGCATGCTTTTTCCTTATCTTAGGCAGCATTTTATTTTTATTACTGTTTTTTTGTTTGCGTTAGAACTAAAGCCAAATTAGCCACAGTAGATGTTAAACTAGTTATAGCCTCATATATTAATTTGATCGCGTAATTGAGTAAGGTGAAAGTGATTTAGTGTCGCCATCAATTTTTACTGGAGATTTGATCACATGATCAATTTCTTTTAACATCGTCAGTAATTCTTTCATTTGATGCAAAGGCCAAGCATTAGGACCATCACTTAACGCTTTACTCGGATCCGGATGCGTTTCCATAAATAATCCAGCAATACCAACAGCAACCGCTGCGCGTGCTAATACAGGAATAAATTCGCGCTGACCGCCAGAAGAAGTGCCTTGACCGCCAGGAAGTTGCACAGAATGTGTCGCATCAAAAACTACAGGACATTCTGTTTCTCGCATAATCGCTAATGATCGCATATCGGAAACTAAATTATTATAACCAAAAGAAACACCGCGCTCGCACACCATAATTTGATGATTGCCCGTGGCTTTCGCTTTTTTAGCAACTTGCAACATATCATGTGGCGCTAAAAATTGGCCTTTTTTAATGTTGACAGGTAAACCTTGGCTTGCGACATTTTGAATAAAATTGGTTTGTCTGCATAAAAATGCAGGCGTTTGTAAAACATCCACAACGCTTGCCACTTCTTTAAGCGGTGTGTCTTCATGCACATCCGTTAAAATGGGTACGCCTATGTCTTCTTTTACTTTTTCTAAAATCATTAAGCCTTGCTCAAAACCTGGACCACGATAACTTTCATGTGAAGAGCGATTGGCTTTATCAAATGATGACTTATAAATAAACGGAATACCAAGTGCATCAGTGATTTCTTTAAGCGCGCCCGCAGTATCAATGGCTAATTGTTTGCTTTCAATGACACAAGGTCCAGCAATTAAAAATAAAGGATGTTCTAAGCCGACTTCAAAATTACAAAGTTTCATGTTTTACGCCTTCAGCGGATTTGCTGTGTTGATATGTTAATGCAGCTTGTACAAAACTATTAAATAAAGGATGTCCATCACGCGGAGTTGAAGTAAATTCAGGATGGAATTGGCAAGCGATAAACCAAGGATGCGTGGGTAATTCTATCATTTCGACTAAATGTCCGTCGCTGGAATAAGCACTCACGATTAAACCCGCATTTTCTAATTGCGGTAATAATTTCGCATTCACTTCATAACGATGACGGTGACGTTCAGTAATTAAAGTTTTACCGTAAATTTTTGCGGCTTGTGTATTTGCTACTAATTCTGCAGTTTGTTTACCTAAACGCATGGTGCCGCCTAAATCGTCTTGTGCTTGATGACGTTGACCTTGTTCATCTGTCCATTCATTCACTAAAGCAATTACAGGGGAAGGTGTTTTTGCATTAAATTCTGTACTGTCTGCATCTTTCATATTGGCTTGATGACGCGCAAATTCAATAACCGCCACTTGCATGCCTAAACAAATACCTAAAAATGGAATGCGTTTTTCACGCGCATATTCAACAGCCATCACTTTACCTAAAATGCCACGATGACCAAATCCGCCGGGTACTAAAATTGCATCGAGATTTTTTAATAAATCCGTGCCTTGTTTTTCAACTTGTTCAGAATCTATGTAAATAATATTGACACGTGCTTTGGCAGGAATACCGGCATTGAGCAGCGCTTCATTAATAGATTTGTAGGCATCAGGTAGTGCAACATATTTACCGACAATACCAATATTAATTTGCGCGGTAGGTTCAGTTAAACCTTTCACCACGCGTACCCATTCTTGTAAATCTGCAACAGGCGCTTTGATTTTAAATTTATCAACCACGAGTTCGTCTAATTTTTGTGCATGTAAAACTAAAGGAATACGATAAATCGTATCAACATCGTAAGAAGAAATCACAGCGCGTGCTTCAACATTGGTAAATAAAGCAATTTTTTGTCTTGCGCTATCGGGTAGTGGTTGTTTAGAGCGGCAAATCACGATATCGGGTTGAATACCAATAGAGCGCAATTCTTTTACCGAATGTTGGGTAGGTTTAGTTTTAATTTCACCCGCTGTTTCGATATAAGGCACTAAAGTTAAATGCATATATAAAACATTATCGCGGCCACATTCTAAGCCCATTTGTCTGATGGCTTCTAAAAAGGGTAGGGACTCAATATCACCTACAGTACCGCCAATTTCAATTAAGGCGATATCCGCATCTTGTGCGCCCAATTTAACGCGGCGTTTAATCTCATCGGTAATATGGGGAATGACTTGAATAGTACCCCCTAAAAAATCACCACGACGTTCACGTCGTAAAATTTCTTGGTAGACTTGTCCGGATGTAAAATTATTATGTTTTGTGACCCGGGTACGAACAAAGCGCTCGTAATAACCCAAATCTAGATCTGTTTCGGCGCCATCTTCGGTCACATAAACTTCGCCATGTTGCAAAGGGTTCATAGTGCCAGGGTCAACATTGATGTAAGGATCAAGCTTAAGGAGCTTAACCTTAAGCCCGCGTGCTTCTAGAATGGCACCGAGTGATGAAGACACAATTCCCTTGCCTAAAGAAGACACCACGCCGCCTGTGACGAATATATATTGGGTCATGGCCCGTAATCCTTAAAGGGTAAAAAAAGATTGAATAAGACAATAATATAACAAATAGGGAGGGGAATTCAATGAGTCCCCGTCCCTTTGCGATTAAATAGTAGAAGTCGGGCTGCTGTTTGTTGGCCCTAGTTCTAGAAGTTCGTAATTATTATCGGGTTGTTGTCTATGGTTGGCACGATTACGTAAATGTAAAACAGTTTCACTCACAGTATCTGCTGCATAAAGACTGGCATTTTCTACTTTGTTATAGATGTAATAATTAATTATCAGTGAAATAGTCGGAATGGGTGTGTATAATAACATATCAGCTGGCGGCTCATCGAAGCCTAACCAAAGAGCTATCAGAATAACAAGATGTATACACAATGCAACCAACCAGTGCAAAAAAAGCTGATGACCGTCCTTGCTATCAAAAAATTGCTGTTCATTCCACGTATACTTTATCAAATTAGGATAAGAAGGAAGTGGATGTTCTGTATTGGGTAGCGCGCTTTGAAGACGATTAAATGATAGGCTTGCAGACTGATGTAATAAGTTGATCACCTCATCAACCTTACAACCAGGTTCAATGTCTACTTTTAATTGTAAAGGATCAAGTAAAGTCATGAGGTCGGTTATTTCTGTTTGCAACCTAGTAGGTAATTGATTAAAGGCAAGCATTCTATCGCTCTTATTTCCTGGCGTGTGTACAAATTGAGTATTCACTATTCCAGCTATAATGGCTTCTATGTAATAAATGAGTAGACCAATTCCAGCATTTTTTGCATTTGGAAAACCTTGCTGCTTTTCATGCTCACTATTTACTGCTCCCATCATCGCGTAAACATAGGTGGCTAAAAGTGTTGGTGTAGAGATATAGCGATTAAGTTTATTAAGCTTTTGCTTTTTTTGATCTCGACTATTAGTAAACTCGGCAACATTTAACATTACCGTTAAAAGTCGATTGAACAGATCCGGCAAATTGTGCGCTAAAACATTTGCTGTTCTTGCAGCAATGAGGTCTAATTCTATTTGTTGTTCCTGTTGCTCTTTTTCTCGTCTTTCATGCAGCGCAAGTATATTTTTCGCGTGCTCTTCTTGTTGTCGTTGTTGTTCTTTTAAGAAGGGTATACGTGTCATGTTTTTGTATTGATTTTCAGTTATTTCAATTTTACTTTTAAGACGAAATGCAGCTGCAATCGGTAGAATGCCATAACTTGTTGTTTCTAAAATAGCGTGTTCTTGCTCCGTGTATTTTTCTAGCGCTTCTGCTTTCAAAAATGTTTGTACATGTTCAGGATAAGTGATCTGCGCCAAATCAGGCAGAGCTTCATTGGGGTGATAAAGTTTTAAAAAACGCAGCAATCCTTGGTTAAAATAAAATTCATCGGTTTTAGTGTTTTGTATGTCTTTATATTCGAATGATAATTCTGCATCTTTGAATGCTTTTTGGATATTCGCATCTTTTGATTGTGATATTTTGATGCAACAATCGAGCACTTCTACGCAGTTGATTATTTGATTTTCAGAAACAGGATTTTGAATATCTAAACATCTAATAAATTTTTGTTGTTGAATGACTACGTTTTTAACATGTTGTAATACAAGTGTAAGGAGTGGCCATTGCTGTGTTGAGACTAAATGTTCAAAAATATTAATATTAGAGTTTTCATTATTATAATGATTTCTGGGTTTATTTATTAATAAATTTGGCGTTGCAGTTATTGCTTTTTGAAATCTATTAGGATAAATAGAGGCGTCTTGGATTGCGGTGAATAATAATTCAGGATTTTTTTTCATAAGATCAATGAAGTTAGCGCCAAATTTCGTAAGGCGTTCTACTTTTCCCGGATGATTTATAAAATTATGAGCATTAACCGAAGCGTTTATTTTGGCATTATTTTCAAGCAGAAAATTGAATACCTCGTCATTATTGTTTCGGATTGCTTCTTCTAATAAAGTATTTCCATTGGCTGTGGTTTGGTTAATTAATGTGCCAAGCGTTTCATAATGATCTAGCATCTCTTTTGCTTGAGGGAATTTCTTGATGTCTAAAGCATACTTGAATAAGTTCTTGAACATTTGTTCTTGTAATTCTTCAACATTGCCTGAAGGCAAGCTGAGGAAGATGTCATTTTTTACCAAGTACCGACATAACAATTCTTGAATCTTGATTTTATCTTGAAGACTGATGTCACAAGCATCATCGTGCAGCTGTTCTAATGCAGAGTTTATGTCATCTTCTGTGATTTTATCTAGTGTATTAGTTTCTAAATATTCTTTAATTTTTATTTGATTGTTGTCATTGATTAAGATTTTCAATAAGTCGTTAGCCATTGTATTTATTCCTGATAAAATGCTATTTTATCATGAAACTTATTTAGCCGTCTAGTGCACTTTGGGCAATAATCTAACTTAATCTTGCTTACTCTGTATTTTAGCGCTTTACTTTGACGCATAGACCAATTGCCGGTAAAATCAGCTGTTTTAAAGGTAGGAAACAAAAATGCTGACTATTCAAGAGCTTAAAGCCCAAGAAATTCTAGATTCTCGTGGAAATCCCACTATTGCTGCTCGAATGACAATTAATGGTCAAACAGGTTATGCCGCTGTGCCTTCAGGCGCGTCTGTAGGCTCACGTGAAGCCTTGGAATTGCGTGATGGCGATATGCAGCGTTATATGGGCAAAGGCGTACAAAAAGCTGTTGCGCATGTTAATCAGGAAATTGCTAAAGCCATAGTTGGGCAAACATTTGCCGATCAACAAGCATTAGATCAAGCCTTAATTCAATTAGATGGTACTGAAAATAAAAGTCGTTTAGGTGCGAATGCGTTATTGGCTGTTTCGATGGCTTTTGCGGTTGCGAAAGCGAATGCTCAAAAACAACCTTTATATGCGAATATCCGTGTGCAAAGCCAATATATATTACCCACGCCCATGATGAATATCATCAACGGTGGCGCGCATGCAGATAATAATGTTGACGTTCAAGAATTTATGATTATGCCCATAGGCGCGCCTAATTTTCATGAAGCCTTGCGTTATGGCGCAGAGGTGTTTCACACGTTAAAAAGCGTATTAAAAAAACAAGGTTTAAATACTGCAGTCGGTGATGAAGGTGGTTTTGCACCGAATTTGCCTGCTAATGTTGCAGCGATAGAAGTGATATTGAAAGCAATAGAGCAAGCTGGTTTTAAACCAGGCAAAGATATTGCGTTAGCACTTGATGTGGCAAGTTCTGAATTTTATAAAGATGGTTTTTATCATTTAGAGTCTGAAAATAAAAAATTAGACGCACAAGGTTTAACAAATTTATTAGCACTATGGGTGAATGATTACCCTATTATCAGTATTGAAGATGGCATGGCTGAACAAGATTGGGCAGGTTGGAAATTACTGACGCAGACATTGGGATCAAAAATTCAATTAGTCGGTGATGATTTATTTGTGACGAATAGTAAAATTTTACAACAAGGTATTGATCAACATATTGCGAATGCAATTTTGATTAAACTTAATCAAATTGGTACTTTGAGTGAGACTTTAGAAGCGATGGATATGGCAACAAAAGCGGGCTATAAAAATGTAGTGTCGCATCGTTCGGGTGAAACGGAAGATACGTTTATTGCTGATTTGGCTGTGGCCACTAATGCTGGGCAAATTAAAACGGGATCATTATGTAGAAGTGATCGTGTTGCTAAGTATAATCGTTTGTTGCAGATTGAAGCGGAATTAAAAGCTTAAATCTCATCACCCCAAGATGACTTGCGTGCTTTTTTGTACGCAAGTTTATCTTTTGCACTGAATTTTTTCTCTTTAATTATTCCTTGTGTGCACAAACGCAATTGCACCCAACCTTTATGAAATTCTGGTTTTGCAATTAAGCGTGCAGCGGGCAATAACCCAGGCTCACGTCCTACAATTAAATAAGAATATTTTTCATCTTCATAACCCAAATCACCATCTTTTAATTGTCTATGCAATTTGCTACGTTCAACACGCGCAGGGAAATGGCACCAATCTGTTCCAGTCATGGGACAAGGCAATGCATTAGGGCAGGGCGCAAGCATATGTGCACCCAAATTTAATAAATGCGTACGCATTTGAATAATGCGTGCATAACCTTCGGGCGTGCCGGGCTCTATGAGCACTAATAATTTTTTAGTGGCATGAAATGCTTGCGTGACTACTTTTTCAATATCGGGTATTTCATTTAAACTATAAGACATTAATACCAAATCATGCGAAGTTAATTCACAAGGCAAATGATCACGCTGCCAATCTACAGGTGTTTCAATTAATTTTTTGCCTAATTTAATAAATTCAGGATCGGTTTCTAGCAAAGTACTTTTTGCTAACATTGGAAAAATTTCTTTAGCAGCTAAAAATCCCGTTCCAGGACCTGCGCCTAAATCCAGCATGGATTCAATAGAATAATTGGAGACACGTTTTAATACTTGAGTAATGACAGCAAGTGTCGCAGGAAAACGTGTGATTAAATAAGCTAGATAATGCTCACGACTTGTTAAAAACGGCTTTTCTTGGTTGCGGTAACGATGGCTTAAATCGAAGCTAGCTTGTTTAAGGGCAGCGAAAGAGGTGTGTTGAAGAAGCGTTTCTAAGGTTTTTTGCATGATTTAAAAATAGTATCATGTATTTCTTTGTGAAGGAAGCGTAGGAGAAGAAGGCACTGGAGAAGAATCTCTAGCTTCGTCTACATTTTTTGATTCAACCGCTTGATAGCTCACTGTTAATAATGCGCGCTTATTTTCTTGATGCGCTTCATATTTCTCATAAAGATAAAAAGCACTTTTAACTGTGATAAACGCCGCGATGCCCGCAGCAAAAGCAAATGCGCCTGCGGGGCCACCTAAGGCAAACAATCCAACAGATACGAAAATGACTGCCAATTTTGCTAATTCATTCGCAAATTTTTTCTCTGCTTTGCGAATGGTTTTTTGATATTCTTCTGTGATTTCTTTTTTTCGATTATCATCTGGATTTGTTGCAAGTTCATTGTTGTATTTATCAGTAGCTCTTTGCGTTGTTTTATGTAAATCAACAAAAGCGACAATTAAATTTTTGAATTGATTACCTATGGTAGCTGCAACCATTAGTAAAAGGCCTATCGGTGTAACACCGGCCATTTGCAAAGCAACGCCCACAACCATAGAAGTTAAATGAACAAAATCTGTAGTCAGTGCAAGCGAACATTTTGATCGCTCATACTCGTAGTATTGATAATCTGGACTATTTGGATCTGTAGTTTCTAGCAGTTTATTATAATGAAGATATTGCGCATAATCATACCTAAGCTGATTGAACAATTCGATGCCATAACACCCCACAACAAATCCCTCTACTAGCATGTCTGACATACCTGCCCATTCACTTGAATCCATTTCAGAAACAAACGTGCCCGGAAGGCGCATGAGGGCGATCGCAGACCAAGTAATCGTATCAATTACTTCATAAATAAGTTTGTTTTTCATTGGAATAGGGAGAGCTTTATTGGCAAGAGAAACGGATGCCGCTGCGCACAAAAGATAAAGCAAAGAAATAAGCGCAAAAACACTTTCATCATGTTCCATATCTATGGATTCGTCATGGTGTGCTTGATTGAAATTAAAAGCGCGGGAGCTGGCTGTGCGTATTGCAAGTACATCGCGCATGCTGGCTAGCAATGCAATTGCTGTTTCTAATTTTTCTTCATTTTTCTTTTTGCTCTCTTCATCTTTATAGCTTTCATTTTTATAGAAAGTTAAAATTAAAATAAAAGACCATAATTGAGCAAGCAGTTTTGCCGAATCGGTATTCTTAGTTTCTTCTATTTTTATGCTATCTGCAGACATGATTGAACTCGTTATAATTTAGCTTTTTACATAACTATATTATATGCTTTGTATAGCAAAGTTGTTTTGTTGACTCTTAAAAATATGCTTATAAATCAGATGGATGGACATGGGGGTAGGTCTTGTCATGGAGCGACTAACACGAGCCAATGCAAAGCATATATGCAACTGATCTTTAATTATCCTATTTATTAGAAATAATCATTAATGTTTATCATTTTAGCTATAAAAAACATAAAAGCATTGACATTACTATCCGTGCAAGTAAAATGTAATTTTGCATTTTGCCACTTTATTTGCTATAAAAAAACTAGTCTGACTAGATTTATGGAGGGTAAAAATGCAAATTTGGCAGTTACAAGATGCGAAAGCACGATTGAGTGAATTGGTAAGAATGTGTAGCAAGGAGGGACCGCAAATGCTATCTGTACATGGTGAAGAAAAAGCTGTTTTACTATCCAAAGTTGATTATGATGAATTAATAGGTAAAAAACCTCATTTAATAGATTTTTTACGCGCATCACCTTTAGTTGGGATTAAGCTTGATTTAGAACGAGATCAGTCTCTCGATAGGGATATTGATTTATGAGTTATTTATTGGATACTAATATTGTTTCTGAGTTAGTGCGCAAAACCCCTAGTGATGTTGTGGTCAATTGGCTCAGAGCAATTCCATCAGATAAATTGTATTTAAGCGTGTTAACACTAGGTGAATTGCGAAAGGGAATTGAAAAATTAGCGCAAGGGAAGAAAAAAAACACTTTAAGCTTTTGGCTTGAAAATGATTTATTTGAATTGTTTGCAAACAATATTTTAACTGTTGATCATGCGGTTGCTGATCAGTGGGGTTATCTTGCAGCAACTTTACCTCGGCCTTTACCTGTTATTGATGCATTACTTGCTGCAACTGCCCGCGTTCACAATTTAAAATTTGTCACAAGAAATGTGAGAGATTTTGAAGTTCCTGGGCTAGAAGTGATTAATCCGTTTACTTATCTTTAAACTCATCATAATCAATCACGCGCCCTTGTTTTGTCTTACCTGTGGTTTGGGTGCGATTGCTGTAATAGGAATATTGTTGAACAAAAGTGGGTGGTTTTTCGCCTTTGAAAAAGTAATATAAACGGCGTATACCCCAGATAGCGAGGCCGATGAGGAAGAGGTACCAAAGCGTCACTAGGCCAATAGATAACAATATAACCACAAGTCCTAATGATGCTACTGCGATAATTATAGAAATAATTGTTTTAAAAAACTTAGGTATCATCCGCGTAGCTCACGTTTAACAGCACAATTTTGTCCACTAGTTTGATATTCTTCTTTAGCATTATTATATCTATTTAACAATACACGTGTTGTAGTATCAGGCTTAGATACTTTTTGAGCATCTACTTCGCAGAATTGATTCCAATAGTCCGCCAACGCCCAAATGCCTACATGATTATCAATCATCTGGTTTTCTTGAAGTTCGTTATTTGTATTAAAATCTGCTTTTAATGCATTACCTTTTTCAGATGACCGTGTAATTTTTGATAGAGTTTTATCCTCTATATGTTTTTGTAATTCATGTCTTGTTGCTTTGAAGCGTCGTTCGTTTAGTACGGTCAAAACTTTATCGTCGTTCATGTCATTGACAGTAGTTGCACTGCGATCTTCGGTTGAGGATAAATTATTTTCTTTGTATTCTTCGACAAATGCATTTTTTTGTGTATCAGCCACATTCTTATATTGCGTAGCTAATGATTTGAAATATATATCGTCACATGTATTAGTGATGCTATAACTACTGTCCTTTAAAAGAGCACTCAATTCATTTCGGAGTAAATATCCTTGTTCACGTGTAGAAGGGATATAGGATTTCTCCATTTTTGAAACATATGTTTCTAATTGCTCACGCGCTTCTTTCCTTAATCTTTTTTCTGCCCTTTCTTTGATAATGATTTGCATAATATTATTTGGAATATCGGTGAAGTTGGCATTGCCATTTTCATCAATATTAAGGAAATGTTTATTTATTTGTTTGCGTCGTTCCATATTCTGTGCTTCTGTTGGATTATTTTCACAATAATCATTGATGAGGCGTATATGAGTTTTCCTAAAAGCACGAGCGATTCGCTTAACCAATTCAGCTGCTTCGGAACCTTGATAGCCTAATCTTGACATCATGCCGAGTGACAAGGATTGAGCAAATGCACCGCCACCAAAGAGATAGTCTCTAAATGTTTGATAATCAAGATATGCAGTAGGATCGTCTTTATCATAAATGGCAAGCTCTGATTGTAATGCTGCGTTGACAAAAATCTTGAACATAGATTCTAGTGCATTAAATTTTGCGGCATAGGCTGCGCTTGTGCTCAGTTCATTATATTTTTTAATAAAATCGCGAAGCTTAATGGTGTGATCTTTATTTCCTGGAGTAATATTCATATTATTCATGAATATTTCCTCAAGCTCTTTAACCTTTTTATCTAATGTATTTTTGTGCGGATTAACTTTTTTATCACTGCTCAAACCTGCAACTGCATCGAATGCACTGTAGACAACTAAAGGAGTCTTGACCATAATGCTGAACAATAAAAATATTTTAGATGTATTGTCAGCTTCTTTTGCTGTTAAGTTTACATCTTCTTCTAAGATTCCAGCAAATGAATCAGCACTAACAGATAAAAGTGCTATGGCGCCAGCTGCGGAAACAAAGGGTAAACAGCCCAGTATGATTCCACCAATAAAATTAGATAAAGCTTTTAAGGGGTGTAGAATAGGTTTGCGTATAGCATAATCCGCTACAAAATTGAAAAATCCAGTAAAAGTTAAGAGGTTATATTTATCAAGTTTAGCGCCGTTGAGATAGCGATAGGCACAAACCAAAGCATAGTAAAAAGCAGCAAAAATGATAGGAGCTATGGTAAGCGTAAGGGCCGCGCCGAGTATTGTCCATGCATTTTTTTTATCTGCTGTTTTATATGCTTTATATTCTGTTGCTTTATTCCAGGTATTTTCTATCCCATTAGTAAAGGCATTAAATGTTTTGGTGAGCTTCACCCAGGTGAAGTATTCATCTGGATTTTTCCATGCTTTCGTTATGAATACAATAAACTCTGCAACAGGCGTTGTCGTTAATAATGCGTAACCTACAAAAATGCATAATGCAAAACCAGCGACTATAAGTTGTGGTATTAATATAAAAATACCTATGCTGCTATTGACAAAAAAGTTACCAATATCCGCCAGCACGGGGTAATCATCTGATTCAAATTTAAAATCAGCAATTGCGTTGTAAAGATTCGGACCCAAAATATGATTTTTGAGAAATTCTTTAATGTTGTCTGAGATAAATGTGTTGAGTCTTAAATATGTCAGGGATGCATATAGAATACCCATAATGACATTACCAAGTACGCTAACCATCAATATGTTTTTTTGTGTATTTGATAAGTTAAATTCTTTTACAAAACCAAGATAGAGTTTGAAGCGATAAAAATTATCCATTTTTGCAAACTTTAAAATCATTGTTTGCGTCATTTTTCTAAAGAAATTAATATTCATAAATTTACTAGAGGCGTAAATAACAAGTCCTGCTAGGGCAATGAAGGGTATCCACCACGCTGCAAAACCAATGGCTGCTAATATTATTAGTGATATACTTGTTACCGCTAAAGTGAAAAATAGCATCAGTCCAGTTTTAGCGGTTTTTTTCCATTTGTCACTCGCGAGTAAATCAAATTCACCAGTTAAAGAATTGTTAAAGTAATTCTTTTTCTCTATTGTTGGCCAGATGTAGTCAATAATCGGATTAGTGATCGCCCAAACTGCTGCAAAAGCAAGTAAAGTACCCACAAATGGCCAGCCTAAAGTGGCCATACCGAGTAGTCCACCTGTTACAATAGCGAGTGTGTTAAGCGCTGTTCCTATCCCTGCACTAAGGCTTGCATTCTGGCCAATGTTAGTTAAAGATTTTTCACGATTTTTTCTGATGCCTTCAAGATGCTTGATGTTGGCATTATGTTCACGTAATAAATATTTATCGTAGTGTGTAGTGATTTCTCTTGAGAATTTTACTTTTTGGTCGTATTCATCGCGCGATGTGACACCTAGTTTTTTGAGTTCTGCTGGAGTTAATTGAGTAAAAAATAAGGCCAAACCTTCAGGATTTGATTGGAATTTAGAGAGGGAAATATCAGTTGAAATTTTTAAAAACTTAATTGCTTCGTATAAACGTAGGGTATGACGTGTATTACGAAATTCACGTGTTATTTTTTCCTCTTTATTCAAACCGTGTTGAATGGGCTTAGACGAGAGAGAAAATCGCCAGGTTTGATGAAGGGATTGTTCAATTTCAAAAGCTTCATCACGATCATAACCTTGTTCAGCTAGCTTTAAGTATGCTTTTGCAATGATAATTCTTGCTGTTTTATATACTTCAGGGTCACCTTCTGCAGTCATATTTCCTGTAGGTGCAGTGTCAGAGTTTGGTTTTTTTGCATCGGTATGTAAACTGATCTCAAGCCCGCTTCTATATCTAGTTATGTATTGGTCAAATAGTGCTTGCCATTTTTCTTTGTTTTCTTCAGAAAGATAACGGATGTGCTCATAGAAATCGTTAGTTTGTTGCTCTGGCATATTCTTGCCAACAATCTCAGCGTATGCAAGGGATGAAATGGTGTATAAGGCTTTATCATCTAATAATGATTTTTTGCTGAGTTTAGCAAGGCTAGGGTTTGCTCTGTCGGCATATTTGGGGACTATTCCTGTATGATTATTTTTTGTCTGATTGATGCTTTGATAAAAATCATAATCCTTCGTTAAATATTTGCGGAGTTTATGGTATGAAATATTTAAATTGGTTGCTGCCTTGTTGTAAATTCGTTTTAGTTTTATATTGAAATCATGCAAAACACCTGATTTATTTGAATCATTAACTGCCGTAAGCTTTTCTATAACGTTAGTATCAGCTTTTTTAATGAGAGTAGCGATATTTTCAGGCTTTAAAAAATCATTTATTATTAATGGGCTTTTATTGTATACACTCCCATTTAATTTTATATATTCAGCGTTGTAAATGCGCTTAAGTAATTCTGTATGTGGGTGCTGAATGTGTGGATAATTTTTTAAGGTCCGGGAGAATTTGTCTTCAGTATGGCGGTCATAATCAGAATTTGTAGCTAAATATACATATGCATTTTCTAATGCGATCCTTGCATTTATCTTGGCCTGTTTTTCATTTTTATTATAATGCTCGCCGAATATGATGGTGTTGAAATAATGCTTAATTAATTTATCGGATTCGTCATCATCCCCTAAATTAAACTTTAGCTTAATTTTTTCTTTAAAATCTTCTGTAGCTTTTTCATCGGGCTCAATGTTGAAAGTTTGGCTTATATATTCAGTAATGCTTGTGTCGTTACCGTAAGAATTGATGAGTTCTTTTTCTTCTGATAAATAGCCATCTATAGCCGTTGATAAATTTTGAAAAAAACCTGAAATGAACGTTTTTTCCGATGATGTTAAAATGAGTGGTTTATCACCCTGAATATAGCGTGTAAAGATGCTGTCAGAAATTAAATATGGATGATCTATTCTCTGCGTAGAATCATTACACATTTTTTTGAAGACAATAGCACGCAAATAATCAAACCAAGGTTGTTGTTTATAATCCTTAATTTTTTCGAATAGCTTTTTTTCTGCACTATCATTTGCAAAAGGATTGTTTTGAAAAGTGGTTTTGTTTGTTAGAGCTACGTTGCGCGTGAGCACTAATAGTTGGTTTATATTTTCTGAGGTTTTATTGAGTTGTTCATTGAGTGTTTCTAATTGGGTTTCATCGGCTGTTAATGGCACACCTTGTTTCTTTTTTTCTTCTATGACTGCATTATTATAACCAATTAATTTATCAGTTATTTCGCGTATTTGTATTTGTTCTTTTTCTGAGAGAGATGCTTTTGCTTCTAATGTTACAAGCTCATTTTCAAGGTATTCGATGTTTTCAATTTTATTTTTCAGGCCATTTATTTGCTCTTGATGTTCATCAAGGATGGCATGAAAAAGATCTCTTAAATCTGTATCAATTTTTAGTTTATGGTCATAGATTGATTTTTGTACATTTATGAATATACTCATCTTTATATCCTTAGTTTTAAACTAGCCAACAAACTATTATACCCTTTCCACCACCACAACTCCATCTAAACATAGTATGCTTAAGAGATCCTTAAGCTGCAAAAACTGTTATTTATCAACAAGCTGCAAGTAATGTTTTTTTTGTTTTTTATTCAAGTTTGCTGGTGTGCAG
Organism: Legionellales bacterium; assembly: GCA_041660525.1. GTDB lineage: Bacteria > Pseudomonadota > Gammaproteobacteria > JABCZS01 > JABCZS01 > JABCZS01. Next base: position 154,097 of record JBAZWD010000003.1, on the reverse strand, counting down.
ATGGCATTGCGCCGAGAAAGAATGCCTAAGTAGGTTTTTGGAATAATTATACTAGGCTTTGATTGAGACAAAATTAACTACAATAAAATTTATGCCCTTATTTGCATTGTTATCGAGTTTACTAGGGTTGTCAATAGGGGCGGAACTTGCTAGAGTTCATCGCATGAATATAAATGAAATAAATACGTTACAAGATCGTAAAAAACTTGAATTGCCTAATGGCGAAGAAAAATTATTATTGCATTCATGTTGCGCGCCGTGCGCAGGCGAGATCATGGAAGCGTTGCTGGTATCTGAAATTGATTATACGATTTATTTTTATAATCCTAATATCCATCCCAAAAAAGAATATGATATTCGTAAAGATGAAAATATTCGGTTTGCAGAAAAATACGGTATTCCATTTATTGATGCAGATTATGATCGTGATGAATGGTTTAAACGTGCTAAAGGCATGGAGAATGAACCTGAGCGTGGCATTCGTTGCACCATGTGTTTTGATATGCGTTTTGCGCGCACCGCTTTATATGCGCATGAAAATGGTTTTCCCGTGATATCGAGCACGCTTGGCATTTCACGTTGGAAAAACTTTGAACAGATAAATGATTGCGGTGAACGTGCGGCGGCCCCTTATGAAAATATGACCTATTGGACTTACAATTGGCGTAAAGAGGGTGGCTCTAAGCGTATGCTGGATATTTCTAAGCGTGAAGAATTTTATGCGCAACAATATTGCGGTTGTGCGTATTCATTACGTGATACCAATAATTGGCGCACATCGAATGGGCGCGAAAAAGTTAAGATTGGTGCGGATTATTATTCAAAAAATTCTTAATCAAATCTGCACATATCTCACCTTGATCAAGCCAAGGCATATGCGCAGCATTTTTAATTATTTCTAATTGCGAATGCGGCAGGGCATTTGCAACATTGTGGGCTTGTTTAACATTTCCAAAAACATCTTTATCACCCCATAAAACAAGAGTTTTTTGTTGGATGTCTTGCAGCTTATCGAATAAATAAAATTCTGGTTTAATATTTTTTATCGTACAAGTCATCTCGAGAATATCTAACCAAGCTTGCTGAGCGCCGGGTAGGCGTAAGCCATCATGCATTAATTTGAAAATAGCTTTGGGCAAATGATTTAAATCAGCTACTAATGCGCGCTTAAATAAATTTTCTGTGCTATGAGGCGCATTCATTAAAATAAAAAAAAGAATTTTATTTAAAACGGGAATGCTGGAAAAACGTAAGATGGCTGGTGGTGCTTGTGTACCACCGGGTGTGCCTATGAGAATTATTTTTTTGACGCGCTCAGGTTTTGCCAAAGCATATAACAGCGCCCAATAACCGCCTAATGAATTGCCGATGATATTGATGGATGTGTAGTTATAATGATCGAGTAGGGCGTCTATGTATTCTATTGCATGTTGATATAAATCTAATTTTTTATAATCAATCACTTCAGATAAACCGCAGCTGAATCGATCAGGCGCAATTAAACGAAAGTCAGGTTTTAATAAAGTGAATAAAGGCTCCCATAATGCCGAAAAGGAATTACCACCATGCAGCATTAACAAAGGTTCACCTTGACCGGTGACAAGCGCATGAATTTGTTTGTCTTGCGGTTTGAAAATAAAATAATGTGATTGTGCACGACTACCGGAAGCATCTAACCAATCACGCTGTAGTCGTGCAAATTCTTTTTGTGGTGCGCAAAGTGCGCGTGTCATTTATTACCTGCCAATTGTACCCAGTTGGTTTTGGGTAAACCTAAATAGGCATCAAACAATGTGGGGATCATGGTGTCACTGACATGTGCACCGGAATTCCAAAGTGTTACGATACCAATTTGTTCAGTCGGTAAATAAGCCACTTCTGCACGATAACCTTCGATACCGCCGCGATGATAAACCATTTTACGGCCGGCATAATCGTAAATTCTCCAACCTAAACCGTATTGTGCTTTTTTCACACGTGCTTGTCGCCATTTTACCGAATGGTATTTATAAATTTCAGAGTTAGTTGTGACTGCAGGTGTAGTAATAGTACTAATTACAGAAGGGGAAAGCACATCAGGGCGATGACCCATTTCTGCACGTAACCAATTGGCCATATCTTTAATGCTGGCATTGACACCACCTGCAGGGGCAACGCGGTAATACGTGGGTTTAATTTTTGTAGAAACCCAACGACCATTACTTTTCACGTGTGGTTGCGCAGCATTAGGATGATTAATCATTGCTTCATACGTTGTTGAAGCACTGTTCATGCCTAAGGGAATAAAAACTTGTTCACGCATGGCTTGATCAAATGTTTTGCCGGTGCGTGCTTTGATTACGTCAGCAGTTACGCTATAAAGCACATTTTGGTAGTTATAACAATTGCCGGGTGCGCAGGTTGGATTCACTTCTCTTAAGCGCGTACGCACGGTTTCATAAGGAACATTGGCTTCAATTAAATCATCGTAAGCATGAGAAGGAAGACCGCCTTGATGGCTTAACAAATCTCTTACGGTTAAATTTTGTGTATTGGTAGGCGATTTTAATGCAAAAGCAGGAACGTATTGCACCACTTTATCATCCCAGCTCATCAATTGTTTTTCAACGAGTATGCCCGTGAGTGTTGAAGTAAACGGTTTAGAAACAGAAGCAACACGAAAAACTGTATCGGTAGTGACTTGCGCAGGTTGTCCGGCTTTACGTACGCCGTAGCCTTTCATAAATACAATTTTGTTATTTTGTACTATCGCCATGGCCATGCCGGGTGCGCCGGATGCTTTCATGGCTTGTTGCGCTGAAGCATCTAATTGTTTGATCAGCGTATCCATGTTAGCGGTTTGCGCATAAACGAGGGGCGCAGTAATTAATAATGTAACTAACATGAAAAAATTAATAATGGGAGATTTCATAGTATTTAGGACTTCCTTTTCTAAAAATTAAATTATAGCAATTTTACATGATGTTTGACGAGCGTTTGTCCACTCAGGTATGATTCATTCCTTGAGAGTGTCGGGGCATAGCGCAGCCTGGTAGCGCGCCTGCTTTGGGAGCAGGATGTCGGGGGTTCAAATCCCTCTGCCCCGACCATAATTTATAGGATTATAATGTTTTATAGATGCGCCTGTAGCTCATTTGGATAGAGCATCGGCCTTCTAAGCCGAGGGTAGCAGGTTCGAATCCTGCCAGGCGCAAATGTTTTTATATTAATCGTTTTCTGGAAGTGGTGGGCGTAGCTCAGTTGGTAGAGCATCGGATTGTGATTCCGATGGTCGTGGGTTCAATCCCCATCGCTCACCCCACTTTTTCCAGAAAACGTTTAATACGTCTAAATATGCGAGAATGGCGGAATTGGTAGACGCACTGGATTTAGGTTCCAGCGGGGTAACCTGTGAGAGTTCGAGTCTCTCTTCTCGCACCACTAATTTTAATGAGGTTTACACATGCACGTGTCATTCGAAAATCACGGTCAATTCGAACGTAAAGTGACCATAGAAATCCCCGCAGAAGAAATTGAAAGCAAAATTAGCAAACGTTTAAATGAGTTAGCTAAAAAGGTAAAAATGCCAGGCTTTCGTCCAGGTAAAACACCACTCAAATTAATAGAAGGCCGTTATGGAGATGGCGTGCGTCAAGAAGTGATCGAAGAAGCGGTTAATAAATCTTTATTCGAAAGCATAGAAAAAGAAAAAATTATGCCAGCTAATGCACCGCATGTGCATATGGAACAAAATAAACCCGGTGAAGCATTGAAGTTTTATGCGCACTTTGAAGTCTATCCTGATATTAAATTAAACGATGTAAAAGCCATCAAATTAGACGTTAACGTACCTCTGATTACCGATGCAGATGTGGAAGAGATAGTAGAGCGCATACAAAGAGCGCATAGCACTTGGAGTGCTTATGATGGTTCTTCTGAAAATGGTCATCGCATCAGCGTGAATTTCACAGGCGTTTTATTAGGCGAAGAACAACCTTTTACTGATGAAAAAGATGTGAAGATTGTTTTAGGCGACAAGCGCATGATTCCTGGTTTTGAAGATGAATTATTAGGTCTAAAAATCGGCGATCGTAAACAATTTACGATTACTTTTCCTGAGAACTATGCTGAGAAATTAGCGAATAAACGCGCTGAATTTACGGTAGAAGTCGTGGATTTAGAAAAAGGTGAACTTCCAGATTTAACCGATGCATTCTGCCAAGAAACTTTGAATATGCCTGAAGGCACAGTTGCACAGTTAAAAGAAAAAATTCGTGAAAATTTAACGCAAGAAGCCGGTGATAAAATTCGTCGTGATCTGCATAAAGCTTTGCTCGAAAAATTAGCCGCGGCTAATCCTATCGAAGTACCGCCTTCACTTATTAAAAATGAATTAAAGGTTTTACAAGATAATATCGAAGATCCACGTCTGCCTGCTGAAATTAAAAACTCAGAAGAAGCCGCTCGTGAGGAAGCCGTCAAACGAGTTTCTTACAGCTTGCTTCTAGGTCAATACATCCGTGAGCATAATATACAAGTTGACCAGAAAAAGGTCCAAGAAGCGATAATGAATATGGCGCGAAATAGCCAGGATCCAGAAGGTATGCTACGCTGGTTTTTTGAAGATAAAAAACGACTCAATCCTGTATCCTCTTTGGTATTAGAAGAGCAAGCGTTGGACCAATTATTGCAGCAGATTAGTCGTAATGAGATAGAAGTACCTTATAAACAAATTATGGAAAATTAAAACTATGACGAGTGCAACTTTAGTCCCAATGGTTGTTGAGCAATCCGCTAGAGGCGAGCGAGCTTATGATATTTATTCCCGTCTTTTAAAAGAACGTGTGATATTTGTTGTGGGCCAAGTTGAAGATCATATGGCTAATTTAATCGTTGCGCAGTTATTATTTTTAGAGTCAGAAAATCCTGATAAAGACATTAGCCTTTATATCAATTCTCCTGGTGGTTCGGTCACTGCGGGTCTTGCGATTTATGACACCATGCAATTTATTAAACCGGATGTGAATACGTATTGTATTGGTCAAGCGGCCAGTATGGGCGCCATTTTATTAGCAGGTGGTGCGCCAAATAAACGTTATGCACTACCTAACTCGCGTGTCATGGTTCACCAACCTTTAGGCGGTGTTCAAGGTCAAGCCAGCGATATTGAAATTCATGCTAGAGAAATTTTATTAATTCGTGATCGTTTAAATAGAATTCTTGCACACCATACTGGACAAAAACTTGAAAAAATCAGTAAAGACACAGACCGTGATCGCTTTTTGAGTAGTGAAGAAGCCAAAAAATATGGCTTGATAGACTCAGTTTTAGAAGAGCGTACTTAGCGGAGAATTTAGCATGAGTGAGAAAAAAACAGATAATACTAAATTACTGTATTGTTCCTTTTGTGGCAAAAGTCAGCATGAAGTTCGCAAATTAATTGCGGGTCCTTCTGTTTATGTTTGCGATGAATGCGTTGAATTATGTAATGATATTATTCGCGAAGAAGTTCAAGAAACAGCCGATGTTGCGACGCTTGAAAAATTACCGACCCCACAAGATATTAATCGTATTCTTGATGAATATGTGATCGGTCAAGTACAAGCTAAAAAAGTATTATCCGTAGCGGTTTATAATCACTATAAACGCTTAGGTCATGAAAAAGGCAAAAATAATGATGAAACTGTTGAGTTAAGCAAAAGTAATATTTTGTTAATTGGCCCAACAGGTAGTGGTAAAACACTATTAGCGCAAACGCTTGCACGTTTATTAAATGTTCCCTTTACAATTGCCGATGCCACTACATTAACTGAAGCCGGTTATGTAGGTGAAGACGTTGAAAATATTATTCAAAAATTGTTACAAAAATGCGATTACGATGTTGAAAAAGCACAACGCGGGATCGTTTATATCGATGAAATTGATAAAATTTCACGCAAAGCGGACAATCCTTCCATTACGCGTGACGTTTCAGGCGAAGGTGTACAACAAGCTTTGCTGAAATTAATTGAAGGTACTGTAGCTTCCGTTCCCCCTCAAGGTGGACGCAAACATCCGCAACAAGAATTTTTACAAGTCAATACTGGAAATATTTTATTTATTTGCGGGGGTGCTTTCCAAGGTTTAGAACGTGTGATTCGTGAACGTTCTGAACAAAACAGCATAGGTTTTGCTGCACCGGTAAAAACTAAAGATAATCGTAAAACAGATAGTGAAATTTTGGGTCAAGTTGAACCCGAAGACTTAATTAAATTTGGTTTAATTCCAGAATTTGTAGGCCGCTTGCCAGTTGTAGCCACTTTAGATGAATTGGATGTCAATAGTCTAATCCGTATTTTAACAGAGCCTAAAAATGCACTAACTAAACAATACCAAACCTTGTTTAATATGGAAGGTGCAGAGCTAGAATTTAGAGGTACTGCTTTAAATGATATAGCGGAGTTGGCCATGAAACGTAAAACAGGTGCGCGTGGTTTACGTTCTATCCTTGAAAATATTTTATTAGACACCATGTATGAATTACCCTCGCTGGAAAATGTCAGCAAAGTGGTGATAGATGAGAACGTTATCAACGGCGATGCGAAACCGCTAGTGATGTACGATAATCCGAAAAATTTGAAGCAAGGTGCAAAAAAAGTTAATGAAGATTGAAACCTGTGTTGTCCCTTTACGTGATGTCGTAGTTTTCCCATATATGGTTTTGCCCTTATTTGTAGGGCGTCCGCGTTCAATTAAAGCGCTGGAAGAAACCATGGCGGGTAATAAAGAAATTTTTCTAGTCGCTCAACGTGAACCGAAAAATGAAGATCCGCAAGTCTCTGAACTTTTTGAAGTGGGCTGTTTAGCCACCATTTTACAAATCTTAAAATTGCCAGATGGGACCATTAAGGTTTTAGTAGAAGGGCGTACGCGCGGTAAAGTTTTAGAATATGTACAAACAGATCCTTACTTAAGCGCCAGCATTGAATTAATCGAGGAAGACGATGCCGTACTCGAAGATGAAGACAGCATCATGCGCTCAGTCTTATCGCAGTTTGAGCAATACAGCGAATTAAATAAAAAAATCCCACCTGAAATGTTAAATGCTTTATCCAGCATAGGTGAGCCAGGACGTTTAATTGATACTGTGGCTTCGCATATGCCTTTAAAAATTAATCAAAAGCAAGATATTTTAGAGCAATTCACGCTGCCTCATCGTGTTGATCGCATGATGGTTTTATTGGAAGCTGAAATTGAAGCGCTGCAATTACAAAAGAAAATTCGCGGCAAAGTCAAAGATCGCATGGAAAAAAATCACCGCGATTATTATTTGAATGAACAAATGAAAGTCATTCAAGAAGAACTCAATGCCGATGAAAATCAAGCCAGTGAATTAGAGCAATTAGAAAGCAAAATTAAAGCTGCCGGCATGACAACAGAAGCTAAAAATAAAGCGCTATCTGAACTCGGCAAATTAAAACAAATGCCGGCCATGTCGGCTGAAGCAACTGTATCACGCGCTTATATTGATTGGTTAATCAGCGTTCCTTGGAAGAAAAAATCTAAACTGCAAGGTAATTTAAGTAAAGCGCAAGAAGTGTTAGATAAAGATCATTACGGTTTAGAAAAAGTTAAAGAACGTATTACAGAATACTTGGCTGTCGGCCAGCGCGTTAAAAAACAAAAAGGCGCTATTCTTTGTTTGGTCGGACCTCCTGGTGTAGGTAAAACTTCCCTAGGGCAATCGATTGCTGCGGCAACAGGTCGTGAATTTGTACGCATTTCTTTAGGTGGCGTGCATGATGAAGCTGAAATTCGTGGTCATCGCCGCACCTATATTGGCGCGATGCCTGGAAAAATTATCCAAAAAATGGCGAAAGTCAAAGTGCGCAATCCTTTATTTTTACTCGATGAAATCGATAAAATGTCGACGGATTTTCGCGGCGATCCAGCTTCTGCATTATTAGAAGTTTTAGATCCCGAACAAAACAATACATTTAACGATCATTATTTAGAAGTAGATTACGATTTATCAGATGTTATGTTTATTGCCACGAGTAATTCATTAAGAATTCCTCCTGCGCTACTTGATCGTTTAGAAGTCATTAGAATTGCCGGTTACACTGAAGATGAAAAATTAAATATTGCGACGCGTTATTTAATTCCAAAACAAATGACACAAAATGGTTTAAAAGAAAAAGAAATGACCATCACGCCTGCCGTTGTAAAAGACATTATTCGTTATTATACCCGCGAAGCAGGGGTGAGACATTTAGAGCGTGAAATTGCTAAACTTTGCCGCAAAGTGGTGAAGCAAGTTTTATTAACCAAGAAAAAAACTAAAACAGCTATCACTTCAAAAAACCTTGAAGATTATTTAGGCGTTAAACGTTTCCGTTTTGGTTTAGCTGAAGAAGATGATCGCATCGGTCAAGTTAATGGTTTAGCCTGGACAGAAGTGGGTGGCGAATTATTAACCATAGAAGTTGCGGTTGTGCCCGGTAAAGGCAAAATCAGCCGCACCGGTAAATTAGGCGATGTGATGCAAGAATCCATACAAGCTGCGATGACGGTTGTGCGTAGCCGTAGTCAAAGTTTAGGGATTTCTTCTGATTTTTATGAAAAAAATGATTTACATATCCATGTTCCTGATGGCGGCACACCTAAAGATGGTCCGAGCGCAGGTATCGGTATGTGTAGCGCTATTGTTTCCGCATTAACACATATTCCTGTACGTGCAGATGTGGCCATGACCGGGGAAATCACCTTACGCGGTGAAGTATTGCCGATAGGTGGACTTAAGGAAAAATTATTGGCAGCCGCGCGAGGCGGCATTAAAACAGTGATTATCCCGCATGAAAATGCCAGTGATTTAAAAGAAATCCCGACTAATATTACCGAACATTTGGATATTAAACCGGTGCGTTGGATAGATGAAGTGCTACAAATTGCTTTAAGCAGCATGCCTGTGCCTTTATTGAAAGCGGATACACAAGATACAGCTTCGCATTTATTGCCATTAAATAATAATGCGGATGAACGCTTGAGTAAGCATTAAATTTCCGTTAAACTAGCGTTCCATAAAAGTGACAGTTTTTAGGGTGCTTAGCTCAGCTGGTAGAGCGTCGCCCTTACAAGGCGAATGTCGGGGGTTCGATCCCCTCAGCACCCATATTGAGTTCTTTACGTTTTGGAGTGGTAGTTCAGTTGGTTAGAATACCGGCCTGTCACGCCGGGGGTCGCGGGTTCGAGCCCCGTCCACTCCGTATTTAAATAAGGAAGTTGCTTTATGCTGCAAACTATACGTTCAAAAACTCACGGTGTTGTTGCTTGGATTGTTATTATCGTTATTGGCTTTGTATTCGCCATTTGGGGAATAGAAGGTTTTATGTCTTCTGGCAGCAATGAAGTTGCAAAAGTAAATGGCCAAGCAATTTCTACACAAGAATTCCAACGCACTTACCAACAATTAGCTAGACAACAGCAACTCATGCAAGCCATACAAGGCACACCTCCTGTGAGTGAATCAGTATTGCAACAACAAGCACTCAGCGGTTTAGTAGCTGAAAAAATGTTATCGTCAGCGGCTCGCAAAGAAGGATTTGCGGTTGGCAAAGATCAAGTCGATGATTTATTGCGTGCGCTTCCCCAATTTCAAGATGAAAGTGGCCAATATGCACCAGAAAAATTTGAATCTACGATCAACAATATGGGTTTCACAGCTGTTGCATTTAGACAAGCAGTGCAAAATGATTTAATGATAGGGCAAGTGCGCAGTAGTATTGTAGATAGCTCTTTTGTTCTACCTTATGAATTTGATAGAACCTTAGACTTATTAGAACAAAAGCGTGATATTCAATATGTATTAATTTCAGCAGCGCAGTATTTGCCACAAGTACAAGTGACGCCTGAGCAAATAGCAGAATTTTACGAAGCTCGTCCTGCAGATTTTATGTTGCCTGAACGCATGAGTATTCAATATGTACGTTTAAATGCAGACGCGATACACATTGAAAATCCTGATGATAAAACCTTGCAAGATTTTTATACAACACATCAAGCTAGTTTTACTGAACCTGAAAAACGACATGCTGCACATATTTTGTTAACCAGTGAAAAAATCAGTGGCGATGCTGCACAAGTGGATGCATTGGCTGCAAAATTAATGCAAGAATTGCAACAAGGTGCTGATTTTTCAGCGCTTGCAAAAGAATATTCCGCTGATCCTGGCAGCAGTACACAAGGTGGGGATTTAGGTTGGTTTGGCCGCGGTATGATGGTTCCTGAATTTGAAGAAGCCGTATTTACTGCGAAGTCTGATACCTTAGTGGGTCCGATTAAAACTGATTTTGGTCTTCATATTATCAAAGTAATTGGTGTTCAACCTGAAACAGTTAAACCTTTTGATACTGTTAAAGAAGAAGTGCGTACGCAATGGGTTGCGGATCAAAAACAAACATTATTTGATGAAGAGCTTGCACAATTAGATACCTTAGCTTTTGAAAATCCTGAACATCTTGATACAGTTGCTGAGCAATTAAAATTATCTATCGAGCAATCTCCTTTGTTTACACGTGATAATGCGCAAAGTTTAGGTGAGCTTGGCACACCGGACGTAGTCCATGCTGCATATAGTGATGCGGTTTTACTTGAAAATAGAAATAGTGAACTGGTTTATTTGGCGCCTACGGACGTGATTGTGTTGCGTAAATTAATGCACGAAGCTGCGCAATTACAACCTCTAGATGCGGTTCATGAGCAAATTAAAAATCATTTGGCTTCTGAGCAAGCCGCTAAATTGGCTCACCAGCAAGGTGATGCTTGGGTCGCTGAATTAAAATCAGGCGCAAGTGCTGATAAATTAAACATTGCTTGGGTCGTCGAGACAAAAACCAGCCGTTACAATAATGCTGTTCCACCCGCAGTGCTCAATAAAGCATTTGCGCTGCCTGTACATGATTCCGCTGTGATTCCTGTTGGCAAAGAAGATTATGCATTAATCATGGTGAATGCATCTTATCCGGGTGTACTAGATCCTAGTTTTGCTGATCAAATGCGCCAAGAATACATGTCTGGTTTACAAGTGTTTAAAGGTGAAATGGATTATCAGTTGTATGTCATTAATACTGAAAAGAATAGTGATATTGAAGTAAAGATGTAAACCTTTAGGGGCGAAAATATTTCGCCCCTTTGATTTTTTATTTAAATGACCGGCACGCCGATAATATGATACCCAGAATCTACATAAACCACATCGCCCGTAACACCAGCCGCTAAATCCGAACATAAAAACGCAGCCACATTACCTACATCTTCTGTTGTTACATTACGACGTAATGGTGTCACAGTTTCATTATAATTTAACATATCTTTAAAACCTTTAATCCCAGAAGCCGCCAACGTGCGAATAGGACCTGCAGAAACTGCATTCACACGAATGCCATGTGGGCCTAAACTTCCTGCCAAATAGCGCACATTCGCTTCAAGACTTGCTTTGGCCAAACCCATGACATTGTAATTCGGTGCAATGCGATTCGCGCCTAAATAACTTAAAGTGATGATTGCACCCTTGCGATCTTTCATCATTGAAAACCCAGCTTTAGCGAGTGCACCTAAACTATAACTGCTAATATCATGCGCAATACGAAAACCATCACGTGTTAAATTTTCGAGGTAATCACCTTGAATTTCTTCAGCGGGCGCAAATGCAACCGAATGAACAATCACATCCAAGCCATCCCAATGTTTATTTAATTCAGTAAAGACATTTGTAATTTGATCATCAAATCCTACATCACACGGTAGAACAATATTTGAGCCAAATTCGCCGGCCATACGCGTGACGCGTTCTTGCAATTTATCTACTTGGTAAGTAAATGCCAATTCTGCTCCTTCACGATGCATCGCTTCTGCAATACCATGAGCAATCGAACGATTACTTGCTAAACCCACAATTAATACGCGTTTCCCTTGTAAAAAGCCCATATAACCTCCAAAATAGGTTTAAAAGGGCAGTGTATCATGAAGCAGCAAATCAGAACAGGATAGCCATAATGAAAGGAATTGGGAGAAGTTTATCTACGGCATTGTTGCTGCTATTCTCAATTTTTTTGCTAGGTTGTAATGATCCTTGGAATAATCCTTATCCTGAAGACAAACCCACCGCTAGTGTTTACTATACTGATTTTAGTGAACGACCTAAGTATTTAGACCCTGCAAAATCTTACGCATCAGCAGAATCAGAATTTATTGGTCAAATATATGAATCACCCTTGCAATATAATTATCTATTAAGACCCTATACGCTAGAACCCAATATCGCTGCAAAAATGCCAATTGTTAAATATTATAATGCTCAAGATCAGCTGTTATCAGATACCGCAACGCCTGATCAAATTGCTTACAGTATTTATGAAATTAGCATTATTCCGGGTGTTTTATATCAACCACATCCGGCATTTGCAGAAAATGATTTATCAGAAAAAGCATTACGTCATATACATATTCTAAGTGATTTTCCCAAAACAGGTACTCGTGAAGTCATAGCCGAAGATTTTGTTTACCAAATTAAACGTTTGGCTAATCCTTTTGTGAACTCACCGATTTTAGATCTCATGGGTCAACATATTGCAGGTTTAAAAGATTTCTCCGATCGTTTAGCGCTGGATGCAACTATCGATTTACGTACGGTTGATTTTGAAGGTGCAAAAGTTATTGATCGTTATACCTATCAAATAAGAATAAATAAAAAATACCCACAATTTATGTATTGGTTAGCGATGCTTTTTTTCTCGCCAATGCCATGGGAAGCTGAAGCTTTTTATGCACACCCGGAATTAATTAAAAAAAATATTAGCTTGAATTGGTATCCAGTAGGTACCGGGCCTTATGTATTAACCGTTAATAATCCTAATCGCCAAATGATCTTGGAGAAAAATCCAAATTTTCGTAAACAATATTATCCAAGCGTAGGCATGCCCGGTGATTTAGAAGCAGGTTTATTAAAGAATGCTGGGAAACAAATTCCTATGGTTGATAAAATTGTTTTTAGTTTAGAAAAAGAAGCCATCCCGCGTTGGATAAAATTTTTGCAAGGCTATTATGATCGCTCGGTAGTGGGTACAGACAATTACAACCAGGCCATAGTGACAACAGGGCAAGGATCAGTATTAGCACCTTTGCTTGCAAATAAAGGCATGGAAATTTACAGCGATACTTCAGAAATGACGTCGTATTGGGGATTTAATATGCTAGACCCTATCGTTGGTGGCAATGATGAAAAACGGCGTGCGTTGCGGCAAGCCATCTCCATTGCGATGGATGTTGAAGAATATATTGCGATTTTTTTAAATGACCGCGGCACTGTCGCACAAAGTCCCATTCCCCCTGGTATTGAAGGATATCAAGTCGGAAAAGCGGGAATGAATCCTTACGTTTATAGGTGGGAAAATAATCAAGCAAAACGCTTATCATTAGATTATGCAAAACAATTATTAGCAAAAGCTGGGTATCCGAATGGTCGTCATGCACAAACAGGCGAGCCGCTCGTACTTAATTATGATGTGATTTCAACTGGTGATCCGGCTGAAAAAGCGGAGTTTGCTTGGGTGCAAAAACAATTTAATAAATTAAATATAGAACTCAATATTCGTGCTACAGATTTTAACCGTTGGCGAGAAAAAATGAGCTTGGGTGATGGGCAGTTTTTTTCTTTCGCTTGGAGTGTGGATTATCCTGATCCTGAAAATTTCTTATTTTTACTTTATGGATCCAATAAACGCGTTGGCAATGAAGGCGTTAATTCTGCAAATTATGAAAATGCTGAATTTGATAAACTGTTTGAGCAATTACGTTATTTAGATTCAGGTCCTTTGAAAACGGCAGTGATTAACAAAATGATAGCCATTATTCAAAACGATGCGCCTTGGGTTTTTGGTTTTCATCCACAAATTTATATTTTATCTCAAGCTTGGAATGCGCCGATAAAAATAAGCGAAGTTGCAAATAATACATTTAAATACCGTGATGTGGATCCCGTGTTGCGCAATCAATTACGTGAAGCATGGAATAAACCTATTATATGGCCATTTTTTGTCATTATATTTATTCTCATTATTTTAATCGTACCAATAGCCTTAGTATATTGGCGTTATGATCATCAAGCACGGCACAAAAGGATTTAAGCATGTGGGCATATATTATTAGACGTTTTTTATATGCAATACCTATTTTAATTGGTGTTAATCTCATCACTTTTTTATTATTTTTTGCAGTGAATTCGCCGCAAGATATGGCGGTTGCGCATTTAGGTGATCGTTATGTTACTATCGATGCCATTGATCGCTGGGTGGAAACCAATGGTTACAATAAACCATTATTTTATAATGAGAAAGCAACTGGTTTATCGCATATAACAGACACTTTATTTTTTGACCAAAGTAAAAAACTATTCCTGTTTGATTTTGGAACGTCGGACAGTGGCCGTGAGATTAATTATGATATTTCACAACGCATGTGGCCCAGTCTTGCTTTGGCGCTGCCGTCACTTTTTTTTGGCTTATCCATTAATGTCATTCTAGCTTTGTTTATTGTTTTATTTCGTGGTACTTATTTAGATTTGACTGGCATCGGTATTTGCGTGGGATTAATGTCAATTTCCAGTTTATTTTATATCATTGCAGGTCAATATTTTTTAGCAAAAATTCTGCATTGGATGCCTATTTCAGGTTATGCGCCTGGTTTTAATGCGATTATGTTTTTAATTTTGCCCGTGACTGTCAGCGTTCTTTCAGGTTTAGGTTCCGGGGTACGCTGGTATCGCGCCATATTTCTTGAGGAAATTAATAAAGATTATGTGAGGACGGCGCGCGCAAAAGGTTTATCTGAAATGCGTATTTTATTTAAACATGTTTTAAAAAATGCCATGTTGCCTATTTTAACTGGTGTCGTAGTATTGATTCCGAGTTTATTTTTAGGCAGTTTAGTTTTGGAGTCTTTTTTTGCCATACCAGGTTTAGGCAGTTATACAATCGATGCGATACGATCACAAGATTTTGCCATTGTAAGATCCATGGTATTTTTAGGGTCTGTTTTATATATTGTCGGATTAATATTAACTGATATTTCGTATACCTTGGTTGATCCAAGGGTTAGATTAAATTAGGTAAATCATGGATTTTACATTTACATTATTATGGACAGATGCAGTTTTTTTTCTGCTTATTATTGCTGTGCTGACATGGAGTCTGTGGCCCAATCATAAATCACATCAAGCCTGGCGGACGGTGTGGTGTTCGCGTATGGGCATGAGCTGTGCGGTGGTTTTATTTTCTTACGTATTCATTGCGCTATTGGATTCCATACATTTACAAATCAATAATACTGTACAACTTTACAGCGTATTAGATTTAATTCTATCGCCTTTGGATATGCCTTTAGAAACAACTTATTTACCACCTTTTTATAATGCGAATCTTCCAGCGATTTTTTCAATAATAATAAAAACACTGCCTTTGATTTTGTTTATAAATATAATGAGTATCAGCGTTATTTATTTACTAAAACCCAATATATGCCGTGTTACTTTTCTCATAACATTTGGCATCATGACTTTTATTTGGATAAGCTTGTATGCGCTATCACGTGAATATCATATTTTTGGTACAGATAAAATAGGTCAGGATGTTTTTTACCAAGCGGTAAAAAGCATACGCACCGGTGTTTTAATTGGCACATTAACTACCATGGTGATGTTGCCATTTGCATTATTGCTTGGAACCATGGCAGGGTATTTTCGCGGCGTTATTGATGATGTTATTCAATATATCTATACAACATTGAGCTCTATTCCCAGTGTATTATTGATCGCCGCCATGGTGTTAATGCTAGAAGTATTTATGGGTAATCATCCACAATGGTTTGCTAGCAATGCAGCGCGCGCTGATGCACGTTTATTTGCTTTGTGCGCTATTCTTGGCATTACCAGCTGGACCAGTTTATGCCGCCTTGTACGCGCTGAAACCTTAAAGCTGCGCGAACAAGAATATGTGATGGCGGCAAAATCATTAGGTGTTTCGCATATGGGAATTATTCTCCAACATATTTTACCTAATCTGATGCATATTATTTTAATTACGATCGTGCTAGATTTTAGTGGTTTAGTATTGGCAGAAGCCGTATTGTCTTATATTGGTGTTGGGGTTGATCCCACCATGCAAAGTTTTGGGAATATGATCAACAGCGCACGCCTAGAACTTGCGCGTGAGCCGGTAGTTTGGTGGTCTTTAACGGCTGCTTTTATTTTTATGTTCGTATTAGTATTGGCTGCCAATTTATTTGCAGATGTGGTGCGTGATGCTTTGGATCCAAAATTGCAATAAAAGAGAATAAATATGAGTGATGAAATTTTAACCGTTAAACATTTACATACGTATTTGCCGAGCAAACAAGGCTTGGTACATGCGGTTGACGATGTTAATTTTTCTATTGCGCGTGGGCAAACCTTAGCTTTAGTCGGTGAATCAGGTTCTGGAAAAACAGTAACTGGACACTCTATTGCACAATTATTACTAAAAGATACGTTGTACGGTCAAGACAGTCAAATTTTATTAGGCGATATCGATTTATTGAAATTATCCGAAGCGCAATTGCGTAATATAAGAGGCAAGCGTATTGGAATGATTTTTCAAGAGCCCATGACTTCCTTAAATCCTGTGATGACGATAGGTGCGCAAATCACGGAAGTCATGCGTGTGCATACGCAGATGAATAAGATGCAAAGAAATGCACACGCTATGGATTTGTTACATGCGGTGGGTATTAGCGATGTTAAACAATGCATGGAAAATTATCCACACCAACTTTCAGGTGGCATGAAACAGCGTGCGATGATAGCGATGGCGCTTGCTTTAGAACCTGATTTATTAATTGCGGATGAACTTACTACCGCATTAGATGTGACGGTGCAAGCACAAGTTTTATTGTTACTTAAAAAAATTCAAAAAGAATTTTCTATGGGGATTTTATTAATCACGCATGATTTAGCTATCGTGGCACAAGTTGCCGATCATGTTGCGGTGATGTATGCGGGGCAAATTATTGAATATGCAAGCAGCGATGCGTATTTCGCGCGCGCACAACATCCTTACAGCCAACGTTTATTTGAATCTTTACCTGCTTTAGAAAAACGCCATACGGTATTGGATGTTATTCCTGGGCATCCTCCCAGTTTAATTGATGTACCGCAAGGTTGTCGATTTGCGCCACGTTGTCGTTATGCATGGGATTTATGTGAGATTCAGACACCAAAATTATTACCCACACAAACACAACAAGTGCGCTGTCATTTATACACAAAAGAAAACCCTATCAGCGAATTACCGCACGTAGATAAACATGTATTAGCTTTTGATAAGAAAATTCATGAGTCGAATTTATTATTAACAGCAACCGATATTAAAGTCTATTTTCCCATTCGAAAAGGCGTGTTTCGTAAAACGGTAGCTTATGTGAAAGCCGTAGACGGTGTGGATATAAATTTATATGCAGGACAAACTTTAGCGATAGTAGGGGAGTCGGGGTCGGGTAAAACTACGCTAGGAAAAGCATTATTAAAATTAATACCAGCAACTGCCGGTCAAATTGCTTATTTAGGACAGGACGGACAATCGGGCGCGCAAATTATTTTTCAAGATCCCTATGGCTCTTTGAATCCACGTATGCGTGTAGGGGAGATTATTGCCGAAGGTTTGCTTGCTCATAAAATTTTTCCTGATTATGCAGCATGTAGACAACGCATTATCGAACTACTAGAGCAAGTAGGTTTGCCTCCAGCAATCATTGATCATTATCCGCATCAATTTTCCGGCGGCCAACGCCAACGCATAGCCATCGCAAGGGCTTTAGCCTTATCGCCTAAGATCATTATTTGTGATGAACCCACGAGTGCATTGGATGTTTCTGTGCAAGCGCAGATTGTTAATTTATTGAAAAAATTGCAAATAGAATTAGGTATCGCTTATATTTTTATTAGTCATAACATGGCTGTGGTATCGTATTTGGCGGATACCATTGCTGTCATGTATTTAGGAAAAATTGTGGAACAAGCCAAGGCAGAAGAGTTGATTGAGCATCCTAAACATGCTTACACTAAGATACTTTTCGCTTCCGTGCCAACTTTTACGTCAGGAAACTTATGATCTTAAGCAGCGCGAGGAATTTTAAGTTTTTGACCAACCTGCAGATTAACAGAAGATAAATTATTATATTGCTGTAACATCGCAACACTCACACCGTGAGATTTACTGATTTTATTTAATGAATCACCTGATTGAACAACATAGTCAACTGGTGCATTTTTCTTAGGTACATATTTTTTAAGAGCAGCTTCAAAAGTTTCGACGTTTTCAACGGGTATTAATAATGAATCAGTATTATTAGCAATAATGGTTTGTGTAAAACCAGGATTCATTTCGCGCAAAGTTTCAGGTTCTACATCAGCTAAATTAGCAGCGATAGTTAAATCTAAATAGTCTTCAACATCAATATCTACTACAGCGACTTGTGGCGCATCTGCAACTAAGGGTAATTCAATATCATGACGTTGGTAGTTTTCAACCACATCAGCTAACGCAATAATTTTAGGTACGTAATCAAGCGTTTCTTTTGGTAAAGATTTGAGTGACCAATAATCAGTACCAAGACCTGCAGCTTTATTTTTTGCAATTTCACGGTTAACACGGCCATGGCCCACGTTATAAGCGGCTAACACTAAATGCCAATCGTTATCATATACAGTAGCTAAATACGCTAAGTGATTCAGCGCAGCATTTGTGGATTCCTGGATAGAACGACGACCGTCATACATGCTGTTTTGAACAATCTTATAATGACGTGCAGTCACAGCCATTAATTGCCATAAACCTGTTGCACCTGCATGCGAGCGGGCATGAGGATCATAAGTACTTTCGATAACAGGAATTAATACAAATTCCATAGGTAAATCGCGCGCTTTAATTTCTTCCGCTATATAATAGAGGTAGGGCTCTGCGCGTTTAAAGATATTTTCGATGTAATCAGGATTATTGAGATACCAAGCACGATGAGTTTGCACACGACTTTGCGCTGTGGCATGATCCATAGAGAAATCAGCGCGCAAGCGATCCCATAAATTGTCGTCTACAGTGGGAAGAGGTTTTTCATTAGTCTCTGGTAATAAAGGCACTTGTAAGGCACCAGAACTTACAACCAATCCTACGACAATAAAGAACAATGATAAATGCTTGATTAACTTATTTATTGTGTTCATAGGGTGTATTCTACCAGATATAGGTCAAAAATAGAACCCCAAAAGGGTATTTTTTTATCAAACTAACTAAATATTGGTGGTAATTTGGACAAGAGAGTGGCTTTATTTACAGATGGCGCCTGCAGAGGCAATCCAGGCCCTGGCGGCTGGGGCGTGGTTCTGCGTTATAATGGCGTTGAGAAAACATTAAAAGGTGGGGAAATATTAACCACCAATAACCGTATGGAGCTTATGGCGGCTATTGCTGGCTTAAACGCATTAAAAGAGCCTTGCACGGTTGAAATTACCACAGATTCTCAATATGTTCGCCAAGGAATTACCACCTGGATACATAATTGGCGTAAAAATGGTTGGCGAACAGCCAATAAACAGCCTGTGAAAAACGCAGATTTATGGGAAGCTTTAACGCTAGCCTTAGAAAAGCATCAAGTAGTATGGCATTGGGTAAAAGGTCACAGTGGCCATAGGGAAAATGATTGGGCAGATGAATTAGCGAATCAGGCTATAGATGAATTGGAATAATTAAACTAGGGATGGAATATGCGGCAAATTGTTTTAGATACGGAAACTACAGGCTTAAGCCCTGAAGCAGGGCATCGTATTATAGAAATTGGTGCGCTTGAAATGGTGAATCGCCGTTTAACCGGCAAACAATTTCATTATTATTTAAATCCCGATCGTGAAGTCGATTACGGTGCTCAAAAAGTACATGGTTTAACACGCGCTTTTTTGTCAGATAAACTGCGATTCGCCGAAATCGTCGATGAATTATTAGTCTTCATCAAAGGTGCAGAATTGATTATTCACAACGCACCCTTTGATGTTGCATTTTTAAATTATGAATTATCTTTGCATGATAAAAAATTAGGCAAAGTCGAAGATCACGCACAAATTTTAGATAGTTTAGTATTAGCACGCAAAAAACATCCCAATCAAAAAAATTCACTGGATGCTTTATCAAAGCGCTATGAAATCGATTGCTTTGATCGTGAACTCCACGGTGCTTTATTAGATTCGCGCATACTTGCACAAGTTTATTTAGCCATGACGGGTGGCCAAGCTGATTTATCATTAGATATCGAAGAATCTTCTGTGCAAACGCAACAACAACATAAAATCATCCGGCAGGCAGATCAAACATTTGCAGTGATTTATGCACAAGAAGAAGAACTTCAGCTGCATGCACAATATTTACAAAAAATAAAAGAGGCCAACCGTGGACAATGTCTGTGGCTACAAGATTAAAACCATTGATAAGTCTTATGCTGATTTTTTAACAGAATTAGAACAAGCCGATTTAATTTTAACACCAACACGACGTTTAGCGACGCGTCTTAATCAAGACTACGCACAGCTAAAAAAAAATGTATGGCAAATTGATATTATCTCGATGAATGGCTGGGTCGAGAGACTTTGGCAAGACCATCAAGATAATGCTGATCATCCATGTTTTTTACGTTTAAATGATTGGCAAAACCAAATCTTTTGGCAAAATATCACAGACAATAATCCCTCTATGGCTTATTTAGCGCAACAAGCGTGGTCTTTGCTTAAAGATTGGAATATTGATTTTGCAAGTATCGATAGCGCAAATGTTTCGTCTGATATTCAAGTTTTTCTAAACTGGTGCCAACAGTATCAAGAAGCTTGTACTGCCAAAAACTTTATAGATAAGGCGAGCGTTTTAAACCATTTAAAACCAGCAAGAGAACATTTAAATAAAATATATTTAATCGGTTTCACGGACATTAAACCCAGTATTCAAAAAATAATCGAATCACTGAAAAAACAAGGTGTGCATCTTGAAATATTAGAATACTGCGTACCCAATGCGCAAGTACATTGTGCACCTCAATTAAATATAAAAGACGAATTGATTCAAGCGGCCCTGTGGGCAAAAAATTTAATTGCACAAAATCCCAAAGCACCTATAGGTATTATCATTCCAGATTTGGCGTCACGCTTTTCTGAAGTTGACGATATATTCTCCAGAATCTTAATGCCAGAAACTTTGCTGGCTAATCATTACCATGACAAAAAAACCTATAATATTTCTTCAGGAAAAAAATTAATTGATTTTCCGATCATTGCTAAAGCCTTAGAGTTATTAAAAACTAACCAGGATTTACATAACTGGCCTGGCGATCGCGTACTAAATAGTGAAGAATACCAAGTGGTAAAACGTTTTTATGAATTATTAAATGAAGCAGCTATGCTTGATCTCGTACAACCGCGCAGCTCTTACTATAACTTATTGTATCAGCAAGCCAGTAACATAATATTTCAAGGTGAAAGTGAATATGCGCCTATTCAAATCCTAGGCGCGCTAGAAGGAGAGGGTTTATATTTTCATGCATTATGGGTCACAGGCTTGCATCATGAGAACTGGCCACCTGTTAGCAAGCCACACCCTTTTTTGCCGATAGATTTACAACGTGAAAACAATATGCCACACGCATCCAGTGAACGTGAATATACGTTCGCTGCGCATTTAACCCAGCGATTTACACAGCAGGCACATCAAGTTATTTTAAGTTACCCCTTGCAAGAAGATGATAAAAGACTAATACCCAGCCGTTTAATTTCTGATTATCCTATTTTAAATAATAAATATGCTCTGCCCGATTGTGAATTCTATGATAAAAATTTAATTTTAGAATCCTGGAATGATTTGCCCGTACCTTTAAAAAGTAAGCAAAAAATGAAAGGTGGCATCGGTTTACTGCAATCACAAAGCGTTTGTCCATTTCAGGCTTTTGCACGTTATCGTTTAAAAGCACGAACCTTGGAGCCTGAACAAACAGGGCTAACTTACGCGCAACGTGGCGAATTAGTACATGCGGCTTTAGAGTTTTTTTGGAAAAACATAAAATCATCTGATAATTTAAATCTTGATCAAAGCGAAGCCATAAAAAATGCCGTTAATTTTGCTGTAAAAAAATTACCTGTTACGATGCATATCGAACTTGAAAAAAATCGCTTAAACCAATTATTAATGCAATGGCTAAAATATGAGAAAAATAGGCCTGCATTTAATGTGATTGACACTGAAAAGAATATTGAAATTAATTTCGAGAATCTAACGCTGCATGCACGTATTGATCGCATTGATCAATTGGCAACTGGTGAAATCTTATTGATAGATTATAAAACTGGGCAAGCCAATATTACTGAAGTGCAATTGCCGTTGTATGCGATTAGCCAACCACAAGCCAGTGGTGTTGCGATAGCAAAAGTAAAAGCCAATGAACATCATTTGCAAATAATAGACGATTATGAATTGCCTTGGAATGAAATGTTAGCGCAGTGGGAACAAACGTTAAGTACATTAGCAGATGATTTTACAAAAGGCGAAGCGCAAGTATCACCAGATGGGGAGCAAACTTGTCGGTATTGCGATTTAGAACTATTGTGCCGCGTGAGGAGTAAACAACATGGATGAACACATCAGACGTCAAGCACTTGATCCTCATCAATCGTTTATTGTAGAAGCGCCTGCAGGTTCAGGAAAAACAGAGTTATTAGTGCAACGTTTCTTAAGTTTATTAGCCAGCAATGTTCGCTATCCTGAAGAAATTTTAGCGATTACTTTTACCCGTAAAGCGGCACATGAAATGCGCTCGCGCATTATTTCAGCCCTCGAAAACACGCAAAATCTGCAATCCACAACTATTGAATTAGCAAAAAAAGTTTTAGAGCGTGATAAAAAGGAAAACTGGCAATTATTAGCAAATCCTAATCGCTTACGTATTCAAACCATAGATGCACTATGCATGCGTTTCACACAGCAAATGCCCATTATTTCAGGCATGGGTGGTGAATCTCATTTAAGCAATAACGCAGAAGAAATTTATAAAAAGTGTGTAAAAGATGTTTTGGCAACTCTTGATGAAAAAACACCTTGGCAATGTGCATTGATTGATATTTTTAATCATTTCGATAATCAGTATGCGAGTATTGAGTCTGTATTTGTTGATATGTTAAAAAAACGTGATCAATGGTTACCTTATATTATGGCTAACAATGATAAGTCTCAATTTGAAGAACACTTGCAAAACATCAAACACGAAGCGCAGCTGCGTGTTGATAAGTTTTTACCAAAAGATATTGCACAATTATTAGTGCCCATTATGGAATATACGGGCCATGATTTAACGACTTTACTCTTAACGCTAGATGGTTCATATCGTAAACAAGTGGATAAGCGCATTGGGTTTCCAGCGGATGCTAAGAACTTCCATAAAAAAAACATGCTGGAAATTTTAAAGCTATTACAAGATCACGAAGAATTGCGCCTTGCATTAATTAATTTACGTGAAGCGCCACCTGAGCGTTATACACAAGAAAGCTGGGAGTTTTTACAGGCTTTACTTACAGTGTTGCCCATTATGGCTGCGCAATTATGGGTTAATTTTCAACAAAAAGGACAGGTGGATTTTATTGAAGTTTCTACTCGGGCCTTACAAGCTTTAGGCGAAAATGAAAACCCAACAGATTTGGCGTTGGTTTTAGATTATCAGTTACAACATATTCTAGTGGATGAATTTCAAGATACTTCCATTACGCAATTTAGATTATTAGAAAAAATGACTTACACTTGGCAAATGCATGATGGTCACACTTTATTTTTAGTTGGCGATCCTATGCAATCGATATATCGCTTTAGACAGGCTAATGTTGGTTTATTTTTAAAAGCAAAGCAGCATGGAATAGGGGATATTAAATTAACACCGCTGCAGCTGTGCATGAATTTTAGATCATTGCCAATATTGATTGATTTTATCAATAGTGTTATGCCTAATATAATGCCAAAATCCCCACATATCGCTTTAGGGGCCATACCGTTTACAGCTTGTATTGCAGCAAAAAAACACCAACCTCAAGGATTATTTACAACGCTACTCGCTGAAAATGCTCATGTGGAAGCACAATTATTAATTACTGAATTACAAAATGTAAAAAAAATGCATCCCAGTTGGAAGATAGCTATTTTAGTACGAGCGCGAAGCCACTTACATGAGATTTTGCCTTTGCTAAAAATAAATAAAATTGCATACCATGCAGTGGAAATTGAACCCTTGATTTCACAATCCGAAGTCAATGATTTATTGGCATTAACGCGAGCCTTGTTGGATTTCAATGATAAAGTCGCATGGTTAGCATTATTTCGCTCCCCCTTATGTGGTGTAGAACTATCTGTTTTAGAGGTATTAGCAACTGTTGATACGCAGCGCACATTATGGGACATAATAAATGATCCTCAAGTGCTTGCATTGCTGAGTGTAGAGTCACGCACACGCATCACACGTTTATTCACTGCATTAAAGCCCACCATTGATGCACGGGATCGCATGCCATTAGCACGCTGGGTTGAAAGCGCTTGGATAGCATTAGGTGGTGCATTTTATACAAATAAAAATATGGATGCTTTTTATCATTTATTGAATTTTTTAGAAAACGAATATAAAAAAATAAATTTACATATACTAAATGAGCATTTAGTAAAACTTTATAGTGATCAAACCGATACTGATGATAATCCTGTACAAGTCATGACTATGCATAAAGCGAAAGGTTTAGAATTTGATGCTGTATTTTTGCCTGGGCTTGCTCGTAGACCTGCAAATAATACACCGCCAGTGTTACGTTATATTGAACAAACTTTAGATTCTGGCACACATTGGTTATTAGCACCTATACATGCTAAAACTGCAGAGCATGATCCTATCTATCAATATTTAGGCCGTGTTGAAAAATATCAACAAGAATACGAAACACAGCGTTTATTATATGTTGCATTAACACGCGCAAAGCAGCAATTATACTTATTTGCAGCACTTGATCCGGAGCGTCCCGTACCGCCTTCACAAAGTTTATTTGGTTTATTGGCAAAAGATATACTTCCCGCATCTCCAGTAATCTCGTCTATCCCGTGCAGCGCGAATAGCGAGGAAATGTATGATAATAAAAATATGCGTATACCACTTCACTGGCAATTACCACAGCCGTGGCAAAATTGGTTTAATGAACAACCCAGTGTTCCAACAGAAAATATAGTAGATAAAACTCTATTTGAGCCTGAGCAAATGATGCGTAAGCATGTAGGCACTTTATTGCATCGTTTATTAAAAATTATAGCTGAGAAAAACAGTATTAAATTTGAGCCTGAACGCTTACGTATACAATTATTAGAATTGGGCGTCCATTTAAGTCAAATTAAAAATGCATTAACACTTATTGATCAAGCATTAAAAAATATTTTGGCCGATACGCGTGGCCTATGGATTTTACAGTCGCATCCAGAAGCTGTTTGCGAATATGCTTTACATACGCATTTAAAAAATAAATATAAACGCATTGTTATTGATAGAATGTTTGTCTACGAAAATGAACGTTGGATTATCGATTACAAAACAGGTAGCGAAACCGATGATCACAGCGCTCAATTACAAGCTTATGCGCAGGTGATGCAAAAAATTGATCCACGCCCAATACGTTTAGCCTTATATTATCCTTTAACCACTACTTGGCAGGAGCTGCTATGAAAAAATTAAATCATGCATTAGTCGTTGCGATTTCCTCACGCGCGTTATTTGATCTCGAGGAGTCGCATGAAATCTATGAAAAGCAAGGTGTTGACGCTTATCAAGCTTATCAAATTGCGCATGAAAATGATCCACTTAAGCCTGGATCTGCATTTCATCTTGCGCATAAATTATTAAATTTAAATAAAGGACAAACAGAGCCGCTAGTTGAAATTATTTTGTTATCACGTAATAGTGCTGATACAGGATTGCGGGTTTTCAATTCAATAAAACATTACGAATTAAATATTACCCGCGCCGTATTTACGAGTGGACAAACACCGTATCCTTACGTATCTGCATTTGGTACACATTTATTTTTATCAGCAGATCCACGTGATGTGCGACAAGCTTTACAAGCAGGTTTTGCAGCAGCCACCATTGTGTCCACTGTTTCAAATGCAAATAAGTCTGAGCAATTACGAATTGCTTTTGATGGTGATGCTGTATTATTTTCCGATGAATCAGAGCGGATTTATCAACAACATAGTTTAGAAGCATTCAATGATAATGAATCAAAAAGTGCGGCCAAACCTTTATCCGGTGGGCCTTTTAAACCTGTACTAGCGGCGCTTGCACACATACAAAGTTTATTTTCTGCAGATAACTCGCCTATACGTACAGCATTGGTTACAGCGCGCAGTGCGCCTGCACATGAGCGTGTTATCCGCACACTGCGTGCATGGAATATTCGTTTAGATGAAGCATTGTTTTTAGGTGGTTTAAACAAAAGTGAATTTTTGCGCGCTTTTTCAGCAGATGTTTTTTTTGATGATCATCCCGCACATATAGAAGCTGCGCAAAAACATGTGACATCAGGTCATGTGCCGCACGGTATTTTAAATGAATAATTTTTGAACAGTTGAAAAAAAAACACCCCGTATTCCGGGGTGTAAATCCAATTGTAGTTGGAGATTGACATTACAGATCATAATGTCTTGCAAACTAAATTTAAACAGCAGATCTCGATTTGTGTTGTAGGAGATCAACCATAATTTTTACTTAAGCAGCAGGTTGTTGATTGCTGATCGCTTTAATTCTTGCATTCAAACGACTTTTGTAACGCGCGGCAGCATTTTTGTGAATCAAACCTTTAGTGGCTAAACGATCAATAATTGGCTGAGCAACACGAAACGCAGCATTTGCAGCAGTTTGGTCCATAGACGCAATAGCTTTACGAACCTTCTTAATTAAGGTGCGCAACATAGATCTACGGCTTGCATTACGCAAACGGGTTTTCTCATTTTGTATTGCACGTTTCTTAGCTTGAGCTGAATTGGCCACATTGACTCCTTGAATAAACAATTAAAAGGGCTATTGTGTTGATTTTTGCTCGATTTGTCAAGCAGATAAAGGAATTCATCACTTAAACAGTGCAAAAAAGGAAGCATTTAAGCTTAGGACGGCTAATATTGTAAAAATCGTATTTTTCAAGGTAAAAGCTTTTACCTCGCTGATTTTAGCTACGAGTTTTTGCTCAACTAGGTCAATTTTAGAGTCAAGTCTTTGGGCAACCTGATCAATTTTGGAGTCAAGTCTTTGAGTAACCTGATCAATTTTAGAGTCAAGTCTTTGAGCAACCTGATCAATTTTGGAGTCAAGTTTTTGCTCAACTTGATCCATTTTAACCTCAAGCACATACAAGTCATCATGAGTTACTAACTTGTTTAGTGTTGATTGTAAAACTTCTATTTGGGCGCTCATAAGGCCTTGTACCTGTGTTGGGTTAAATCCAGAACTTATTAAAAGTTTAGCATACTTTAATGTATCAAAATTAGGTTGTGACATGATTGCTTCCTGCGTATTTTAAATTATTATGGTCATTCATGACCGATTTAGAGCATTTTAAATGATTAATAGAAGCTTTGTCAAAATAAATCGTGATACAATACGTACTTTTAGCCTAAAGGTGATTTGTGAGCAATCTCTTTGTTTTTGATATAGAAACCATCCCAGATACTCAAATTGGACGCAGGCTTTATCAGCTTGAAAATTGCACAGACGATGAAGTTGCGCAAGCCATGTTTGCAAAAGCCCGCGCACAATCAGGACGGGATTTTTTACCCTTGCATTTACATAAAATTGTGGCGATATCAGTCGTCTTAGCAACAAATAAGCGCGTTAAAGTCTGGTCTTTAGGCGAAACTGACGCAGATGAAAAAGACATTATCAGCCGTTTTTTTAGCGGCTTAGATCAATACACGCCAACTCTGATTTCCTGGAATGGCAGCGGCTTTGATTTGCCCGTTTTACATTACAGAGCTTTATACCACGGCATTAGCGCACCTAAATATTGGGAAGTCGGGGAAAGCGATAGCTCATTTAAATGGAACAATTATTTAAATCGTTACCATTACCGGCATTTGGATTTAATGGACGTATTAGCAGGCTATCAAGCCAGAGCGAATGCGCCATTAACTGAAATTGCCGTCATGCTCGGATTTCCTGGAAAAATGGGTATATCTGGACAAGATGTATGGCCCACATATTTAACAGGCGATCTGGAAAAAATCCGTAACTATTGTGAAACCGATGTATTAAATACCTATTTAGTTTATTTACAATTTGAACTCATGCGTGGGCAATTAACAATTGATGCGCATGCGCAAGCAAAAAATATTTTATTTGAAAGTCTTAAAAGTGAACAAAAACCCCATTTAAATGAGTTCCTCCATGCAATTAATAATTAAATCGCTTAACCATCAAGGCTTAGGCGTTGCCCATCATGAAGGCAAAACAGTATTTGTGAGCAATGCTTTGCCCGGTGAAGAAGTGCTGGTGAAAATCACAAAACAACATCGCCGTTATGACGAAGCACAAGCTATTGAAATCATAACGCCATCAAATGATCGCATTACACCTGTATGCCCACATTTTTTACTGTGCGGCGGCTGCTCTTTGCAACACATGTCCAGCGATGCACAAATTTCATTAAAGCAAAATGTTTTGTTAGAACAACTACACCATATTGCGAATGTTGTTCCTAAAATAATATTACCGTCCTTGCAAGGTCCAACGGAAGGTTATCGTCGCAAAGCACGCTTAGGCGTTAAATTTGTTGATAAAAAAGATAAATTATTAATTGGTTTTCGTGAGCAAAATAATCGCTATTTGGCCGATTTAGAAATGTGTAAAGTGTTAATGCCGCAAGTAGGGCATTCGTTTGAGCCACTACGCGCAGCGCTTATGCAATTATCTAATTATAAAAGTATTGCGCAAATAGAGCTTTGTGCAGGCGATGAAGTTGTTGCCATAATTGTGCGTCATCTTGAAGCGCTTACTGAAAACGATTTACAGGTGTTAATTAATTACGGTAAAACTAATAATATTCATATTTATTTGCAACCCAAAGGTCCTGATACTGTACATTTAATATGGCCTGAACATTCTGAATTATCTTATGGTCATGATGGAATTACTTTTAAATTTAATCCATTGGATTTTACCCAGGTTAATTCAAATATCAATCAACAAATGGTTCAGGCAGCGCTTACGCAGCTAGATTTAAGCCCGTCCGATCACGTGTTAGATTTATTTTCAGGTTTAGGTAATTTCACGTTACCCATTGCTAAGCGAGCTGCGCATGTTACTGGTGTTGAAGGCAGCGATCAAATGGTAAAACAATTACTAGCGAATGCGAAGTTAAATAATTTAGATAATGTCGATGGTTATATGTTTGATTTATTTAAACCCATAGATTATCAGCCTTGGGTGCGTGCTTATGATAAATTACTTTTAGATCCACCTCGCGCAGGTGCGCTTGAAATTGCACAGCAAATTAAACGCTTTCAAGCTAAAAAAATCGTTTACATTTCGTGTCATTTAGCAACGCTTGCACGTGATACGAAAGTGATTTTAGAACAAGGTTATCAATTGCAAGCGGCAGGTGTGATCGACATGTTTCCGCATACCATGCATGCTGAATCTATGGCTGTATTTGTTAAACAGAAGTAGGTATACAGTGCAAGTTAAAAAAGAAAATAATTATAATTGGCTTGATAAGCCGTTATTACAACAAGCCGTTGTTTGGGTAAAAGCTCACAATGCTTCTGAAGCTTGCCTAACGCAAGGTTTGGCAATGGCAGACTTATTAGCTGATTTAAATATGGATCCGCACGCTTTAGCTGCTGCGCTTATATTCCCAACAGTAGCATCAACAGGCGTGAAGCCTGAAGATTTTCCTGAACAAATTATCACGTTGATTAATGGCGTTTTACAAATGGACGCCATACAAATGCAGCAACACTCGGAACATCAACGTAGCGAGCAGCTGAATAATTTAAGAAAAATGTTACTAGCCATGGTAGAAGATGTGCGGGTTGTTTTAATTAAATTAGCGGAACGTGTTTATGTAATGCGACATTTGAAAGATAAGGATTTTATCACGCAAACGGCTATCGCCACACAAACCATGAATATTTATGCACCGCTAGCTAATCGCTTAGGTGTGGGGCAAATGAAATGGGAATTAGAAGATTTAGCCTTTCGTTATTTACAGCCTGATGCATATAAAAATATTGCACGTTTATTGGAAGAAAAACGTTTGCAGCGTGAAGAATACATAGAAAATATTTTAAATGAATTAAATGCTGCGCTCAAAGAAGATAAAATAGATGCACAAGTCGAAGGTCGCGTAAAACATATTTACAGCATTTGGCGAAAAATGCAAAAGAAAAATTTAGATTACCATCAAATTTATGACGTACGGGCATTACGTATTTTAGTGGTTGATATTAAAGATTGTTATGCAGCCTTAGGTACGGTTCATCGTTTGTGGCATCCCATTCCCAGTGAATTTGATGATTATATTGCTAGGCCGAAAGAAAATGGTTATCGATCATTGCATACTGCGGTGATTGGTCCGCAAGGAAAAGCTGTCGAAATTCAAATTCGAACACAACAAATGCATGAAGAATCAGAATTAGGCGTCGCTTCACATTGGCGTTATAAAGAAGGTGTTAAACATGACGCTGGCTATGAACAAAAATTAGCGTGGCTGCGTGAATTGCTCGAATGGCAAGAGGAAGCAGAATTACCCAGCCAATTTATTGAAGAACATATTTATGCGCTCACACCCAAAGGCGATATTATTGATTTACCTGTAGGTGCAACACCACTTGATTTTGCTTATCAAGTACATACTTCCATAGGGCATCGTTGTCGCGGTGCAAAAATTAATGGCCATATGGTACCGTTAACTTATAAATTAAAAACAGGCGATCAAGTTGATATTTTAACCACAAAAGAAAGTAAACCGAGCCGTGATTGGTTGAATAATGAATTGGGTTATGTAACAACAAATAGAACACGGCAAAAAATCCAAACGTGGTTTAGACAACAAAATCGTGAACAAAATATTGCAACAGGTCGCGCACTCATAGAACGCGAGCTTGAGCGTCTAGATCTAAAGCCTTTTAATTACGAATCACTTGCAGAAAAATATAATTTCAAAAACGGCGAAGAAGTTTTCGCAGCAGTAGGGCGTGGCGATTTAGGTTTCACGCAATTGCTGAATGCGTCAGGAATTTCCTTACAATCACTAGCACCGGAGCGTGCACCGCGCCTAACCTTAGTCAAATCAAGCACTGCAGATATTACTATCAATGGTGTAGGGAATTTATTAACAAGCTTAGCCAAATGTTGTCATCCTGTACCTGGGGATCCTATTATTGGCTATATTACTATAGGTCGTGGCGTTACTATTCATCGAAAAGATTGCAGTAATATTTTCCAATTTGAAGAAAGTCATGCGGAACGTTTAGTACATGTGGAATGGGGGCATGCGCAGACAAATCGTACTTATGCTGTGAATGTTCACATTGAAGCTTTAGATAGACCGGATTTATTGCGTGATATTACCAATATGTTGTCAACTGAAAAAATTTCATTGAGTGGTTTACAAACACATAGTCATTCTACGCAACACACGATACAATTAGATATTGTGATGCAAGTGGGCGATATCACGATTTTAAGTCGATTATTAGATAGAATGAATAGCATTCCCAATGTGATTCGCGCTAGTCGTTATCACGAAACAAAAAATAGGAGTTAAGTCATGCGTATTATATTATTAGGTGCCCCCGGTGTAGGAAAAGGCACGCAAGCCAGTCTTTTAGCGCAAGCACTTAATATCCCTAAAATTGCGACTGGTGATATGTTGCGTGCTGCTGTACAAGCAAAAACTTCTATAGGTTTAAAAGCAAAATCATTTATGGATGCAGGACAATTAGTGCCAGATGATGTCATTATACAACTGGCTGTGGATCGCATTAAAGAAGCTGATTGTGCGCAAGGATTTATTTTTGATGGTTTCCCGCGCACATTGGCGCAAGCACAAGCACTGCAAGATCATCACGTTAAAATTGATCAAGTGCTCGAAATCCAGGTGGATGATGAAGAAATTATTCACCGTTTATGTGGCAGACGCATTCATTTGGCTTCAGGTAGAATTTATCATATTCATTTTAACCCCCCTAAGGTATCAGGAAAAGATGATTTAACCGGTGAAGAATTAATTCAACGTGATGACGATCAAGAAATCACAATTAGAAAACGTTTACAAGTTTATCGCGAGCAAACACAAGCTTTAGTCGCATATTATCAAAATATGAAGGACGCAGATGCACCGCAATTTCATACACTTTCAGGCGTGGGTGATACCGATAAAATTCATCAACAAAT
Source organism: Legionellales bacterium (assembly GCA_041660525.1). GTDB lineage: Bacteria > Pseudomonadota > Gammaproteobacteria > JABCZS01 > JABCZS01 > JABCZS01. The sequence goes on along the minus strand of JBAZWD010000003.1, from coordinate 121,565 downwards.
GCTAAATATTTTGAAAAATATTTAAAATACTTAAGCAAACCTTATCATAAATCATCTATCTTTAATGCAGAAACCCAGCTATAATAAGCTATATTTTATGTTTTCTATAGATTAATTATTCATGAATAAATTTATTAAAGTAGGACAAGCGGCCCAACTTCTAGGCGTATCTGTACAAACCTTACGTCGTTGGGAAGAGCGCGGTGAATTACTACCTGAGCGACGCAGCGAAGGTGGTACGCGTTACTACGACATCGAAAAATTACTTAAGCTTCGCTCTTCAGAACCTGAACTGACCATTGCTTATGCACGTGCATCCGCACCCGAAGAAAGCGATTTCTTTAAGCAGCAAGTGCAGAAATTAGAACTTTATTGCGCACAAAAAGGTTGGACCTATGAAGTATTGCGTGATAGAGGTTCGGGCATTAACTGCGATAAGAGTGGTTTAAGAAAATTATTAAATTTAATTGTCGATAAAAAAATTAAACGTTTAGTGGTTACACATAAAGATAGATTATTGCGCATTGGTGCAGAATTAGTTTTCGCATTATGTGCTGCAAAAAAAATAGAAGTGGTTATTTTAAATAGCGCTGAACATACCGAATCGGATGATCAAGAATTGCTGGAAGATGTCATTGAGTTAGTTACTATTTTCTCAGCGCGCATGTATCATGCCTCCAAAGAAACCAACCAGAAGCTAATTAAGGCTGTAGAATTACTAACTAAAGCCTAAACATTGTAAAATCTGTACAAATCTTATAATATACACTTTTAAATCTACAAATAGGTTTTAAAGGTATTCATGGCCGTTCTGTCCTCGCTTTATATTTTGCCTAAACGTTTGTTTACAATAACAGAGCAAATCGATGAGGTGCAAAGAAAGTTAGATGTTTACCATATTGCATGGAATGAAATTTCTTATTTAAACGATGAGAAAAAAAGGGAACTATTAGAAGTTTTATTGGATGATTTGCAAAAGCACGCTGCGACGCTTGTTAAGCTCACAAAAGGTCTAAAGGAATTAATGGCCTTAGATTTACCACCTATGTTTATTGAACGCACGGAAGCATTAGCACAACAATTAGAAGAAATTAAAAAATTTCACCAGATCTTATCTGCAAAAACAAAAGATTTATTGTAATGCAACTGTTAACCAAACACTACGCGGACTTCCCACAGTCACATTAGTGCGGCGATAACCATAATAATATGCAACATCGGAAATGTTTTCGACATTTAAGCGAATGGCTAATTCTTTTTGTTCTTCTCGAATAGGAAAATAATACCCAACACCTGCATCGATGCGTGCATAAGGATCTAAAATAAATGTATTTTGATCATCACCATAGCGTTCACCTTCATAAAACACGCCGCTATTGATAGCAAAGTTTTTAAGCTCCCCTGTATGAAAGCGGTATTCGCCCCATAAGGTTGCGGCAAGTTTAGGAACAGCAGCAGGTTGATTACCCGCAACATCTGGTTCATTATCTTCTGAAAATTCTGCATCTAACCACATCAGTGTGCCTAAAATAGTCCAGTTTTGATAGACTTTACCTTGCGCAGCTAATTCTAAACCCTGATGATGTTGCTCGCCTCGTTGGACTACAATCACTTCACTGGGATCATCGCCACCAGTTTCTTCAGTAATAGGTTGGTTATGGCGCAAGATATCAAACAATGCGGCTGACAATAATAAGTGTGAATCGAATAATTCCATTTTACTACCCAACTCGATTTGTTCAGATAATGTAGGCTCGAGCGCTTCACCAAAATTAACTGCATTACGATCACTTACCGGTGCATTAAATTCAAACCCTTCGCTATAACTTACATAATTACTCCAAAAATAAAGGGGTTTATAGAGTAATGCTAAATGCGGGCTGGTGTGTTGCACGCTGCTTTCGGTTAATGTGGCTGAATCTGTTTGATAAGCATCAAAACGTGCGCCCAGGATCATTTCCCATTGTTGTAATAATTGCACAACATCTTGCGCATAAAAACCAAAGTTATGGGTTAATGTTGTAGTGGGGTCAAGAAAATCGCCTAAGTCTGGCTCAGCTAAAGTAGGTGGGTCATAAATATTATAAACTTGTGTGACTATGGCTTGTGTTTCTTTCGCTTCATGATCCATAAGCGAATAAGTCGTACCGAACAATAATTTTTGATCAAAACCAACTAGCGTTTCTTCGCCGATAGTTTCAACTAAAGCATTATAATAATTCCAAGTATCTAATCTTTGATAGATATTATATTTAAAATCGCCACTATCGGAATCCGTCATAACCAAATTGGTTAATATCCGATCGCGATGAACATATTGATAAATTAATCCGGTGTGCAAAGTCCAATTGTCTGATAAATCGGTATAAGAATCTAAAAAACTATTCGCCGTTGTTTGCTCTGTGTTAGACCAGTCTTGGTTTAAATAGGTGTTACTGGGTAAATCGGCAACATGATCACCAATTGCAACTAAACCCGTATCTTGCGGTTGATTGGTATTTTGAAAATTAACATTAAACCATGTATCGGTATTTCCAAATAATTCACTATTAGCGCTAAAATCAAAAAGTTGTCGATCTTGATGGTACACATCACGAAAACTATTAGAATCTTGCACGGCAACATTAAGACGATAATCTACTTGTTCACTGCTTTGATTCAAATCTGCAAATGCACGATAATAATCCCAACTGCCGACTTGTACGCCGCCGTTGTTAAATTCTTCTGCTTGCGGTTTTTTAGTTATAAAATTAATCATCCCGCCCGGTGAACCTGGTCCGTATAAAAACGATGCAGGGCCTTTTAATACTTCTACGCGATCAATGATTTCAATTGCAGGTGATTCTAAAAAGAAAAACAATAAGCCGTTACGCAGGTAATTTCCCGATTGATTTAAACTAAAACCGCGTATACGGAAATTAGATCGCGCACCAAAACTGCCTTCGTTGCTGACGCTTGCATCATTTTTCAGGATATCATCGACATGGGTGATTTGTTGGTCATCCATGATTTCATCATCAATGACAGTACTGGATTCTGGGCTATCGATAGGATCAAGCCCTACACGGTTTCCTGTACCCGTGACATCTATAGCTTCTGCGGTAACTTCAATGGTGTCGAATGTAAATACCGGTGTTGTATCATCTTGATTTGCAAAAGATAATGGCAAATAACAGCAAAAGCTGATTAAGATAACTAAATTAGTTAAAACACTGCGCATAAAGGTTAAGTCACTAAATAATTTGCAAATGCAAATGATAATGATTATTATTCAGGATAACAAGGGGAATATTTGATGTTGGTTTGGACGCGTAGTGATGCTGTACTGTTTTGTGCCTTGCTGGCCTCTATTGGCCTACATTTAATTTTTTTCTGGCAACCTATGCAGCAAAAAAATGCATTCCAAGCACCAGCAGGACAGTCGATGGCAATAACCTTAGGCACGCCACCGGTACCTAAAAAAGAAATGTTACAACCCACGCTAGAAGAATTGATTATCACGCAAGCAGAACACGCAATCGATAAAATTATTCCCAAAAAACCAGAACCTGAAATTACCGAGCAAGTTAAAGAGATTGTTGGCGAGTTAGAAGAGCTAATCGTCACACGCGAAGTGCAATTAAGTCAAAAGCCAGTGCCACCCATTTATCCAGAAAAAGCCAGGCGTGAAAGACAAGAGGGTTTAGTGCTGGTGCGTGCACAAGTGGATCATTTAGGAAAAACCCATGAAGTCATTGTTTCCCAGTCTTCAGGTTTTCCTTTATTAGATGAAGCTGCAATAAAAGCCGTATCCAAATGGTCTTTTTTGCCTGCCAAAGAAAATGATCAAGCGATTGCCGCTTGGATAGAAGTTCCGATTGATTTTAAATTGAGGTAAAACAATGTTATTAGAATTATTAAACAGCAGTTGGGTGATGTATCCTTTATTCGCAGCATCGATCTTGGCATTGGCCATTATTTTAGAACGCTTATGCATTTTAAACTTTTCTTTAAAAGGCGCCAAACAACGCGTATTAATTAAACAATCCAAAGAAGCCATGTTGAACCAAGCTAAACAAGAAATTTTTTTATGGGAAAAACATTTAAATATGTTAGGCACCATCGCAACCACAACACCGCTATTAGGATTATTAGGAACAGTACTGGGTATGATTACTATTTTTGATGTCATGATGCAAGAAGGCTTAGGTCAAGCGCAATCATTGGCCGGTGGTATCAGTGAAGCATTATTAACAACCGCTGTAGGCATGTCGATTGCCATTATTACTTTATTATTTCATCGCTATTTTAATCGTAAAATTAATGGCCTTATTTTGCAGCTAGAAACAGCTATGATGGAGTCTAGTGAATATGCGTAGAACCACTCCTGATATACATTTAGATCTAACGCCTTTAATTGACGTGGTGTTTTTGTTATTAATATTTTTTATGTTATCTGCTAATTTTGATGAACTACAATGGCTGGATGTGCAATTACCCAGCATTGATCAAACCCAAACAATGGAAATTGAAACAAAACCTTATGTCATTGGCATTGATGCCACAGGTGCATTGCATATTAACGAAGAAAATATTGGTAATCTTAGCAGTGAAGAGCTGAAAAAATATTTAACACAGCATTTACCTAAAGATCCGATTGTTGTTATTCATGGCGATGCTAAAGCACCTCATGAGCGTTTAGTACAACTGCTTGAGGTGCTAGGGCAATTAAAGATCAGTCAATTACATATTGCAGCGATCTCAGATTAAAGGCACGGCCGGGACAGGCTGGGTAAAATCTATCGTCGCAAAATCAATGGTTCGAATTGTCAGATCATCATAAGTGCGATAATGAAGCTTTTTGTTGGTTAAATCCTTGAAAACAACCCATTGGGTAGAATCTAAAGTCGCAGTATTATTGTTATCAGCAACGCGCACAAAACCTTTGGGGATGTCGACGTTATTGATGATGTGTTGGCTTAAATTTAGTGCCTCTGCAGCATTTTTAGGTTTTATAACCGTATTTAACATTACCGCCATTTTAACAAAACGTGAGGGTGGGCTAATATCTCCCGGCAAACCTATCATTCCAGAACCTTGTCCTGTAGAAGTGTATGTAATGCCATCAGCAATTACAGGCTTGGGATTAGTAGGGGATAGTTGTAAATAATTACGCAAATTAGTGACATGCCAATCATAAGTCGGGGAATTGGTCATGACGCCCATATGTTCATGGATATTTAATTGACCATTTACATATTCAATAACAATACCTTTGCCGCTGGCATCAAAAACAGAATAATGCACGGGAAATATTTCATTATTTAATTGCTTTAATTTCTCGCCAAAAACATAAACGTCAGGCAATGCTGCGCGTACTTCATCGACAGTTTTAAAATTACCTAAAACCCAATCACCAAAATGGATATAAGATACGGCTTTCATGGAAGAATCAGCAGGTACGGTTTGATATTGTGCTTCTTCTGGGAATAATAAAGCTTCGAGGGATAACCCAGCTTCATTCATACCATCAATCGGCGCGCCTAAGCCTAAACCATCTATAAAAATATAATTGTATTTTGATTTCCAAGATAAACCAGCTTGTCCATCAGGTGCGATCGTATAGAAGCTTTTACCTTTTGCAGTAGTAATAATATTAGAATTCATAGGCTCGGCAAATTCCATACTTCTTGCAACCAAAACGGTATTATCTTGCGCGATCAAGCGAAAACTCGTGCAAGCTAAAACAGGACTCACAGCCAATACATATATTACTAATAAAGCAGTTATTTTATATAAAATTTTCATTTTTTATCCACGCTGTAAGCACCTGCGCCAAACGCAAAAATATATAAAGCGCCGCCCATGATTGTTAAATTTTTCATAAACATAATCATTTGCAATTGTGCAGCATCGGCGGAATATGACCAAAAATGATGAATTAAAAAAGTAGTGAGTAGGGTAAACAGGAAAACAGCAGCAGCACCTAGGCGTGTATGCCATCCTAATAATACTAATAAACCACCGCCTAATTCTAAAATAATAGCAATAATCTCTAATCCAATTGGATGCCAATTGACTCCCGCACTTTGCATATAAGCCAATGTGGCATCAAATCCCATAATCTTACTGATGCCAGAAAAAATAAAAATTTCGCTAAAAAGTATACGTGCACATAGTAATACCAAGTTATGCATATTAGCTGTCATAAAAATCTCCTAATGGTTGATTTTGATAAGAAAATGTTAAGATAATTAAAGTTCATAAGCTAGAAAATAGCAAATAAACTATTTTGTGGTAGAGTGGGATTTACTTAGTAATTCATAGGAGTAGTCAACTATGCTAAAGAGCCAATTAAATGGTAAATCTTCTGGGAAATACTTAGAGAATGGCGAAGATAAAACAAGCCCTAGCACCTTAGATCTTTATGCTTCCCATAAAGGACAAAATTTTAGCGCGCAAGATCGAAAAAAATATTATTCTAAAGCAGAGCACGCAGGAAGGTATGAGCGAGATATACAAAATCTGCAAACACAATTAAAAAAATATTATACTGAAGACTCAGTAGTTCATATGTCTGATAATTTATTACAGATAAATGCCGATACTAATGAAGCAGCCCACTTAATCGCCGGCATATTGAATCGTTTAAGCTTTCATGTGGAAAAAGGTCAAGTTGCTCGGCAGATGAATGCATCAGTGCTTATAGATAGTACTGAATTTGACCTTATAATGATTGAAATTAATATAAAGTTGAAGTCTATAGAAATACCCATTGCACTTATACATCCAGACATTACCCATTATGGAAATGTTTTAACATCTGAAAATAGAGAGGATTATCATAAAAAAAATCCTGACAGATACAGGCGAGATATTATTTTGCTGCAAACTAAATTCTTTAATGAAAAATTAGATGACAGTGATGATGATGAAAATGCAAGTTATACTCCACGAGATGCAAGTTTAGCTCATAATATTGCAAAAGCGCTTAACAATTGCTCTTATTTTGTTAATGCAGGGAAAGTAGCCACGTGTAATTCCGGAAAAATTTATTTATCTTTTGATCATTACAAGACCTTAAAGGATAAAATACTACCCATAGAAATTATTAATCAAAAAACAATGGCAAAAGTTACTCAGGCTGAAAAAATAAAGTGGCATGCTGCTAATCCTCAGCGAAAAGCAAGCGATATTCGTGCCATGCTAAGAATTTTAGAAAACTTCAGTTCAATGAAAAACAAGCAAGATGAGTTATCTTATACGTATGCCGCGAGCAATAGTGCTGCAAAAAATGCGCACAGCGTGCTACAACGTTGGTCTTACTTAATTGGAAAAGATAGCTTTGCTTCTAAAAAAAACAATACCATTACGATGGCTGCGAGTGATTTTACGGCATTAGTAAATCATCCATTATTTAATGCAAAAGAGTTGACGGCAAGGGTATGGGCTGTTAACCCGCAAAATCCTGCAGCTGCACCGCCCAGTGAACAGCGTCCTCCTGAGACATCGACAAAAAAACGTGATTATTATCAAATTTATTACTGATTATTAAGTATTTATTAATTTAGCAAAAAAGCATCGTTTTGAAAAATAACTTTATATGATATAGTAACTTTCTTTGTCTGTATGAGGTGCTATATGTTATGGGAGTTTGATCAAGAAATTCGTGATTTGGTCCACGATCAAGATGTAACATCGGAAGGCCAGATTCATAAATATACAATGCATATTCTTGAACTTGAAAAAAAAGACCTGAAACAAGTATATGTAGCTTATAAAAGCTTTCTCAGAATTTTTCAAGAAGAATTTCCTGATCCGGGCGCAGCTATAAAAAATGCTTCACCTGCAGTTGTTTTTCAAGTATTGCAAGCCTTGCATAAATTACATATTGCAAATTCAGGCATAACAAGTAAAAAAGCAATTGATTATTATAATCGGTTTATTAATGCACTTAAAACTAAATCCCAAGAATTTTTAAAAGATATCTCCAGCGTTGACGAGGCAGTTCAGAAATATAAAACGCAAGAAGATGATTCATGGATATTATTTGAAATGTTAGGTTTTAACATCACAGATAATCCTGAGAAGAAACCAACAGATCAAGTGTTTGCTGATTTTATTATAGCAATCTATAAAAAATTAGCTTTAACTGATGAGCAAATTTTAAAAAATAGAAGATTAAGAGAGCAAAACAATAGCAGCAATAATGCTAAAAAAAATTCAAGCAATAAAAATCACAAGAAAAAAGTAGGTGATAACTCATCTGAAACAAATACCAACATACCTAACAATGCTCAAGAACCTACAAATGTACTTTTAAAAGAAATTTTAGTATTGAAGCCTACAACAGACTCAGTTAATTCACTGCAATGGCAGGGCTTTTTTATGCAACTATGCAAAGCCATGGTAAAACATATGCCTTACCAAAATAAAGATATAGAGTCATATGATTTGATGATGTGTAATGAAAATGACGAATATTATAAAACTTTAGTCAAAGACGCTATCATTTCCATCCCAGCCGATCATGAACAGCGTCAATTACTCTCATTTATTATTGGCAAATTTAACGATAGTTGCATCGAATGCAAACATACACCACTTACCTTTTCAATGGGCAATGTGCGTGACGTATTTTCAAATGATAGTGAGAAAATTTGGAATGCTAGAGCAAACAGTACAAAGACAAAAGAACATTTTTTTGACTCGCTCTTTTCTAAAGATTATTTGAGTAAGTTAAAAGCGGAGCAACGTTATGGATTGCGAGTAGAGTTTCTGAAAGCATTAGAGATGTTATCCTCTCATATCGCAACACGCACTGTATTACTCGAATACTGTGCACAAAAATTAGCACCAGCACAGCCTCTTCCATCCCTTAATACTTCGGCGACACAAACCGTTTATCAAACATCGCCCCAGTTAATAAAAGAAACATCCAAGCAAGATCAAGCTTCAGCTGCAGTTACAGCTGGCGTAAAACCAGGTCAACGTAATGAAGCTTGGGATAAGTTCATTGAAAAAGTATATATGCCTTTTTCAAAAGCTAATTCGCTTTGGGAGAAAGACCTAAGCTCAGAACAAAAATTAGCAAAACTGCAACCCATGCTTACGCAATTTAAAGAAGATTTTCCGGAGGAGAAAGATAGGGCACAAGCACAAAGATTTTTTATTAGCTTTGTTAATTCGGAAGATTGCAAATTTGCAGATGGCGCGAACGATTATGCCTGGCTATTTATTGAAGAAATGATACCTCAGTCTACAACAGCGACTCTATCGCAAAGAGATCTCATCCGCGATCTTAAAAAGAAAATAGCAAAAGAGAATGAAACATATAAAAAAGCAGAAACTTTAATCAAATCTTTTAATTAATAAAAAAAGCCCCGAATCAAAATCCGGGGCTTTTCGCTTTAAAGAATAAAACTAATTATTTAGCCATTTCTTTAAGTTTTTTCAAGGCAAGAACTTTAACTACGTTACGAGCAGGTTTTGCTTTAAACACAGTAGGTTCGCCTGTGAAGGGGTTGATGCCTTTACGTGCTTTAGTCGCAGGTTTGTTGATCACTTTAATTTTTGCTAAACCAGGTAGCGTAAATAATTGTGGACCACGACGTTTGATGTGCTGTTCGATGATTTCATAAAGTGTATCCATTACTGCAGACACTTCTTTCTTGCTCACACCTGAACATTCTGAAAGTGTTGTCAATAATTGAGTTTTACTGTAAACACTGTTAACAGCAGGGACCGGCTTTTTCACTACAGCAACAACCACTTTTTTAGCAGCAGGTGCTTTTTTAGCAACGACTTTACGTTTCGCAGCAGCAGGTTTAGCTTTCTTAGCGGGTGCTTTACGGGTTACTTTTGATTTAACTGCAGCTTTTTTAACAGCTGGTTTACGTTTAGTTACTTTCTTTTTAACTGGCATTTCCATATCTCCATTAAGTTTAATCAGGATATCCTATGTCTTTAAAATAGCATAATTTAGCCAGTTTGTAAGTTTTTGATAAAAAAATCTTGTATCATCGAACCAGCTTGGGTAGAATAGGCCCTTTACTGTGAATTACTAGGGGAAAGTTATGAAGACAATGAGCGCTAAAGCCCATGAGGTGAGTCGGCGTTGGTATTTAGTAGACGCTACGAACAAGGTTTTGGGTCGTTTAGCGGTAGAGATTGCAACACGCCTACGTGGCAAGCATAAGGCGATATACACGCCTCACGTGGATACAGGCGATTATATTGTAGTTGTGAATGCAGGTAAACTGCGTGTAACAGGTAATAAAGCAACGGATAAGATGTATCATCACCATACAGGTTTCCCCGGTGGTATCAAATCCTCAAGTTTTGAACAGTTAATTAGCAAACACCCAGAACGTGTCATTGAACTAGCGGTAAAAGGCATGTTGCCTAGAGGACCACTAGGTCGTGAAATGTTTCGTAAATTAAAGGTTTATGCCGGCAATGAGCATCCTCATACTGGGCAACAACCTGAAGAACTCCCTTTATAGTTTTAGGATAAAATATGGCACAGCAGCAACAGTTTTATGGTACAGGCCGTCGTAAAAGCTCTACAGCACGCGTTTATTTGCGTCGTGGTAGTGGTAAGATTTTAATCAATGAAAAAGAATTTGAAACTTTCTTTCAACGTCCTTCACATCAAATTTTAATTTTAGAACCCTTAAAAGCCGTTGAGTTAAGCGGTAAATTTGATTTAATGGTCACTGTTCGCGGTGGCGGTAATTCAGGCCAAGCCGGCGCAGTACGCCATGGTTTAGCGCGTGCATTAGTCGCTTACGATGAGGGCGAAGAAGGCTCGAGCGGTAGTGGTGGTTTAGGATTACGTAAAATATTAGGCAGTTTAGGATTTTTAACACGCGATTCACGTAAAGTGGAACGTAAGAAAGTGGGCCGTCCTAAAGCACGTAAAGATAAACAATTCTCGAAACGTTAATTGTTATTCAGTAATCAATTGTAATATAAGGGAGACAGCGCACATGAGTGAACAGGATATTAACGTTGGACGTCGACGTTTTTTGACTGCAGCCACCAGTGTTATTGGTGGTATTGGTGTAGCTTGTGTCGCTGTTCCTTTTATTAGTTCTTGGAAACCCAGTGCGCGTGCAGAAGCAGCGGGTGCTCCTGTTCAAGCAGATATCAGCAAATTAACAGTTGGACAACAACTTACAGTGGAATGGCGTGGTAAACCCGTGTGGATTATCAACAGAAGTACCGCCATGCTGGATGAATTACCTAAATTAGATCCGCAATTGCGCGATCCATACTCTGATGTTCCTCAACAACCTGAATATGCAAAAAACGAATACCGCTCAAGAAAGCCTGAAATTTTTGTGGCTGTAGGTTTATGCACGCATTTAGGTTGTGTTCCGACATATCGCCCAGAAGTGGGTAGTGTAAATGATACTTGGCCCGGTGGATTTTTCTGTCCTTGTCACGGTTCTTCTTTTGATTTAGCAGGTCGTGTATTCAAAGATGTTCCTGCGCCAACCAATTTAGAAATTCCTCCTTACCAGTATTTAAGTGACACCCTCATTTTGATCGGTGATGATAAGGAGAAAACAGCGTGAAACCTTTAGTCGGATTAGTGAATTGGTTAGATGCGCGGATTCCTTTGGTTAAAACCTGGAATACGCATATGGGGCAATATTATGCACCCAAAAACTTTAATATTTGGTATATCTTCGGTGTACTTGCCATTGTTGTGATGGTTATTCAATTTGTTTCCGGTATTTGGTTAGCCATGAGCTATTCGCCGACAGAATCAGGTGCTTTTGCTTCTGTTGAATACATCATGCGTGATGTTAATTATGGTTGGCTGATACGTTATATGCACACGACGGGCGCTTCTTTCTTTTTCCTCGTGGTTTATTTACATATGTTTCGCGGTATTATTTACGGATCATCACGTAAACCGCGTGAATTAATTTGGCTTATCGGCATGTGTATTTTCTTAGTACTTATGGCCGCAGCATTTACGGGTTATTTATTACCTTGGGGACAAATGTCTTTCTGGGGCGCGCAAGTTATCACATCCTTATTTGGCGCGATTCCCTATATTGGTGACACATTAGTTTTATGGATACGTGGTGACTATAACGTCTCCGGTGCTACGCTTAATCGTTATTTTGCACTGCATGTCGTAGTATTCCCAATCATTTTATTAGTTTTGGTTTATCTACATATTATTGCTTTACATAGCGTGGGTTCAAATAACCCAGATGGTATTGAAATTAAAAATCTAAAAGATGCACAGGGACATCCTGTGGATGGCATACGTTTTCACCCTTATTACACAGTAAAAGATTTAGTAGGCGTTATTGTATTTTTAATTATTTTTGCTGCAGTGATGTTTTTCTCACCAGAAATGGGCGGGTTCTTTATTGAGTACCCAAATTTTACGCCTGCTGATTGGTTGAAAACACCTGAGCACGTAGCGCCTGTTTGGTATATGACCCCGTTTTATTCTGTATTGCGTGCAGTACCTGATAAAGTGGGCGGCGTCATGGCTATGGGTGCATCGATCGCATTTTTATTTGTGATTCCATGGCTTGATCGTTCCAAAGTAAAATCCATACGTTATCGCGGCATTTATTTTAAAACAGCGATTACTGTTTTCGTGATTAGCTTTGTTGTATTAGCTTATTTAGGTACGCAAGCACCCAGTGAAGCTAAAACCATGTTGGCACGTGTTTTTACAACCACTTATTTCTTGTTCTTTATTTTAATGCCGTTTTATACATACTATGATAAAACGAAACCCGTACCAGAGAGAGTGCGCTAATGCGTAAATTATTACTGTGTGTCTTCATCATGCTTTTACCGCAAGCTTATGCTGCGGGTCCTGCTACTTATTTGTTTGATATGCCAAAGATGGATCCAAGCAATCAGGCTTCTTTACAACGTGGTGCAAAATATTACATGAACTATTGCGCAGGCTGTCATAGTTTAGAGTACATGCGTTATGAACGTATGGCACGTGACATTGGTATGACAGATGATAAAGGCGAAGTTTTAACTGACATCGTTAAAAAGAATTTAATGTTCACAACAAATAACATTGGTGATCAAATACATGTAGCCATGAAGCCTGAAGAAGCGCGTCATTGGTTTGGAGTTACACCACCTGATTTATCTTTAACTTCACGTTATCGTTCTGAAAAATGGATTTATAATTATTTATTATCGTTTTACGTGGATAGTACTAAACAGTGGGGCACGAATAATGCCTTATTTCCTGACGTAGCCATGCCTAATATCTTGATTAATTTACAAGGTGAGCAGAAACCTGTTTATACTTCACATGAATTCGATGTTAGCGGTCAAAAAGTTATTCATAAAACAATTACTGGCTTTGAATTAACAAAACAAGGCGAACTTTCTCCTGAAGAATTTGAAGCTGTTGTTTATGATATCGTTAATTTCATGTCTTATGTAGGCGATCCGGTTAAATTGGAACGTGAACATATGGGCATTTTAGTAATATTTTTCTTACTCATACTTTTAGTATTCGCCTATTTATTAAAACGTGAATATTGGAAAGACATTAAATAAGTAAGGAACACTTTTGGTTACAAATACGCTGAATATTTCTTTATATTCTGATGCTTTAGGTATTGATAGCCATTATTGTCGGTTAATACTCGCGGAAAAGGATGTTCCGGTTAACATTATAGAAGTCAATGCTAATGCGTTGCCTGAAGATGTTTTACACTTGAGCCCCTACCAACGCGTGCCTTTATTAATTGATCGTGATGTTGTGTTATATGAAACACGTATTATTTCAGAGTATCTGGAAGAACGTTTTCCGCACCCAACATTATTGCCGACACATCCGGCACCTAGAGCCTCTTCGAGATTGTTGTGTTATCGCATTTTTCATGATTGGATAGCGATAGCAGAAAATATAATGAATACTGACGATAAAACGATCAAAGCGAACCAAGCCAGATTATTAGCAGATGGCTTAACCAGTGTGACGGCGGTTTTTGCTGATCGGCCATTTTTTTTAAGTGATAGTTATTCACTTGCTGATTGTGCTTTGAGTGTTTTATTATGGCGATTACCGACGCTAGGCGTTATTCTCCCAGTGCAGGCAAAGCCAATTATTAAATATGCGCAGCGCATGTTCGCTCGCGAAGGATTTGCGCTTGGTTTATCTGCGCAAGAGAAACGTTTATCGCAATTACAGTCATGGAGTAATATATGACTTCCAGTCGACCCTATTTAATTCGCGCTTTATACGAATGGATAGTTGATAATCATTTCACCCCGCACTTATTAGTGAATGCAAAATTACCTCATGTGGATGTACCTGAGCAATACGTCAAAGAAGGGCGCATAGTATTAAATGTAGGTCCCAGTGCCGTTGAAGAGTTATTAATAACAAATGATGCCGTAACATTTAGCGCGCGTTTCAACGAAGGTGTTTTTGAGATCTACGTACCCGCCATTGCCATTTTAGCCATTTATGCCAGCGAAAATGGTCGCGGTATGTTTTTTAGTGAAGATGATGAAGATGCGCCACCACCTTCGGCGCCGCCTAAGTCCAAACCTGATTTAAAAGTAGTTAAATAATAAATTTATTAAGGTACATATATGAACCCATTATTCTCTTATAAACAAGATTTAGAAAACGATACCGCATGGATCGAAACTTCACTAAAAGGTAAATTATTGCAAAGTTTATCTTTTTTAAATAAAGGCACTTCTTTTTCTGAACAAGAACGTTTGGAATTGGGTTTAATTGGAAAATTACCTTCAGCTATTGAAACGCTCGATCAGCAAGTGATTCGCGCATACGAACAATACCGCCGTTACACGGTCGACTTAAGTCGTCAAATTTATTTATACAGTTTGCATGATCGCAATGAAGTATTATTTTACCGTCTAGTTAGCGATCATTTAGCTGAAATGATGCCCATTATTTACACACCGACCGTAGGTTCTGCTGTTCAACAATACAGCCGTGAATTTCGTAAGCCGCGTGGACTTTATATTTCTTACCCTGATCGTGCGCATATGGATGCCATTATTGCGAATCGTACCCACGAAGAAATTGATTTAATTGTGGCGACCGATGGCAGTGGTGTTTTAGGTATTGGCGATCAAGGCGTGGGTGGGATGTATATTCCTTTAGCTAAATTGATGGTTTATACCATTTGTGGTGGTATTAATCCCTGCAAAACGCTACCTGTCATGTTGGATGTGGGTACAGATAATCAATTATTGTTAGATGATCCTTTATACCTGGGCTGGCGCCATGAACGCTTAAAAGGCGCGGAATATGATGATTTTATCGATCAATTCGTACAAACTGTTAAAAAACATTTTCCGAATGTCATGTTGCATTGGGAAGATTTTGGTCGCGATCCAGCACACCATATTTTACACCGTTACAAAGATGATTTTTGTACCTTTAATGATGACGTACAAGGAACAGGCGCAGTGGTATTAGCCGCGATATTGGCAGGTGTACAAAAAACTGGGCGCCCATTAACAGAACAACGCATAGTGATTCATGGTGCAGGCGCAGCAGGTGTAGGTGTTGCTAATGAAATTAGTAGCGCTATGCAGCGCGCAGGTTTATCTGCACAAGAAGCTGCAAAACAATTTTGGTTATTGGACAGTAATGGTTTGATTGCTAATAACAGCAACACTTTAAAATCCTTCCAAAAATTTTACGCACGTGATGCACAAGAAATTGCAAATTGGCCATTAAATCAAGGAAAAATTGATTTAGAAACAGTTATAGAACAAGTTAAACCCACCATTTTAATTGGTAGCTCGGCTGTAGCGGGTGCATTCAGTGAAAAACTTATCCGCGAAATGTCCAAACATGTGAAAAATCCTATTATTATGCCATTATCAAATCCCACGCAAAAAAGTGAAGCCAATCCGGCTGATCTTTATGAATGGTCAGAAGGTCGTGCACTTATTGCAACAGGCAGTCCGTTTGATCCAGTCAATTACCATGGTAAATTGCATGCTATTGCACAATGTAATAATGCATTAGTATTCCCAGGAATAGGTTTAGGTACCTTAGCGGTACGTGCACGTTTAGTCACAGATAATATGATCTGGGCTGCTTGTGAAGCCTTAAGTGAATTATCACCGAGCTTAAAAGATCCCAATGCGCCTTTATTACCACCATTTGTTGAAGCACGTAAAGCATCTTATATTATTGCGCAACGTGTTGCTGAGCAGGCTCGTAAAGATGGTGTTGATCGTACTGGTCAAGGCATCGATGTGTGTAAACTCATCGATCAAATTCTCTGGCATCCGCACTATGTACCATTAAAATCGGTATAAATGTAGTCTATACTTGATTTAAATAAATCAAGGAGAATTTTATGGCTCATCCACTAAGCAATCGTTGGGGTTGGTTTTTTGCCTGGGGACTATTATTAGTTGCTTTAGGCACATTGGCAATTATTTATTCTGCTGCAACCACACTCATTTCTGTATTTGTTTTCGGCGTTATTTTAACCATCAGTGGCTTTGTGATTATCTTAGATAGCTTCAAGTCCAGTTGGGGAACATGGAACGAATTTTTCATGCACTTAGGCATGGGGATTTTATACTTAATCGCCGGTATCATTTTAATTAAAGGACCTTTAGCAGGTTCTATTACATTGACATTAATACTCGCAATTTTATATATAGTGTTAGGTATTTTTCGTATTGTTTCATGTTTAACCCGCGAAGTTACCAATCGTGGTTGGCGGCTAGCGAGTAGTATTCTAACCTTGTTATTAGGTATCTTTATTTTAGCCGAATGGCCTATGTCTGGTTTATTTATCATTGGCTTATTTATTGGTATTGATTTAATATTCACAGGTTGGATATACATTGTAACGGCATTAACAGCGCGATCAATGAAATAATTCAAACTCCAGAGGGCGAAAGATTTTTCGCCCCTACGGAAGGTTTGCAAAACATCATATGTGGAAAATACCACATCCGTAGGGGCGAAAAATCTTTCGCCCTTATATTTTCGGAGATAAATTTATATGTCTACCCGTATTTTCTCACAAGCTTTTATGACGATGTCCGTTGTCGTCTTAACCATCATTAGCGCAGCAGTCGAAACTGATATCTTCGTCCCAAGTTTTCCTGCGATTCAAGATTATTTTGCAACCACCGAAAGCAAAATCCAAATGATCATCAGCGTAAACTTTTTAGGATTATGTATAGCCAGTTTATTCTACGGACCTCTGGCAGACAGTTATGGTCGTCGCCCAATATTATTAATAGGCATGTTTATATTTGCAATCAGCAGTGTCGCCTGCGTATTGGTCAATAGCATAGAAACCATGATCTTCTGGCGTTTCATGCAAGGTTTAGGTAGCAGCGTTGCCTTCGTTGTTCCTGCGGCCATTATTTACGATACGTTTAATCAAGAAAAAGCGGCAAAAATGCTAGGCATTTACAACAGCATTATTACTTTCGCAATGTCACTTGCACCCATTATCGGTAGTTTTTTATATTTAACATTTAACTGGCGTGCTAATTTTATATTTGTTGCAGCGCTAGCGGTTATTGCTTTTATAGCTGCATTAATTTTTGTCAAAGAATCTTTAGACAAAGAAAAACGTGCGCGTTTGCACGTGCCCAGCATCATGAGTAGTTACGCAACATTGCTTAAAAATCCAAAAGCCATGGCAAATTTATATTTAATCTGCGGTGTTTGCGGTGCTTATTTTGTATACATTGCCAATTTATCATTAATTTTTATTAATCATTTTGGCGTGGATGAAGCACACTACGGTTATTATCAAGCTGTCATATTATTGTTGTTTGCTTTTGTCAGCTTTTCATCGGGTTATGTCATTATGCATTTAGGTATGGATCGCACACGCAAGATAGGCATGAGAATTACAGTCGTCGGTGCAATAGCATTTTTAGCTGTGGTTTTATTTGCGCCAGAAAATCCCGCACTGATTACTGCAGCCATGGCTATTTTCACCAGTGGTTTTGCACTCAGCATGGGTATATTTTTCAGTGATTATATGAGTATTTATCCAGAAATAAGAGGCGTCGCATCAGCGCTTGCCAATAGCATTCGTTTGTTTGTCATGGCTGCGCTCATCGCCGGTGCTAGCTTTTTCTTTAATGGTACGATGATGCCAGTAGCGATTATTGTATTTTTTGCAGGTGTTTCATCATTATTAGTATTATATTGGCTAAAAGCACAAAAAGTGGCGCTGTAAACTTGATTTATAGCATCTAATCAATGTAACGTTAAATTTATACGAGAAAATAAATGATTTTTACTCATGAGATATCTGAATTAAATAGTATCATTGCTGGCATCCAGAAGTACAACTTAAACGGTTATGATTCAGAACGTTACAAAATACCAGATTATGAATGTCTTAAAGATGCGATATCGGTCATCACAAATATGATTACTGTATTAAAAAAATCTGAGAATATAAATCCGGAAGCAGCCAGCAGTGTGCAAAGTACCTACACACGTGTGGAGCAGCAACGTTCCATGTTAGATAGTGATGCGCTTAAAGATGCTTTAGGAGGTATGCTTTTTTCTATTTCAAAAATACGGGTTGCAATGTTTGTAACTACCAATGTAACTCCTGGTTGGAGTCAAGCTCATTTAGTAAATCATGATATTGCAACAGCAATAAAGTTACTCCAAGAAAAAATGTTTACTAATGCTGATAAACAATCTGACATGAGGGAAGGCGCTGAATATCATTGTGCAAAATCCACTGCTAGTGCGCTTATAGCAGCGCAAACTGGAAATAAAGATGATGTCTTGGCTGCCATAAAGTGCGTGAATCTACATCTAGGTGGATTAGGTTATAACGATCCTATTAAGAAGAGTTTATCTAAAATTATACCTCTTTTAGATGAGATGCATGCGGCTAAAAACAATGAGGGGATTCCTTCTAAGACACTTTAGAGTAGATAGTCCCCTCCATAGAATATGCTATTGGCTTTTTAATACCATCGCAATTAAACTATCAGCCGGCATATAACCCGGTATAACCGTACCATCTTGCAGAATAATAACCGGTGTTGCACTCGCGCCTATATTACTAATAAAGGCAGTATGGCTTGCAAAAGGGTCTTTGCAATCAGCAGACTTTTCAGGAACAGCGCCGCCTTTGAATACATCATCAATAGTCTTTTTAGGATCTTTTGCACACCAAATACCTACTGATTTTTCATAAGAAGGCGTGCCTTTAGGTGTTCTTGGGAAAGCGATATAGTTCACGGTAATACCTGCAGCATTGAGCGCTGGGATTTCTTGATGTAATTTTCCGCAATAGCCGCAATCAACATCTGTACCCATATAAACAACGGCTTTTTCTTTGCCTGTAGCTGGGAATTTAATAAAGGTTTTAGGGTCAATTTTCTCTAAAGCCGTTTTAACATAAGCTTTGCGGGTATTATCGGTCAAACTCGTTACTTGATGGTCTTTAACTTCTAATAATTCGCCATAAAATATATATTGGCCATTTTGGCTCACATAAAGAATAGCAGGGCCACTGGTTACTTCATAAAAGCCAGCAATGGGCGCGGGTTTCACGCTATCTACGTTTATTTCTGGAATAGCTTTAACGAGCTGGTTTTGCATGGTTTCAACACTAGGCGTGTTTGCCTGGGCTGCGAAAGATAATAAAATGAAGCTAGTGAGCGTAAAAGTCCGTTTTAACATACCTGACCTCAAAATTAGTGGATGAATGAGTAATAGGATAGCATGATTATTGATGAATTTACTTTGCTTGCGCTTAAGTTTTAGGTAGAATAGCGTGGTAAATAGATCTATTATAGTTAGTTATTTAAATAAGAGGATAGTTATGGTTAGTATTCGTCTATCAAGGACAGGGGCTAAAAAGCGTCCATTTTACCGTATTGTGGTTATCGATAGCCGCAAACGTCGTGACGGCCGTTATATTGAAAAGCTAGGATTTTTTAATCCCATCGCTCAAGGCGCAGCTCCGAGATTAAATTTAAATTTAGAAAGAATGGAACATTGGGTTTCCGTTGGTGCGCAAGCTTCTAAACGTGTGACTGAATTAGCACGTGAAATGAAGCGTATGCCAGCTACAGAACAGGCTGCATAACTGCAGAATGATAGAAGTAGGGCGAATTACAGGTTTATTTGGTGTTCAGGGTTGGGTAAAAATTGATTCTTACACGCAGCCGCGGGAGAATCTTCTAAATTATCAACCTTGGCTGGTTAAAATAAAAGGCCAGCCACCAGAACTATTAACCTGCATTGCGAGTGAAGTTCACTCAAAATGTATAGTGGTTCAGTTTAAGGCTTATGAAAGTATGGAAGCTGCCCGTGCACTTATAGGTGCACGGATAGAAGTAAAAAGGGAGCAATTACCAAAGTTATCAGAGGGACAATATTACTGGACTGATCTAGAAGGACTAGAGGTTAAAACGATACAGGGTGCGAGTTTAGGCAAGGTCGCTTATTTGTTTGCAACACCAGCTAATGATGTATTAGTTGTGAAAGGTGATAGAGAGCGGTTTATTCCATATCTGCCACGGCAAGTGGTTAAGCACGTTGATTTATCGAAGATGGTCATGATCGTTGATTGGGATCCGGAGTTTTAATATGTTGCGCTTTGATGTCATTACCTTGTTTCCTGAAATGTTTAATGCAGTGACTGACGTCGGTATTACCGGTCGGGCTGTACGTAATCGTTTAGCTATGGTGAATTATTGGAATCCTCGTGATTTCGCTGAAGATAAACATCACACTGTAGATGATAAATCTTACGGTGGTGGTCCTGGAATGGTGATGAAGCCAGAACCTTTGCGTGATGCAATTTTTGCTGCGCAAGATGCAAGCACTTTAGAACCTTCTAAGGTTGTGTATTTGAGTCCGCAAGGGCAGCCTTTAACACAATCTAAAGTGCGTGAATTAACCACCTGCGGGCAATTAATTTTAATTGCTGGCCGTTATGAAGGAATCGATGAGCGTATCGTAACGCAATATGTCGATGAAGAAATTTCGATAGGAGATTATGTATTAAGTGGTGGCGAATTAGCCGCGATGGTGATTATGGATGCTGTGATACGTTTATTGCCAGGCGCTCTTCATTGTGAGCAATCGGCCTTAGAAGATTCATTTAGCAATTCATTATTAGATCACCCGCACTATACGCGTCCTGAGATTTTTGAAGGACAACATGTGCCGAGCGTGTTGGCCAGTGGGAATCATGAAAGCATACGTAAATGGCGTTTGCAGCAAGCCTTAGGTAGAACTTGGTTGCGTAAACCCAGTTTACTTAAGAATATGCGCATGGATCCAGAGCAACAGATTTTATTGCGTGAATTTATTCATGCATATGAAAAGAATCCGAGTAATTTTAACGAAGAGTAAGGGAGTTTCTGTAATGAGTAATATTATTGATCAAATCGAACGTGAACAAATGCGCCAGGATATTCCTGAGTTTTCACCCGGCGATACCGTTGTGGTACAAGTACGCGTAATTGAAGCCAGCCGTGAAAGATTACAAGCCTTTGAAGGTGTTGTGATTGCAAAACGTAACCGTGGTTTGAATTCATCCTTTATCGTACGTAAAATTTCTTATGGCGAAGGTGTTGAGCGTAGCTTTCAAACACACAGCCGCATGATTCACAGCATCGAAGTGAAAAGAACAGGTGATGTGCGCAGTGCAAAATTATATTACCTGCGTGATCGTGCCGGTAAATCAGCGCGTATTAAAGAAAAATTGACCAAGAAAGATACAGCAGTAACAGCAGCAGCGTCAGTAGCACAAACTTCTGAGTAATAATGGAAACAACCCCAGTAATTTTTTATATTTTCCTCATTTTTACTGGGGCCTCTATTCTTGCAACGATAGCTTTATATACCCGTCAATCTCTAATTGTTGCCTATATGGCATTAGGTGTGATTATCGGTCCTTGGGGACTGCAATGGGTTGATGATCCTGATTTAATTTCCCATATTTCTGATATCGGCATTATCTTTTTATTATTTTTACTCGGCTTAAACCTTGATCCTAAAGATTTAATTCGTCTATTAAAAAGTACGACATGGATTACTTTAATTAGCTCCTCAATTTTCGCTTTAGTTGGTTTTGGCATCGCAGCATTTTTTGGTTTTAGCACCATAGAATCATTGGTTGTTGCTGCAGCCATGATGTTCTCCAGTACTATTATTGGTTTGAAATTATTGCCCACAACTGTATTGCATCACCAATATACCGGCGAAATTGTTATCAGTATTTTATTATTTCAAGATTTAATTGCGATCACCGTGATGTTGCTAATTAATGCAGCCGGGGGTGATGGATTAAGTGTGTGGGAAATTGTGCAAATAGTCGTTGCATTGCCACTGCTCAGTGCATTTTGCTATTTATTTGAGCGTTACGTTTTAACCAAATTAATTGCTCGCTTTGATAAAATTCAAGAGTTTATATTTTTAATTGCAATTGGTTGGTGTTTAGCTATTGCAGAGCTTGCACACAGCATGCATTTATCGCATGAAATTGGTGCATTTATTGCGGGCGTTGCAATTGCCAGTGGGCCTATTGCTTTATTTATTTCTGAAAGTTTAAAACCTTTACGCGATTTCTTTTTAATCTTATTTTTCTTCTCATTAGGTGCTGGATTCAATTTACACGTAGTGGGCGAAGTCTTAGTACCTGCGGCTGTCTTGGCAATTTTAATGTTATTAATAAAACCCTTGGTGTTTTCATTTTTACTCAAACGCACGGCCGAAATTAAAAATCAATCACTAGAAATTGGCGTACGTTTAGGGCAGGTCAGTGAATTCTCGTTACTGGTTGCTTATGTCGCGCATGAGCATCAAGTGGTGAGCGATCCGATTTATTATTTAATACAAACTACAACCATCCTAACGTTTATTGTTTCTTCTTATGTGATAGTCATGAAATATCCGACGCCCATTGCGATGTCAGATAAACTGCGACGGGATTAAACCACGAGTTGTAATTGCGTACGCACGACCCACTGGCCTTTTTCGTCTGTTTCAAACCAGCCATCTGTTTCATCCGCCCAGCTTGCACCCATGCTGCTAAATGCATAACCAAAGTCTGCTGTGAATTTTAAATGTCTTGGATCAATATAATAATTAAATCCTGAGGTTAATAGACTCAAGTCTTGATCTTGTTGACCTTGTCCCCATTCATAACGCGAAAATAATTCAACCGTATTTTGATCTTCATCGACGAACACTCCACCTTGCGCTTGGGCACCGTAAGTTGTTTCATGATTTGTATAATCTGTATTGATCGCACTCATAGCAAATGTGCTCCAACCACTGCCTTGAAAGGTAAGATCAACCGTTCCAGAAATATCTTGAGTACCTAAAAGACTTTGATCATCTTGATAAGCGATACCCATACCTAACAGTAAACCTTTTTCATTCCCATAGGGGGAATTGTAATCACGAAATTCTTTCCAAGTGCCAAATGGTTTTAGTTCCAAACGACTCATTACGGCATAGCTTTGACCATTTTGAAATTCTTGATCGATAACATCTTGGTTTTGATCGTAACTGGGTGTGAAGTAACCGTTGGCCACAGCTGCTTGCCATTTAAACCAATCTTGTTCATATAAATAAGAAGCACCCGTAATATCGCGTGTAGAAAAATATTTTGCGACCAAAGAATCTTCAACAGCTAATTGCCGTGTTACCGAAATAGCGTAAGCGCGTAAAAAAGGCGTTGGGAATTGACCCAATTGCGCTAAACTGTTCTCGGAAAATATTTTTACGATATAAGCATCTAGTACTGCAAATGTACCATCGGGACCGGCTTGTGCGCCTACAACATATTTCCACGAATCATCAATAACATGACCGGAGAAAAATAAATTGGTGCGCCGCAATTGGAATCCATAATCATCCGGTTGCTCTTTAATGACAGAATAATCATAACGGGCTTGCGTCATGCCATTAATTTCTAGTGAAAAGAAATTATCAGCGGTATGAATAAAAAAGCCATTATCATAACCGTAATATTCATCTGCAGGTAATAGGGTTTCGCCTTCTGCGGGGGGGATAATCGGCTTCATCAGGGAAGTCCATTGCTTCGTCAGGGCTCGCTGCTTGTATTTTTGTACAGAGCAATACCATGCACGAAGCAATGGTTAACTTAAATCGATTCACTAAATAACAAGTTGTAATTGCGATCTAGCAACCCATTCGCCACTTTCAGTACTGGTACGCCAACCGTCGGTAGTATTAGCCCAGTTTTCACCAATAGCGGTAAAGGAATAACCGAAGTCAGTGCTAAGCTTCAAGTGTCTTGGATAAATATAATAATTGAATCCAGCGGTTACTATGCTGAGATCTTCATTATCAGGTTCAATGAAATCTACATGCGTATTGGATTGACCCCATTCATAACGAGAAAATAATTCAACTGTATCTAAATCTTCATCCACAAAAAGGCCACCTTGAATCTGCGCACCATAAGAAGCGCTGTCATCATTTTGAAGATCTTGTGTGAATGCACCCATTGCAAATGTGCTCCAACCACTGCCTTGGAGAGTAATATCGACAGTACCAGAAGCTTCTTCGATATCTGCATTATCATTATCACGTTGGTACGCAGCAGCAACACCGATGAGTAAGCCTACATTATTTTCACCAAATGAATTAAAGCCGCGGAATTCTTCCCATTCACCGAAAGGTTTAAATTCTAAACGTGTTATTGCAGAATAGCTTTGACCGTTTTGAAAATCATGATCAACAACATCTTCATTTTCATCGGTTTCATCTACGTATTCATCATGCGCAAAATAACCATTGGTAAACGCTGCTTCCCATTTCCATTCATCATCTTCTGTACCAAATAAAACACCAGTTGAATTATTGGTTGAGAAAAATTTTGAAACGAGTGAACGCTCAACTGTTAATTGACGTGTACTTGAAATTAATGTTTCACGTAAAAAAGGTGTTGAGAATTGACCGACCTGTCCCCAAGTGCCTTCTGTAAATGCTTTGGCGATATACACGTCATCTACAGCAAAAACGCCATCTGGGCCTGCTTCTGTACCTAATACGTAAGTCCAAGATTCATCTAAAAAATGACCAGAGAAATATAAATCGGTACGACGTAATTCAAAACGGTAATAATCTGTTGTTTCGCCTGCGGGTACTTCTGGTGCGTGCGAATAAATGTAACGTGCTTGCAATAACCCGTTAAAAAATAATGAAAACGTATTATCAGCGTTACGAATAAAAAATCCGTCGTTGTAACCCATGCGTTCACTCAAAGGTAGAATTTTATCGTCTTCTTCTTCTTCAGGTGGGTAATAAGGTTCATCAGGAAAATCCATTTCTTGATCTTGTTCATCTGCAGCTTCAACTGTGTCAGTTGGGATCGCGTAGACGGGTAAAGCGATGAATAACGAGCAAAGTGTTGAATATAAAAGATGAGTCGACTTCATAAATATGTCCTTCCTGTGTGTATAATCAAGGCGCTACGCTAACATTTCAGGCATCTTTTTGTCAATGAGTTAAACTAGAAACATGGAAATAAATCAAGGTTGGTTACAAGACGTTAAAAAATTGACGTCGCAAAATTGCGATGCACGCCCACTTGGCTGTGAAATTAACTTATTAGTGATACACAACATTAGTTTGCCGCCTGGCGAATTTGGTGTGGGTAACATTGAAAAATTATTTATGAATCAATTGCTCGCGACATCACATTCATATTTTGATACAATATTGCCAACGCGTGTATCTGCACATGTGTTAATTGATAGGGATGGAAAGCTTACTCAATTTGTTTCGTTTGAAGATCGCGCTTGGCATGCCGGTGTTTCTGAATTTAAAGGACGCACGGCTTGTAATGATTATTCAATCGGTATCGAATTAGAAGGCACAGATAATATTGCCTATACTGAAAAGCAATATTATGCATTAGCTGAATTGACTCGATGTTTAATGCAGCAGTATCCAGGTATTTCTATGGATCGCATTACAGGTCACAGTGATATTGCACCCGGTCGAAAAACTGATCCAGGTGAAACGTTTGATTGGGTATATTTTAGGACTTTGCTGCAACAATCTATTTAAACAGGGAAAGATCATGAAACTGACACTTCTTTTAGCGTGCTTATGGTTAGATTATTATTTTGATACTGGTGCGCGTTGGCGTAATCAAAAATGGTTTGAACAATATGTCCACCGTTTGAAATCATTAACAGGTGACAATAAAACCCTATGGGGCGGACCGATGAGTTTGGCCGTTATTTTGGTTCCTGCCATTATTTTATTAGCTATTCTATGGAGTATTGCGGGTCGTTTTTCAGGTATTGTGGAATTAGCGATTGGATTTGCGGTATTGTGGTTTTGTTTTGGTCCCACCAATTTACAAGAATCCTTAGTTCATTACTTAAAAAAAGATGCGGATCCAGCTCTTGCAGAACAAGAAGTTAAAGCCGCTGCCGGTGATTTAATTAATCCACAAACATTTAATCGCAGTGTAACAGAACTTATTTTCTGGCAAGCGCATGAACGTTTCTTTGGGGTTATATTCTGGTTCTTAGTTTTAGGACCGGTGGGCGCTTTGTTATACCGTTTAGTGAGCTGGATGCAAGAAAATGCATCACGCATGCAATCTGAATTTTACCCACAATTTTCTCACAACGTTTATCAACTTTATTGGGTAATTGCTTGGATTCCTTCACGTTTAGCGGCTTTAAGTTATACTTTAACGGGGAATTTTATGCCTGGGTTTGATACTTGGAAAAATGACTTAGTTAAAGCTGATCGCTGCAAAGAAGTATTAATCGATTCAGGTTTGGCTTCATTAACCCCTGAAAGCGCTACGCAAGCGACCCGTGAAGAAAATCTAAAAGCACAAGGCATAGTGCAACGTGGCTTGTTAATTTGGGTATTGGTTGCAGCTGTAGCAACACTTGGGCATGCTTTTCTTTAATAGACTCGATTTGCAATTCCTTGCAAAAATAGAGATACTAAGCGAGCTTAAGAGTTAGCTTAATTTAAAGAGATTTACATGGCCGTAGAACCATTATTAGATAACGATCCGCTACAAACCGAGGAATGGTTAGAAGCGCTTCAAGAAGTGATCGAACGCGAAGGTGCTGCGCGTGCTCAGTATTTGTTAACACAATTACAAGAGCAAGCGCAGCAGCAGGGTATTAGCTTAGGACAAGGTTTTAACAGTCCTTACATCAATACCATTCCTGTTGATCAACAACCTGTTTATCCAGGCAACAAAACCATAGAGAAACGACTCGATGCAATGATACGCTGGAATGCTATCGCTATGGTTTTACGAGCGGGACATAAAGCCCCGGAGTTAGGCGGTCATATAGCTTCATATGCATCTGCAGCTAATTTATACGAAGTCGGTTTTAATCATTTCTTTCGTGCACAAAGCTCCAATCACGGTGGTGATTTACTTTATATCCAAGGACACAGCTCTCCTGGTATTTATGCACGCTCATTCTTAGAAGGGCGATTAAGTGAAGAGCAGTTGAGTTATTTCCGCCAAGAAGTAGAAACTGATGGTTTATCTTCTTACCCACATCCTTGGTTAATGCCTACGTATTGGCAATTTCCTACTGTATCTATGGGTTTAGGCCCACTGCAAGCGATTTACCAAGCGCGTTTTATGAAATATTTACAAGCACGCGAATTATCTGAAACACAAAACCGTAAAGTCTGGTGTTTTTGCGGTGATGGCGAAATGGATGAGCCGGAATCTTTAGGCGCATTAACCGTTGCTGGTCGTGAAAATTTAGACAATTTAATTTTTGTGATTAATTGTAATTTGCAACGTTTAGACGGTCCCGTGCGTGGCAATGGTAAAATTATTCAAGAATTTGAATCCGTATTTCGCGGTGCAGGTTGGCATACGATTAAAGTGGTTTGGGGTAGTAATTGGGATGCATTATTAGCAAAAGATACCACGGGTGCATTGCGCAAACGCATGGGCGAAGCGCTCGATGGTGAATATCAAAATTACAAAGCCAAAGACGGCGCTTATACCCGTGAGCATTTTTTCAATACACCGGAATTAAAAGCTTTAGTTGCTGATTTAAGTGATGATGAAATTTATAGATTAAATCGCGGTGGCCATGATGTCGAAAAAGTTTTTGCTGCTTATCAAGCTGCTGTAAATCATAAAAAACAACCTGTTGTTATTTTAGTAAAAACAGTCAAAGGTTTTGGCATGGGCGCAGCAGGTGAAGCATTAAACTTCACTCACCAAGCGAAAAAAATGGATTTAGAATCTTTAAAAGCATTCCGCACACGTTTTGATATTCCGCTTTCTGATGAAAAAATTTCGGAATATCCATTTTACAAACCGGATGAAAACAGCGAAGAAATGCAATATTTGCACGAAAAGCGCAAAGCATTAGGTGGTTATTTGCCCGCACGTATTGTGCCGAAAAAACCTTTTCCAGTGCCCGAGTTATCTGCCTTTGAATCTGTATTAAAAGAAACAGGCGAGCGTCATATTTCAACAACTATGGCGTTTGTGCGCATTTTAAATATTTTATTAAAAAATGAAGCGTTATCACCGTTCATTGTTCCGATTATTCCGGATGAAGCACGCACATTTGGTATGGAAGGATTATTCCGCACCATCGGTATTTATTCCAGCAAAGGTCAATTGTATGAACCTGTAGATGCAGGCCAAGTGATGTATTATCGTGAAGATAAAAAAGGCCAATTATTGGAAGAGGGTATCAATGAAGGCGGTGCGTTTGCATCGTGGATAGCAGCGGCAACATCGTATACCAATCATCAACGCCCTATGATTCCATTTTATATTTTTTATTCCATGTTTGGTTTTCAACGTATTGGTGATCTAGCCTGGGCGGCTGGCGATGCACAAGCACGTGGATTTTTATTAGGCGCAACAGCAGGGCGCACAACACTTGCGGGTGAAGGCTTGCAACATCAAGACGGACATAGTTTATTATTTGCGGCAACGATTCCAAACTGCGTGAGCTACGATCCCACATTTGCTTATGAATTAGCGGTGATCATTCAAGACGGCATGCGCCGCATGTATGAAAATGAAGAAAATGTATTTTATTATTTAACAGTCATGAATGAAAATTATGAACATCCTGCGCTGCCACAAGATGCAGTCCCCGGTATTATTAAAGGCATGTACCGTTTGCAAAGTACGCCTGCGCAAAAATTACATGTGCAATTATTAGGATCGGGTACAATTTTACGTGAAGTGATTAAAGCTGCGGAAATTTTAAATACGCAATATCAAGTCAGCAGTGATATTTGGAGCGTGACCAGTTTCACTGAGTTACGTCGTGAAGGTTTGCACATAGAGCGTGAAAATAATATGCATCCTGAAGATGTGCAGCAAGTACCTTACGTTACACAATGTTTAAAAGATCAACAAGGACCTGTGATTGCAGCGACGGATTATATGCGTGAATATGCTGATCAAATTCGTGCGTTTGTTCCGGGAAAATATGTAACACTTGGAACTGATGGTTTTGGTCGTAGTGATACACGTGAGCGTTTACGTTATTTCTTTGAAGTCAACAGTGATTTTATTGTCATTGCAACTTTAAAAGCATTAGTGGACTTGGGGCAATTACCTGCAAGCATCGTAACAAGCGCTATGCAAAAATTTAATATTAATCCGAATAAACCGGATCCAGCGAGGGAGTAGCGTTGTGAGTATAGTAACAGTGAATGTTCCAGATTTAGGAAATTCCGATGCCGTCACCGTCATCGAAATACAAATTAAACCCGGCGACACCATTAAAAAAGAACAAGCCTTAATTACTTTAGAAAGTGATAAAGCTTCAATGGAAGTTCCGTCCCCCGCGGCCGGCGTTGTGCAAAATATTAATGTTAAAATTGGTGATAAAATTAAACAAGGTGATTTAATTTTAACTATGGATTCTGCTGATGTAGCTGAAGTTAAAAAACCTGAGCCTGTTGCAACAACACCAGCGCCAGCTGCAACTGCTAACGATAGTTCATCACAAACTGTGCGCGTACCCGATATTGGTAACTTTGATAAAGTCGATGTCATTGAAGTGCCTATTAAAGTCGGCATGAGTATTAAAAAAAATCAAACACTCGCAGTACTCGAAAGTGATAAAGCCTCCATGGAAATACCATCGCCATTAGATGGAACAGTTACTGAAATAGCCATTAAAGTAGGCGATAAAGTTGCACAAGATTCTGTGATTTGCACTTTAACTACAATAGGTGCAGCGCCAGCGCTTACTGAACCAACAAAAGCACCAGCAGCAGCTGAAGAAAAACCTGCAGCAAAACCAGAAACAAAAACTGAATCTATTTCTTCAGATTCTGTTTATGCGAGCCCAGGCGTTCGCCGTTTAGCGCGTGAATTAAATATTGATTTAAAAACCATAACACCCACAGGTGAAAAAGGTCGTGTAACTAAAAACGATTTAAATAATGCCATTAAAAACAAAATGCAATCAGGCGGAACTGGTTTAGGCATTGAACCGATGCCTACAGTAGATTTTTCAAAATTCGGTCCCATTGAAACACAAGAGCTATCCCGCATTAAAAAAATAAGCGCTAAATTTTTACATCGCAATTGGGTCAGTATTCCACACGTTACACAATTTGACGAAGTAGACATTACAGATCTGGAAGAATTTCGTCAGCAAAACAAAGCTAAGTTTGAAGAAAAGGGCGTAAAATTAACCCCGTTAGTTTTTTTAATGAAAGCATCTGTCGCAGCTTTAAAAGCATTTCCAACTTTTAATGCATCACTCGCATCTAACGGCGAAGAACTTATATTGAAAAAATATTTTCATATCGGTGTAGCGGTTGATACACCCAATGGTTTAGTTGTGCCCGTGATTCGCGATGTTAATTTAAAAGGCTTTATGGAATTAGCAGAGGAATTAAAAACCATTAGTGCAAAAGCGCGCGCCGGACAATTATTACCCGTTGAAATGCAAGGTAGCAGTTTTACGATTTCAAGTTTAGGTGGTATTGGTGGTACTGCGTTCACACCGATTATTAATGCGCCTGATGTCGCTATTTTAGGTGCATCAAAATCACGCATGGCGCCAGTTTATAAAGACGGTGCATTTGTACCGCGATTAATGTTGCCTTTGTCTTTGTCCTACGATCACCGCGTGATCGACGGCGCACAAGGCGCACATTTTATTACGTATTTAGGTGAAATGTTAGGCGATATGCGCCAAATGTTATTGTAGAAAATTAAAGAGGAATATTCTTATGTCAGATTTACAAACAGAAGTTATTGTTTTAGGTAGTGGCCCCGGCGGTTACACCGCAGCATTTCGTGCTGCAGATTTAGGTAAAAAAGTTGTACTAGTTGAACGTTATAATACTTTGGGCGGCGTTTGCTTAAACGTAGGTTGTATCCCATCAAAAGCATTATTACACGTAGCTAAAGTCATCGAAGAAGTGGATGAATTATCCGCACACGGTGTTAATTACGGTTCTCGCAGTTTAGATCCTGCAAAAATTTTGGATTGGAAAAGCGGCGTTGTCAATCGTTTAACGGCAGGATTAAAAACACTGGCTAAACAACGTAATGTCACCGTTGTGCAAGGCGAAGGTGTATTTTCAGGTCCGAATGAAATCACAGTTACCTTTGAAGGCAAAACACAAACCATTAGTTTTGTGAATGCCATTATTGCAGCAGGTTCACAACCGGTAAAATTACCGACACTTCCTGAAGATCCACGTATTATGGATTCCACAGGCGCGTTAGAATTGAAAGACATTCCCGCAAAAATGTTGGTCATCGGCGGCGGTATTATCGGCATGGAAATGGCCACCGTTTATCATGCATTAGGTTCAAAAATTAGCGTCGTAGAATTAGGCGATAGTTTAATTGGTGGTTTTGATAAAGACATCATCAAACCTTTCTTCCAATTCGTTAAAAAACGTTATGAAAACATTTTCTTAAAAACAAAAGTCATAAAAGTTGAAGCCAAAAATGATGGTCTTTATGTCAGCTTCGAAGGCGAAGGCGCACCGACAGAACCACAACGGTATGATAGAATATTAACCGCAGTAGGCCGCACGCCAAATGGCAAAAAAATCGCCGCGGATAAAGCCGGCGTCAATGTTGATGAACGTGGATTTATTGCTGTAGATAAACAATTACGCACTAATGTAAATCATATCTTTGCAATCGGGGATATTATTGGACAACCCATGCTTGCGCATAAAGCCGTTGCAGAAGGTCGTATCGCAGCAGAAGTGATAGCAGGTAAAAATCATTTCTTTGATGCTAAATGTATTCCCAGTGTTTGTTATACTGATCCGGAAATTGCTTGGGTAGGTTTAACAGAAGATCAAGCCAAAGCTCAAAATATTAATTACGGCAAAGGTGTATTCCCCTGGGCCGCAAGTGGCAGATCTTTAAGTATGGGTCGCAATGAAGGTTTAACCAAATTAATATTCGACAATGACACTCACAGAATATTAGGCGCAGCAATTGTAGGTCCACATGCTGGTGATTTAATTGCCGAAGTAGGGCTTGCTATTGAAATGGGTTGTGATGCGGAAGATATTGCATTAACAATACATGCACATCCGACATTATCTGAAACAGTAGCATTAGCAACGGAAATTTTTGAAGGCACAATTACAGATTTATATATGCCGAAAAAATAATCACAATTTGGTAGGGGCGAAAAATCTTTCGCCCTCTTCACGATAATAGCTAAACCTTAGCTAGGCCCACCAGTGCTGTAATAGTTAATACTAGCATTATAAGTTATTATATTTTTATTTTCTTCATCACTAGCATTTTTTCTTGTAAATGAGTGACAAGTATTTTTGATGCAATTTACCGTACCCCTATACATACGTGGCGCGAGCGCTACAGCTGTACACGCCGCAGCGCTTATAAGTACTACCATTTTCATTTCTTCTGAATTTAGAATGTGACCTGCGCTTAGGGATTCTGAACTAGAATCGCTTGAACCAGAGCTGTCGTTAGTTCCCCAATCCCATTTTGTCATATCATATATCGCATAACCCATACTACCGAACATAAGCCCAACTGATGCGCCGCCTACACCTTCTAGCACTGCAGGATACTCGTCTCGCATTTCTTTTATAACTTCTGTAACCCATTTGCCTGAGATCATTCGCAGTGTGCAAAATGGCCAGGAATATTGTTTAACGAATCGTAATAAAGCGGTTGCTTTTATTATTCCTGTGGAGCATTATTACAAAATAAAAATCAAGACATTATGGCGCAATTAAAAGCATTAAAAAAATGCGCGCCTTTGGGTAATGCACAAGAAATTATTAATATGCGGGATGCAGGTCACAAATGAATCATGTTTTAGTGATTGATACTTCATTTATCATGTCAGATTTATTGCCAGATGAAAACGGCAATGAAATTGATTTGGCATTATATTCTATTCACGTTCCAGCCTTATTTTATCTTGAATGTAGCAATGTATTGCAAGTTGCTTTAAAAAGAAAAAGAATAAAAAATGCAGACTTTAAAGAGTATTTACAAGTTTTAAATGGCTTGCCTATAAATGTAGATAAATTTTCAGCGACCAGTGAATCATTGTATTCAATCAGTAAATTATCCCAAGAGCATGATTTAACTTCCTACGATGCCGCTTATCTCGAGCTAGCAATTCGTCTAGGTGCAAAGCTAGCAACTTGCGATTTTAATCTTAAAAAAGCAGCAGGTAAAAACAATATTACAACCTTTTAACGTGCAAACTGCTGCAAATGTCTAAGCGCAGCTTGATTACCGACAAGCGCCGCTAAAAAGTCTTTTTCTAATCCAAGTGTCCTACCTAAATTCTAATCTTGTTTGAGAGATGGTGTATTCTTATCTTGCGGATTTATTGAGTTTGTTGCCATTGTACTTTGAGTTGTTAGTGAAACAGCATTATATTGATTCACCAACAACTTCATTTCTGTGCTATTTTTCCCTGAATTATCTATGGCTTGATGTGCTGATATATTCATGAATAAATTGTGAAACGTTGCTTCAAGCGATTTTAAGTATCCTAGAACAGAATAGCCACTCCTCTGATTAGCCCCCGCGTTTTGCAAAGCTAATATTACTTCTTGCGAAGTAGCATAATCTATAATAGCCTTTCCCTTAGGATCGCGGGCATTTACCTCGGCCTTAGACAGTATCAAATCGTTGACAAGCTCGATAGCGTTACTCTGTACTGCAATCAATAATGGATTATAATAATAAGGCACAGTTCTATATTCACCATACGAATCTCCAACATCAATTGATATTATTTCTAACTTTGCCAGTCTTTGGGTAATATTTTGGTAATCTCCCAGCTTTTCTGATGATGAGCTAATCCACGAGTCAAATTCAGATTTATCTTTACATACTTGATTGCACCAATCATATAAAGATATAATATTTTTGGCTAAATCTTTCGGGAAACGATGATCTTCAATGTATTTTTCAATGTATGTTGTAGTCTGGGGATACTTACAATTGAATATGGTGCTGATTTTTTTCCGAAGCAAAAGCACATCGTAATATTTTGAATGCTGTTCAGCAGAGCAGTGCATTAAATGAACTGCATCATTACCAAAATCTTTAGTAATAAGATCTTTAGATGATTGAGATTGTTCCACTAAGCTTGCAGATGCGACAACAGGATTTTTGACTTCAGGAGCGGGGTGTTTATTTAACCATGTTTTAGCATCCTCATTTCCCTTTGCAGCAGCAGCACCCATAAAGTTATATGCGCATACTTTTACTTTTGGATCTGATGAGCGGAAATGCTTAAGCCCCATTTTGTAGTAATTATATGCTTTAACCTCATCACTTTTAAAGTTATCCTCAATCTCATCGGGTGACATAAGTAAAAACAGGATGTTTTTGAAGGTATGAGTTATATTTTCATTAAGTTTAGCGCTTGTGATGGTGTATTCTAAAGAATTTTTTTCAGCATAATCTTCAAATTCTTTCGTTTTTTCACCGTTTTTATCGAGATCAGAACGAGTTCCAACAAAGACTATCAGTTGTTTTAACTTAGATCCTTTTGTTTGTCCTTCACAATAATTTTTCCAAGTTTTTATTTGCTCTTCAATGGATCGTGCATCTGGATTTAAATCAATTGCAATAACGATGACTTCAGCTGCGTTCGTAAACAGTGGAAGCATATCACGGGAGCTCTCCTGGCCAGGAGTAGCGCATATTTTAAGTCTACTATTATTCTGATCTTTTTCTGCAAAAAAAAATGATTCCTTAGTGGATTTTTCTTTTTTATTAAATTCATTATTGCAGAACCGATTCATTAGGCTGGTTTTCCCAGAATTTTCATCACCAATAATCATTATTGTGTAGTCTTTCATATTATTTTCTCCAAAGAATAGAATAAATAGTTATGACAATAACATATATTTAGCGTTTTAACAATAGGTGGCTTCTTGATATATAACGTTATATATTAAACCAAAAGCGGCTGCCTTTTAACGTGCAAACTGCTGCAAATGTTTAACGGCAACTTGATTGCCGACAAGCGCTGCTAAAAAGTCTTTTTCTAAGCGGGTTTTGCCGACTAAATGTTGGATATTATCTAAAGTTGATGTGGCTTCATCGAGCAGTGCATGTGCTTGTGCGGTTGTATTTTCATCAGGGCGTTGGAATTGTTGTTGTTTAAACAATAATTCCACAAAATGTTTTTGTAATTTTTTAACAATAACACGCCATTGTGGTAATTCTTGCTTATGACAAAGTAGGGTATTATAGACCATGACGGTTTCATGTTGATTCATGGTTTTTAAGCACTCAGGCAAGGATTCTGTGCAGATTTTTTCGACCAATGCGATTGCTTCGTTATAATAATTTTGTGCAAAAATAGCTTCTGCGTTTTGATATAAATGAATATCATCTAAACGCGGGTAAGCTTTTACATATTGCAGTGCTTGTAATGCGCTGATTAATTGGTGCTTGACATGCGCAGGGTGGGTTAATTTTTTCATCAAATGCAGGTGATTTTTAGTGGCATTTAAAAAATAATGATTACGTTGCCCAAAGCCTTTAGCATACATGGGACTATAAGGGATTTCGTTATAAACAGCATCAGCTTGTTGATATTTACCTTGTTCAATCAAGCGGCGCGCCCTAAGCATATGCACTTCATCTGCAAAATCTAACTCTACGTGAGGGTGTGCAAAAAAGCTTTCAATGCGCTGCATCAGCGGAAGAACCAAAGCGTGGTACTCAGGCGAAGCTTCATCTACACTGGCGCAGACCATTAAGGCATGTTCTTTCAACAAATTGCCGCCATGAACGCTACTGTGCGCATAATATTCATTATGACGCTCAGATTCTTTGAGCTTAGGATTGGCTTCTAAAAGGTCTAATTTTTGGTTAATTTGCGCAAAAGTATCTGTATTCATGGTGTTGTCCTGCATTTTTATTGTTCTTAGTCAATTAAGTCTAGCTGATTATCGGAGCGCTTGTATAATTTATAAAGCGTAAATTCACACATTGACCTATCGCTTAACCCTATGTTAAAATTGATGTTTTTACCCATAAGAGCCTATATGAGCAACCGTATTCGTTTAGCCTTACAAAAATCAGGGCGTCTGAGCGAGGATTCATTTGATTTACTCGCCCGCAGTGGCATTAAGATTCGCCGTCATCGCGATCAATTGTTTTGTCACAGCGAAAATTTCCCGCTAGACGTTTTATTGGTCAGAGATGATGATATTCCTGCTTTGATTATGGAGCAGGTTTGCGATTTTGGTATTGTCGGTTTAAATGTCCTGCAAGAAGCAACTTTAGCCCACAACAATCAAGACTACTCAGAGCACGTCGATGCTGTGCAAAAATTAAACTTTGGTTTTTGTCGTTTATCGATTGCAGTGCCTACTGAATTCGAATATAACAAAATTAGTGATTTAGCACATAAGAGTATTGCCACGACATATCCACATTTATTGCAAAAATTTTTAACACAAGAAAATATCCAAGCTAAAAGCATAGGCTTAACTGGCTCCATTGAAATTGCTCCACGTCTTGGCATTGCGGATGCTATTTGTGATTTAGTATCAACCGGTGGCACGCTTGCAGCTAATCATTTGAAAGAAGTGCAAACCATATTGCAAAGCCAAGCGTTACTGATTAAAGCAAAACCTGCGTTAGAAGCTGATAAACAAAAAACCGCAGATATTTTTATTCGTCGTATTCAAGGTGTACTACTAGCAAACGAAAGTAAATACATTATGTTGCACGCACCTAAAGATAAATTACAACAAATCGTTGCTTTATTACCGGGCGTTGAACATCCAACACTGATGACGCTAGAAGGTGATCCAAATAAAATTGGTGTTCACGCTGTTTGCGGAGAAAGCGTTTTTTGGGAAACACTCGAAGCATTAAAAGAAGCCGGCGCAAGTTCCATACTTGTAATGCCCGTTGAAAAAATGATGATGTGAGACATGCAAACATTAACCAGACCCAGCGTTCGTGATAATAAACAAATACAACAGCAAGTCCAGTTGATTATTGATCAAGTAAAATCATCCGGCGATGCCGCGCTACGCGAGTTCAGTTTAAAGTTTGATCAACTAGACATTAGCGAATTTGCATACGACACCGATGTGGATGTTCAAATAAGCTCAGAAGCCAAACAGGCCATAGATACGGCTTATCAAAATATTTATGCATTTCACCAAGCGCAAATCCATCATAATGTGCGCTTGGAAACAACGCTGGGTGTGATTTGTGAAAAAATCACACGACCTATACAAACAGTCGGTTTATATATACCCGGTGGCAGCGCACCTTTAATTTCAACCGCACTGATGTTGGGCGTGCCCGCACAAATTGCAAATAATCCACATCGTGTTTTATGCACACCAAAATTAGATCCGCACATTATTTATATAGCCAAGCTTTGCGGCATTAAAACAATTTATCAAGTCGGCGGTGCGCAAGCCATTGCTGCCATGGCTTATGGAACACAAACCATTCCCAAAGTAGATAAAATATTTGGCCCCGGCAATGCCTATGTGACGTGCGCAAAACAATTAGTGGCACAAGATCCACAAGGCGCAAGTATTGATTTACCCGCTGGACCTTCTGAAGTTTTAGTGATTGCTGATGATGATGCGCATCCAACATATGTCGCCGCAGATTTATTATCACAAGCAGAACATGGTCCAGATTCGCAAGTTGTATTGCTTTGCCTATCTGAAATATTTTTAGAAAAAGTAAAATCTGAAATTGAAAAAATATTAGCTGATTTGCCACGTCATGAAATTGCAAAAAGCGCTTTAAGCTGTAGTGCGTTTATCGTGGTTGAAAATTTGAATCAAGCAATTGAAATCAGTAATCACTACGCACCCGAGCATTTAATTATTCAAGCAAAAAATCCACGTGACTTATTACCCAATATCACACGCGCAGGTTCTATATTTTTAGGATCTTACGCTCCCGAGTCCGTGGGCGATTATGCAAGTGGCACTAATCACGTGTTACCAACCTATGGTTACGCACGCAGTTACAGTGGCTTGGGTTTAAATGATTTTATGTTACACATGAGTGTGCAAGAGTTAACAAAACAAGGTTTAGAGAAACTCGGGCCTTGTGTAGAAATATTGGCAAATCTTGAAGGTTTGCATGCACACGCACTGGCCGTTTCCGTACGTTTACAGGATAAGTCATGATTGAAAATCTATTGCAACTTGCAAGACCTGAAATTATAAATTTAGTTCCCTACAGTTCTGCGCGCCGCGAGCATGCGGCCAGTGGAATTTATTTAAACGCCAATGAAAATCCATATCCAAAAACTTCGCAAGAATATATACACCGGTATCCACAGCCACAACCTGAAAAGTTGCGTGATTTATTAGCAAATTTATATCAAATGAATGCTAATCAAATTCTCATGACGCGCGGCAGTGATGAGGGTATTGATTTATGGTTGCGTGCTTTTTGCGCTGCAGGCAAAGATTCAATCATGGTATGCCCGCCAACATATGATATGTATAGCTTATCAGCGAAAATACAACATGCCAATATAATATCCGTGCCTTTATTGCCAGAAACATTTCACTTAGATTTAAAAAATATTTTAGAAAACTGGGAACCCAGCTGTAAGTTAATTTTCTTATGCAGCCCCAATAATCCTACAGGTAATGTTTACAGTGCTGATGATATTTTACATGTATGTCAACAATTGCAAAATAAAGCCATTATTAT
The DNA here is from genome assembly GCA_041660525.1 of Legionellales bacterium. GTDB lineage: Bacteria > Pseudomonadota > Gammaproteobacteria > JABCZS01 > JABCZS01 > JABCZS01. Next base: position 82,389 of record JBAZWD010000003.1, on the reverse strand, counting down.
TGTAGATGAAGCTTACATAGAATTTGCAAATCAAAATAGCATGAGTGAGTACATCAATCAATATCCCAATCTAGTTGTGTTGCGAACGCTTTCAAAAGCCTATGGTATGGCCGGTGCGCGTTGCGGCGTTGTGCTTGCGCATCCACAATTAATCGCATTGCTAGAAAAAGTCATTAGTCCATATCCATTGGCAAGCCCAGTAGTAGATGTTATTTTACATGAGCTGCAAGCTGATCACCTTGTTGCCGTTCGCGAGCAAATAAAGCAATTAAAACTAGCGCGCGAAGAAATGATTTCTTTTTTAAATAATTTAGATTATGTCGAAAAAGTTTGGCACAGTGAAGCTAACTTTATTTTATTTAAAGTAAATAATGCAAAATCACTCGTTGCTTTTTGCGCCGAGCACAATGTGATTATCCGAGATCGCAGCCATATGTTCGGTTTAGAAAACTGCGTACGCATCAGCATTGGTTTACCTTCCGAAAATAAACAATTACAAACCCTCTTGGAGCGTTATGAGTAATATTAAATATTTATTTATTGATAGAGACGGCACTATTATTCATGAACCTGCTGATTATCAAATTGACAGTTTAGAAAAGCTAAGTTTAGAGCCGGGCGTTATACCTGCGCTTTTGCAACTCCAACAAGCAGGTTATAAGTTAATCATGGTGAGCAATCAAGATGGTCTAGGGACCGAAAGCTTTCCACAAGCTCATTTTGATGCGCCGCATGAAATGTTGATGAATATTTTGACATCACAAGGTGTAAAGTTTGATGATATTAAAATTTGTCCACACAAACCTGATGATCATTGCCAATGCCGCAAACCTAATTTAGGTTTGGTGCGCGATTATTTAAAAAATAATACCATGGATTTTAAACACAGTTATGTTATAGGCGATAGACAAACTGATCACGAATTAGCTAACAATATGGGCATTCATTATATTGCTTACGACAAAAAAAATACTTGGAGTGAAATTGTCAAACAACTATTAACGAAAGACAGAATCGCGCATGTCGTTCGTAAAACTAAAGAAACACAAATCGATGTTCAAGTTAATTTAGATAATGGTAATCCTATGCATATTAAATCCGGCATTGGCTTTTTTGATCACATGTTAGAACAGCTTTCTAAACACAGTGGCATAGGCATTACCTTAGAAGTTAGTGGCGATTTACACATTGATGAGCATCACACCATAGAAGATACAGCACTTGCCTTAGGCCAAGCCTTGCGTGAAGCATTGGGTGATAAATTAGGCATCGCGCGTTACGGATTTTTATTACCGATGGATGAGGCGTTGACAGAAGTTGCCCTCGATTTAAGCGGCCGTGCATTTTTTGTATTTGATGGAAAATTTCCACGTGAAAATGTAGGCGAGCTTGCAACAGAAATGATCCCGCATTTTTTCAGATCATTGGCTGAAGGCTTGCACGCAACATTACATATTAAAACCAGCGGTGAAAATACCCATCATATGGTTGAGAGTATGTTCAAAGGTGTTGGTCGCACATTAAAACAAGCCGTTAACAAACAAGGTTTTGATTTACCAAGCACCAAAGGTTCTTTATGATAGCCGTAATTGCCAGCGGAGTTGCCAATATTTCTTCAGTTGTTTTCGCACTTGAGCGCATGGGCTTAGAAGCAGTCGTCACGTCTGATGCAAAAACAATTGAAAGCGCTGATAAAGTTATTTTACCTGGCGTAGGGGCTGCAGCAGTTGCCATGAAAAATCTCAAAGAATTAAATTTAATTTCCGTGATTAAAAACCTAAAACAACCAGTATTAGGAATATGTTTAGGCATGCAATTACTTTATCAATCATCAAGCGAAGGTGATGTTGAATGCCTAGGGATTTTGCCAGGGCAAATAAAAAAGTTATCAGGCGATGATTTAATTATCCCGCACATGGGTTGGAATACTTTAAATTTTGTTAATCCAGGGAATCCATTAGAAAATAAATATGTATATTATGTTCACAGTTATTGCGCGCCTGTAAATGAATACACCATAGCAACTACTGAATACGGTCAGTCCTTCACTGCTATTGTACAAAAAGATAATTTTGTGGGCATGCAATTTCATCCAGAGCGTTCTGGCGAAGTCGGTGAACAATTATTGAGGAGTTTTATATGATCATCATTCCTGCAATAGATCTACGCAATAATAAATGTGTGCGTCTCTATCAAGGTGATTATGCCCAAGAAACTATTTATGCAGATAATCCCTTAGATATCATTAAAAACTTTGAGCAATCCGGCAGTCTATGGGTTCACATTGTGGATCTTGATGGCGCCAAAGATCCTGCTATGCACCAACGCACTTTAATCGAAAAAATTTGCAAAAATACCACGCTAAATGTACAAACCGGCGGTGGTATTCGTGATGCAAATCAAGTTGAAGAATTATTAAATGCTGGCGTAAAACGAGTTGTAATTGGCAGCTTAGCTGTAAAAAATCCTGACTTAATTAAATCCTGGTTTAAAAAGTGGGGCGCAGATCGTTTTGTTTTAGCATTGGATGTCAACAAATCAGATGATGATTATTATATCGCCATTCACGGTTGGCAAGAAAAAAGCACGCAAAAATTATTCGATTTTCTAAAAGAATTCAAAGCTGCAGGTCTTATTCATGCGCTATGCACAGATATTTCTTTAGATGGAACACTCAAAGGCCCGAATGTAAATTTATATCAAGATATTTTAAAACATTATCCTGATTTACAACTCCAAGCCTCAGGCGGCGTAGCAAGTCTTGATGATATCGTTTTATTAAACCAAAATAAACTCGCTGCATGCATCATCGGACGCGCATTATACGAAGGTAAAATCATTTTAGATGAAGCCATCGGGAGCGTAAGCCATGCTTGCTAAACGCATCATTCCTTGTTTAGATGTAAAAGATAATGTTGTTGTCAAAGGCGTACAATTTCGCAATCATGAAATAGTGGGCGATATTGTTGAACTTGCAAAACGTTACAGCGATGAAGGCGCAGACGAACTTGTATTCTATGACATCACAGCCAGCGGTGAAGCAAGAAACGTCGCCTATGAATGGGTAGAAAAAGTAGCACGCGTTATCAATATTCCCTTTTGCGTAGCAGGCGGAATCCGCTCCATCGAAACCGCAAGAATTATTTTAGAAAAAGGCGCAGATAAAATCTCCATTAATTCGCCCGCATTAGAAAATCCAGATTTAATCAATCAATTAGTAGAAACCTTCGGCACCCAATGCATAGTGATAGGTATTGATAGTCATTTTGAAAATAATGATTATCACGTCTACCAATACACAGGCAGTGAAAAAACAATTAAAAACACAAAAAAATTAACCAAAGACTGGGTCAAAGAAGTGCAAGATCGTGGCGCCGGAGAAATTGTTTTAAACTGCATGAACCAAGACGGCATGCGCCAAGGTTATGATATCAAGCAATTAGCAGCATTAAGACTGCACATTCATATCCCATTAATTGCCTCCGGCGGCGCAGGTTCCATGGAACATTTTTTAAATGTATTTAATCAAGCGCACGTTGATGGTGCATTGGCTGCTAGCGTATTTCACAAGCAAATAATTGAAATAAATGAGCTGAAAAATTATTTATCAAAACACAATATTATCATACGGAAATAATCATGAAATTCGATTCCAATAATTTAATCCCCGCTATCATCCAAGACAGCAAAACCTTACAAGTCTTAATGTTAGCCTACATGAACCAAGAAGCCTATGACGAAACCCTAAAAACCAAACGCGTAACTTTTTACAGCAGAAGCAAACAACGCCTCTGGGTCAAAGGCGAAACCTCAGGAAATTATTTAAACTTAGTTTCAATTGATAAAGATTGCGATAACGACACATTATTAATCAAAGTAATCCCCGAAGGTCCCGCCTGCCATTTAAATACAACAAGTTGCTTCGGCGATCAAGGCCCCCAAGGCACTGGATTTTTGGCATATTTAGAACAAGTTATTATTCAACGTTCAAAAGATAAACCCGAAGGCAGCTACACCGCAAAATTAATGCAAGAAGGCTTAACACGCCTTGCGCAAAAAGTCGGGGAAGAGGGTGTTGAAGTTGCTTTAGCTGCAGTTGTAGAACAAGAAAAACTTTGCGATGAAATGGCGGATTTGTGGTATCACGCGCTAATGTTATTGGTTGCGAGTGGGAAAAATATTGATGATATTATTGTGATTATGCAAAAGCGTCATGCAGATTATGCAGCTAAAGGATAAAAAGGTAATAATTGCCCATCTGTATCATTAATGAATTCTATATAAAAATATATTGCATATAAAACATTAATGAATTAATATACACATCTTTAAAGTTTATAAGAAACCCAGGAGTAATCATGTCTTTACCAATGTGCTACAATTACATAAATTGTGTCACAGAGAGGATGGCCATGACTGAATTATCTATACGAGAAATGCGTAATGCGTTAGCTCACTTGGATGAATTATTAGCAAAAAGTGGAGAAATCATCATTACTAAACATGGAAAGGCTATAGCCCGTATTTTACCCATGCGTGAAAAAATTCAACGCCCCACAAATGATGAATTAAGAAAAAAAATGGGAAAATTTACTACAACTGCTGCTGAATTAATCAGAGAAGATAGAGATGCAAGATAGTGCATATATAGACACTAGCGCATTAGCAAAGTGGTATTTTGAAGAAGAAAATTCTGATGCAGTCACAGAGTATATCCGCAAGCTTGATACTGCCATCATAAGTCCATTAGTAAAAACAGAAATGCGCTGTTTATGCGCACGTCGTCGCCGCATGCAAAGGATTTCTTCAATGATGGAAATGGAAGTGTTTTCGACTTTTGAAAATCATCTTGAGCAAGGACATCTATTGTTATACCCAATGAATGAATCTACTTACGATCGTGCAATATATTTATTAAATGCCCATAATGCACATCCACTGCGCACTTTAGATGCTTTACATTTGGCTACGTTACAATTACATAATATAAAACAATTAGCGACAGCGGATAAGGTTTTGGCAGAAGTTGCAGAAGAAATGGGAATTGAGGTTAGATTTTTTTAGTAATTTACTTTTTAAGCCAAACGTACTGCTGGTGCAGGTACATATAAAACATCAATATATTTTTGAGCTTTTACATATATATCTTTCAGCTTGCCATCAGTTAAAATCTCTCGTTCTCTATCTGTAAATTTACATGTGGTGTAGTTTTTGCTTGATATTTCTTCTAGTGCATATTGAAGTTTACCAGCGACAGCTATTTTTTCTGCTCTTGATGCTGCTCCTAAGTTAGTATCACCTGTGCTGTAGATATTGCCATTTTTTCTATCCGCAGAATAATCTTTTAGTTCTTGAATTAAAGCAGCTAATTCTCCAGAAGTACTATCTTGGTTTATTAATTTTTCTATAGCTGGGCTGTCTAAATTCGCAAATATTTGTCCTAAACGTCCATTGCCATAAAATGTTTTCAAGTCCGCACTTCTTACTATTGGTTTTGCTGGAGCAGACGTATTGGGTGAGGCCGGAGCAGACGCGGCTTCCTCTATGATGGGTGTTTTTAATGCTTCTAATGCTTGCCATTTTTCAGCTTTACTATAGCCCTTGAAACGAGGAATAGTAAAAGAGAATGAGAAGTTAAAAATAGTGATTTGAAAAGTACGTGCTTGAGTTTTAGCAAAACCAAATTTAAAACCAAGTACTGAAAAATTTGAATCTGACCGTTTATTATTTTCTGTGTCTTCTTCCCCAACTTCTACTTTTAGTTGTTGTTTATATGCTGCCAATTCGATAGGGCCAGTTACATTTTTGTCCATATTACTGAAAATTTTACCTAAGGTGTCACTCTTAGCAATTTTTAATTCATCTGGTGTTAAAAATTCTTTAGTAAAACCTTTTTCTTGGATGTCGTTTATTATTTTTAATAATTTATCACCAACTTTTGTTGGGCTTGAAAATTTTTCAGGGAAAAACATAGAGAAAAGGTTGGCTCCAAGCTCTTGTATATACCCATTAAGCTCTATAAAACTAATAGTATATTTATCCATCTGATTATAAATTTTACCCAAACGACCATTTTTTAGAATTTTTATTTCTTTAGGCGTTAAACGTGATGTAACTTCAGTTTTATTTTCGATTAGTCCACGTATGATGTTTAATTTATCAAGAGCGAGTATTTTTTCAGCTCTGGTATATCCGAATAGAGAATATTCATACCATCTATTTTCTGCATCAAGGTTGGAGCGATAATCTATTAATTGTTGATTAATGTTTTGATCAAGAAGACTATGCTTACCTTGTTGTACTTCTACTGCGCGCACTAAATGCTCACCCATTTCTTCATATATTTTATTCAGGTGGCTGTTTTTAATGATTTCTTTTTCTCTATCCGAAATGACTTCTTTAGTGCAACCATTATCGTTAATATCTTTAGCTAATTTTATAAGTTTTAAGCAAACTGCATAATCAGGCATGCTCATATCTTTATGCTTATTTTTATAAAGATTTAATGCTCTATCAAAAGCATTTAAATTGGTAAACCAGGCAATGGTGATCAAATCATTCAGATTTCTTTGCGCGGCATAGACTTCAGGCTCAACTGTATAATCTGTTTCTATACCATTAGAATTAGCTGCCCAGGATGCACCAGTTCCGCCGACTCCGGCCATTATTCCTAAAGCCCAAATCACAGCAATAGGTGTGCCTGCTGGTAAACCTGCCATAAAGCCAAATACTGAAGGTAACATGTTACCCACGGCATTTAGAATACGTATACTTTCAAATGATTTGCCCCATAAGGTGAGTGCTTCTTGGGCATTTTCACGGACCTGGTAGATTCTATAAAGTTTTCCTAAAGTACCTTGGTCTGCTTGTAAAAAAGCCTTATCTTCTGCGTTTAGGAAATCGATTTTGGGTTTTCTGTCTTCGGGATTTTTGTCAAATAAGATCTCATTGAGAACCGCTTGAGTTAATTTTTCTTTTGCCGTGCTTTGATTGGCATCGAGTGTAAGATTAAACTTGTTTAATTGCTCTAATATATTAGCCAAAATAGTTAATTTATGTGGATTGGGTTTGCGATTCATTTCTCTTAAGGCATTTTCCTTAAGATTTTTAAACGGATCTCTACCGCCATTATCTTTGATCAATCTCACAGCCGCATTTCTAGAGCGGAAGAAATAAAATGAACCAATACCCCCCATGGAAAGCGCAACCATCGCATAACCTAACACTTGTGCGAGAATAACTGGAACACCTACAAAAGCAAAGCCAACAAATAAAGCAGGAGCAGCGGCCAACATCACGCCTAAAATAGCGAGCATCGCTAGGCCTAGTAAAAATGGATACCATTTTCTGATGCTGGTTTGGTCATTAATGATTGCAATGTCTTCAATTTCTTTAAGATGTGATGAGTAAGTATTTCTCGTCATGATCCGAGAAAAAATATGTGAAATTGCAAAATAAGTTGGGTATGTATAATAAAATGACGGCGCAGCTACTGTGAGTAGCAATATTCCCATAATAGGAAGAGAAATAGGTGCAAACAGTGCAATGATAGTTGCGGCCACTGCATAGGCGGCGACAGCCGTGAATAAAGCTGATAAAAATGCCGCAAAGTTACTGACCGTAAATGCAAGCGGATTTTTTATCGCTTCTTCTACAAATTGCCTTATCCAAGATTTATTCGGATCTGGAAAGATAGTTAAAAACAATTCAGCCACATCGTGTTTGGTGATCCACCAATTACCTAAATATACGCCAGCGAGAATAATAGCAGTGGAGTACAGCATTAATGCCATACCTGGAGGTGTGGAGAAAAAGACCATTGCGATGAGGATGAAAATTAGAGAACCAGCCATGGTGAGCGCTGCAGAAACTGCAAAACCAAAGGCGTGTTCAAGACCTCTTCTAGTCCATAAGTCACGGTATAGAGCTTTAGCTTTTTCAAGTCTGGCTTTGCCAAGTAAAGAGTTTTGAATGGCTGCTTCTTTTGCATCTAACAATGAGTTTAGCTGCGTGTTGATTAATTTTCTTTTTTGATAACGATTCCACTGGTTAGCATCAGCACAATATTCGTCAGTTAATTGTTTAATATTAGTATCTTGATCAGGAATGTAAGCGTAACGGAACTGCTGACGCTTTCTTTGCAGCCATTTTTTAATTTCTTTGGGAAATTTATTGAGCTCACTATCTGTTATTTGATTATAACTTCCGTGTTCAATTATCTTCTGTATGCGCGATCTAAGACGATAATCAGGTAAGACCAGCGCGCCGTCATCAGTAAATCCTAAAGATAATTTCTTTCCGATATCCTCATTAAAATCATTCAAGTGGTCCTGTTTAATATTATTTTGATAAAAAATCCATCTGGCAAGTTCTTTCTTGTCTTGTTCAGTGTAACTGTCTGGATTTGTATCGAATTGAGTTTCAAAGTCACTTAAAAGTTTACGTGTTTCATTTATTTCATATTGACTAATATCTGCTGGACCTGAAATGATATTATATTGCGCTTCAGTGGGAGTGTTTCCACCAGATGCTATAGATACTCCACTATCTAAACCTGCTTTTGCTGTCGCAACGATACTTGCGGCCTCGTCATAAGAGGCATTATTTAATTTCTCTAAATCTTTATTTACTCGAGTAGTTATTTTTGTTGTTTCAGCGAGAATAATGAGCAATTCGCTTGCTGATTTATCTTCTAAGGATTGTTCAAAGCTTGTTCTGGATTCTTGTTGCTGGTCCACCCAGGTGTTTAATTCAGTTTCAGCTGAATTTCTTGCTGTATTGACTGATCTATTGAAGTTTGCTTGGTAATTTTTTTCAGTTAATTCATCTAATTTATCATAGATGATGTCAGTAGGGATTGTTTCAGTTTTTTCCCAAGCGCTATCAAAGTCATTGATTACGGCAGGCTCTAGACGATAAGTGTTCACCATATCATTAAGTGCATCAGTGAAAAGACGTTGTACTTGCGGTGAATATTTAGTTAAATCAAATTCATCTATTTTACTTTGTTCAAAACCGGAAGTATAAATAAGATCGACTCTATCGTAGAATTCTTTCTTAAGAAAATATTTTTCCCAGAAAGGCAAGTTGTAAGTATCGATTTTAGCATTGACGTCATCGATTTTAGATTTGATGAGATCCTGTATTTTGTTTTTAACTAAATGACTGTTCACCCAGTCAGTGAATTCTTTTTTTATCTCATCTAAAAAATATTCGTCATAACTATTTTTTTGTTTTTCTTCTAAGAGTTTTTGTTTCCTTTCCTTCCAGTTTGGAAGAGATTTTTGCATCTTATCAGTATATTCACTTTTGACGATATGTCGTAATTCATCGTAACATTTATCATAACCATCTTTACCGGCGATCTCTCTAATTGCTTTATTTATATTATTATTTTTATTAGGAGTATAAGTGCTGTTTTTTTCCAACCATGTTAAAAATTTTTGCTTATGATTATCATTTAAGTTGCATACATATGCGCATGCATTTTGTAGTTTTTTTAATGAAGGATTAGGGATTGCATATTGTAGTAATTGTTCAATATGCTCGTGATTAGGTCCCGCTAATTTTATCAGCTGGTTATAGCATTCTTTTTCTTTTCCTTGCTGAATGAAATTTAGTAAAGTTTCGTCCTTTAGCCATGCATTAAATGTAGCTTCATTATTGTTTGCCAAATTGAAGGTAAAACGGCAAGCATCCTGTAATCGTTTAAGCGAGGAATCTATCTTGGTATCGTCAAGTTGATGTGCATACGTATTAATTTGTTCAAGGACATCATCAAGCGCTTTAGTGGTGATGCCGCTGTGTTCTATAATATCGCCAAGAAGGGTTTTTTGATGCGGAGCAATTGTTTTATCGTAAAAGCCGGTAAATTTATCTTCTTTACCTAATAGTAACGCTTCATTAAGGGCATCATATTGTCTAAGCAACTGCCTTTTAATGGCCTCTTTGGCTTGTATTTGCGTTGCTTCATTTTCTAGTAGATTGTATGTCATAAAACCCTTAAACGTTCGGCCGATATGCATAATGCCTATATTTTTGACGCTCTGTCAAATACCCTATACTTGTACCTTACTGGACCAATATTAAGAGAACATTAAGATGACTCGCAAAATTCCACTTTCAGAAAATATATCTTTTTTAAGCCCCATTGCGCAAGCTTTATCTTTACAAGAGCTTGATTCAATTAATTTTTTATTAAAAAATATAACGATATCTTCTCAAATGTCATCAGACATTCAAAAGAAAGCACATTTTCTAATTAACGGGGCGCGCAAGGAGGCTTTTGGGGGCTTATTACGTCATTTTTTGGTCAGTCATGACCTTGCTAGTCCTGCAGGCATAACGCTGATGTGTTTGGCTGAGAGCTTATTACGTATTCCAGATAAAGCTACAGCGGATGCTTTATTAACTACTGTGCTTAAAAGCTCATTATTGGCGAGTCTCACCTTGCCTGTGGTGCGTCAGGGGATACGTTTATTAGGTGGGCAATTTGTGATGGGTGAAACTATTCAAAGTGCTATAAAAGCCATGAAAGCCCCTTATTGTTATTCATTTGATATGTTGGGCGAAGCGGCTAAAACACAAGCAGATGCGGATCGGTATTTTCAGGCTTATAAAGATGCCATTATGGCTTTGGAAAATGTGCCAAATTGTGGCATTTCGGTGAAATTATCGGCTTTGCATCCGCGTTATCAATATACGCAAATTGAGCGATTAGAGCGAGAATTAGTGCCTAAAATTATTGAACTTGCACGATTGGCTAAATATTATCATATTGATTTTATTATTGATGCGGAAGAAGCGGATCGTTTGCAGCTTTCCTTATTATTAATAAAACAAGTTTTAGCATCGAGTGAATTAGATGGTTGGGATGGATTCGGTTTAGCCGTACAGGCTTATCAAAAGGCAGCGCCTGCGGTTTTAGATGTTTGTCATGACTTAGCCAAAAATTCTAAGCATCGTTTGAAAATACGTTTAGTAAAAGGTGCTTATTGGGATACGGAAATTAAACGTGCGCAGGAGCGAGGATTTGCGCAGTATCCGGTTTATACGCGAAAAGTTGCAACGGATGTGAGTTATTTATTTTGTGCGCAAAAATTATTTAAACATCGTGATGTTTTTTATCCGCAGCTAGCTACACATAATGCACATACGATTGCGAGTGTTTTGCAAATGGCGGATGGAAATCGCGACTTTGAGTTTCAGCGTTTGTATGGAATGGGTGAGAATTTATATGATACTTTATTAGCGCAAGAAGATGTGACTGTGCGTGTGTATGCGCCGATCGGAGATTATCAACATTTGCTTGCTTATTTGGTGAGACGCTTATTAGAAAATGGTGCGAATTCATCATTTGTGCATCAAGTGGAAGATCATGATATTGCGATAGAGGATTTAATTGCGGATCCGATTGATAAATTAAAAAATTTAGAAATAAAAGAGAATCCCAAAATTCCCTTACCTAAAGAACTATATGGGGATTTAAGAGAGAATTCTTTTGGGTTTGATTTAAGTGATTTTGAAACCCAGAAATTTGTTTTAACCCGATTAAACCAGAACCCGCAACAAGTGCGGGGTGACAACAGTTTATCATTGCCAGATATGCTTAAAAAAGCAGATCATGCATTTTTCGCATGGTCGAAAATTTCTGTTGAGCAACGTTGTATATATTTAAATAAAGCTGCAGACTTGCTTGCAAAGCATCAATTTGAGCTTATGAATTTACTTATTCATGAAGGCAAAAAAACAATTACAGATACCCAAAGCGAAGTGCGCGAAGCCATAGATTATTGCCGTTATTATGCACTTGAAGCTAAACGTATTATGGCAGCACAAATATTACCTGGGCCAACTGGCGAATCAAATACCTTAACATTTCAGGGCCGTGGCGTTGCAGCTTGCATTAGTCCGTGGAATTTTCCATTAGCCATTTTCTTAGGGCAAATTGTTGCCGCATTAGTTACGGGCAATACGGTAGTTGCAAAGCCTGCCGCACAAACACCACAAATTGCTATTCGCGCTGTAGAATTATTACATCAAGCGGGTATTCCAAAAGATGTTTTACAGTTAATCATTGGCGAAGGGCGTGTTATTGGCGATGCGCTCACGCAAGATCCTCGCGTTGCTTTAGTGGTATTTACCGGTTCACTTGAAACTGCGCAACATATTAATAAAAATTTAGCGCAACGCAAGGGCGCCATCCCAAGTTTAATTGCAGAAACAGGCGGGCAAAATGCCATGATAGTTGATTCTAGCGCTTTGTTGGAACAAGTTGTCAGCGATGTGATCACTTCCGCATTTAATAGCGCAGGCCAACGTTGTAGCGCGCTGCGGATTTTATGTTTACAAGAAGAAATATTTGATAGCTGCGTCAACATGTTAACGGGAGCAATGGCGGAATTAAAAATAGGTAACCCGAGTTTGTTATCAACCGATGTCGGTCCTGTAATTGATGATAATGCCAAATCGGCATTAGATAAACATATTAAAGATATGAATAAATCAGCACGCATTATTTATCAAATGCCCTTGCAAAACCAGGACGATACATATGTTGCCCCAACCTTAATTGAGATTGATAATATTAATGTGTTAAAGCGCGAAGTTTTTGGCCCCGTTTTGCATGTGCTGCGTTTTCAACGCAAACGTTTGCCTGAATTACTCAAAGCATTAAATGATACGGGATATGGTTTAACCTTAGGCATTCATAGCCGCATTGAACCATTTGTAAATGATATTATTTCCCATACATTCGTTGGGAATAATTATGTTAATCGCAATATGATAGGCGCGGTAGTCGGCGTACAACCTTTTGGCGGACAACACTGTTCGGGTACCGGACCTAAAGCCGGCGGCCCACATTATTTATCGCGTTTTATCACGGAGAAAACCATCACGATTAACACAGCAGCCATAGGTGGGAATGCGAGCTTATTAGATTTAGATGTTTGACTTTAAAGGCAAAATTCTTTAACATCGCACTTATGACTGAATATGAAAAACCCTCCAAAAGCGAAAATAAACGTGAAATGCACGCCTTGCAAAAAATGGGTGAAGCGTTGGTTTTGCTTAATGCCAATCAATTAGATTCTCTGGATTTACCACGTGATTTATTAATTGCCATACAGCTTGGCAAAACGATTACCAGCGATAAAGCTAAACGTCGTCAACATCAATTCATAGGCAAACTCATGCGCGGCATAGATGAAGAAACTTTGAATCGCATTAAGCGAATGATCAAATGAGCTATGCATTTTTTGCCAATTGTCCAAGATTAATCGAAGGTTTATTGCTGGAAGAATTAACACAACTTGGCGCACAAGATTGTAAAGAAACATTAACTGGTGTTTATTTTAATGCAAGTTTAGAAACAGCTTATCGCATTTGTCTTTGGTCACGTTTAGCGAATCATGTGTTATTGCATTTAAAAACAATAGAAGTAACCGATTTAGCTTCAATACACCGTGGTGTTGCTAGTATTAATTGGTCATCGCATTTTACTGCGAGACAAACACTAAAAATAGATTTTTCGGGTTTAACAAATTTAATTCAAAATACTCAATACGGATCGCAACTTGTTAAAGATGCAATAGTTGATCAATTTCGTGCAAAAACCGGCGAGCGTCCTAATGTGGAATTAGTAAATCCAGACATTCGCATTCACGCGCATTTATATGGCGATAAATTAAATTTAAGTTTAGATCTCTCAGGCGAGAGTTTGCATAAACGTGGCTACCGTGGCGATTCAGCTTTAGACGCACCCATGAAAGAGAATTTAGCAGCAGCACTTTTAATTCGCTCGGGTTTTGCAAAAAACTGGCAACAATATCTTTATGTAATTGATCCCATGTGTGGAACGGGGACTTTATTAATTGAAGCGGCTTTAATGGTTACTGATACCGCGCCGGGTTTATTACGCAGAAAATTTGGGTTTACCCATTGGTTGCAACATGATGCTAAATTATGGGATGCATTAGTATCTGAAGCCATAGAGCGAGAAAAATTAGGATTATCCAGAACATTACCCGATATTCGCGGTTATGATGGCAGCCCGCGTGCGGTTTCACAAGCAAGAGAAAATATTGAACGTGCGGGATTAGAAGATTTAATTGATGTTTCGGTTCGCGAACTATCACATTTAGTACCGCCAACGCATGCAGGTGATAAACCCGGATTCTTGATTACGAATCCACCTTACGGTGAACGTTTAGGCGAAACAGAAAATTTAATTCCTTTGTATCAACATTTCGGCCAACGTTTGCGTGAGAAATTTCAACATTGGGAAGTGGCTTTATTTTTAGGCGATCCTGATTTAGGAAAAGTCATGGGCATACGCGCCCGTAAAAATTATTCATTTTTTAATGGAACGATAGCCTGTAAATTATTATTAATGACGATATCACCCGAATGGTTCATCTTCGCAGGGGCGAAAAATCTTTCGCTCTTGCCCGAACTGTCTCCTGAATCCGAAATGTTCGCCAATCGTTTACGTAAAAACCAAAAATCTTTAAAGTCTTGGGTTGAAAAAAATAATATTCACGCCTATCGTGTGTATGACGCCGACATGCCTGAATATTCTGTAGCCATTGATTGTTATAATGATTGGGCTCACGTACAAGAATATGCAGCGCCTAAAACAATTGATCCTCAAAAAGCACAAGATCGTTTAAATCAAATTTTAAATGCCATTCCGTCTGTTTTAAATATTCCCAGTGATCATATTGTAGTAAAGCAACGCCGTCAGCAAAAAGATCATTCGCAGTACGAAAAATTTGCTGCAAAAAATCAATATATAACAGTAGAAGAGGGCGCATGTAAATTATTGGTTAATTTACATGATTATTTGGATACAGGCTTATTTTTAGATCACAGACCGATGCGTTTGCATTTGGCAAGCATTGCATCCGGTAAACGCTTTTTGAATTTGTTTTGTTACACAGGTGCTGTTACTGTACATGCGGCTATCGGCGGTGCGCGTTCTTCTGTGAGCGTGGATATGTCCACAACTTATACCAACTGGGCAAAACGTAATTTAGCCTTAAATGGTTTAAGCGATACCTTGCATCGCGTGATTGTAGCGGATTGTTTAGTTTGGCTTGAAAACAATAATGAGAAATTTGATCTTATATTTTTAGATCCACCGACGTTTTCACGTTCAAAACGTATGGATGAAGATTTTGATATTCAGCGCGATCATGTTGGTTTAATCAGATTATGCATGCAGCATTTAAATCGAGATGGGATATTATATTTTTCTAATAATTTTAGGAAATTCAACTTGGATACTGAAGCTTTGTCAGATTTAGAAATTAAAGACATTACGCCCAAGACCATAGATAAAGATTTTCAGCGAGATCCAAAAATCCATCATTGCTTTGAAATACGATGCAGATAGATGTCATTATTATTGGTGCAGGTGCCGCAGGTTTAATGTGTGCCATAGAAGCAGGTAAACGTTGCAGGCGCGTGTTGTTATTAGATCATGCCAATAAAATTGGTAAAAAAATATTAATGTCAGGTGGCGGGCGCTGTAATTTTACTAATTATAACATCAGCCCTGAATGCTATCTTTCTCATAATCCACATTTTTGTAAATCCGCACTCTCACGTTACACACAATGGGATTTTATCCAATTAGTTAAAAAATATAATATTGCTTTTCATGAGAAAACATTAGGGCAATTGTTTTGTGATAATACTGCCAAAGATATTGTGAATATGTTATTAAGCGAAGCTGCACTTGCGAACGTATTGATTAAAACAGATGTTGAAATTTTAAAAGTGATAGAAGGGTTTACAGTCGAAACTTCAATCGGAAATTTTATAACGCAATCTTTAGTCATCGCAACGGGAGGTTTATCCATTCCAACGATGGGCGCCACGCCTTTTGGTTATAAAATTGCGCAACAATTTGGAATCAAAGTATGGCCTACACGCGCAGGGCTCGTGCCTTTGACTTTGCATGTTGAAGATAAAGAACAACTTGCACCTTTATCGGGCGTATCAACTTTAGTTAAAGTTTCCTGCAATGATATTTCTTTTCAAGAAAATTTATTATTTACACATAGAGGTTTAAGCGGCCCTGCGATTTTACAAATTTCATCTTATTGGAAACCAGGCGAAGAACTTGTGATTGAATTTTTAAGTGAACAATTACCCAAAAGATTAGCTGCAATTGTAAATCCATTAGAACCCTGGCACTTAAAACCAAATGCAACAGAAGGTTATCGCACAGCAGAAGTCACATTAGGCGGGGTAGATTGTGATGCGATTTCTTCAAAAACCATGGAAGCCAATACTGTAAACAATTTATATTTTATTGGCGAAGTCTTAGATGTCACTGGCTGGTTGGGTGGTTATAATTTCCAATGGGCTTGGTCGTCTGGTTGGGCGGCGGGGCAGTCTGTTTAAATATATGTAAGATGCTGTCATAATATGACAGTATTGTGCATGAATCTACAAATAATTCTCTTCATATGCTATAATTAGCCTTGATAAACAAATAATGACAGTTTATGGAGAAAATATGCCAGGTATAGACCGAATTTTACAAAATTACCCGCGCCCTTATTTAACAGACTTGGAATTGGATACCTTGCTTGATGGTACTTCAGATAGTCGTTATAGCAAAGTTAAACGTCTATTAGCGCAGGGTAGATTATTGCATGTGCGCAGAGGTTTGTATTGTTTGCCTGATAAACAAAAAACCCATCCATATGAATTAGCCCAATATATTTATGGCCCTTCCTATATTAGTCTAGAATCTGCACTTAGTTTTCATCAGTTGATTCCAGAAGCCGTTTATACAATTACTTCTGTGACGAGCAAGCGTTCTAAAGAATTTAACACGCCGCTGGGTGTTTTCAGCTATCAACATTTGCCGCTAGAAGGGTTTTATACGGAGGTTAGCTTGAACACAGAAAATGGCTATTCTTTTTTTATGGCTAAACCTTGGAAAGCCATTTGCGATTACGTATTTTGTTATAAAAAAGAATGGGACTCATTACTACCATTAGAGCAAAGTTTAAGAATTTCCCGCAAGGATTTACCATTGTTACGTGATGAAGAGATTACATTATTAAATGAATACTATCATCATTCCCGAATTACAAGATTTTTAAAGGGAGTGCAATATGAGCGTTGAGATCATTCAACAAAAATTATTAAGTTATCAATGCCAAACAGTTATTGAACAAGAAAATGCATTGAAAGAAATTGCTCAAGAAATTGCATTGATGGCACTTTCACGATCAGGTTTTTTTAAAAAAGCAGCTTTCCAAGGCGGCACTTGTCTTAGAATTCTTTATGGATTAGAAAGATTTTCTGAAGACTTAGATTTTATCCTAGATGAGCCTGATGAAAATTTTACTTGGGATAATTATGTATCAGGAATGCATGATGAATTTGAATTATATGGTTATACTTTGGAAGTCATTAACAGAAATAAACTAGATAAAGTGATCAGGACTGCTTTTTTAAAAGCAGAATCTTTAGGTGGAATTTTAGTCATAAAAGATAAAAGAACCAATAGACCAAAGCTACAAATTAAATTAGAAATTGATACAAATCCGCCGGCGGGCTCAGCGTATGAGCTTAAATATTTAGATTTCCCCTTGCCATATGGCATTAAAACTCAAGATTTATCCAGTTTATTTGCAGGAAAAATTCATGCGCTATTATGTAGACCTTTCACAAAAGGCAGAGATTGGTATGATTTTGTATGGTATGTGTCAAGAAAAACACCGATTAATTTTTTATTATTGAATCATGCTGTTTTGCAAAAATCTCCGTGGGAGAATGTCTCTGTTGATGCGAGCTGGCTATTTGAAAAATTAGCAGAAAAAATAAATCATGCCAATTGGGATGAAGCAAGAAAAGATGTGAAAAGATTTTTAAAGCCAAGAGAATTGCTTACGCTTGATCTTTGGTCAAAGGAATTTTTTCTATCAAGATTAGAGAAGGTATCTGCTTATACTAAATAAAATTTAAAGATGTTTTTTGGGTGCTTGCGGCGGATCAATTTTTTTATTAGCAAAATATGTCACGGCTTGACCTGCTGCAAATGCAGTCAATATTAAACATCCATAACCTACGCGTTGAGCCTGAGTGAGGGGTTCATCAATGTTTTTTTCCGCCATATAATATCCACCACCGAGCATTAGCAATGTTGTACTCCAGCCCAAAAGTCTTGCTGCTAAGTGCGGGGTGTATTCGACATAAACAACATGTTCTATAGGTAATAAATCATTTGATGTCCAAAAAGATTCTATTTCTTGTGCTGTATTCAGATGAGTTTCAATGAAGTCATAAATAGCTTGAGCTTCATTCATATTATCGTATTGATGATCGCCCGATAAATAAAAATAGGTATATTGTCGCAGTGCATTGTAAAAATTTCGTAGCTCAGAGTAAAATTCTTTATTTTTCACAACGGAATCTTCTCTAAAACTTTTAACTATATTCGCATTAACATTGAATTTTGCCATATAATGAGGTGCTTGGGCGATATCGCGCAGATAGGTTGGAGAATGAGTAGCCAAATACCTTGCAAACCTATCAAAGGCATCGAGTATAGGATCGCCGGTTAAAATTCGGGTTATCATAAGTTATTTCCCTACAGGTATAGCAGTTTCTTATTTTAACATAGTTAAGTAACTGTCACTAGGGGGTATATGCGTTTATTACTATATATCGCTTTATTCACGGCGCAAGTATCAGCAAGTAATCTTGATTGGAGTGCAAAAGAATTGGAACCCTTAACCACATTTTTCACTAAAGAAAATATTCCGGAATCACAATGGCCAAATTTGGTTTATGTACAAAAATCTGATTTGCCAGCCATGCAAAAATCTATATTAACACAGCCTTTGTTAACTACAGCGATAGCTGATTATTATCAACGCACGCCAAAAATTCGCGCGCCTTTGCATATTGATGAAGACCTTGAGCAAAATCAATTCTACCGTGCGATTATTATGATAGTGGACAAAAATGGGCAACGTGATAACGCGTTGCTTGCAGATACGCTTAATGAAAGTAGGGTCGTGGAATTAGGTTTGATTTCTATTGATTTTAATGCCTTGCCGCAAACTGTTATTGAAGGTGTGCGAATCGGTGAGACACCTTTTGGAAATCTATTACTAGAAAATAAAGTGCAGACGCACAGTATTAATACACGCTATTTTAAAGTAACTTGCGATCAACAATTAGAGCAGAATTTAAAATGCGAATTGGGGCAAATACTTTACGGTCGCAGTAATACAATAGTGCGCGATGATAATAACGCGCACATTGCTCATGTCGTAGAAATATTAACAGGGGCGTAATGTTTTATTCCGTAGGTTTTTGTGGACCTGTTTGTGGATTTGCGCCGCCTGCTTTACGTGGGAAATAACGATCATTTGCACGTCTTCTTGGACCTGAAGTGCGTTTAGTGTGATCACGTTCACCTGTAGGCGCTGGACCTGTGCCAGTAGGACGTGGCCCACGATTTCTGTTGTAAGTATTTCTGCGATGATGACCACCGCCACGACGGTTGTGATGATGCTTTTTATCTTTTTCTTTGCCGCCAAATAATGCATTCCATAATTTTTTAAACCAGCTTACTTTTTTAGCGGGTTTTGAAGGTTCAATTAAAGAACTTGCAGGGCGTGAAGGTGTGATAGCCATGTGATCAATTGCTGCTGCAACCGGTACGGGAGCAGTTAATGCTGTTTCAACCACAGCTTCTTTTTCAGCAGAAGTCATAACGTCTAATTGATAACTGTTATGTGTTTGTGCACTTGCGTCATCTTTACGAATGCGGCGAATTTCATAATGCGGGCGACTAATTTCACGATTCGGTAAAATATATATTTTTACATGGTGAGACGTTTCAATATGTGTCAGACTGCCGCGTTTTTCATTGGTTAAGAAAGTAGCCACTTCTATGGGTACTATCGTATGAATTTCAGCGGTGTTTTCTTTCATCGCATCTTCTTCAATTAAACGAATAATCGATAAAGCCAATGATTCTATGCTACGAATTTGTCCATGACCTTCGCAACGTGGGCAGATTTCTTGTATGGCTTCACCTAATGAAGGCTTGAGGCGTTGACGTGACATTTCAAGCAAACCAAAACGGGAAATACGACCAATTTGAACGCGTGCGCGATCAAGTTCTAATGCAACTCTTAATCTTTCTTCAACATCGCGTTGATTACGGATAGGTGTCATATCAATAAAGTCGATGACAATTAAACCACCGATATCACGTAAACGTAATTGTCTAGCAATTTCATCTGCGGCTTCAAGGTTGGTATTAAATGCAGTTTCTTCAATATCGCCACCTTTTGTTGAACGCGCGGAGTTGATATCAATACTGACCAAAGCTTCGGTGTGATCAATAACAATAGAGCCACCTGAAGGCAGCGCAACTTTACGCATAAAGGCGAATTCAATTTGGCTTTCAATTTGGAAGCGGCTGAATAAGGGAACGGTATCTTCGTAGAATTTAACTTTATTCAATGCATCTGGACGTAAACGTTCGATGTATTTACAGGCTTTTTCAAAATAAGATTTTTCATCGATTAAGATTTCACCGATGTCTTTACGGAAGTGATCACGTATCGCACGCGAAATCACATCATGTTCTTGATGAATTAAAACAGGGGAGGTTAATTCGCTAGAAACACGTTTAATTTCTTGCCAGAGATTTAATAAAACAGATAAATCCCATTGTAAATCTTCAACGGCCCGACCCACACCTGCAGTGCGTACGATCATGCCCATGCCTTCTGGCAATTGTAATTGATCCAGTGCAGCACGTAATTGATCACGTTCTTCGCCTTCAATGCGGCGAGAAATACCACCGGCATCAGGATTATTGGGCATCAATACTAAATAGCAACCGGCTAAAGAAATATAAGTAGTGAGTGCGGCGCCTTTATTGCCACGCTCTTCTTTATCAACTTGAACCAGTAATTCTTGACCTTCTTGTAAAATATCACTGATATGAACTTTAGCAGTGGTAGTTTCACCTTCAGCAGGTTTAGGGAAAAATTCTGGGGCAATTTCTTTAAGAGGTAAGAAACCGTGACGTTCAGCGCCATAATTGACAAATGCGGCTTCAAGACTCGGTTCAATACGTGTAATTCGGCCTAAATAAACGTTGGATTTCTTTTGTTCTCGACCTTTACTTTCTAAATCCAAATCCAGTAACTTTTGACCATCTACTATCGCAACACGCAGCTCTTCAAGCTGAGTGGCATTAATTAACATTCTTTTCATCGTGCAACCTTAATTTGTAAGGTTACCGAAGCATCATTCGGCCTAGAATTGTGCGTTTTGCGCACAAAGTTTATATTCTTCACGTTATGATAATCGGAAACCTTAGTTTATATTCCTGGTGTTTATCACCAGCCTTAACATGTCGGCATTGGATATTTAGTGTGTTAGCTATGTTAAAAAAATCCAAGCGCTTAATATCTATATATGTTTCGTCTAGCATAGCATTTTCGAAGAAGGGCGGCAATAATGCTGTGACAACATTTATTGAACTGGAAAGTTTATCTTTTGGCTGCTAACGTTAAGAAATTATTAACTCATGGAATATAAAATGGAATTTAGAAAAAAAACTATTTGGATTGTGGGTATTTTTGTTGCTTTTTTGTTTCCTCTGCATGCTTTTGCGGAAGAAGGCGATGATTACTATCCTTTTGAAATCGAAATTATGGGTGGTATCAATCATACCAATAGTGCAGGCGGTTCAATTTCTTTTGAAGCGGGTGAATATGACACTTTGCACGAAACCAGCGATAACAACGATGGCATTTGGGGTTTTGGCGTAGGCTATGGTTTGCCATTTTTTGATGAAGAAGACGACGATGGTATTTTTCGTGATCTCTTAATTGGTCTTGATTTATTGTTTTTTAATGTTGATAGAGAAGGTGAAGTTTATCAAGGTGGCCAACCTGAGCTAAATAACTACAATTATCTTTTAGAATTAAGAACATCACGTTTAATGTTTAATACTGAATTGGATTTTTTTCCTGAATGGGAATGGGTATTTCCTTATATTCAAGCAAGCGCGGGTATAGCACGTGTTGATGCTACTTATTCGGATACACCGGTTCCAGGAATTGGTGGAGGTGCTATTAGCTTACCGCAACATACTAATTATAACTTTGCTTATTCATTCGGCGCAGGTTTAAAGTTTTTAATCATGGAAGAATTGCAGTTATCAGTTTCTTATCTTTATTCTGATTTGGGCGATGTTAAAACATCTTCAGATTCTGAGAATGCTGATCTGACGAATCCGATTACTGGAGAATTACGTACAAGTTCAGGATTAGTAGGGCTGAGCTATTTATTTTAATAATGGATAAGGATAGTTATGAAAAAAATTAAATATGTAAAAATCATACTGAGTTTGGTAGCAGTTTCATTTACATTTATTGCGCTTGCGCAATCGACCGCTCCTGGAACGCAAAGTGAAACGTTATCATTAAACGTACAACCGACCAGTATTACCGTCAGTTACGGTGCCGTGAATCAGCAAATTCCAGTTTCATTTTATATTGTGAACAATGCAACTTATGCACAAAATTTAAATGATTATCAATTAACTGCAACCAATCCTCCTGGCGATAATCCAATCAGCGTTGGACAGTTTACAGATACTTGTAATGGTCAAATTCCAGCACAAGGTAGTAGCGGTGTGTGTTCGATTTCTACAACGATAACAGCAACAAACCCGGGTACAGATCTTGCACCGATTAATTATACATTTTCGTTAGAATATGGCGCGGGACGTGAAGATATTCCTTTAACGTCTGATCCATTTCCTATTGCTTTTGCAACTGGAGAGCAAACCGGCTCTAGAGAATTTACGTTTATCAACAATTGCGATCAAGATATTTACGTCGGTATTTCATCGGGTGCAACAAACCCCCAAAATACACCATATGTGCCAGGACAAAAACCACCCGCTTGTAGCACTGATACTACAGCAGTTAATGCTTGTTTTCCCGGTTCAACTTGTAGTACTGCAGTAAGTCCAAATGTATGTTTTTGGAATAATCCAACACCTGAAGCTTATTACTTACCTGCATTTACGGGTACTGGCGAACCTGCTTCAACTACAGCCACATTTGCTGCTTATGATAATGGTGTCGATCTTGTCTGGAATGGCAGTATTGCAGGTCGTACGGGCTGTAATGATTCAGGCGCAAGTAATTGTTCAACGGCTGATTGTGGTGGAACTGACGGTGGTGCTTGTACATTTACCCAAGGTTTTGCAACACCTTCAAGCATCGTTGAAATATCTTTATTGAATCAAATGCCGATTGTGAATTCTAATACACCGAATAATAATACAGACGTTGATACTTATGACGTTTCGATTATTAATGGTATTACTGTGCCGATTTCTATTGAACCCACAAATGGTACTTGGGGTGGAGAAGAAGCGCCTTACACATGTGGCATTCCCGGCAGTGGATTACCAAGAGCTCCTTTAGGTGAATGTACATGGGATCCTACGGCTTCTGGTGCATATCCATTACCAAGTTATCAATATATTTGGGTTGCTTATAATGCGAGTGCAGATTCTTGCTCCGCAGAAGGCCCATGTGGAGCATCAGGTGAAGTTTGTGGAACAAGCTATGATGGCACAAATGTTCATCCAGGTTTTTGTGGTGCGCCTTTAGGTTATTGGACTGCAGATGAATTATGTGGAAAAGATCCAAGCAATACGATTATTGGCAATTGTACGCAAACACCACCTGTTCTATCACCGCCACAACCTTATTTACCTTCTGGTGCAACTTATTCAGATTTATACCAATGTGCAAATGATCTGAAAAATTCTTGTTATACCGCTGGTGCAAGCGAAGGCAATTGCTGTGGCTGTCAAGATTGGGATCAATTATCTCCACCGATTACGATTCCATCAACAACTACCGGACTAACCACTTCATGTAATGGCATTAATAATGAATATTGGTCTGAAAGTAGCTCTTCTTTACCCCTGTTAAAATGGTTAAAAGAAACTTGTCCTACAGCTTACGTATATCCGTTTGATGATAAAAGCAGCACGTTTACTTGTCAGACCCTGGATGATCAAAACGTGAATATTACGAATTACACGGTTACATTCTGTCCACTTACGGCGGCAAAGTAAGTAATTTGGCGCTCTCATTGATTGAGAGCGACAAATTTTCAAGGTAATTCATGAGTTATCATGTTATTATCGCTTCTATGGATAAAGATAAAGTTACTGTTGAGATACGTGAAATTACTGAGTCAGAAGCAGGGCAGAGAATTGATAATTTCCTCCTGAGAATTCTAAAAGGTGTCCCTAGAAGCCGCGTTTACCGTGCCATCCAAAGTGGCGAGGTTAGGATCAATAAGAAACGTGTTGATGCTAAAGATAGAATCAATACCGGTGATATGGTTCGCATTCCGCCCATCAGAACGGCGGTGCGTGCGCCTGTTAAATTAGAACCCCATTTAACCCAAATGTTGAAAGATAGAATTATCTATGAAGATGATACTTTGCTTGTTTTGGACAAGCCTTCTGGTTTGGCGGTTCATGGTGGCAGTGGTTTAACATTAGGCGTGATTGAAGCTTTGCGTTTAATTTACCCAAAAGCGAAATTAGAATTAGTACACCGTTTAGATCGTGATACTTCAGGTTGTTTAATGATTGCGAAAAAACGCAGTCAATTACTTTTTTTACATGAAGCATTGCGCGAAGGTCATGTTGCAAAAAAATACATCACCTTATTAATCGGCCGCTGGCCAGCTGAACAAACCTATGTTGATTTACCTTTGCATAAAAATATTTTGAGCTCGGGCGAGCGTATGGTTAAGGTTGATAGTGAAGGTAAAGCTTCAAAAACTTTATTTCATCTAATAAAACATGTTGGCACGATGAGTTTGATGGAAGTGACTTTGATGACAGGGCGTACGCATCAAATACGTGTGCATGCTGCATACAAAGGTCATCCAGTTGCCGGTGATGAAAAATATGGCGATAAAACAGCCAATCAAGTTTTACGCACAAAAGGTTTAAAGCGTTTATTTTTGCATGCTGCGGAATTAGTGATTCCAACAAAAGATGGTTCAAGCATTACCGTTAAAGCGGATTTAGATGAAAAATTATCTGGATTTATAGACTATGTCGAATCACGCTTATAAATTATTGATCTTTGATTGGGAAGGCACATTAGCTGATCCACAATCTATTGGCGAGACGCAATTATTTCCTAATACTGTATCGGTATTAACCCGTTTACACGAACAAGGTTATTTACTCGCTATTGCCACTGCAAAATCTAAAGCAGGATTAGCTGCTGATTTAATCCACACTGGTTTAAAAACCATTATTGATGCCACCTGTACCGCACAAGAAAGCGAACCTAAACCCCATCCTTTAATGTTATTTAATATATTAGATGAGTTGGCAATCACGCCACAAGATGCTTTAATGATAGGGGATACGATTTTTGATTTAGCCATGGCTAAACAGGCTAATATGTCTTCTTTAGCAGTTTGCTCAGGTGTGCAAACGCGCGCAGAATTGTTAGACTATCAACCGCTCGCATGTATCGATACCATTAGTCAATTGCCTGATTGGTTACTTACTTATAGGAAAAAATAATGCAAGATTCGACACAAACAGTTTGGGAACGCGAAGTACTTGAAAAGGCTTTACTCGCCAGTGTAACTGAACAACGCCGCGCAAGACGTTGGGGCATATTTTTTAAATTAGTTTTTCTAACCATTATTTTATTAGGTTTTTTTGCTGCATGCTCTGATAAAATCGCACATAAACCGTTAGCTGCGCATACCGCTGTGATTAATGTTGAAGGTATTATCAATTCAGAATTTAACAGCGCAAAATTAGTCAACGAAGGTTTACGCGCAGCCTTTGAAGAAAAACAAGCGCATGGTGTTATTTTAAAATTAAATAGTCCCGGTGGTAGTCCCGTACAATCCAATGAAGTTTTTGATGAAATCAATCGCTTACGTGCAAAATATCCTGATAAGAAAGTATATGCAGTGATCGATGATGTATGCGCTTCAGGTTGTTACTATATGGCAGTTGCCGCAAATGAAATTTATGCAAATCCCGCTAGCCTTGTAGGTTCTATCGGTGTGTTGTTTGATGGGTTTGGTTTTGTCGATACCTTAAATAAATTAGGCGTGCAACGTCGTTTATTAACTGCTGGTGAAAATAAAGCTTTTATGGATCCATTTTCACCGACGACCCCGCAAATGGAAGGTTATGTGCAAGATATGTTAAATGATATTCATCAACAATTTATTACTGCAGTAGAACAAGGACGCGGCGATCGTTTAAAGCAAAATGATTTGACGTTTAGCGGTTTAGCTTGGACAGGACATCAAGCGAAAGATTTAGGTTTAGTTGATAATTTTGGCAGCGCTGATTATGTCGCACGCGAAGTAATTGGTGCCGAAACTTTAATTGATTACACCACACAAGCCAATTGGTTAGATCGTTTGAGTCAACATATGGGTGCAAGTTTTGCTCATGCGTTCCGCTCTGAAGTTTATAGCCAACAAATGATGTAAAAACGAGGTATTCATGTTGAGACAAAAATCATCCTGGGTTACAGGATTTTCACTATTTGCTATGTTTTTTGGAGCAGGGAATGTCATATTTCCTTTGCTCGTTGGTCAATATGCCGGCCAGCATTATGCCTTGGCGATCTTAGGTGTACTTGTAACCGCAGTAGCCGTGCCTATTTTATGTTTACTCAGCATGGTGATGTTCGAATCAGATTACAAAACATTTTTTAATCGTATCACGCGCATTCCAGGCTGGTCTTTAATTTTCTTAAGCCTGTTATTGCTCGGACCATTTTTTGCGCTACCACGCGTTATTACAGTTGCACACGGCGCACTGGCTTATGAAGTATTCGATATGCCACTCACCATTTTTGCATTTATTTTTTGCGCAATTACTTTCATATTGACCATTAAAAATAATATTTTAACCACCGTTTTAGGTTATGTATTAACGCCTTTATTATTATTATTCTGTTTGGCGTTGGTTGTTTTTGGTTTTTTTGCTGAGCCGATTACTGAAAATATTCAAAGTAAACCCGACGGACATTTTTTATATGGTTTGATCGAGGGTTATTATACTCTCGATGCCGTAGCTGCTTTATTTTTCGCTGGGATTTTGATTAAAAGTGTCAGAGGAACTTTAAATAAGAATGAACAAGATCCTCGCCACGTATTTAAAGCCGTATTAGGCGCCGGATTTATTGGCGGCGCATTATTAGCATTGGTGTATGTCGGTTTAGGTTATATCGCAGCAAAACACGGCCAGTTTTTATATCAAGGCAATGTCGATGCTTCACAAATTTTAACGGCACTATCTTTCCATGTATTTCCAGGTGGAGATGTGTTATCCGCAGGTTTAGTATTCTTAGCTTGTTTGACGACAGCGTTGGCACTCGCTGCACTTTTTGCTGATTTTATCCAAGAGGAACTTCATGCGCGTAAGATCAATATTTCTTATTTATATCCTTTAGGGATAACGTTATTAATTGCATTTTTAATGAGTACATTAGGTTTTACAGGCTTAATGGGTTGGTTGGGACCAGTGATTGTTTTTTGTTATCCATTATTTATTGTTTTAAGCGCTTGTAATTTGGCTTATAAATTATGGGGATTTTCTTATGTAAAAATCCCCATGTTAGTTACATTTGGCTTAATGCTGTGGTTTCACGTAGTTTAAATAAATATTAAATAAAACAAGAATCCAAATAAAGCATACTTAACCGTATAATATAAATGCTTATTGTATGCTTTTAATTTTTTACCTACGATGCGAATTTGATACACATATTTAAATATTTTATTTAAAAAACCAACGTTATCGCCCGGAAGATTTTGCGACTGCGAAGCTGCCATTAATGTATTACAGAAAAAATGGTTAACTGCAGTGGCGACGCGGTTTTTCATCGGTCTTTCAATATCACAAAATAAAATAACTCTATCCATATCCGTTTTATTTTCAGCATAATGCAAATATGTTTCATCAAACATTACGGGTTCGCCATCACGCCAATGGTATTTTTGCCCATCCACGCTAATATAGCAATCTTCAGAATTCGGTGTAATAATACCTAAATGGTAGCGCACGGAACCTGCATAAGGATCACGGTGCGTCACCAAACGACCTTGTTTACCTAAAAGCGCAAACATCGCGCCTTTGATGTTAGGAATAGATTCCAGCAGTTCAACCGTTTTAGGACAAAGCTTTTGCGCAGAAGGCAAGCTATCACCGTACCATTTTAGATAAAAACGTTTCCAGCCCGTGCGAAAAAATGAATTAAAACCAATATCATTATATTGTTCTGCCGCTTTGATTTGACTCTCTGCTGTCAAAGCCAACACTTCATCACGAATCACTTGCCAGTTTTCCTGCAACACTTTAAGCTCTGGAAATTGCGATTGATCTAAATAAGGTTGGTTCGGCACTTTTGAAAATGCATAAATAAACACATTGATCGGCGCCATAAAAGTAGAATGATCCAACAACTGTCTAAATAATGGATAACGCGCTTGACCACGGTAATGAATATATAAAGTCGATAAAATAAATGCATACACAATCATAAATTTAAAAGACGTTAATGTTGCTAACATAAAGGAGCCTCTCATTTTGATAAAAAAAATTTGCGTTATTTTGACATTATTTTTCAGTGTTATGCCACTTACATTTGCCTGGAATTCTACAGGTCATAAATTAGTCGCAGAAATCGCTTATTTGCAATTAGATGATAGTGCCCGTAGGCAAGTTGATCAATTACTAAAAGGCCAATTTATTAATGCCAGCATTTGGGCTGATCAATTACGCGCCAAAGGCGATAAAAGTATGGACACATGGCATTATATTAATCTCCCGAATCCCGGCCCACAAAAAAATGTAGTAGATGCAATAAACGATAATCAACTGCCACATTTAATCCATTGGGTAGGGGACGTTCACCAACCTTTGCATACCTTAGGGCGCGATCGCGGTGGCAATGCATGTTATTTGGCTAATAATCCATATGGGAAAAACTTACACCAATTTTGGGATAATGGTGCAGGTAGCTTATACAATATAAAAAATTTAAAAAAAACTGCGCAAGCTTGGCTAAATGCTTATCCACCCTCTGTTGAACAGTTAGAAATAACCGATCCTATGCAATGGGCACAGGAAAGTTATCTGCTAGCAACAACACAAGCCTATGTAGGTATTGAGCCTAAAAACATTCCAAATGCGACTTATATTGAAAAAACACAACTCATAACCAAAAAACAAATTGTTTTAGCGGGTACGCGTTTGGCTCAAATCTTAAACAATACATATTAAGATGGATCTCTTTGACGAAAACCCACAATTTAGTTATAGTGCCCTGTGAACTTCGTCTTGTTAAAAACTGGAGAATCTATGAAACGATTGCTAATGTTAGTTGCATTAATTACCGCGGCAATGAGTAGTGTTTATGCCATGGATATTACAGGCGCAGGCGCAAGCTTCCCGGCACCACTTTACGGAAAATGGGCCGAATCTTACAATAAAATAACTGGCGTTCGCGTAAATTATCAATCTATCGGATCCTCTGGCGGCGTTAACCAAATCAAAGCAAAAACCGTAGATTTCGGCGCAACAGATACCCCTTTAAGCGACGCTGATCTAGAAGCAGCAGGTTTAATCCAATTTCCAACAGTCATAGGTGGCGTAGTCCCTGTTATTAATCTTTCAGGCATAAACCCAGGCGCAATGGTATTAACCGGCGAAGTCTTAGCACAAGTATATTTAGGCAAAATCACCCACTGGAATGATGCTGCAATAAAAACCTTAAATCCTAATCTCACATTACCTGATCAAAAAATAACAGTAGTGCGCCGCGCAGATGGTTCCGGCACAACCGCAATTTTTACGGAATATTTAACAAAAGTAAGCCTTGATTGGGCAAGCCAAGTAGGCCAAGGCAACACAGTCAATTGGCCAATAGGTACAGGCGGAAAAGGCAATGAAGGCGTTTCAGCTTTCGTAGGCCGCTTACCTGGCGCAATTGGTTACGTTGAATATGCTTATGCGAAACAAAGCAGCATGGCTTTTATTCAATTAAAAAATGCAAGCGGTGAAAATATTTCCCCAAGCATCGATAGTTTTAAAGCAGCAACATCAGGTATTGATTGGACAAAAAGTTTTGCACAAAGCTTAACAAATTCAGCAGCAAAAGGCGCGTGGCCGATTACATCTTCAACTTTTGTATTAATGCATAAAACCCAAGCAGACCCAGCAAAATCAAAAGCCATGATTGCATTTTTTGATTGGGCCTACACCAATGGCGCAGCTGAAGCTTTAGCCTTAGATTATGTCCCTATGCCAGATGATGTGATTGTAGCTATTCGCAAAGCTTGGGCTGAAAAATTAAATGCAACCTAAAAAAGCCAAGGAATTAGGGAATTGGATACTCGGCGGCCTTTCATGGGTCGCCGCTGTTTTTACGCTTATTGCTTTATGTGGCGTTATCATTATGCTGGCAATCAAAGCGTGGCCTAGCATGCAAGCGTTTGGATTTTCTTTTTTAACGGATACCGTGTGGGATCCGCCCAATAATATTTTCGGCGCATTTGTACCTATTTATGGCACTTTATTAACGTCTCTCATTGCTTTATTAATCGCGATTCCAGTAAGCTTTGGTATCGCATTATTTTTAACAGAACTCTCTCCAGCTTGGCTAAGACGCCCGCTAGGAACAGCCATTGAATTATTAGCTGCCATTCCTTCGATAGTATATGGCATGTGGGGTTTATTATTTTTCTCACCCATATTCGCACAATACGTGCAAACACCTTTAATGAATTGGACAGCCAATATTCCTATTTTAAATCAGTTATTCGCAGGCGCGCCCATAGGCATTGGTTTATTCACTGCGGGAATTATTTTAGCCATTATGATTATCCCTTATATCGCATCTGTCATGCGCGATGTTTTTGAAGTGGTGCCGCCCTTATTAAAAGAATCCGCATACGGTTTAGGTTGCACAACCTGGGAAGTCATTTGGTCTGTAGTTTTGCCCTATACAAAAGCCGGCGTCATTGGCGGTATTATGTTAGGTCTTGGTCGCGCTTTGGGTGAAACCATGGCGGTAACTTTTGTTATTGGTAATAGCAATATACTCGATGGCTATTCATTATTTTCCATGGGAAATAGTATCACTTCGGTATTAGCTAATGAATTTCCAGAAGCAAGCTTAACCGGTTTTCACCAATCCGCTTTAATGGAATTAGGTTTAATATTATTTTGCATTACCTGTATTGTTTTATCTTTATCTAAAGTCATGTTGTCACGCTTACAAAAAGCAGGGGGCAAATAATGACTCTGTACCAGCGCCGTAAATTAGCTAATCGCCTTGCGCTAACATTATCATTGTGTGCAATGGCTTTTGGTTTAATTTGGTTATTATGGATATTGGAAACAACGATAGTAAAAGGCTTTTCTGCTTTATCCTGGTCTTTATTAACAGAATCTACACCTGCTGCAGGAACAATGGGCGGGGGATTATTAAATGCTTTAGTGGGATCATTATTACTCGTATTTTTTGCAACATTATTTGGAACACCCATCGGATTATTAGCCGGTATTTATTTAGTGGAATATGGGCGTTTTACTTGGCTTTCCAAAACCGTTTCATTTGTCAACGATGTATTACTCGCAGGTCCTTCCATAGTCATGGGCTTATTTGTTTATGCAGTCATAGTAGTGCCCACAGGTAGCTATTCAGGCTGGGCCGGTGTTATAGCCTTATTATTAGTACAAATTCCCATAGTGATTCGTACCACAGAAAACATGTTGCAATTGGTACCGCAAACCTTACGTGAAGCTGCTTTTGCCTTAGGTACACCCAAATGGAAAATGATATTAGCGATTACTTTAAAAGCTGCGCGCGCAGGAATTATTACCGGTATTTTACTGGGTATTGCGCGTATCGCTGGGGAAACAGCGCCCTTATTATTTACAGCTTTAAATAATCTATTTTTTACCACAGATATGAGTGGTCCAATGGCTAACTTGCCAAAAATGATTTATGATTTTGCAATGAGTCCTTATCCCAGATGGCAGGAAATTGCTTGGGCAGGGGTCTTATTAATTACGATAGGGGTGTTGTTTCTTAATATTTTAGCGCGATTTTTTAGTCGCAAAAAATTCTAAAGGCTGACATGTCAAAATTAACTGTACGGGATTTAAATTTTTATTACGCTGATTTTCATGCTTTGAAAAACATTAGCTTGGAAATCCCCGAGAAAATGGTAACGGCTTTTATTGGTCCCTCTGGTTGTGGTAAATCCACTTTATTGCGTACGTTTAATCAAATGTATGCTTTATATCCTGAGCAAAGTGCGACCGGTGAAGTCATTATGAATGGCGTGAACCTATTAAATAACAAACAAGATGTGGCTTTGCTACGTGCCAAAATTGGCATGGTCTTCCAAAAACCTACGCCATTTCCAATGTCGATTTACGACAATATTGCATTTGGCATTAAACTTTATGAAAGATTATCACGCAGTGAATTAGATTTGCGTGTGGAATCGGCCCTAACACGTGCGGCGCTTTGGCATGAAGTCAAAGACAAATTAAATCAATCGGGCTATAGTTTATCCGGTGGTCAGCAACAACGTTTATGTATCGCACGCGGCATAGCGATAGAGCCAGAAATTTTATTACTGGATGAACCCTGTTCTGCATTAGATCCGATTTCTACGGCGAAAATAGAAGAGCTGATTACAGAATTGAAAAAAGATTATACGGTAGTGATAGTGACACATAATATGCAACAAGCAGCACGTTGCAGTGATTTTACGGCGTATATGTATTTAGGCGAATTAATGGAATTTGGCGAAACGCAGCAAATTTTTGTCAAACCCACGCGTAAAGAAACAGAAGATTATATTA
Organism: Legionellales bacterium; assembly: GCA_041660525.1. Lineage (GTDB taxonomy): Bacteria > Pseudomonadota > Gammaproteobacteria > JABCZS01 > JABCZS01 > JABCZS01. The sequence goes on along the minus strand of JBAZWD010000003.1, from coordinate 49,412 downwards.
CCGGACGTTTTGGATAAACAAGGATAGCTATCATGACAGATAAACACCTTTCAACACATTTTGATAAAGATCTAAAATTACTTTTAGATAAATTAATATTTATGGGTAATTCTGTAGAGTTACAATTGCAGCGCACAATGTCTGCGTTGTCCAACGCCAATGAAGATGCGCTAGAAGAAATTTTCCAAACCGAACAAAAAATTGATGCCATGGAAATTACCATCGATCAAGGTTGCAGTGAAGTCATTGTGATGCGTCAACCCGTTGCCCGTGATTTACGCTTTGTATTGGCGGTTTCAAAAGCGGTGGCTATTTTAGAGCGCGCGGCAGATGAAACGATTCGCATTGCAAAACGCATACGCAGTTTAGGTGGTGAAAATGTAATTAACCCTGCAGATATGGCCAATATCATGCATTTAGGCGAAATGGCCGGCGTTATTTTAAAACATGCGCTTGATGCTTTTGCAAACATGGACGCTAAAAATGCCTCCGAAATCATGTTGGAAGATAAAGCCATTAATATGGAATTTTATAACCTGCGGGACAACTTTATGAAAGCCATTAAAGAAAATCCAGAATCTATTACTGTTTATCTAGACTTGCTCGTCATCGTAAAAGCGCTCGAGCGCGTTGGCGATTATGCGAAGAAAATTGCTGAATTTATTGTCTATGTGGTGCAAGGCACTGACGTACGTCATAATAAAGAGAAAGCCTAGCTCCTGCTAAAAATGCACTTGCTATCTCCTTTTTTTGGCGTAAAATGGAGATAGCAGGTTAATTTTTGGAGATTTGAGTGAATAAGCTTATACAGCGATTTTTCAAAGGCAGCGACCAAAGCTACTTTTTATTTGGCCCGCGTGGAACAGGAAAGTCAACTTGGTTAACCCAACAATATCCCGATGCGTTAATGATTAACTTGCTAAAGCCTAGTGTATTGCGAGACTATTTGGCTTTTCCCGAACGCCTTGAACAGAGCGTTAAAGCGAGCCAAACACCCCATATTATTATCGATGAAATTCAAAAAGCACCCGCTTTATTAAGTGTTGTGCATGGTTTAATTGAAGAAAAGCAAGGCTGGCAGTTTATTCTAACCGGCTCAAGTGCGCGTAAATTAAAACGCGCAGGTGTTGATTTATTAGCTGGGCGCGCTTTAGTGCGCCATTTACATCCTTTTATGGCGGCTGAATTGGGAGCAGACTTTAATTTAAATCAATCCTTGCGCTATGGTTTAGTGCCTTTAATTGTTGAAAGCGCCTCTATGAGTGAAACCCTTGCGGCTTATATCCAGCTTTATGTTCAAGAAGAAGTTAAAGCCGAAGGACTAGTACGAAATATTGGGGACTTTTTACGATTTTTAGAAGTAGTTAGTTTTTCTCATGGATCGCAAATTAATGCCAGTAATATAGCCCGAGAATGTGCCGTATCCCGCAAATTAATAGAAGGGTATTTAGGCATACTGCAAGATTTATTAATTAGCTATCATATTCCTGTATTTAATGTACGTGCTAAACGCAACATGGTTGTTCATGAAAAATTTTATTTTTTTGATGTTGGCGTATACCGCTCATTACGTTCTCAAGGTTTCTTACAAAACGACAGTGAAATTGATGGCCCTGGTTTGGAAGGCTTGGTTCTGCAGCATTTACGCGCCTGGAATGATTATCAAGGTTCACCTTATAAACTTTATTTTTGGCGTACTCAGCATGGGGTTGAAGTCGATTTTATTCTTTATGGTCCAAATAATTTATATGCAATAGAAGTAAAGCATGCAAAATCTGTTTATCATAAAGACATTAAATCATTACAAGCATTTTGCGAAGATTATCCAGAAGCTGTGCCTATTTTGCTATACCAAGGTCAAGAACGACTAAAAATTGGTAAAATACTTTGTTTGCCTGTGGATAGATTTTTAAAACAATTAAATCCATTAAATGAGATAAATACATGTATTTAATCCGCAACCATCAAAAGCTTCCCGAAAGTTTACAACACGCTATTGTAACCATCGGCAATTTTGACGGCGTGCATTTAGGACATCAGCAATTATTAAAGGCTTTAAAAGCGCGTGCACAAGAACTGAATAAACCTTGCGGCGTTATTGTATTTGAACCCCAGCCTGCAGAATTTTTTATGCAAGCGCCTCCTCCACGCTTAACAAGCTTACGGCAAAAATATCAGCTGATTAAACAACAAGGCATTGATTTTATACTGGTTTTGCGCTTTAATGCGTCTTTAGCTGAACTTTCTGCGCAAGATTTTATTGCTCAGGTTTTAGTAAAACAATTAAATATTCATGAAATTTGGGTAGGGCAGGATTTTCGTTTTGGCCATCAGCGTTTAGGTGATTTAGCCTTATTAAAAAACGAAGGTCAACATTTAGGTTTTAGTGTTAAAGCGATGCCTGATATTACAATAGAGGGCGTGCGCATCAGCAGTACGCAAATTCGAAACTTATTAGCACAAGGCGAACTGCATCTAGCGCGGCATTTATTAGGACGGTTTTTTAGCATTGCAGGTAAAGTGATTCCAGGCGCTGCACGTGGTCGTGTTTTAGATATGCGTACAGCGAATATTAATCCGACTTTTCAACATGTGCCATTTTCTGGCATATTTGTGGTGAGAGTAGCGTGCAAGCAACAAGAATGGCCAGGTGTTGCAAGCTTGGGTTTTAGGCCTGTATTTTCTGGACAACATATTTTACTTGAAGTGCATATTTTTAATTTCGCGCAGGATATTTATGGCGAACACTTAAACGTAGAATTTTTACATAAACTACGTGATGAAAAGAATTTTGAAACTGTTGAATTTTTACAACAGCAAATGCAACAAGATTTATTAGACGCGCAACATTATTGGAAACAGCATTATGACGAACTATAAAGACACCTTGAATCTTCCACAAACCGATTTCCCCATGAAAGGCAATTTGCCAGAACGTGAACCTGCGCAACTTGCGCAATGGGATGCAATGAATTTGTATCAACGCATGCGTGATCACAATCAAGGTAATGAAAAATTTGTTTTGCATGATGGCCCACCTTACGCAAACGGTGACATACACATTGGTCATGCTGTAAATAAAATTCTAAAAGACATGATCATGAAATCTAAAACCCTACAAGGTTTTGATACACCTTATGTACCCGGTTGGGATTGCCATGGTTTGCCGATAGAACATAATGTTGAAAAAAATATAGGCAAAGTCGGTGAGAAAGTTTCTGCATCGGAATTTCGTGCAGCCTGTCGTGCTTATGCTGATACACAATACAAAAAACAACGTGACGAATTTATTCGTTTAGGTGTTTTAGGTGATTGGCAACATCCTTATTTGACGATGGATTTTGGATTTGAAGCTGAAATTGTACGTGTGCTTGCACGCATTATTGAAAATGGACACTTGCATCAAGGTTTTAAACCTGTGAATTGGTGTATGGATTGTCGCTCTGCTTTAGCTGAAGCAGAAGTAGAATATCAAGAAAAAACATCACCAAGCATAGAAGTTTTATTTCCATTTGTTAATGAATCAGAATTAGCCGCACGCATCCCAAATGTAAAATTTGAAAATGCTGCTATTGTTATTTGGACAACAACGCCATGGACGCTACCTGCCAACCAAGCAGTTGCGCTGCATCCAGATTTAGATTATGCCTTAGTCAAATTTATTCACAACGATAAACCGTTAACAGTGGTTTTATTAGACGAACTTGTTCCACAAATTATGTCACGTTGGGAAATTACAGATTATCATGTATTAGCCGTTGTGAAAGGGCGTATATTTGAACATTTAAATTTGAAACATCCTTGGTTTGATCGTAATACTCCTGTGGTATTAGGTGAATATGTGACCACAGATGCAGGTACAGGTTGCGTACATACTGCACCCGCGCACGGTGAAGATGATTACCGGATAGGTCTGGCTTACAATTTACCGCTTGATCACAACGTTGATGGTCGTGGTTGTTTTACAGAAGATGTTCCTGTTGTTGGCGGTTTATTTATTTTTAAAGCCAATCCCATTATCATTGAAACCTTAGAAAGACAACATCGAATCATGTCTGCTGTTTCAATTAAACACAGTTACCCGCATTGCTGGCGCCATAAAACACCGGTTATTTTCCGTGCTACACCACAATGGTTTATCAGTATGGAACAAGCAGATTTACGTAAAAATGCGCTAAAAGAAATTGATGCGAAGAAATTTTTACCCGAATGGGGACAAGCACGTATTTATGGCATGGTCGATAAACGTCCTGATTGGTGTATTTCACGCCAACGCACATGGTGTACGCCGATTGCAGGATTTGTGCATAAAGATACCGGAAAATTACACCCTGATACCATTAAACTTATGTATCGCGCAGCAGATTTAATTGAGCAAAAAGGCATAGAAGCTTGGTACGATTTAAATGTTGAAGAATTTTTAGGTGATGATAATTACATAAAAATTACAGATGGTTTAGATGTATGGTTTGATTCTGGAAGCTCGCACGCAGCTGTCTTAGCTAAACGTCCTGATTTGCATTGGCCAGCCGATATTTATCTCGAAGGTTCTGATCAACACCGTGGTTGGTTTCAATCTTCTTTATTAACCGGTGTTGCAATGCGCGGTGAAGCGCCCTTTAAAGAAATTGTCACGCACGGTTTTGTGGTCGACGCGCATGGCCATAAAATGTCTAAGTCTTTAGGTAATGTTGTTGCACCGCAAAAAGTAATTAAGCAATTAGGCGCTGATGTTTTACGTTTATGGGTAGCTTCAACAGATTATCGCGGTGAGATGACGATTTCTGATGAAGTTTTAAAACGTGCAACCGATGCTTACCGCCGTATGCGTAATACCGCACGGTTTTTACTAGGGAATTTACACGAATTTAAAAATGAATTAGAAATCGATCAATGTGTGGCATTGGATCGTTATATGATTAAATATACGCAGGATTTACAGAATAGAATTATTCAACATTATGAAGCCTATGCGTTTCACTTGGCGTTTCAAGAAATTCTTAATTTCTGCAGTAATGAATTAGGTGGCTTTTATTTAGACGTATTAAAAGATCGCTTATATACAGCAAAAAAATCCAGCAAAGCCTATCTAAGTGCACAAACAGCTTTGTATTATATTTTACAAGCGTTAACTCGCTGGATAGCACCTGTGCTTAGTTTTACAGCAGAAGAAATCTGGCATTATATCCCCGGAGAAAAAACCGATTCAGTATTCTTAAATCGCTGGTTCACAGATTTCCCTTCCTATACGCAGGAGAAATTTGATGATAAATTCTGGCAACAAATGTTATCGATTCGTGATGATGTAAATAAAGAACTTGAAAATGCACGTGCGCAAGGCATAATCAGTGGCGCTTTAGATGCGAATGTAATTTTGTCTGCAAAAAATGATTTGTATAAAACATTAAATAAAATCGCGCCTGAACTAAGATTCTTGTTTTTAACTTCCAATGTAGAATTACATTTATTAGACGCACAAGAAAATGATTTATCTATCCGTATTGAAGCATCCAACGCACCTAAATGCATACGTTGCTGGCAAAAACGTGTGGAAATTGGACATCATCATGAACATAAAGAAATTTGCGATCGCTGCATAGAAAATGTCGACGGAGAAGGGGAGCAACGTTTATATGTTTAAACGATGGATGGCTTTATCTGCATTAATTGTGGCTGCCGATTATGCGACGAAATGGATGGCATTGCATTTTCTAACGCTTTTTGAGCGTGTGCCCATTTTCTCGCATTTTAATTTAACACTCGTATACAACAAAGGTGCTGCTTTTAGTTTTTTAGGTGATCAATCCGGTTGGCAACGTTGGTTTTTAAGCGCTGTTGCATTAGTCATTAGCGTAGTGATTATTGCATGGTTGAAGAAAAATAAAGACATGCCTAATGTACATAAACTGGGTTTAACACTTATTTTAGGCGGAGCGCTCGGGAATTTAATTGATCGTGTACGTTTTGGTTATGTTGTCGATTTTCTAGATTTTTACTGGGGAATTCATCATTTCCCAGCATTTAATATTGCCGACAGCGCAATCACTTGTGGCGCTATTTTATTACTATTAACTTTTTCAAGTGCCAATAGTAAAAACCACTAAACCCCATATTCACTTTCAAAAAATAAACATGTATACAGTTAGCCTATCTTTAAATAGACTTACTGTATACATAATGACAAATCATCACATTATTTTAATTTAATACCTGAGTGCCCCAGGATCTTCTCTTAATACTTGATCTTGAATATTCCATGAAGTATCTACTTGAGGGCTACCCCAGCATCGCGTTAACAGTGAATTATTTGATAATTGTTTATCCAGATTATTTAAACATTTTACAACGGCTTCAAGTTTATTTTTAACATCCGAAATCGAAGTCGAAGAAAATCTCATATGATCAATAGCATCATCAACTTTGACTATTAAATCATTGGTCATTGGCTCAGATGAAGTTAATGCTTTAATTTGTGCTAATGTCGATCTTATTTCTCCAATTTGTATAGCGTTTAATTGTAAAACAGTATCCTCAGTTTCCGGAATTGCTCTATACCTATTTTGCCGATTAATTTTATACTGATTACCGATTGCATAAAAACATAATAAAATAAGCATTACAACGATAGATGAAGCCATCACCAATTCAAAGTTTGAAATATCAGTCTGAGTATTACAATAACCCGTGACCCAGTTATTCAAACTATCATCGCAACTACTTTTTGTGTCACAACAAACCTCTGTTACGTTTGTATTGCTGCATATGCCGGAAATAATACTAGTATCGTTATGACAAATTTCAGTGATCTCTTTTGATTGCGAAATGCTTTGCTTACTTAGATGAGAATATTTTACAGTCATTAAAATTGAACCGATAATTACAGTCATTAATGCTAATAGTAGCCCTTGGCTTTTATTCGGAAACCATGATTTGGAAGGTAGATTATTTATTAAAGAAGATAGTTTAGACTTCAACCGCAATATTTCAGGATTAGCCATGGCAAGTTCCCCTTATATGTTGATGAACATATAATTCACGCTACGCCTTTTAATTTGACATGTCAATACCTTTTCGGATAGCTCTAAATAAAGAAGGTGTCCAGAATGTTTGGGGCTAGATCAGCTACTCATGCGACCCTTTTTTAGGATCTTCTTTTGGAGTTTTTGCAACATCAGAAGTTGCTTTATCAATTGTTTTTTCACTGCCTACTACGGTTTTTAATAAGTTGCGAAATGAATCGTTGACTTCACGTGCAGAACTTAACCAAGCAGATGGGTCTTTTTCGCGTGCTTGTGCTAAGGCCACAGTTTTTTTCGCAGTATTTAATAAATCTTTCGCAGATTGGGTAATCGCTTGCGCTTTAGTTAATACCGCAGAGGCTTCAGCGCTTTTTGACATCAGATCGTCTTGCAATTTTTCTGTAGGTGGTGTTGTTTTATGCGTAGCAGACATGATGCCTCCTTTATTATTATTATAGAAGTACTTAAAATAAGTTTAGCAGCTTATTTTTCTTTGTCCACTTAATAGCAGCATAGTTGCGCCTAGGGAAAATGCGTTCATTATTTTAAATTATTATTGGAAATATTTGCGACAGAACCGCTTAATGTGCGTTTACCTTCAGCTCATTCCCATTTTGGTTGGTCTGTGCCTAAGGGTGTTGTTGTTTTTTTCCAAGTAGCAGTAGTCTCTGAAAATTTTAAAACCGGCTTTAAGTGTTCTAATAGGCCAAATTCTGTTTTAGACAGAGTTAACATCTCGGGTATATCTTCACGTAGGGGTATTTTACATCGTTCATAATTGGAAACACGCTCCAAACTTATAATCCAGTGGGCAATTTGTGCCAAAGAAGTTCGTATGTAATAACTCCCTCCTTCCCGCATTCGTCTTTGTAAGGCCACAAGTACACCTAAAGACGCCAGATATCCAGCGATATAATCTAAACTTTGGGCGGGCAAATGTTGTGGTGTATCTGGTGTGCCATTGGCAATGCCTTGCTCATGTGCTATGCCAGTCGCTGATTGAACGAGGCTGTCATAACCATGGCGTCCTGCCCATGGTCCTACATGTGAGTAGGCACTTAACTCCACATAAATAATACCTGGACGCATTTTTGACAATGTTTCCTTTGAAAAGCCTTTGTCTGCCAAAGCGCCGGGACGGTATGCTTGTAAAAAAACATCAGCTGATTTTGCTAATTTTTTAAGACTTTCACAATCTTTAGACTGATTTAGGTCCAAGTATGCTGAATATTTTCCATGCCCTGTGTCCATCACAAGTGGAGCAATAGAAGGCAAATGAGGACTGCTAATATTTAAAACATTTGCACCTTGTTCTGCAAGAGTTCTAGCACATATTGGTCCAGCAATTACCCGAGTCAGATCTAGCACTCTCAATGCTGCAAGAGGCCGGTCAGATATAGGTAATGCCTCTGGTAAACTCTCTCCAATTTTAATAATTTCAATCGGTGGTAATCTTGCGATGCTCCGAGCTTGCTCGGATGCTTGCCACTCTTGCGTAGTTCTTACCATACTTGCACATAAACCTTTTTCTGACAGAACCGTTTCTAAGTTGAGGGCTTCCCAATTTTCTAAAATGGTTTTTTCAACGGCTGCTTTTTCATCTGCACATTGGAGTGTTTCTATAACACCTTGCCGATGATGTGGAAAATTACAATGTAGCTGGATCCAGCGATTATCTTTTGTACGATAAAAACCAGAAATGGGGTCCCACAGTTCCGGAGTTTTTTCATTGACAATACGTAAATATTGATGCGATCGCTGTGCAATAGCCGCTTCTTTCACCCCAATTTCAACAGTTTGTCGACGTCCTGTTTGCGCATACCATAGTTCTTCAATACTATATCCAATAGCTGCCAATATTATCGCACCTGTTTCCCCAATGCGAAATGGAGTAGGTAATATAGGATCTTTTCCAATGATCTTAATATGATCCAATGATTCAGGTTGAATTCCAACGGTATTTAAAAGCCCTCGCAATGTAAGCATGATATTTATCCTACATTTGGCAAAATTTATTTTTCTTTGTCTACCACACTGGTCACACATGCATCAGACCATACATTAATAGTCGTCTCTAACATATCGAGAAATGTATAAAAAGGCAAAATTAAGAACATGAGCGTCAAAGGCACATTCATCGTGCTTAATAGCGCAAGCGCCAAGAAGTAGCACCCCATCGGTACGCCTGCATTACCAATGGCTGCTAATGTGGCGATAAATACCCAAGCTAGCATTTCTAAGATAGAAAAATCGATACCGTTACTCATGGCGACAAATAATACCGTGATAATAATAAAACCGGCGCAAGCATTCATATTAATGGCGGTGCAAAGCGGTAATGAAAATCCTGCGGTTTTTTCACTAATCCCTAAACGTTCTTTCGCACATTGCAAAGTTAAGGGCAGGGTAGCGGCAGATGATTTAGACCAAAAAGCCACATTTAAAGCCGGAGACATGGCGCGAAAAACTTTAACAGGACTAATGCCTTTATATTTTAATAAACCCGGTAAAATAATAAATGCTTGAACTAAATTCGCGAGTAACACAACAATTAAATATAAACCTACGGTAGCCAGCGATTCCATCGTTTCAAGTGTGGCAACAAATTCTGTTACAAATGCCCAAATCGCAATTGGAATAAATAATAAAATGGTTTTTGCAATTTCAAGAATAGCTGCAAATAAAGCGGTGAAAACATCAGATAACAATGTTTTCTGCGCACTTGGCAGTGCTAAAATTGCAAAGCTCATCATCAAGGCCAAGATCAAAACTGCAATTACATTGCCTTCGCTAAACGGGGCGACAATATTAGCAGGAATACCTTTGATTAAATAATCCCAATAAGATCCTGCGGGCATTTGCGCAGTTTGTGCCAATTCTAGCGGTGCAACACTATTCACTGGATTAATAATCACAAATAAAATTAAACCAATTAAAGCGGCTATTAATGTAGTAATGATCGTATATTTAAAAACCTGAACACCAAGTATGCGAAATTCTTGCAAGTTCTTCATTTGCGTAATTGTGGAGACTATCGCTAAAAATATTAAGGGGATGCTGATAAGTTTTAATAAGCTAACAAATACCGTGGCTATAAACGCTGCGATGCCTAGGAGCGTAGGTATTTGGGCAAGACCGCTTAAAATACCTAAAACGAGGGCCAAAACAAATTGCGTGGAGCGATGCTTAAAAAATGCGATCATGATATATCCTTTGTTGCAGTTGTTCTACTTTAGAATGAAAAAGTAGCTTTTGCAAACACAAAGATTATTTAGCTAGTTAGTTAATCTTAAACGCTATATTTTTCTCAGCAGATTCATTTACGCTTTTCATATCTACAGACGGATATTGAGGATAACCGCTAAGCGCTGTTCTTCGCAATGCGCTGTTTTCGATTTTAATTTCTTGTATAAAGATAGATAAATATTCACAGCTAAGGTAGCTATTTAAAAAGTGGTGGTTATTATTCAGGCCATCGACAAATGTCTTAAAAAGTGTAAAGGTGCTCAATCTTGAAAAAACATCATTTATTCCTGGAGCATTAGGGTTCTTTGCAATATATATTTTCGCATGCTCTAGAAATTCCTTTGCTTTAAAAAAATGAATAAGCTTATTACAAGTTTCCAAGCTTTCATCTTTGCAAAAATCCTGAAAAGTTAAATTTAATAATTCGTCATTACTATCTTTATAAAAATCTTTTAATATAATGGCCAACGCTCGGATTATGACATATTGACTTTTTTTAACAGCAAATTTTTCATCATCAATGGTCATTTCACAGTCAGTGTTTGTTTCGATGAGTTTGCGAATTCCAATTTTATACTTCGAGGAACCAGCCATTACTGTTAAAACGTTTGAATCATCATCAAATGAATAAGGAAAAGGTAAATATTTACCCAAAGTATCTTTAATAACCGCTAGGGTTGCTAGTTTATTTCGCATTTTTTCTGTTAAAACAAATCGATCGCTCACAGCAAATATATTATTTGCGCTTAATGCATTATTTGCAGGAGAATACTCGTAAGATGCGTTTGAAGTGCTTTTGTCATCTTCAGTATTGTCAGAATTAGTAGCGTAATCAAGATTGCTGGTATTGCTTGAAGTTAATTGAAGGTTGGCTGCAGCAGCTTGTTTATTTTTGTCTTCTAATTTTTTATTTTTAAATAATTGAATTCTGTTACCAATATTATTTTTATTTTCTTTTGAAAACAAAAGAGATAAGCGTTCTAAGAAATCTTCATTTGGATCAATGGCTGTTAATTGTGAATACACTAATTCAAGTGCTTGCTCAAATAATTTTTCATTATTGTCTACTATTTTAACTGCAACATTAAAATTGTTTGTTTTCGATAATATGTGTTTTTCACGTCCTAAATATTTCATTACAATAATGAAATGTAAAGCATAAGCAACTTGTTCTAAACTGCATTTTTTTTGAATGTCTTCCCCATTGGATTTGAGATTGCCCTGAAAAATATTGTCGATAATTCTCTCTAAGCGCTTCTTTTCTTCCAAAAGTGATGCTGCATCAAGTTTTTTTAGCTTAATTTCAAATGCCATATTATTTACTCGCAAAGTTAACTTATGCTAGCTATTTTACTGATTAAGGTGAGTCGGGTCAATCACCATTTTAAGGGAATTCCAAAAAAAAGGAATTTAAGGTATCATTGATACAACATCTAAAGGATTAAAAATGAGCTGGTTTACTAAATTATTGCCATCAAAAATTCGTAAAACGATTACTGAGAAAAAGGTTCAAGTGCCAGAAGGCATTTGGAGCAATTGCCCGCAATGTCACCATATTTTATATACCGTTGATTTAGCCCGTAACTTATCGGTTTGTCCAAAGTGCGACTATCATTTACGCGTTAACGCCAGAACGCGTTTGGACTATTTCTTTGACGAAAAAAGTTGGCAAGAAATTGGTGCGGATATTGAACCTGTTGATCGTTTAAAATTTAAAGACAGTAAAAAATACAAAGATAGATTAACGGCTGCGCAAAAAGCGACCGGTGAAAAAGATGCGTTGATTGTTTACCAAGGCACCGTTAAAAAAGTACCCATGGTCGCGTGTGCGTTTGAATTTAATTTTATTGGTGGCTCTATGGGCGCTGTTGTGGGTGAAAAATTCGTTATGGCCGTTAACGCGGCGATTACTAAAAATTGTGCTTTAGTTTGCTTTGCCACCAGCGGCGGGGCGCGTATGCAAGAATCTGTATTTTCTTTAATGCAAATGGCAAAAACCAGTGCAGCTTTAGGAAAATTAGCAGACGCAGGTTTACCATTTATTTCAGTGATGACTGATCCAACTTATGGCGGTGTATCTGCAAGTTTAGCAATGTTAGGCGATGTTAATATTGCTGAACCTCATGCGATGATAGGTTTTGCCGGCCCACGCGTTATTGAACAAACTGTACGCGAAACGTTGCCTGCAGGTTTTCAGCAAAGTGAATTTTTGCTAGAACATGGATTTTTAGATCAAGTAATCGACAGACGTCAATTGCGCGATCGTATTAGTGCCATCACCCAAAAATTTATGCACCAAAACGTGGCATAAATGCTTCCTAATAACTTGCCCGAATGGTTAGATTTATTAGAGCAAACAAATCCCTTATATATTGATTTAAGTTTAACGCGCATGCAACAAGCAGTTGCTGCTCTTGATTTAATTTCGCTTAATGCTCCCGTTATCACAGTAGGTGGGACCAATGGTAAAGGCTCTACAGTTTGTGCTATCGAAAATATTTATCGCGCTGCAGGTTATAAAACAGCAAGTACCATATCCCCGCATTTATTTAAATTTAATGAGCGTGTTAAATTAAATACTGAATCGGTAGATGATGAAACTTTATGCGCTGCATTCGCAGCCGTTTACGCAACTTCACAAAAATTTAATTTAACTTATTTTGAAATTATTACCTTAGCTGCTTTTTGGATATTTAAACAAACCAAACTGGATATTATTATTTTGGAAGTAGGTTTAGGCGGGCGCATGGATGCTGTGAATGTGATTGAACCCAATGTTGCTGTTATTACCAATGTAGACTTGGATCACACCGACCGCTTAGGTTCTACCCGTGAAGCCATTGCTAAAGAAAAAGCCGGAATTTTCAGAAAAAATATTCCTATTGTATGCGGCGATCAAAATCCACCGAAAATTTTAAAAGAAACCGCAGATAACCAAGGCGCGCAATTTATTCAGTCTGAATATTTTGATTTACCAACTAATGACTTACTGCCAGAAAACATGCGCACTGCAGTCACGGCAGTGATGCAATTACAAAACATTCTACCTGTTAGCAAAGAACAGATAGAGCAAGGTTTAAAGCAATGCAAATTACCAGGCCGTCAACAAGTCATTTTCAATAAATGTAAACAAATTTTTGATGTGGCGCACAACCCGGCAGGATTAAAAAAACTGGCGCAGCGTTTACACATTGAACGCCAATCTGGAAAAATTTTATTGGTTATTAGCATGTTTAAAGATAAAGATTTATTAAATGGTTTTAACGAAATTAAAAACTGCGTAGATGAATGGTATGTTGCACCGATCAACAGCCCACGCGCAGCTAGTCTTGAGCAATTAAAATCAGTTTTAGATGAATTAGAAATTAAACATGTGCATTATGCAAAGGATTTACCTACTGCTTACTCTGAAGCAATTTATGCCGCAAACACGCAAGATACATTAGTTGTTGCCGGGTCTTTTTACACAGTAGCAGAACTATTTAAGGCGTAATCTTAATAAATGCCTAACATTTTAACCCTTTACAAATGCTAATAGCTCTAGTACTTTTCAAAATACTATGATAGATATTATTCCAATTCAAAATGCAAATGTACAACCTTGGGAAACTTTTAAAGCACAGTCCTCGGAAACCGAACTTTGCAATAAATATCAAATAACTGCTCAGCAATTAAGAGAGCGATTTAATGAAAAAATTAAACGCCTTACACTCAAGCGGAATGGTTTTTCGATAAAAATGTCGCAACACCCGGGTGTTAGGTCTAAGGAGAATCAAGAAGATAAATCACGTTTTCTTACTGTGCCATTTGATGATACGTTAACTTTTGACGAAATAGAAGCTGTGATACAACAAACCATTAAGGAACTAGCTGAAAGTATTCATGAGCGGCAAAAAAACAAGGAAATCGTATATTCAGGTTGCACATTGTCGGGGTTTTTTATTTTTACTCATGATAACAAAAAATATGCAATGACTATGCAAATGGGTGATTCAGTTCTTTTTGCAATCACAGAAGATGGTGAATGCAGTTCACTTGCTAATACTCACGGTTTTAATAATCCAGAAGAAGAAGAACGAGTACTTAAAGTCATTTTAAAAAGCACTCCAGATAATGATAAAATTGTGAATGATATTCGACAGCTGGCAATGTTAATTAGGTCTAACCCACTGATGAATAAACATGCTATGGCTCGATATGTGCAAAAAAAAATAACTCAATTAAAAGATGAAGTCAGTGGCGACGCCGGATTCCCAAATCTGAATAAACATATAGATGAATTATTAAACAACGCAAACTTAACAAGAGAGGCAGCAATTGAATGCATCCACGCGTTGTTATGTAGTTTCAATCAATCTTTATTATATCTTGATGTTAACAATAAGATGCATGATGTCGGTGTCACCCGTGGATTTGGTGATTATGCAATACAAACATTAGGTGGTTATTCATCTATCCCTGAAATTAAACTATATGAATTGCCAGAAGGCAATTTACTTTTATGTGCAGCTACAGATGGCATCTCAGAATTACTGACCAGTGATGCAATTGCAGAATGTGCCAAAAAAAATCTTAGTCCTGTTAACGATTTCGATTTTATGGATGAACTGTTATACCAGGCTTATTGCTTAGATGAAAATTTTTGCGATAACGAAACCATTAGTGCACTGCGTTTATCTCATGAGTCGCTAAATAATATTGCATTATTATCCTATGTGTTAGATGGACATGGTAATTCTGGCAAATGTACTAGTAAAGAACATGTAGTTAATGTAGTGAATAAAGAATTGGGTTTTTCATTGAAGATGAATATGATGGCTGCTATCGCAAAGCGTAAAGCACAAAACAATAGCGAAAATTCAGCAGTTATAAATTTAAGCTTTGATCCATTGCAAAAAGAATCAACCAACCCATCAGCAGCATGTTCTTCTGTTGATACAAGCTCTAGCCTGAATTTACCTGTAAAAAAATCTTAAAACAAGCGCCACCTTGCGCAGGATTTTCTGCAGACAAACTGCCGTGATGATTTTCATTGATAATATAATGCGAAACAGCTAAACCCAAACCTGTGCCTTGTTCTTTTGATTTAGTTGTAAAGAAAGGTTTAAATAAATTCGGTAATAAATGCGCAGGAATACCCAAGCCATTATCGCTCACTTTAACAATGATATGGTTATCTTCTTCATAAGCACTAATAGTTAATTCAGGATGTGGTAAACCATGTAATGCTTGCATACCATTTTTAATGAGATTAAATAAAACTTGGGTAATTTGTGTGCTGGAGCATTTCGCTGTTAAAACAGGCTCTTTAAATTCACGGACAATTTTTATTTTTGCAATATCGCTAGTATGTAATAAGTCATAATCTTGCTCAGCAAAACTCAAAGCATTATCAATGAGCGTAACAATATTTTCTTCTTTCATATTGATGGGATTTTGCGTGCCAAAATTTAACATGGTGGCAATAATTTGCAATGCTCTGTCTATGGCGATGCGAATATTGTCCATAAACTTCAAAATTTGTCTTTGCTCTAAATATTGATTAACCGTATCTAAAGAAATTTGCAATTCTTGCGCAAGGCCTTTATTTTTTTCAGAGTTTTTATCTAAGCGGCATAAAATATTTTGAATGTTCTGTAGAATAATCCCCAGAGGATTTTTAATCTCGTGCGCCATGCCTGCAGCTAGACCACCGATAGTGATCATTTTTTCCGATTGAATGACCATATCATCTAATAAAGTTTGATGTGACAAGTCTTCTATTTTAATCAACAAGCCGGCTTGTTCTAATAAAGGATATAAGGTGACGTAGCAAGGATGAGTGCGGCTATTGTATTCGAGCTGCTGTTGGCTTAAGCATAACTTTTCTTGTTTGCTTAAGACCTGTAAAATACTATTTTGATGTGTTTTAAGGGCAGGGAATACCGTCAGTAAAGGCTGACCACAGACATTTTCGTGGTTTTCGACCAAAAGGTGTTTGGCCATCATGTTCAATTCTGTGATATTGAGCTGTTTATCGACCCAGATAAGCATGACCGGGAGATCGTTAATAAACTCATGCAATTGGCATGTATCGAGTATTGACATAAGATATCCTGATTAAACACTGATTCTAATCCCAGCGGGCTAAAAACTCAAATAATTTGCTTAAAGCGCATAAATAATTGACTTAAAATTGCTCAGTTATTTCATAACCAACTGAATAATAAGCATATATAAAATATTTGTAAGCATATGCTCACAGAAATTACCAGGATTCCCTGATTGTGTTACCTTTTTGACTATGGTATTTATATTAACTCGCTGACTATGAGATTAAAGAATCCCATAATCTGCCAAGAACCGGATTGTAGGAGACTAAGAATGGGGGTTTTGAGCTAAAAAGCTTGCATTTGTTTTAATGCTAGCTTACAATGTCTCAAACACTCTACAAAGGGAAGGTGCTACGAAAGTAGTGAGTTTTAAATTTAAACAAGAATGGAAAATATTATGCCAAGAAAAACAGATAAACGCGTTCGTTTAGTTGACGCAGCAAAAGCCTTGATCCACAGACAAGGATTCAATTTAACTACATTGGCCGACATCGCTCAAGAAGCAGATGTGCCATTAGGTAACGTTTATTATTACTTTAAAACCAAAGAAGCCATTGGTGAAGCGGTTATTACTAACCGTGGACGCGAATTACATGAAGCGCTACAAGTTTTTGAAAAAGCACCGAATGTTAAAGATCGTTTATTGGCTTATGTTCAATTTGAAGTGGACAATGCTGAAGAAACTTCTAAAAGTGGTTGCCCAGTAGGTGGTTTATGCCAAGAATTGGCTAAACAAGGTGGCCCATTAGCAGATGCAGCAGCAAAATTGTTGAATGACACCATGTTATGGACTGAAAAACAGTTTAATGGTCTAGGTATGGGCGATGCATCACGTGGCTTAGCTGTACAATTCGTAGCAGCTGTCCAAGGCAATGCATTACTAACAAACACATTCAAAGATCCACAAATTTTGGCGCAATTAAAAGTGTCTCTTGGCAAATGGCTTGATAAAGTCGCGAGCACAAAGAGCGCATCTGCTCCGATTGAAAAGGTCGAGGAATTTGCTTAGTTTTTAAAACTCAACTGTGTTTTTGGCTTGAAACCAGTCTTATTGCAAAGTAAGACTGGTTTTTTTATGGCTTATAAAAAATAATTTGATTTTATTGTTGTAATGCTATACCATTACAACAGTACAATAAACATTAGGTAAGCTATGGAATCATACAGCGAACAAACCGGCTGGGACGGCTTTTTAAAGCTCTGTTTAAAGGCTAAGTCTGTGACTGCATTAGACAAATTAATGCGCTTACAATTAACCCAGGAAGAGCAGCAGGCTGTTGCGATGCGCTATTTGATTATTAAAGAATTGCTCAAGGGTGAGAAAACCCAAAGGGAAATGGCGCGGGATTTACATGTCAGTATCGCCAAAATCACCCGTGGTTCCAATAGTGTTAAATTAATTGATGAAGAACTAAAAATGCTTTTATTACAAGGTATTAGTGATGTTTAATGAATTAACTTATGAAGAATTTTTACAGCTTGCAAAAAAGCATCGGCGCATCACTGTATTTAAAGAAATCTTGGGCGATCAGATGACGCCGGTTCAAACGTATCAAGCATTGTCCGCGCATATGAAAGGCGCTAGTTTATTAGAGTCAAGTCCTAAAGAAAAAAATGCCGGGCGTTATTCTTTTTTAGGTTTTACGCCTTTGGCGCAGATTAAAATTAAAGATAAGCATATCGAAATTCAAGATGAACAAGGCACTCAAGTTTTAGATTCAGATGTATTAACGGCTTTGCGGGATTTTTATCAAAGTAGGCTGGCGGTTTCATCCATTCCTCTACCTGGTTTTGTGGGTGGAATAGTGGGTTTTTATGCTTATGATGCCGCGCGTTTATTTGAAGAAACTTTGCAGCATGAAAATAATCTTACAGATTTTCCGGATATTTTGTTTAAATCTTATCGCGATCATGTCATTTTTGATCAAAAAACAGAGCATGTTACCCTGGCAACTGTGGTTGAAATTAACAGTGATAATTTAGAGAAAATTTATCAAGATGCGCGCGACAGATTGCATTATTTTTCTAGAAAATTAAATTTTAGTGTTGAAAAATTTTTCAACCAAAATAATGAGGATATAGCTGAAGTTATTGCCCAGACCGATGATGAAGCCTATATTGCTGCGGCCAAAAAAGCGCAAGCGCATATTCAAAAGGGCGATGCGTTTCAAATTGTTTTAGCGCGTACATTTAAAATGAACTATACCGCTAAACCATTTGATATTTATAGGGTTTTGCGTTATCGTAATCCATCGCCTTATATGTTTTATTTAGATATCGATGATGCCATTATTTGCGGTGCATCGCCTGAAAAAATGATCAGTGTGACCAAGAATATTGTGCAATCTTGTCCGTTGGCAGGAACACGCCCACGCGGTGAAGGTTATGATGATGCGATACAAGCCGCAGACTTATTGGCGGATGTTAAAGAAGTTTCTGAACATATGATGTTGGTTGATTTAGCACGTAATGATATTGGATCTGTTGCAAAACCGGGCACAGTTAGGGTGAGCGCATTAAAACAAATTCAAAATTTTTCACATGTGATGCATATTTCCTCAACAATAGAAGCGCCGCTTGCGGATGGTTTTGATGTGTTCGATGCATTGCGTACTTCATTTCCGGCAGGCACTTTAAGCGGTGCACCGAAAATTCGTGCCATGCAAATTATTGATGATCTAGAAGGACAACGTCGCCAACTTTACGGTGGCATGATAGGCTTTTTAGATGCGCAAGGGGATTTTGATAGTTGCATCGCAATACGTATGGCTATTTTAAAAGATAATACGGCTTATGTAAGCGCAGGTGCTGGCATTGTGTATGATTCAGATTTGCAAAAAGAAGCGGATGAAACACGTCATAAAGCGCGTGCAGTCTTAGAAGCCATTGCTTATGCGCAACGAGGTTTAATATGATTTTATTGATCGATAATTACGACAGTTTTACTTATAATTTGTATCAAATGATTGCGCAATACGATAATACTGTTCAGGTTGTGCGCAATGATAAAATTGATTTGGATAAAATTAAACAACTGCAACCCCAAGCGATCATTTTATCGCCAGGTCCTGGGCATCCAACAGAAGCTGGGATTTGTATCGATATTATCAAAAACTTTTCCGGACAGATTCCTATTTTAGGCGTATGTCTTGGCCACCAAGCGATAGTTCATGCTTTTGGCGGCAAGGTTATTCAAGCTAATGAAATTGTGCATGGCAAAGCCAGTCCTGTGTTTCATCAACATCAAGGTATTTTTGCACATATGCCTATGCCATTTTTAGCTGGGCGTTATCATTCCTTGGTTGCTGAACCTGCGAGTTTTCCCGCAGTATTAGATGTTACAGCACAAACGCAATCGGGCATGATCATGGGTCTTGCACATAAACAACATTTAACATTTGGCGTACAGTTTCATCCAGAATCTATATTAACGCCAGAAGGTTATGATTTAATCAGCGAATTTTTAAAAATAGCCAAGGTTAAATCATGTTAACCGCTGTTATTAAAAAACTTATTAAACGTGAAGATTTAACGACGCAAGAATGTCAGCAGGCGCTGGAGACTATTTTATCTCTTGAAAATCCAGAACAAATCGCTGCGTTTTTAGTATTGATGCGCGCTAAAGGCGAAAAAGCCAGCGAGATTTCAGCTTTTGTAAAACAAATGCAAAAGCATCAACGCAATGTTCACTTAGATTTCCCTGTGATGGATATAGTCGGAACCGGTGGCGATCAAGCCAATACTGCGAATATTTCTACAACAGCGAGTATTTTAGCCGCAAGCTGTGGTGTGCCGATTTTAAAACATGGGAATCGGGCAGTTTCCTCGCAAGCAGGTTCTGCAGATGTTTTGCAAGCATTAGGTTTAACACTGGAAAAAACACCCGAGCAAGTTGCAGATTGCGTGAAGTCACAAGGCATAGGTTTTTGTTTTGCTCCAGTTTTCCACCCTTTACTTTTAAGTTTAAAACCCATACGTAACGCATTGAAAGTGCCAACATTTTTAAACTTACTTGGACCTTTACTCAATCCTGGTCAAGCCCAATTTATGTTACTGGGCGTATTTGATTTGCAAATACAAAGCTTAATGGCTGATATTCTTGTGCAATTAGGTGTTGAGCGTGGGATGGTTGTTCATGGTAGTGGTTTGGATGAACTCAATTGTTTAGGCCCTTGTGATGTGATTGAAATCACTGGACATACGCAAAAAAAATACCGTTTAGATCCGAGCGAATTAGGCTTGCCCATTTGCCAATTGAATGATTTAATCGGAGGCAGTGCTGCGCAAAATGCATTATTGCTAGAAGAGATTATCAGCAATAAGCCTAGCCATTTGGCTAATACTGCCATATTAAATGCGGGTGCTGCGGTTTATATTTATGGTAAAGCTTCAAACATTTTAGAAGGCATGAACATTGTGCGTGAAAATATTGCGAACGGTCATGCGAAACAGACATTAGAGAGATTTATTCATGCATGATACTTTAAAAAAAATAATCGCACAAAAAGAGCTAGAAGTAGCTGAATTAAAAGAATCGGTTTTAAAAAATCCAGATGGTGTATTGGCACAATACATGCGCGGGAAATTAGGAACGCGCAAAATTAAATCGCTAAAAAAAGCATTAAGCCAAGCGCCTGCCATTATTGCTGAAATTAAACGTGCTTCGCCTGCAAAAGGGGAGTTGGCACAGATCGCTGATCCAGTTGCACTTGCGCAAAAATACCAACAAGCTGGCGTTGCAGCCATTTCAGTGTTAACCGACTCGGTTTTTTTTAATGGCTCGGTAGATGATTTGCAAAAAGTAAGCGCAGCTTTACAAGATACACCTGTCGTTATTTTACGTAAAGAATTTATTATTGATGAAATTCAAATTGCACAAGCTGCACAATATGGCGCGGACGCCGTTTTAATTATTGTGGCTGTAACCGAAGATAAAACGCAAGAGCTGATTGATTATGCACACTATTTAGGTTTGGAAGTTTTGTTAGAAGTGCACACAGAAGAAGAATTAGAATTAGCACTGGATACTGATGCTAAAGTGATAGGTATTAACAATCGCAATTTACGCACATTGGAAGTGGATATCAACACTTCTTATGATTTAATCGAGTTTATGCCCAAACCCATTATTGCAGTTTCAGAATCGGGTATTCATGATGCACAAACTGCACATGATTTGTTTGCTGCAGGATTTAATGCGCTACTTGTCGGTGAAGCTTTAGTCAAAGCTAAAGATCCTAAAAAATTAATTAACGCGATGCGTGAGGATCAGCATGAACGTAGCCGTTAAAATCTGCGGAATTAAAACACCGGAAATGGCCCGTTTTTGTGCTAAAGCAGGCGCGCAATTTATTGGTATTGTTTTGCACCCAGAATCGCCTCGTTATGTCGAATTTGATGATGCCTATTTAATTGCCAAAGCTGCAAAAGAAGCCGGAATTATTCCTGTTGCTGTATTTGTGGATGCAGACAAAGATGTCATCACTAACTTATGTGCACAAGCTGAAATTGATCATGTGCAATTGCATGGTGATAAAGCCAGAGCAGCCGCACCTTATCTACCAGTGAATATTCATAAAATTTATGTTGTTCATGAACAAGTACCAGAAGCGCGCACTAATGAAGATTATTTATTATTTGATAGCCCGCAGCCCGGAACAGGACAAAAAATTGATTGGTCTTCAATAAAACCTTTTAACAATATGCGGATTTTTTTAGCAGGTGGCTTAAATGCACAAAATGTGATTGAGGCCATTAAAATTGTGAAACCTTTTGGTGTCGATGTTTCAAGTGGTGTCGAATCATCACGCGGTCTAAAATCAGAAGCCCTTATTCAAGCATTCATAAAGCAGGTACAGCATGCATAACAAAACACATTACTACGGAAAATTTGGCGGGCAGTTTTTGCCAGAATTATTAATTGCACCGATTCAAGAACTTGAAGAGCAATTTTTAAAAATTAAACATGATGAAACTTTTAACAAAGAATTAAATTATATATTAACAACTTATGCAGGACGTCCAACACCTTTAACAGAAGTGCAACGTTTTAGCGAAGCCATTGATGGCCCGCGTATATTTTTAAAACGCGAAGATATGTTACATACAGGCGCACATAAATTTAATAATGCCGTTGGCCAATGTTTATTGGCAAGAAAAATGGGTAAAACCCGTATTATTGCGGAAACCGGTGCTGGTCAGCACGGCGTTGCAACGGCAACAGCTTGCGCATTATTAGGTTTAACATGCGTTATTTATATGGGCGCTGTTGATATTGCGCGCCAAGGACCGAATGTTGCACGCATGAAATTACTAGGTGCACAAGTAGTAAGCGTTGAAAACGGCAGCAAAACTTTAAAAGATGCCGTTAATGAAGCGCTACGTGACTGGGCAGAAAGTTTTGCTGATAGCCATTATTGTTTAGGATCGGCATTAGGTCCTTATCCTTATCCACAAATGGTAGGGCATTTTCAACAAGTCATAGGCACGGAAACCAAAGCACAATGTCATGAACGTTTTGGAAAAGACCCCGATTGCGTGATTGCCTGTGTAGGTGGCGGATCAAACGCCATTGGCATTTTTTCAGCTTTTTTAGATAATCCTATCGTTGCATTAATTGGTGTAGAAGCAGGCGGTACAGGTAATAAAACCGGAGAGCATGCCGCACGGTTTTTAAGTGGTAGTCCTGGCATTATTCACGGATGTTACAGTTATTTATTGCAAGATGAAAATAATCAAGTTGCCGATACGCATTCTATTTCTGCTGGCTTAGATTATCCAATGGTTGGGCCTGCGCATGCGGATTTACATGAAAGTAAACGCGTGAGTTACGCATCTGTTCAAGATCAGGAAGTGATTGCTGCATTTAAATTATTGGCTAAAACCCAAGGCATTATTCCAGCTTTAGAATCTTCCCATGCCTTGGCGCATGTTTGTAAAATTGCCAAAGATTGGCCTAAATCATTTAATGTTGTGATTAATTTATCCGGCAGAGGTGATAAAGATTTACCGCAGTTGTTTGAAAAAAAATTATTGGATGTTTAAATGAATAGAATTCAAAATGCATTTAATCAAGGCAAAGTGTTTGCAGCGTATGTTACAGCAGGGGATAGTGATATCACCATGATACGCGCCTTAATTAAAGGCGGTGTTAATTTATTAGAAATTGGTGTGCCATTTTCTGATCCCATTGCTGATGGTGTTGTTATTCAGCGCGCTATGCAACGGGCACTAGATGCACATACGACGCTAAATGATGTATTTAATTTAATTAAAAACATACGCATCGAGAGTGAAATCCCGATTGTTTTATTTACTTATTATAATCCCATATTAAAACCGAATGTTTTGCAGCAAGCAAAACAAGCAGGTGTTGATGGAGTTTTAGTGGTTGATTTACCTTTTTTTGAGGCTGACGATCATTTAAAAACTTGTGCAGAATTGGATTTAGCGCCTATTGCCGTCATTGCACCGACAACAACTCCAGAGCGTTTACAAGAACTTGCAAAACAAGGACGCGGCTTTTTATATTATGCCTGTCAAAAAGGCACAACTGGCGTGAGAAAAGATTTACCTTCAGATGTAAAAGAAAAATTAGCGCAAATAAAAAAAATAACCGATATGCCTGTCATCATTGGTTTTGGTATTGCAGATAGAACTGCAAGCAGCGCCGCGATTTCTATGGCCGATGGATTTGTAGTCGGTTCTTATTTTATTCAAGCCATCGAATCTGGAATTTCTGCTGATGATCTTACGAAATTGGCAACTTCAATTAACCCTTTAGGAAATAAATAATGTTAACGACAGATGATATTCGGATTAGTCATTTAGAGCCCATTCCTTCGCCCGCTTTATTGATATCGCAATATCCTTTAAAACTAGACGCGGCCAAAGAAATCATTGAGTACCGTCAAGCAGCTAGCGATATTATTCACGGTTTAGATGATCGTTTGATGGTTGTCGTAGGCCCATGCTCTATCCACGATGTGGATGCAGCTATCTCTTACGGTGAAAAATTAGCAAAAGCGCGCGCGGATTTTAAAAATGAATTACATATTATCATGCGCGTATATTTTGAAAAGCCACGCACGACCGTGGGTTGGAAAGGTTTAATTAACGATCCACATTTAGATAATAGTTTTGATATTAATTTAGGCTTAGCCAAAGCAAGAAAATTATTAATTGATTTAACCCAAATGGGCTTACCCGTAGGTACTGAGTTTTTGGACGTAATTATTCCACAATATATCAGTGATGTTGTATCGTGGGGCGCTATTGGTGCACGTACCACTGAAAGCCAAGTGCATCGTGAATTAGCATCGGGTTTGTCCATGCCCGTAGGTTTTAAAAATGGTACGGACGGTAATATTAAAATTGCCATCGATGCCATGCGTTCAAGCCAAGGTTCACATCATTTTTTAAGCGTGAGTAAATTAGGTGTGCCCGTTATTGTAGGCACAAAAGGTAATACTGATACCCATGTTATTTTACGTGGCTCAACTACCGGTCCTAATTATGATGCAGCACATATTGCACAAACAGCAAAACTACTTGCAGAAAATAATCTAAAACAACGTATTATGATTGATTGCAGTCATGGTAATAGTCAAAAAGATCATAATAAGCAATCATTAGTTGCAGCAGATATTGCAAAGCAAGTGGCGCAAGGTTCGAAAGATATTTGTGGCCTTATGATAGAAAGCAATTTAGTTGCAGGTCATCAAGCTTTGATAGAAAAAGATAAATTAGTCTACGGGCAAAGCATCACAGATGCATGCATAGATTGGGAGAGTACATTGCCTGTTTTACATCAACTTGCTGATGCTGTGAAAGCAAGAAGGGCGGCACTATGAGCGCGCATGACCAACTAAAAGAGATACGTGAAAAAATCGATACCGTGGATCAACGCATTTGCGATCTGATTAATGATAGAGCTAATTTAGCGGTTGAAGTTTCAAAAATTAAAGCAAATTTAGATGCGCCAGAATATTATCGCCCAGAGCGTGAAGCGGAAATATTGCGTCGCATTATGCAAGATTATCACGGTGTATTGAACAAAGAAGATGTTGGGCATATTTTTCAAGAAATTATGCGAGTCTGTTTGGCTTTGCAGCAACAACAAAAAATTGCATTTCTAGGACCAATAGGAACATTTTCACATGCCTGCGCATTACGTCATTTTGGACATCAAATAGATATTCTCCCACAAGATACGCTCGAAGAAGTATTTGCCACTGTTGAAAGCGGTGAAGCGCATTATGGTTTAATACCCTTTGAAAATTCCATAGCAGGTGTTGTTAATCCTGCCTTAGACTTAATTATTAATTCCAATTTATTTATTTGCGGTGAACATATTTTGCCGGTTCATCAAAATTTATTAAGAAGTAAAGATGACACTTTACCCATTGATCGTGTGTACTCACATTCTCATTCCTTTGAACAATGCAAAGAATGGCTGAACACACATTTACCCAATGTGCAACGTATTCCAGTAAAAAGTAATGCGGCCGGCGCTGCACTGGCACAAACAGAAAAAGGTGCTGCGTGTATCGCAGGTGAATTAGCCGCCAATATTTATAATCTGAATATTGTCCATGCGAATATTGAAACCGATAAACATAATGCAACGCGTTTTATTGTTATTGGTAAACAAAAAGTAAGACCTAGCGGTTCTGATAAAACTTCATTAATATTCGCAACACCTCATACGCCGGGTGCGTTAATTGAATTAATTTTACCCTTTCATGAAAATGGTATTAATTTAACGGCTATTACTTCGCGACCTTTTAAAAGCCGCAATTGGCGTTACGTCTTTTTTATTGACATTGAAGGCCATCAAGAAGATGAAAATGTTAAAAAGGCTTTGAAAAGATTAGAAGGCGGGGCAGGAATGGTCACGGTCTTAGGATCTTATCCGGTTGCAATTTTATAAGGTAATTATATGTCGTTATTTAAAGTTATACCTTCTGGTTTGCAAGGAAGCATTACAGCTTCACCTTCAAAGTCACATACTTTACGTGCCATTTTATTTGCCTCGCTTTCAAAAGGGAAAAGCACAATAGAAAATTATTTACCATCGCCTGATGCTACAGCCATGATCAATGCGTGCAACCAATTGGGCGCGCAAATCACTCAAAAAGAAAAAACAATTTTTATTACCGGTAATTCAGGTTTTATAAAAAATCCTGATAATATTATCGATTGCGGTAACTCAGGACAAGTGTTGCGATTTGTTGCTGCAATCGCTGCCTTGCTTAAAAATTATGTTGTATTTACCGGAGATGAATCTATTCGCTTTAACCGACCTGCGCAACCTTTAATAGACGGTTTATCACAATTAAATGTATTTTGTGTTTCAACAAAAAATGATGGTCATGCGCCTTTAATTGTTAAAGGACCACTTAAACCTGGCAAAACGCAATTACAAGGACAAGATTCACAGCCCGTTTCAGCTTTATTGATTGCTTGTGCTTTTGCAAATGGGGCTAGTGAAATTTCAGTAACAGATCCCGGTGAAAAACCATGGATCGATTTAACGCTTAATTGGTTTGATCGTTTAGGCATTGTTTATAAAAATGAAAATTATAATCGTTATACAATAGCGGGAAACAGCAAACTTGATGCGTTTGATTATCAAGTGCCTGGAGATTTTAGCTCTTTAGCATTTCCCATTGTTGCTGCAATTATTACCCAGTCTGAAATTACCATTCATAATGTGGACATGTCAGATGTGCAAGGCGATAAGAAAATAATTGCCTGCTTACAACAAATGGGCGCAAATATTACGATTAATGAATCCGAACGCAGTTTACACATTCATAAATCATCTGATTTAAACGGCATAACGATAGATGTCAACGATATGATAGATGCTGTACCGATATTAGCGGTTGTAGCTTGTTATGCTAAAGGCATGACTATTATTGAAGGTGCGAAAATTGCGCGAGAAAAAGAATGTGATCGCTTAAATGCCATCACCCAAGAATTAAAAAAAATGGGTGCCAAAATTACCGAACATCCAGAAGGTTTAGAAATTAAATCATCCAATCTAAAGGGCGCACATTTAGAATCACACCACGATCACCGTATTGTCATGTCCTGCGTTGTTGCAGCTTTAGCTGCGCAAGGTGAATCTAAAGTTGAAGGCGTGGAATGGGTTAAAAAAAGCTATCCTAATTTTTTCGCCGATATGACAGCATTACAAGCACAAGTGAGTATTGAATGAATATCATCTTATGTGGTTTTAAAAATAGCGGGAAAACAACGGTAGGCAAAATTCTAGCACGCGATTTACATTATCGTTTCGATGACACAGATGCTTTGCTAGAAGAATATTACCGAAGAGAAAACAATGAAGTGTTAGGTGCTGCTGACATTTACACAAAACATGGGCAAGAAATTTTCAGGCAAATAGAATCTGATATCATTTTAAAACTCGAAAAATTAGATGGCCGTGTGATTGCCTTGGGCGGCGGCAGTGTATTAAGCGACGCGAATATTAAACATCTACATGAAATCGGACAAATTATTTATCTTAGAGCCAGCAAAAAAATATTAAAGGGGCGGATGAATCAAAGTCGTGTCCCAGGATTTATTGATAAAGAATCGCCCGATGATTCTTTTGAAAAAGTGTATCAAGCACGTTATCAAATTTATGAAAAAATCGCTGATCGCATTATAGATGTCGATGGCAAACGCCCTGAACAAATTGCAAAGGAGATAATAAATGGCGAGTAATTCTTTTGGTGATATTTTCAGAATCACCACTTGGGGTGAATCTCATGGAAAAGCGATTGGTGTGGTCATTGACGGATGCCCTGCAGGATTAGAAATCAATGAAGATGAAATTAATACCGTATTGGCACGACGTGCGCCAGGCAGAGCTTATACAACACCTCGCGTTGAAACAGATAATGCCCAAATTTATTCTGGCGTTTTTGAAGGTAAAACTACCGGCACGCCTATCTCCATTATTATTCATAATAAAGATGCAGACTCTTCACAATACGCTTCGATAAAAAATTTATTACGCCCAGGACATGCCAATTATACTTACATTGAAAAATACGGCATATTTGATTATCGTGGCGGCGGTCGGGCGTCTGCACGTGAAACTGCTTGCCGTGTAGCAGCAGGCGCAATTGCTACAAAAATCTTAAATTATTTTGGCGTGCAAATTGCTGGCTATATTAAAGCGGTGGGTGATGTGAGTGCAAAACAAATTCCTGAATCGATTCAAGATTTACAAACCACAACATTAAATAGCCCCTTATTTTGTCCAGATCAAGATGCCTGCGAGCGCATGCGTGCTGCTATTCAAAAAGCCAGTGAAGAGGGTGATTCTTTAGGTGGCGTGATTGAATTTCGAGTTGATAATTTACCTGCAGGTTTAGGCGATCCAGTTTATGAAAAATTAGAAGCTAATTTAGCAAAAGCCATGTTAGGATTGCCAGCAACAAAAGGTTTTGAAATTGGCGAAGGTTTTGCTGCAGCGAGTATGCAAGGTTCAACACATAATGATGCGTTCGTTAATGATAATGGCGTACGCACACAAACCAATCGTGCGGGTGGTACATTAGGTGGAATATCTACTGGCATGCCTTTATTAGGGCGTGTTGCATTTAAACCTACTTCTAGCATTAAAAAAACGCAACAAACTGTTGATTTATCAGGTAATGCTGCAACTTTTAAATTACCCGAAAATGCAAGACATGATCCTTGTGTCGCTATTCGTGCAGTTCCGATTGTGGAAGCCATGTGCGCACTCGTATTAGTCGATGCTTTATTACGCAACCGCAGCGCGCAGTTATAAAAGGTAAAATCATGCAATTACAAATCAATACGCAACATAAGTACGTCATCGATTTCATTCCAAATTTATTAAATAATATGGCGCTGCCTGATTATTGTAAAAAATTGGCTAGCAAAATTGTTATTATTACTGATGATAATGTGAATGCACTCTATGGCGAAAAAATAAAAAACCTATTAGCGCAAACAGGTTTGCCGGTTTTTTTATTAAGTTTCCCCGCCGGTGAAAATCATAAAACTCGCGAAACTAAAGCACTGATTGAAGATCAAATGCTTGCGCAACAATGCATGCGCGATACCTGTATTATTGCATTAGGCGGCGGTATTGTAACTGATGTTGCAGGATTTGTTGCCGCAACTTATTGTCGTGGTATTCCTGTTATTTATATTCCAACAACTTTACTTGCGATGGTTGATGCTAGCATAGGCGGAAAAACGGGCATTAATACACCTCATGGTAAAAATCTCATCGGTACTTTTACGCAACCGATACGGGTTTATATTGATGTTGATTTTTTACTCACCTTACCCAAAGAAGAATTCAATAATGGCGTTGTTGAGCTGATTAAACACGCTATTATTGCTGATAAAAAATTATTCGAAGAACTTGCTGCAAATCCATTATCAATTCATAACAAACAATATCTACAAGACATGATTTATCGCAGTTGCGATATCAAACGTAAAATCGTCGAGCAAGATCCTGAAGAAAAAAATATGCGCAAATTACTCAATTTTGGCCATACGGTAGGGCATGCTTTGGAGGCGGCCAGTAACTACCAAATTCGCCACGGTGAAGCCGTAGCCATAGGGATGATTATTGAAAGTGCTATTTCTGCGCAGTTAGGTTTATTAGCTCCACAACTCAGTGATAAAATTGCCCAAATACTGTGCACTTATAATGTACCCCTGCGTATTCCTGAATCAATAAACCTAGAAGAATTAATGACTTATTTTAAATTAGATAAGAAGAACCTTAACAACGAAATTTACTGTGTTTTACTAGAAGATATCGGTAAACCTTATGTATTAGATAAGGCCTATGCTCATCCAATAGATAAAGATTTACTTTCTAATACGATAATGGTATCTTAATGACAGGCTTATAAGATAAGCGTTTGATTATAAAGCTTTTATTAAATAGCCACCCAATAGACAACTGTACATTTCTTAAACTAATCTGAGCAAATAATGCTTGTGTTTGGGTAATGGTTAGTATACTATCCCATATTACTCTAAAAATAAGTGATCCATGAATACATTTCAAGACCTCAACTTACCTGTACCTTTGCAAGAAGCATTAGTACGGATGAACTATGCTCAACCTACTGAAATCCAGGCTAAAGCCATTCCTATTGCCATGCAAGGGCACGATATATTAGGTTCTGCACAAACAGGGACCGGTAAAACGGCCGCGTTTAGTATCCCTTTGATAAATAAGCTGATTGAAGACCCAAACGCCTGCGCATTAATAATGACGCCGACCAGGGAATTGGCTGAACAAGTCATTACTGTTTTACACCAATTATTGAATAAGTGCCGTGATATTAAAACAGCCCTTTTAATCGGTGGTATGCCTATTCAAAAGCAGTTTTTACGCTTAAAAGAAAATCCCAGGATTATTGTGGGTACGCCAGGGCGTATTAATGATCACCTCGATCGTCGCAGCTTAAACTTCAAAAATACACGCATTTTGGTATTGGATGAAGCTGATCGTATGTTGGATATGGGTTTTGGCATTCAACTTGAAGCCATTGCTAAACATCTGCCAACAGAGCGTCAAACATTTATGTTTTCTGCAACGTTGCCTAAACGAATTTTATCTTTATCAGAAAAGTTCATGAGCAATCCGCAGCGTATTAAAGTGGGCGCAACACATGCTCCTTTAGCACGCATTAAGCAAGATGTGATTCGTACAACAGAAGATGGCAAATATGCTTCTTTGTTAAAAGAATTAGATTTGCGTACGGGTTCTGTGATTATTTTTGCTAAAACTAAACGTAAAGTTGATCAATTAGCGAAAAAATTAAACGAAAAAATGGGTGCGGGTGCTATGCATGGTGATTTACGTCAACATCAACGTACACGTATCTTAAAAGAATTCCGCGATCAAAAATATCGCGTATTAGTAGCAACCGATGTGGCAGCACGTGGTCTTGATATTCCACATATTGAGCATGTTATTAATTATGATTTACCACAAGCACCTGAAGATTACATTCACCGTATAGGCAGAACAGCCCGCGGTCTTGCTGAAGGTTCAGCTTTATGTTTTATTTCTCGTGAAGATGAAAAATATTGGCGTGCGATTGAACGTTTATTAGGTGGCGATGAATCTGGACCTAGCATGCAACGCGCAACCAATAATAATAGCAGCAGACCACAATCATCACGTTCAGGGCAAAGACCTGGATTTGGTGCACGTCCTGGTGCAGGTTCACGCGGTCGTTTCTCTGATGGTCCGCCACGTTCGAGTTTCAGATCTGATTCCAGATCAGATTCAAGAGCTGATTCAAGATCAGATGCACGCCCAGATTCAAGAAGTCGTTTTTCTGATAGAAGTTCTGCACCGCGTTCGGATGCAAGACCTGAAGGCAGAAGTCGTTTCTCTGATAGAAGTGCTGCGCCACGCTCTGATGCAAGACCTGAAGGCAGAAGTCGTTTCTCTGATAGAAGTGCTGCGCCACGCTCTGATGCAAGACCTGAAGGCAGAAGCCGTTTCTCTGATAGAAGTTCTGCACCACGTTCTGATGCAAGACCCGAAGGCAGAAGTCATTTCTCTGATAGAAGTGCTGCACCACGCTCTGATGCAAGACCTGAAGGTAGAAGCCGTTTCTCTGATAGAAGTACTGCGCCACGTTCTGATGCAAGACCTGAAGGTAGAAGCCGTTTTCCAAATGGCAATACAGATTCGCGTTTTGATGCAAGAACAGGATCTCGTTCAGATTCAAGACCTGCTTCTAGAACACGTTCTGATGCAAAACCTGCAGCAAGGCAACCTTCTTTAACGAAAAAACCTTACGGTCCACAAAATAGACCGTTTAAAGAAAAGAAACCTGCTGAAGAAAGACTTTATGACTAATATGCATTGAAACAAAATCAAACCCCGCACTGCGGGGTTTTTTGTTTTGGTCGAGATTAATATAGTAACGCATGGGAATTCTCATTATCGCGGGCGAAAGATTTTTCGCCCCTACGGATGGTTTGTGTTCATCATATGTGGATAACAAAAATATAGGGATTCAAACGTCCCAAAAAGTCTGCAAAACATCATATCTGGAAAAGCTCAACATCCGTAGGGGCGAAAAATCTTTCGCCCGCGATGCTTGCATGTTCAAATGAGCACAGTTTCGTAAACTGATTATGTACTATAATCTCATCATTAACTTAGGAGATGCATGATGCGTAAATTATTTGCCTTATTTTTAACCATTTGTCTTTTTGCCCCTGCAGCTTTTTCTGATAACACAACTGCCACACCTATTTTAACGTATCATAATTTTGATCCCAGCGTGCCTGGCAGCATGACTGAAGACACAACTAAATTTGAAGCGCAATTAAAATGGATTAAAGATAACGGCTATACGGTTATCCCCTTAAAACAATTGGTCAGTTATTTAGAAGGCAAAACCGCTTCTGTTCCTGAAAAATCGGTTGTGATTACTGTCGATGATGGTAAAGAATCCGTTTATAAATATATGTTGCCTATCGTGCGCAAATACAATATTCCCGTTACTTTATTCATTTATCCTTCAGCCATTTCTAATGCTTCTTATGCGATGACTTGGGCGCAATTAAAAGAACTACAAAATACAGGCTTGTTTGATATTCAAGGGCATACCTATTGGCACCCAAACTTTAAACATGATAAAAAGAATATGTTACCGGCGGATTTTCAAAAAGATTTAGATACACAATTGGTTAAATCCAAAAAGGTATTAGAACAAAAAATGGGCACGCCTGTTACTTTACTCGCATGGCCTTTTGGTATTTATGATAATGAATTAGAGCAAGCTGCGCAAAAAGCAGGTTATGAGATGGCTTTTAGTATCGACGGGCGCCCAGCAAGCCGCTCTGAAAATAATATGGCGCAGCCGCGTTATTTAATAGTAGAAGGCGATAGCATGCAAACATTTGAATCTATCATAAAAAACCACCAAGCGGTGAAACACTCGGAAGGTTAAACCTTTAAAAGTAGTTTTTAATGATTTTTGTTGCATGATCTAAAGTTACGCACTGATTAAATTCTTCTAGAAAATCTTTTTTATGTTGTAATTGTCGTGCGTAATATTTTGCAAATGATCGCGCTTGGATAATGGCGAATTTTTCTTGATAAAGTAAATCGCATAATCCTAAAATGTGTTCTAAAAATAATTCACCGACAATTTTATTTGTAGGTGGCGAGTAGGGCAGTTGTTTTGCCTGCGCAATTAATTGTTGAATCAACCATGGCTGTCCTACACCAGCACGTCCGATCATGGCGCCTGCGCAACCGGTTTTAAACATTCGATTCAATGAATCAAGACAAGCAATATCGCCATTGCCAATCACAGGAATATTTAAAGCATCTACAAAAAATGCAATATCATCATAAAAGCAATTCACATCATAACCTTGTGTCCAATGCCGGCCATGTACAGTAATAAAATCAGCGTCAGCATCACTAATCGCTTTAGCGATGTCTTGATTAAAATTATCTGTGCTATTGGCATCCACACGAATTTTCACAGAAACAGGACGTTGCGTATTATCTTTCATGGCACGAATTAAATTGTAAAATTTTCCTGCATCAGACAATAAATGTGAACCTGCCTTTTTACTGCGAATTTTTTTCACCGGGCAACCACAATTTAAATCAATTAAATCAGCACCGTAATCCGTGACCATTTGAGTGGCTATACCTAATTCTTTGGGATGACTCGCAGAGAGTTGAAAACATAATGTTTCACCAGGGACTTTTTTGATAAAACGCTGCTGCCGGGCAATAGGTGAATTAATCAGGGTATAACAGGAAATCATTTCCGTATAAGAAAATGCCGGCTGCCCCCATTTCAAGGTAAGCGCACGAAAGGGCGCACAGCTCACGCCTGCGAGCGGGCCTTGGACAATATTACAAGGATAAGTTTGATCTTTAATAGTTAGCGGACGAATCATAGGGATAGTTTATCATATCCCATACTCATGCAGCTGATCAGAAGGCGAAGGAATTAAACCTTCCTCTTCTTGTGGATATTGTGATTCTTCTTCCATCATGATTTGTCGCACGCCAGGATCCATGCCTTCTTCGGTGTAAACAGCACCTTCGTTTTTCACTTCATGACAAGCACTTAATAATAAAACGCTGAAAATCATTAAATGTTTTTTAGTGATGATAGTATCTGCCGCCATGATAATAGCCTCCATTGGGATTATGGTAATTATTACCATTACGATAATGGCCATTATAATAGTACCCACGGCCAAAGAATAGACCCGTCTGTGAATAAAGATAATTAGGTCCATAATAGGCATCAGGACCGTATGCATAGCCATAGATGTAAGGCTCTACAGTATCATTGTAACTATATCCTTGGTATTGAAATACCGCACCGCAATTATGATTAACCCAAATACCCGCGCTATCTGCGCCCCAAGCGCCATTGGCATTACAATTACCTGATAAAGTACGGCTTAAAACAACATTACGGCTCTCTGCCTGCTGCAAGGCGCAGCGTACAAATGCATTGTTTTCAGATACACAGGTTATACTTTCTTGTAAGGCTAAAGCCGGGAAAGCCGCTATAAACAAGATAGCAGCAAATATAAAGCGGTTATTGGACATAATGGCTCCTTAAGGGTTCTACTTAAGTATAGCCCATAACTAAAAGAGGCGGGATCGTTTTAAATCCTTAAAAATGAGTGCGCCGGTGTTATTATTATTATTCCATGCTAATCTATGCTAACAATCCCGCATCTAATTCATTATCCAATTAAGTTCGGTTTATAACAAGTGCAGATGTCTGAAAACAGTGTGGGAATTTGACTATATTTTAGGAGGTTTTATGAAATTATTTAGCTTAATTTTTATATTGTTTTTACCATTATTAAGTTTCGCTGCTTCTAACTGTTTTATTGTCAGCGATGAGCAAGGTAAAACCATTCATGAAGAGGGCGATTGCACCATACGCTATACACCCGCATCCTCTTTTAAAATACCTTTGGCTCTTATGGGGTTTGATTCTGGAATCTTTAAAAACCCAAGTGATCCAGTTTGGAAATATAAAGCTGAATATAATGCCTCATTAAAAATCCACCAACAAGATTTGAATCCGCAAACTTGGATGAACGTATCTGCAGTTTGGTACTCACAAATATTAACTCGAAAATTAGGAATGAAAAAATTTCAATCTTATATCGATGAGTTTAATTATGGAAACAAAGATTTATCTGGCGGCCTCACTGAAGCTTGGTTGGGAACCAGTTTAAAAATTTCCCCACAAGAACAAGTTATTTTCATTAAAAATTTTATAGACAAGAAATGGCCTTTATCTGAAAACGCTTATCGTTATACGAAAGAAATTATCAATAAAGGCATCTTGCATGATCAATGGGAACTTTATGGCAAAACGGGCTCCATGACCCCGCTGGGCTGGTTTGTCGGCTGGATCGAAAAAAATAATAAAACATATATTTTTGCCTATTTGCGTACAGATGAAGATATTAATGCGGAACCCATAGCGCGTATGGAAGCACGCGTTGAAAATGCAAAAGTTAAACTGATTGAATTTATAAATAAAAAAGCATGAGCAGTTTCACGTTTAAACACTTATCGCTTTACCAAACGCAAATCTGCAAAGGTATCGCGATATTGTTTATTGTGATCCATAATCTTTTAGCCATGCTGCAAAATACACTAGGGCATAATGAGTTTGATTTTGATGCGCAGCGCATCAACGATGCGATGGCTATTGTTTCAGCTGATCACCTCGAATTCGTTCGTATATTTATGACATTTTTAGGGCACTACGGCGTACAAGTTTTTATTTTTTTAAGTGCTTATGGTTTAGTACGTTCAATTGATACGCAACCTAAAATGTGGGTGGCGTTTATTTTTAAGCGCATTCGACAATTAATTATACCCATGCTATTGGTGATGGCTTTTTATCTTATTCTCAATCATTATTCAGACGGCATTTTTAGCATGCGCACGGGTGCACATGATTATTGGGATGTGGTAAAACGTTTATTGTTTATTTCTAATTTTTATCCTGATGAAATTTTTTTAGTGATAGGTCCTTGGTGGTTTTTGTCATTAATCATGCAGTTTTATTTTATTTTTTTACCACTACGTACTATGCAAGTGCGCTGGGGGAATGTCAGTTTATTATTTATTTCCTTATTAGGCATCTTATTGACAACACAGTATGCTTTAACCGCGACTGTTTTAGGACATTTACCGGAATTTGCATTAGGGATGTATGTGGCGAGTTTGGATAAAATCAAAGTCCCCATTTGGTTAATTCTGCTCGCAACTATGGGTCTAATATTAGGTAATATGTTTTATCCTTTTTGGTTTTTGGCTCCCGTATGCGCAATTATTGTAATCATGTTTTTATGTGCGATTATATTTAAATATGCGCGTGAAGATAACCGCATACTTTTTTTATTAAATTACATCGGCGTGCTTTCACTGTATATTTTTCTTTTAAATGGCATTATTCGCGAGCCATTTGTTATTTTACTTTTAACGACAAAAGACGGGCCTTGGATACAATTACTTTTTGCAGTGCTGGTAACGCTTATTTGCATTATTCTTGCGCAAGGATTTTATATTCTAGATAGCATAATAAATGCTAAATATCGCAAAACCTAATAATAATAAACCACCTATTTTATTGAGCATATTAATCGCTGCATTTGATATTTTATGTTTAGTAAAATGTAAAAATAAATTCAAAGCAACAACCCAGCTCACAGTACCCATTAAAACACCTATGCCTGCATAAATAAGTGCATTAGGATGCGACACAGTTAAGGTAACGACTTGGCTGCTGATGGATGCCCAAAACAATATGGTAATCGGGTTAGAAAGTGTTAACAATAAACCTGATAAATAATGACTTAATAATGTGCCTTTGGGTATTGAAGCTTCCAAGGCTTGTGAAGGTTTGGCAGTTAAAGCGCCATAGGCAAAATAGATTAAAACAAATGCGCCTAAAATACCTATTATTTTTAATACTAAAGGGTAGGTGAGTAAGCTCAACACGCCATAAGATAATAACACTAAATACAA
This sequence comes from Legionellales bacterium, assembly GCA_041660525.1. GTDB lineage: Bacteria > Pseudomonadota > Gammaproteobacteria > JABCZS01 > JABCZS01 > JABCZS01. Next base: position 11,973 of record JBAZWD010000003.1, on the reverse strand, counting down.
TACATCGGCGCTGCAAGCACCAAAACCAAACAATAGGCTAAATCTTGTCCCAAAATTCAAATTTCGTCTGATCATCTCTAAATTAATAGGCCCAATAGGAATGGCTGCACCCCAGCCTAAGAGTATTCCCATGAATAAAATTTCTACTATTTGCATTCTATTTGCCTTTTAAGTTAAAAATAGACTAAACTTTGCCATAATATGAACACTTCTACCATACATTTTTTTAAACACGTCCCCTGGGAAAAATTGCTTCTATGGGGTTTGTTTGGCTTGGCCATCTGGACCATGCGCAGCTTTTTAGCGGTCATTTTTGTAACCTTCATCTTAAGCTATGTGGCACACAATGCCATCAAACAAATTAATCGCGCAGCCCCTACACATTTAAAAAATAGTCTTTGGTTTCGCAGAGCCAATGTGGTGGGCATTTATGTCATATTTTTACTATTTCTATATCTGGCCAGTTTAATGATATTCCCGGCGATGTTGCGCCAAGGTGATGAATTGGTTACAACGATCACGCAAGTGGACCCGCGTCAAAAAATAAATGAAATTGCAATTAATTATTTGGGCGCAGACCAATGGATGAATATCACTTCTTCAGCCCACTATAAAAAAATCATTGAAAATGTACAAGGATTTCTCTCCGCACATTTAGGAGAAATCACGTTGATGATTGCATCAGTCATCAAAAATACCGCTTCCTTTTTTATTCAGTTTTTTATATCGATTATTTTTAGTTTTATTATCGTATTGGACATTCCACGTTTACATACGCAATTTCTATCATTACGCAATACGCGTCTCAAAGAATTTTATGACACAATTACCCCGGGTTTAAGCACCTTCAGTGATGTAATGGGTAAAGCATTTGCAGCGCAAGCAGTCATCGCCGTATGTAACACTATCTTAACTTATATAGGCATGAAGTTTTTAAATATTCCCTTAGCAGAATTAATGTCTTTATTTGTGTTTTTATGCAGCTTTATTCCGGTTCTTGGCGTATTTATTTCTAGTATTCCCATTTCACTGGTTGCTTTGCAAACAAATGGATTTATTTTAATGTTAGAAGCAATAGGTTTGATCACATTTATACATATTTTTGAAGCATATGTTTTAAACCCTAGAATTATGGGTGATTTCTTAAAAATTCATCCACTCTTAGTGTTAACCATATTATTTGTTGGTGAACATTTCTTTGGCATCTGGGGCTTATTGCTTGGTGTGCCTGTCTGCGTTTATATCTTCCGTTATGCTATTTTAGATATGCCTTTTCCTAAACAACAACATAAAAATTAATATTTTCTTAAGTAATTGAAATAATCGTCGACAAGATACTTATAGATGGATTAGTATAAATATATGTTGCCCAATTATGATACTACATTATCACCCAGCAATTTTTCCCTAAGCTCTTCGCGTGGCTCTAATTCTTCTATGTCTAGTTTAAGCCTTTCAGATGGTATGCGTAATAGGCAAGCTTCATCTAGTAGTCATGCACAAACAGCATCTTATAACGACTTTATTATGAGCAAGCTTATTGGCAGCGGCACTTTCGGCTGCGTTTATTACGCTACCCACAATGAGAACCTAGGTATAGTTGCTGTCAAAATACTTCATACTGTTAATAAAAAAGCATTTTTATATGAAGTCGCAATTCATAAAAAACTAAACCATCCTCATATTCTTGGACTAAAGGCAATAGTTGATGAAGGCGATCACCAGTGTATTATCACGGAATACATGGAGGGAGGCTCACTTTTTGATTTTTTAAAAAAAAATCCAGATCCTAAAAAAATATCCATGTTATGGCGTGTTGTTATCGCGCACGATATTGCCAGTGCCATATATTATTTACACAGCAACAATATTATTCATCGTGATTTAAAAAGTGAAAATGTATTACTAGATTTTTATCACGAACATGCAAAGTTAAGTGATTTTGGCTTAGCTTTAGAAAAAGAGGCAGGCCAAGAAACTGTCTCGGGCGAACAATGCGGCACTAGTAAAAATATGGCGCCTGAATTGCTGCAAGCTATTATTGATGAAAATAAAGATGAGCACAATGATAGAGAACACATGGATAGATGTGGAACTTTTATTGATACATTTACCTTATTTTTTCTTTCCTGTTTGTCTGTAGAAAATGAAACTTTAGATGATGAGAGCGACAATACACTAAATTATAGTTGCTCAAGTGATATTTATGCATTTGCAATGTTGCTTTGGGAATTGTTGTATCATAAAAAAGCATTTAATGGCTTAGTGCCATCGCTTGAATTATATCAAAATATTATTAATGACCTTCGGCCAGAAATAAAAGAAAATGCGCCTGTTGCGTATGTTCATGTTATTAAACATTGCTGGCAAAAAAACACTAATCGTATGTCTGCAGAAGAAATAGTGCATGCATTAAGCAAATTAAAACAAACGCTCTAAAATGTATAAAGTACTTGTTAAGATTAGCACCAAAATGAAGGGAACAGCACATGAGTCATAACTCAAAGTTTAAAAAGTTTTTTCGCATGCTCGGCCCAGGTCTTGTAACAGGGGCAGCGGATGATGATCCTTCAGGCATTGCAACTTACTCGCAAGCCGGTGCGCAATTTGGCTTTGGTCTTTTATGGACTGCATTATACATGTTACCCCTACAAGCCGGGATCCAAGAAGCATGTGCGAGGATAGGCGCAGTCACAGGAAAAGGTATAGCGCATGTGCTACGTGAACATTACAGTAAAGGTTTGTTATATTTTGTTGTATCTTTATTATTAATTGCAAATACGATTAATATCGGCGCAGACATTGGCGCCATGGCAGCCGCGGCGCAATTACTTATTCCACTGGATTATGTTGTTTTATGTTTTACCTTTACTTTTATTATTTTGTTATTGGTGATATTTCTTGACTATAAAACTTACGCAAAAATTTTAAAATGGTTATGTCTCTCATTATTTTCTTATCCCATCACCATATTCATTGTAAATGCTGATTGGTGGCATATTTTAAAAGCGACATTTATTCCAAACTTTCAATACGATTTTCAGTTTTTATTCATGTTAGTCGCAGTATTGGGCACCACTATTTCACCTTATTTATTTTTCTGGCAGGCTTCACAAGAAGTAGAAGAAGTGCAAACTCAAAAAGTTACTAAACATTATATTCGCAATTTACGTATCGATAACTTTTTAGGCATGCTATTTTCTGAATGTGCCGCTTGGGCCATTATTATCGTTACAGCAACTGTACTATACACTAACGGTATTACCAATATTAATACTGCAGCAGATGCCGCCAAAGCTTTAGAACCTTTGGTGCAAAATTTTCCTCATGCAGGTCTGCTTGCAAAAATTATTTTCGCAACTGGCATTATTGGTTTAGGCTTAATTTCTGTTCCTGTGCTCGCAGCTTCTGCCGCTTATGCGTTATGTGAAACATTTAATCATACTCAGGGCTTATCGTTAAAATTCAAGCAAGCACGATTTTTTTACGGCATCATTATTATTTCAACTTTCGTAGGTTTAGGTCTTAATTTTATTGGTATTGATCCCATTAAAGCCTTAATTTACTCTGCAGTCCTTAATGGTATTATTGCTGTACCGCTTATCTTCATCATAGGTCTAATCGCAAAAAATAAAGAAATTATGGGTGAGTATGCCAGCGGCAGGCTATCCAAGGTTTTGGTTAGCATTACATTTTTAGGCATGCTCATGGCTGCATTGGGTATGATTTTACAAAAATAATTAAGCAACTATGCTGTAGATATATAAATATAATTTAGGAGATATCATGTTAAATTGGGTACTGATTTTCTTAGTTGTTGCACTTATTGCAGGTGTGTTTGGTTTTACGGGTATAGCCGCAGAAGCAGTGGGCATTGCTAAAATCATATTCTTTATTTTTGTCGTATTATTTTTAGTGACTTTAGTTTTACATCTCTTTGGTGGGCGATAGGCTCGAGCTACAATTAGCTGTGTTTTTTAGCACAGCTAATTTAATTTTTCTTGAGCGATTTTCTTCATTACATAAAAAGAACATACATATAATAAAATTGAAAAGCAAAACAAAACATAAATGGTTTTTTGTGTTTGCAGCAATTGCATAATAAACACTTCCACACAAGCACTTATAATAATTAAACTAAAAATCAAGGGAATATGAATGTAAATATAAGGCTGCCCTGAGCCTAGGGTGCATTTATAATTTGCGGTACGAATGAAACGATAATAATATGCGAAAATAAATATTGCTAAAATAAAAGCGATGGTGCTGGTCATTAATGAAAGTAGATGCCAATTTGCAAACTCTAAACCATAGACTGTCGCGGCCAATAACTGACCTAAAATAATAATCGTAAATGCACCAAAACGCTCAGGGATATAAACAGGATCAAGCGGCGCCTGCGATAAAATCTTTTTTCTGCCTAGCCATGGGCTCACTAAATAAATGAGCATGCCTAGCGACCAAAAAATAAATTTTATTTGTCCGTGAGCAAACAATGAAATAAACCAACACAGCGTACCTAAACCAAAACCTATTAAATATAAAGTCGTAATACTTCTAGGTGCGGATTGTTCTAGATGCGTTTTAGCATACAGCAGTAAAACACATAACTGCGAAATCAAAAATCCAATTGCAAAGCCATTCGCACCATTAATGGTTAATGCTGCAGGTATTTGTATGGCCATAATAATACTGGCAAACATAATCACAAAAGTCATTAGCCAATGAAAGCCATCATTATTATCAAAACGCGCTGCAAAAATCGTATAACTTACCCATGTCCACATGCTAGGTAAAAATAAAGCTGCACATTTCAAAACACCAGTTGGCGTTAAATCTTTAAATAAACTATCTGAAAGCTGAACGACAATCACAGCCAACGTTAAGTCAAAAAAAATCTCGAGCCAAGTGGTATGACGCTCAAAACTGTCATTGGCTAATCTTAAAGAAATTTTGCGTATAAATTTTGGCATCGTATCTTAAAATTCGCTGTTAATACGATCCTTTAATTTCTGCTGACGCACTTCTTGCACTTGTAAAAATGCTTTATATTGCTCTTCATTCAGCACATTTTGAACTTCAGTTTGAGTCTTTGCGTTTACACCTTCTAAGTCATCACGTATATTTTTCTTAACCATCATTCCGCTTTGTCCTTGATAACTTGAAATAACCATTTCACGTTGATTAATACTATCCGTCATGATTTTTTTCATTTGATCTTGCTGCTGCGTAGTCAAGGTTACTTTTGCTTGCAAATCTTGTAAAAATGCTTGCGCTTCTGCTTGGGCATCAACTTGTGTTTGAGCAAATGCACTAGAGAAGAATAGGGCAGAAAATAACACGACAAGAACTTGGAAAAATTTAGACATTTGAGGCTCCTTTAAAGTGGGTTGTGTTTAGACAGTATAGTCATTTATGAGTTATAGGAAACCTTTCTATAGCTCAAAATATGCTATAATATGAGCTATAGAAACCGGAGCTATAACTCATGACTTGGAATTGGCAACTAAAAAACTGGCCTAATTATCTCTATGATATCAAATGCTTAGATGATTATGAGCGTGAATTACTCAAAGCCTCAGGCATATTTTTAGGTGTATTTAAATACCTAGACTCTGCTGAACAAGAACAATTTAAGATCGAATTATTGAGCGATGAAGCTTTGAATACTTCAGCCATAGAAGGGGAGTATTTAAATAGGGATAGTCTGCAAGCTTCACTTAAAAAAGCCTTGGGTTTAACCACCATACCAAAACGTGCAACATCTGCAGAGAAGGGCGTTGCCCAAATGATGCTGGAGGTTTATAAAGATTATGCTGCGCCTTTGAAGGCTGAAACCTTATTTTTATGGCATAAATTATTAATGAATGGACGCACAGATCTTGAAAATATTGGAGCTTATCGTACCCATACGGAACCTATGCTCATTGCTTCTAGTGCTTACCGTGAACCTATTATTCATTTTGAAGCACCACCATCTAAACAAATCAAAGCCTTAATGCAGGATTTTATCACTTGGTTTAATGCATCTGCACCTCATGGTTCTAAACCTTTACCCACTTTAATTCGTGCCGCGATCGCGCATTTGTATTTTGAATCTATTCACCCATTTGAAGATGGGAATGGTAGAATAGGGCGCGCACTTGCAGAAAAAGCCTTGTCTCAATGCCTTGGCCAACCCAGCTTAATTGCACTATCCACGGTGATCGAACAAAACAAAAAAGCTTATTATGATGCATTAAAAGCAACTAATCGTACTTTAGACATTTCTTCTTGGTTACTTTATTTTGCGCAAACCACTTTAAAAGCGCAAGAATATACACAAAAACAAGTGGAATTTTTAATTTACAAAGCAAAATTTTTTGATAAATTTAATGCGAAAATTAATGATCGTCAACGCAAAGTGTTATTGAGAATGTTTCAAGAAGGACCACGTGGTTTTGAAGGTGGTTTAAGCGCTGAAAACTATATTGCAATTTCTCATACATCGCGCGCCACAGCAACGCGTGATCTACAAGAATTATTAGCATTAGGTGCTATAACAAAAAAAGGGGAATTACGTTATTCCAGATATTTTTTGCTATAATTAAATTTGGCCACGCCATTACTGAAGAAGAGATTTTACAAGATGCGATTTATACATTTTCTCAAAAAAGAAATAATTCATTTGACTCCCGTCATTGTCTATTTTTTTATTTGCTTTTCACTTGTATTTTCAGCACAAACATTATTATTACAGCCAGGCGATATTCATTATATGAGCTATGTCAGCGCAGTCATAGGTGCAATTTTCGCCGGTAAAGTAATATTAATAACAGAAAATTTAAAGTTTGTGAATTCTTTTTCAAACAAGCCTTTAATTTATAATATTCCATGGAAATTTTTTATTTATGCATTCTTTGTCATTTTACTGCAAATAGTTGAGCATTTATTAAGGAAATTTTTCGCCAGCGGAAACTTGGATGCCAGTTATCTGCAAATGCTCGGAGAAATACACCGTCCTATGTTTTGGGGATTACAAATCTTAATCTTAATTATCTTTTTCATTTTCACTGTATTTAGCGAGCTTGCCAAAGTGATCGGCGGCAAAAAAATTAAGAGAATATTTTTTGGTTAAAGCTTATATTCCTAATTTATTATCTTTGTAGTTACAATGAAATACATGCTATACTTAGCTAGATAACATTTTAATTAGGTCAGTTATGCTTACTAAAGCTCAACTAAAACACATTTTAGAAGACTATGACCAAAGTAGTGGGGCTCTAATAAGCTGGATTACATGGTTTGTGCAATTTACCCACTGGCTTCAGGAGCCAAAAGTCATTACTGAACTTAAAGAATTAGCTCACTCTCCAGGAGAAGAATTGTCTGATTTTGACCTGAGAAGCATAGAGAAGTTATGCAGAAATGAAGATAATGACCCTTATGTAGAAGATGCTTTATGTGCAATCCGAAATTTATTAGTAACAAAAAATAACCGGGGTTTGACCATACAATATTCAAATTTAAATGTTAAATCATCTTCCATTGAGAAAAATACCTTATCAAATCCGCAACTAGAAGCAATTCCGGATAATTTACACATTATTTGGCTAGGTAGTTCATTGAAAGCAGAACACCGTGAAAGGATTATTAATTGGCGTACAAAAAATCCTAATCACCGTATTTTTATTTGGTTTGAGCAAAAACATATCACACCAAATATTGTAGAGGATTTTGAAAATTTCTGTTCCAAACATAATCTTGAGCTACATGATGTTAATGAATTGGAAAATTCAGAAAATGAATCCATATTTATTTTTACTAATAAAATTTATCAAAAAAAGGATGCGGAGCATATCATTAATTATGCTGCAATGTCTGATTTTTACCGTTATCTTGCGGTGGGTAAGTATGGCGGTTGGTATGCGGATACGGATATTATCTCTATTGAATTAACAAGCATGCGCCCTTATTATGGTTTTTATATTAACGTTCAGAAAAAAAGTGATACTCTTAATTTGGATTTTTCTCCTTCATTCTTTGGTGCATGTGAAAATTCTCAGTATTGTCAAAAAGCAAATGATATTTCAATCGCATTTGTTTCTGACCCTATGGCATCTATACTTGTAGATGATTTAACTAAACTTAAAAACAGAACGTATATAGCATCGACAGTCAACACTTCAGGTCAGGTGGGGATCATGGCGTGTGTGAAATTAACTCACAACGGCACTCCATTGCTAACGATGACTGATGAATCTTTTCATGATTTTTATTCGAATGAAGCATCAACTCTTGAAAGAGTTTCAATTCCTCGTGAAATAACTATTTATGGGGGTAGAGAAAAGTCCTGGTATGGACAGCAGGATACAAATGTATCCAACGCAGATGCATTAATTGATAATGATTCTTTAACAGACGCTGATTTAATGAATTTATTTAGAGCGATGATAGTCTTTAAAATTAACTCACAAAAAATTAATCCAATTGAAATAAATACAAATACAGCTTCACATGAATTAAAAATATGAACGCTTTAAAGCCAACAAATTTGAGCAAACAACATTTAATCCCAGGCGCTGTCTATTCTTTCATTTTCACTGCATTTAGCGAGCTTTCCAAAGTTATCGGCGGCAAAAAAATTAAGAGAATATTTTTTGGTTAAAGCTTATACTATAAAGATATTCAAATAGGGAAATCATGACGTGGATGTACAAAAAAGTTATATTACGCATATTGGCACTGCTATACCAGAACACCACTTTAGCCAAAATGAACTGATAGATTATTTTTTGCAATATGGAAATTTATCTACAAAAGCACAAGAAAAATTAAAAAAGATTTATATAGGCACTTGTATTGATCAACGCCATTTTGTATTGAATTTTAGAGAAGATTTAGATAAGTACAGCACCTTAGCGTTTTCAATATCCGAGCGCATGAAATGGTATGAACAATATGCTAGCGCACTTGGAATTCAAGCGATAAAAAATAGCGGCATCAATCAAAGCACATTACAAACAATTACCCATTTGATCACTGTAAGTTGCACTGGCATGTATACGCCAGGCATTGATGTTGAAATCATTAATGCCTGCGGTATACCTTCTACAGTTGCACGTACTTGTATATATTTCATGGGTTGCGCTGCCATGGTCAATGCATTAAAAACTGCAGATGCGATTTGTCGCTCGCAACCTGACGCCCGCGTATTGATAGTGAGTGTTGAATTATGCTCATTGCATTTTCAATCCAATAGTCAAGATGATGCAATGATTGCTAATGCATTATTTTCAGATGGCGCTGCTTGTGCATTGGTGGAAAGTCAACCGCTTAAAGGCAAATCTATTGCCTTAGAAAATTTCTATAGCGATTTAATTAAAAATACTGAAAAGCACATGGCCTGGTCAATTAGAAACGAAGGCTTTATGATCACGCTTTCAGCATTTATTCCTAATTTATTATCTCTAGGAATAAAGCAATTAATTACACCCATGCTAGAGTTTTATGGATTAAATTTAACAGACATTGATTATTTTGCCATACATCCTGGTGGACCCAAAATTCTGCAACGTATAGAAGATATTTTAAATATCGCACCCGATCAAAACACTGCGGCGCATGAAATTTTAAAAACTTATGGTAATATGTCTTCAGCAACTATTCTATTTATTCTAGAACGATTATTAAAAACTATCCCTAAAGCGCCAGCAGATAATATAGTATTAGGCATGGCTTTTGGGCCTGGATTAACAGTAGAATCTGTTTTATTTAAGGTAACTCATGATTAAACAAATAGGGCACAAATAAATTTAACTATGCCAACACAACTAAAAAATGATGTCTTCGCAGGTTTCAGCGTGTTTTTATTAGCGCTGCCTTTATGCTTAGGTATTGCACTTGCAAGCGGATTTCCAGCAGTTTCAGGTATATTATCTGCAATTGTTGGCGGACTCATTGCATCATTTTTTGGCGGCGCACAATTATCAATTAAAGGCCCTGCGGCAGGGTTAATTGTTATCGCATTAGGTGCGATAACGCAATTAGGTTACGAAGCTACTTTGGCCGTCGGTGTAGTTGCAGCTTGTATTCAAATATTAATCGGCGTAACAAGAAAGGCTATTATTGCTGAAGTTATGCCGCCTGCAGTTATTCATGGCATGCTAGCGGCGATAGGCATTATCATTGTTTCACAACAAGCTTATGTGATGATGGGGTTAACTCCTGAGCATGCAAAACCGCTAGAATTATTATGGAACTTGCCATTTGCAATAGGGGATGCGAATCCAATTATTTTCGGCTTAGGTGTTTTAGCATTGGTGATTGCCATCATCTGGCCTTTGCTTAAAAAAGTAGCGTTTATTCCTTCTACCATAGTCATACTATTAATCACCATTCCATTATCTTTATATTTTAATTTAAATATTACAGATCCCGAATTATTAATTAATATTCCAAGTAATATTTTAGGTGCATTAGCATTCCCTGATTTTTCAATGATATTAAGCCCTATAAGTATTAAATATATCATTATGTTTGCTTTAGTAGGTTCTATAGAATCATTATTAACTGTGTGCGCGATTGATTCTATTGCGCGTCAAACACATCATTCTGATTTAAACAAAGATTTGCGCGCTGTAGGAATGGGTAATCTTGCGAGTTCTTTAATTGGCGGATTGCCGATGATTTCTGAAATCGTGCGTAGTAAAGCCAATATTGATTATGGTGCGACAAGTATACGTGCTAATTTCTTCCATGGATTATTTATGCTCATCGCAGTGATTATTTTCCCAAGTGTAATGAATTTAATTCCCTTATCAGCATTAGCAGCTTTATTAATATTCGTAGGATTAAAATTAGCAGCGCCTACACAGTTTGTTCATGCCTATACTGTAGGCAAAGATCAACTGGCCATATTTTTAGTCACGCTGTTTGTTACATTGTTCACCGATTTATTAATTGGTGTGCTAACCGGGGTTATTTTAAAATTAGTGATACATATGGCGAGAGGCAATAACTTGATGCAATTATTCTCTCCAATCACAACAGTGCAAAAAAGTGATGATACGATTCATATTATTATTGACGGTCCATTAACATTTTTAGGTTACATGAAATTAAGAAATATCATTGCTAAAGCCTCAAAAGAAGCCTCACATATTATTGTGGATCTAGATGCCATCACTTATTTGGATTATACCGTGTTTAATAAAATACAAACTTTGCCTAATGAATTTGAGGGCGTGCAGATTAGCATTGAAGGGAATCAGGAGTTGAGCCATTTTTATCGGGAACGGCATAATCGAATTCATTAGGGGAAACAACATGGATCAAAATTTCTCTGCTAGAAAAGCGACAATCAATGATCTACCTATAATTATAAAACTCCTATTTGAAGATGATCTTGGAAAAGATCAAGAAAAAACATCTGCCAAATTAGATCAAAAATATCTTGATGCTTTCCACAAAATCAACGCCGATCAAAATCAATATCTTATGGTGGTTTTGATAGATGCCGAAATTGTTGGCACCTGTCATTTAACTATCATGCTATCTTTATCATTTATGGGGCAGACGCGAATGCAAATTGAGGGAGTACGTGTTGCAACAAAACATAGAGGACAAAGGATAGGAGAGTGGATGCTAAATGCTGCGATTGATTATGCTCAATTACAAGGTGCTACGATTATCCAGTTGATGACCAATAAAACACGTACAAGAGCGAAAGGCTTTTATGAAAAGCTTGGGTTTATAGCAAGTCACGAGGGTATGAAGTTGTATTTGTAGGATTACTATAAACTCAAAATAGAACACATAAATTTATGTCACATTACTATTGGCTTGAAAATAAAACTTTGCTTTTAAAGCTACGCATTATTCCTGGCTCACAAAAAAATAATTTTGCCGGAATCAAGGACGGAATTTTGCGTATTAAGCTTAATGCACAACCTAGAGATAACGAGGCCAATATTGCTCTTATATATTTTCTAG
>JBAZWD010000002.1:0-197890 GCA_041660525.1 Legionellales bacterium | reverse complement strand
TTTTGATCGTTCCCTGAATGAGGGTTGTCTAATACTGCAAACAAATGTAGTTTAGCATCGGCATTGCTCATGGTTTGCCACGAGTCCACATCGATGCTCCGTTGTTCTACTTTAAGAATACGAAAAAAAGAATAAGGAATAAATGTAAAAGGCCCCAATCCCAACTTCCTGAATGGAAATAGCTTAGCATCCTCCCATGAATCTAGGCTCCATCTACTTTCTACTCTTGGCCCACCCAAATATTGGTCGTTTGTCACTTTGACTGCTTGGTGTAATATCTCTGTGGTAAGGTTATCAGCGATATATTTTATAATAGCTGGGCTTATATCTTTAAATTCAGTCATTGGCTCTTCAATTCAATTTTAGTGGGAAAAGATAAAATAACAGATTTTAGCTCGAAGGACAAGTTAATTTGCTGGCAATGAAATTTTTCTATTCTGTTAAATGTCAAATTCTACATTCTGTAACGAGTTTATGGTCACTGTTATTTAAATTTTGACTGCTATTTTTTGTCTCATCAGATTTTGATATGATACACAACGCTTTGGTATATAGATCAATTTCTTTTGTTTCTTCTGCATTTTTATTTAAGCAATACTTTCTTGCCATACCGTATATAGCAAGAGTTAAAAGCGCTGCTGCAAAACCCACGTTAGCGACAGGAACAGCTAGTAAACAAATAATAATAGTAATGTTCATGGCGTACCAATAAGAGTGCAATATGGATTGTCTATCAGCTTGCTTGATTTTTGTTTTGATTGAAATCTTTTGTGCACAAATATAAATTTGTATATTCTCACCTTTTTCTATTGGGCGAAGGTTATGTGCAACTAATTCTTCATTTATAGCGTCAAGGTTGTGTTCATATGCTTTTCCTTCTAAATTATCCAAGTGTTTTAATTGATGGTGATATTTTGCAATATTGTTTAAATAATTTTTACGCATGACAAAAAATCCATTAACTTGATTGGCTATGGTTGCAAGGATGATAACACCCATTCCGGCAGGGTAACTTAATAAAGCAAATGCACCAAACAGTAGAGCGCTTGCATAGAGTAGGTTAAAATCTTTTCTATGGGTTACTACGGATTTTTGAAAAACTAATGCTTCATTTATCTTTTGGAGATTTTTTTCAATATGTTTTCTTGTTTTTTTCTTCACTTCTGAATCGCCACTCTTAATGGCATCGGCACACTGAATTTGTAATAGTTTATAAATTGCAAGCTCATCGCTAGGGATTATGTCTTCATTTAGTTCGAGCTTTTCAAATCCTTTTAGAAATAAATCATCTTTATTATCGTCAGTGTTATTTTCTAAATTAAATTTATATATTTTGTTGATATTCTCAATGGTTAATAATAATTCTTTCCTGTCCAGATAGTATTGATTGATTAAATCAATGGCATAACCAAGCAATAACGTACCGGCAAGAAGTGTGCTCATGGCATCAGCGTTAAAATTATTACCGTCTGCTGCTCTGATTAAATTAAGTGCAAACCAAGCGCAAGCATCTATGACCCGATGTCTTTTTTTGGCTAATTGTAATTCTGTTTTTGCTTTAGTGAATAAATCTAAGAGAATTAAAGGACCATATGATAATGAGGCTGCATCAAAAGTGATTTCTACGTTTTGATTCCAGCCATCATCTTTACTATTTTCTTGATTATCAAATGGAAACAGTGGAGCATTACTTGTACCATAAATTGCAGCATGTAATGTGGTCGCACGTGATACACATAAGCGGTAAGATTGAAAGACTCGTCCCATATTGATGAGATGTTCGCTCTTAGTGCGGATTGCTTTTTCTAGTTCTGAAATTTTATCATCGATGCTCTTTTCTACTTCTGCAAGTTTGTTATTTAGTTCTTGTTTTTCTGCTTCGTTTTTAGCTGCCATGATTCTTTCAATAAACCATGCCTCGGCTGCTCTTTTTTTCCAAGTAACATCTTTATAGCCTTCTCTTATCCATAGTGGCATTGAGTCTGTTGTATAGTTGTTTATTTCATTACTCATAACTAGATACTATCACCCTAAGATTAAGTTAATCTTAAAACTCGACCTGATTTATGATTATTTATTCTTTATAAAACAATAGGTTATGATTTTACCTGAACATTAGGATGGCTTAGCATGCAGCAGCAAATTGTAGAATAATGGTGTTTATGCTTAAGGGGTATTTTAGAAGTGCTTTACCGAATTAGATTGCAAAATCAAAAAATACTCTATAGATTGACGAGCTTGATTCATTTATTAAGGACTTATTATGAAACATCTCTCAAGCCCAATATTTCTTTATTCTTTAACTGCTTTAACAATCTGTGTATCCAACCTAGCTTATGCTGAGGAAGAATTGATGACAGTCCCAGAATTGGAAGGTGGCATAAGCGCATCTATTGGCACAATATATCTTAATCCTAGTTCTGACTATGAAAGCTATTTTACAGTGTTGCATCAACCCGATGGACCCGGTGGTTCTACTCAGGTTGAAGTACTTAATGTTACACCCGATTATGAGTTTGGTATTGATGCAGCGCTAGGTTATATTTTTACTGACACTGCGAATGATATTGAACTTTCTTACAGATACCTCAATACCAGCGACTCAAGCTTCGATACTTTCACCGATGCAAGCGATGGCAATGGTGGAACCATAGAAGGCAATACAACGGGTTACTTAGATTATAATCTTAACGCTGTTGATTTAATGATGGGTCAATTCATGAATGTCGGTCAACATATGCAAATGCGCTTTAACGCCGGTTTATCTTATGTAGAGTTAAAACAAGAACGCGAAACAATTCTTAATGCAACTGGAAGCACACCCAACACCGGAGAATTATCAAGTCAAACCAGTAAATTTTCGGGTATAGGACCAAGAGTAGGGATAGATAGCCGCTATGACTTTGGTCAAGGTATTGGTATTTTAGCAGGTGGATCCATGGCTTATTATTTAGGTGAGCTTGATCTTGATGTCTATTTTAATCCTGATAGTCAAAGCGATCCAGACAGTAGAAATTCCTATGAAGATCAGCTGGATGATCATGCAGTGATGAACTTTAGAGCAAATCTAGCGCTAGATTATGTGTATTTTTTCAATGATGAAGAACGTAGCACTTTGGGTTTAGAGCTCGGTTATCTTATCGATTATTATGCTGATGGCATCGGTGCATCAAATATTGCGTCAGGCGTTATGCCGGTTATTTTTGGTGAACCTGCATATACTACTGCAATTTCTTTTAGCGGTCCTTATTTAAATCTCAAAGGAATATACTAGGAAAACTGAGAAGATGATAAAGATAAGTTTTACGTTAGAACCAAAGCAGAGTTGTTGTTAGCACTCTTTAATTACTTTAAATCTATGTAGTGTCATGAACATTAGCTTTTAATTGTGCTAAATAAAGAGCTCACGTCGATCCTATTAGAAGGGTGTTTAATTGTATTGCAAGAAACAATCTGGCTCACGTTGGCATGTAACAAATTTTTATAAGCTTGATCAGCAAATATCGGGTGTACGCCTATGCAAATAGGCGATTTCAATTTTAATAATTGAAGATGTTTAACTGTTTCTATCATGGTTGTTGCTGTAGAAATAATATCGTCTATCAAGATAGGCGTATGATCAGAGTATAAGTCTATCTGAGGAATGTTAATGTTAACATGGTTATCGCTTTCGCGATGCTTATTGCATATTACATACGGTGCATTAGACAGATTAGCAATTTCCCCGACCCATTGCTCACTTTCTGAGTCGGGTCCAATAAGCAGTGGCTTTTCAGTATGTGTTTTGATCCAATCGGCAATACAAGGTGCGGCGTGTAACACTTGTGTGGGAATTGAATAAATATCCGCCAAAGTATGCCAACGATGTAAGTGTGGATCAATGGTAACCAGCCAATCAAAATAATCTGAAATTAATTTTGCAAAATATTGTGAGGTGACGCCTTCTCCAGGATGAAAAATTTTATCTTGTCGCATGTAAGCCAAATAAGGCGCAATTAGTCCTATTTTTGTGGCGCCTAGTGCTCTTGCAGTTTCTGATGCAAATAGTAGAGGCATAAGCTTAGTGTTAGGATTATCTAAACTAGCTATGAAGATGATTTCTCGATTTTCTAAAGAAGAATCAAAGCGTACTAAGGTTTCTTTATCGGGGAAAGTATGAATATTGATCTTGCCGATATCACAATTAAGAATTTTCTGAATAGCAAGCGCAAAATCAGTGTCGTCGAATAAAGAAAATAGCAGGGGAGGTGTGTTCATCATGATGTTACTTAGTAGTATATTCCTCTATTTCAAATATATCATGTCGTTGCTCTAAAAAAGCTAATGCATATTCAAGCTCGCCTTGATGCTCAGCATGGATTACAAAAAGCGACTGGCCTTTTTCAACAAAACTATTAAGCTTCACTAATAATTCAACACCGGCGGCCGGTGCATTTGGCGCGCCTGCGAGTTTTGCGACATGGGCAATATGTCGATTATTGATGCTAATAATTTTCCCTGCTTTTTTTGCAGAAATAGGGCGTTGATAGCGAGCCTCTGGGATTTCATATAAACCACCTTGTGCTTTACAAATTGCAATAAATTTGTGTAATGCTTTTTTACTGTTTAATATTTCTGTGGCAATTTTTTTACCCTGGCCTTCTTTTACATCGGGCGAAAATTCTAATAAATGACCTGCAAGCGTAAGTGCTCTATCCCGTAGATCAGTGGGGGCATTTGCATCATTTGAAAGTACTGCCCATACATCTTTTGCTTCTAACGCAGGCCCAATGCCACGACCTACGGGTTCAATACCATCAGTAAAAATAACACGTGTTTGAATTGAAAATTCTTTAGCAATATCTTCCAATAATTTTTTTATATATTCTGCGCTAACGAGTGAGCGAACTTTCGCAGTAGGGCCCACGGGCATATCGATGACTAAATGCGTGGTACCTGCTGCAATTTTTTTGGATAAAATGGAAGCCACCATTTGTCCTTCACTGTCTAAATCCATAGTTTTTTCAATGCCGATTAATAGATCATCAGCTGGACTTAAAGCAACTGAGCCGCCCCAAATAATGCAGCCATTTTCTTGCTCTACAACTTTACGCATTGCGGGAATATCTAAATTAACCGGTGCAAAAATTTCCATGGTATCTGCACTGCCTGCCGGGGAAGTAATCGCACGTGATGAAGTTTTAGGAATAGTTAAGCCAAAAGCTGCAACAATAGGCACTACAATTAAAGTCGTACGATTGCCAGGTAATCCACCGACGCAATGTTTATCAACGATCATTCGATTATTAGGCCAAACAATTTTTTCACCAGTTTCTACCATGGATTGAGTGAGGGATAGCACTTCTTGGTGATTAAGACGATTGCCTGTGGTGCTGGCTAAAAACATGGCAATATGAATATCCGATAATTGTCCGGTCACGACATCTTCAATAATTGCGTGCATTTGTTTTTCATTTAATTCATTGCCATAGAGTTTAGAGTGTATGTAACTAATGGACTCTAAATGTTTGGGATGAGAGATACTGATGGTATCACCTTCTTTGGCTTGTAAAAATTCCCAAGCATAATGGGATAAACTGGCTTCATCATGGTGTAATAGATTAGATTCAACCGTATTGAGCGTTGCAATCAGCGAATGGCCGTTGAGAAAAACTTCTACCCGAGCAGGCGCTTTAAATCCTTCTGCTTGACAGATATAACAATCAGAGCGCATATAAATGACGGGGTCTTTATAAGTATCTATTCCTAAATATTTTAGCGTTAATGTTGAAAATTTATTATCCATCATATAATTCTTCAGAGTATTGATAAGTCGGCACTATGCAATTCCAATGCAATTCTTTTTGGAGAAGTTCTTTAAAGGATTGCGTTGATTGTTTTTCACCGTGAGTGATAAATACTTTACGCGGTGGCGAGGTAAATTGTTTACACCATTCTAATAATTCGTTTCTATCCGCATGTGCTGAAATGCTAGTAATGGATTCAACTTGCGCTTGAATGGGAATCATTTCACCGTAGATCTTAATTGTTCCTTCTCCGTTAATCATTCTATCACCACGTGTGCCGCCCGCTTGATATCCAGTGAATAATATCGTGTTTCTATGATCAGAGCCATAGGCTTTAATGTGATGCAATATTCTACCACCTTCCACCATGCCGCTGGCAGATAAAATGATTTTTGGCATTTTTTGCACATCTAATTCTTTAGATTCCTCTACGGTATTAGTATATTTTGCCACATTGCAAAAATCTGCACAAATTTGCGGAGTTAAGCGGTGTTCATTTTTAAAAGCCAAGAAAATATTCGTCGCATCAATAGCCATGGGACTATCTAAAAAAATAGGAATATTAGGAATTTTGTTCGCTTGTTTAAGACGATAGAGATAATACAAGATTGTTTGGGTACGTCCCACTGCAAAAGCAGGAATCATCACAGAACCGCCACGTTTGATGGTTTGATTAATGATACGTTCTAACATAGACTCTGGATCTTCAGTATCATGCAGTCTATTACCATATGTAGATTCAATAATTAAATAATCAGCCTCGTAAACGGGAGCAGGTGGTTTCATAATAGGATCATGGGGACGCCCCATGTCACCTGTAAAAAGTATCGTAGTATTTTTTTGTTTAATTTTAACAAAAGATGAGCCAATAATATGTCCTGCAAATATAAAATTAAAACTTAAATCTGGAAAAAGCGAATAAGAATCGTCATAGTCAAGCGTTACAAATTGTGATAATGCTTTTTTTGCATCGTCCTGAGTATAGAGTGGTAATGCAGGATGATGCTTAGAATAACCATAACGATTAGCACGTTCGGCATCTTTTTCTTGTAAATAAGCCGAATCGATCAGCAAAACTTCGCAGAGCGCTTTCGTGCCTTTTGTTGTAAAAATTTTTCCTTTATAACCATTTTTTACTAATAAGGGCAAATAGCCAGTATGATCGATGTGGGCATGCGTAATAATAACTGCATCAATTTCTTTTGGATTGATGGGTAATTTGCTCCAATTCCGCAAACGTAGCTCTTTGTAACCTTGAAATAATCCGCAATCGATGAGGATTTTTTTATCTTGATGCTGTAATAAATATTTAGAACCAGTTACTGTTTCTGTTGCCCCTAAGAACGTGAGTTGCATATTATTCCTCTATTTAATTTTTTGTGGCGCTGCTGCTGAACCTGCTAAAATTCCACCATCAATTACTAATTCACTGCCAGTAATATAAGCAGATTCTTCACTTGCAAAATATAAAGCAGCATAGGCAACATCTTTGGGTTCTCCCATATGTTGCAAAGGAATGCCACGTGCGATTTCCTTGATGCTTTGTGTTCTATCTTTTTCATCACCCAGCATAGGATTCCATAATGGCGTTAATATAGCGCCCGGGTGTAAAGAGTTGCAACGAATTAAATAACCTTGTTTTGCGCAATATAAGGCTACTGTTTTGGAGAAATTTCGAATCGCAGCTTTACTGGAACTATAAGCAGCAGCATTCGGAATGCCGACTATTCCAGAGCGAGATGACATATTAATGATACTCGCATTACGTCCTTTCATGAGTGCAATACCCATGCGACAACCTAAAAATACGCTGTCCAAATTGATTTGATGAGTTTTATGCCAGCTTTCCAGTGTACAGTTCTCGGGGTCCTGTGCGCCTAGTCCATATCCCATGATGCCGGCATTATTAAAAAGGATATCCAAATAACCCCATTTTTCTGTTATCCAACTTTGGATATTTTGCCAATGTTTCTCTTGACTGACATCTAAATGGTGATAATAGGCATGCGGCCCTAATTCTTTAGCAAATGCTTCACCTGCTGAGTCATTGATATCAGCCAATATAACAGTGGCGCCTTCTGCAATGAATAATTCCGCTGTGGCACGTCCAATACCGCTAGCAGCACCCGTAATCAGTGCAATTTTTTGGCTTATACGTTTACTCATGTTTTTCCTCGGCCTTATGGGGCTATTGTATGGTCAAACTGGACTTTGGCACAGTTTGCTGATTAATTATGGCACAATATATAAATCAGGTTTATCCTTGATGTTATCTAGGACTCTACACTTTTGGATGGAATTATTATGCATATTTTAGTGGATGCAGATGCCTGCCCGAATATCATCAAGGAAATTATATTCCGCGCTGCCATTCGTTTAAAAATTAATATCACTTTGTTTGCCAATCATTTCATCAGCATCCCTAAAAATCCACTGATTAAATTTATTCAAGTTCCGGGTGGTTTTGATGTTGCCGACCAAAAAATTATTGCTACAGTTGAGGCAGGTGATTTAGTGATTACCGCAGATATACCTTTAGCGTCTGCTGTCATTGCAAAAAAGGCCCATGCTTTAAATCCACGTGGAGAATTATATACACTCGAGAATATTCAGCAGCGTCTTGCTATTAGAAACTTTATGGAAGATATGCGAAACGTCGGTCAAGTTACAGGTGGGCCAGCACCATTAAATCAGCGCGATCAACGCGCTTTTGCAAATGCGTTAGATCGTTTTTTGATGAAAACCCAGCTTTAGTTCATTTCTATTGTGGCTGATTAATCCATTGACTATCATTCCACTGGATTGGAGCAAATAAAACTTGCTTTTGA
This sequence comes from Legionellales bacterium, assembly GCA_041660525.1. Classification (GTDB taxonomy): domain Bacteria; phylum Pseudomonadota; class Gammaproteobacteria; order JABCZS01; family JABCZS01; genus JABCZS01. The sequence continues at coordinate 189,276 of JBAZWD010000002.1, read as the reverse complement.
GATGAATCTACTGAGAATATAGTTGTATACGCATTTAGTATATTAGCATTTCCATTTTTCTTGTTTTCTTCATTTGCTCTTTCTATATTTTTATAGCCGTTATATTTAAGCAAATATGGGTTTATCCAACTTTGGCCTTCGTATGCCAAGCTATTCATGGCTATTTCCACTTCATTTTTTTCAGCGGGTGATGCGTTGTTAAGATCAGCATTTTTTTTGAAAAAATTCAAAACCTGACAGGATTGCTGAATAATTATTGGATTTTCAAGCCCAAGGTCCCTAAGTATCCATGTATATGTTTGTTGAGGTCTTGTACCCCAGCAAGTCAAAATAAACCCTGTGCTCGTATGGCCCATGGAGTTTAAATAAGCATTAGAATTATAGATAAATTCAATTTTTTGTATAAGTGTAGCTTGGGAAAGTAATAGTTTAGGAAAATTGTCGAACATAATCCTTTGTCGGTCATTTTCCGGAAATTCTTCTTCAGTGATATTTTTATATTCAAATTCGCTTGCGTTCAATACCTTAACAATATTTTTGTATCTTTCAACTAGAACTGGATGGCCGTGCTCTAAGAAATCTTTTTTGTCCTCAAATCCTCGTTCTTTGAAATAAGCATTTGATCGATAAATAGCAAGCGCGGCATTATGCATATCTTTTTCAATAGTTTTATCATCTGGGAATTTTAAAAGTTCTGCCCAGGCTTGTGCCTTCTGTTGCATTAGATTGTACTCATAGAAAAAATTAGAATTTAAATTATGACGTGCATTATTCAGCAAATTACAAGCTGCATTTATAGCAGATATTTTGTCATTTTTACTGCAGATATTAATTCGATAATGATTTAAACCATTTTCACTATAAACACTTTCTAATGCTAAGCGACGTTTCATCAGTGGGTTGTATCTTTTAAAATCATCAGTGTATGTAAAATATGTATCAAAAGCTTTAATCGCTATAGATTTTTCATAGGTGCTGCTATCTTTATGTAAGCTTAAAATTAATGTCCAAGGTTGGTCTTTAAGTGTTGCAAGAGCTTCGGGATTAGGCTCTTTATTCGTTGCAAGTGCATTGAGGACATCATAAACATGGAAGCAGTCCATAATATCCAAATTTTCTAAGTCATAAATTCCATATTCATCTTGAACGGATTGAGGGTTTGATACCAAAGGCATAGTAATATTTCCTACTTATTATATAAGTTTTCTATATTACTATAAAGAAAATTGATGTCAATATATTTATTTATTTGAATCACTAATGTTTGCTTAAGAAAACTATTGCCCCTGATGATCCTTTATAGTTGCTATTTATTTCATTAAACCCATGCTTGATCCCGTTACATAGTTAAAATCTATCGTTTCATTATAATCAATCAATTATACAATTTATCACTCATCCCATAACATCAACTTATGGTCTCCTTTGCCCCATAAAATGGCAAGATCGTGTTGATCAGAATTATCCTTATATGCAAAACTATTCTATCGATATAAAGCGCTATAAAAAAATTATTTCCACGCTTGCTGAAAAACACTTAGAGCAAGCATTGACACATGCGGGTGCGTGCGGACATGATGCCATCTTGATTGATTTGATGGACATGGATAAAGATGCAATTAAAAAATTAGGCAAAACTGCTTTACAAGGTGCCGTTATGTTTGATCATCCGATTTGTGTTGACTATCTTATCAAAGCAGGCGTTGAGGTGACAGATAATTTGTTGCTCTTAGCTGCAGCAGATCGTTATGCATCTGATTTAAAACCAAGAGGCACAAAAACACTGCAATTACTGCTTGAAGCAGGTGTAAATTTGCACGTCAGGGCGAGCTATGGGCACTGGTCTTCTGATAGCGAATTCACACCGTTTTTGCTTGCATGTTCATATGATAATATTCCTATTTTAAACATGTTAATCGATGCGGGTGCGAATCTAAAAGATGTAGGAATAGAAGGTCCTGGTATGTTTGAAAGTTACATCCATGCATATCACGTAGCAAGCCGAGGGAATTATAGGGAAAAACTTGATGTATTATGTCAAGCTAAAGAGCGTCAGGTTAAACTCTTCTGCTATCAGCTGCTGAATGCTCTACCGCATGATGAAAAGAAAGTGATTACAAAATGGCGTGCTGCGGGCTTAAATCAAGTGGATCTTGTTGAGTATCTTTCATCAACTAAATTTCCTAACCCTAATCAGCAAATTGATATTTTAAAATTAGCCATTGCACGAAATGCTAATGATGCGCCAATGAATCCTTTATCACAGTATTTGAAGTCCTATTTTAACGCATTGAAAATCAAACTTCATGAATGCGAAAATGTGCTTGAAATTCAGTATGGTTCGCATCGAGGAACCTTAAATACCATGCGTCCCTATTTGCCTGCCTATGGCCCTCAGAATCCAAAGCATATTACACGTTTCACCATTGTAGGTTCAGCATTAAGACAATACATATGAGCCTGCCTCGTATTAACCCCGGCCTATAAAAAGTTGACTATCTTAATTTGGTGCATCGAGCTGACATAATGCATCATATAGATAGAGTATTACAAAGAGCCACCTTAGGTAAATAAATGTGATGTTTGCTCCGTAATACCAGTACTTTATCAAAACTAATTAATATGTTAACATGCTAGCATCAAAATAGAGGTATAAAAATGAACATAAAAGATCTCATTAAAGAACTTGAAAACAATAATCCAACTCGTATTGAAGTTGATCTAATCAAAGAGTTCCCAGAGAACGTGGCTGATATCCCGATGATTCTAAAGGCTTTATCAAAAAATACCATTTTAAAAAAATTAAGGCTCTCTATATATGGCCCCGCAGAGACTGTTATTGAGGCTCTTGAATGTCTAATCTCAGAACACAAAACACTTGAACACTTACATTTGCAGGGTGACATTAAGGATACTGTTCTTGCTCGTTTTATTAATGCATTGGGTAAAAAGACTGCAGTAAAAGAACTCACAATACAAAATACATTTTTTGATGACACAAACATCATTGGCGTGCATACGGTAAAGGCTATTTCTGATATTTTTGTAAAAAACAAAAATGATTTGCCATCATTAAGCTTAAATAATATGAATTTTAATACCGAGCAAGGCAGACAGGCGCTTACACTTATTGGTCAAGCAAAACTTGAATCATTGAATTTAGGTGGTAATAATCTTGATAATGCATCCATTGAAGTATTAATTGAAAGTTTGGAAAAAAACACCTCGCTAAAACGTTTGTTTTTGGCTGCCAATAATTTCACAACGCAAGGATTATCGTTGATTACAGGATTTTTGGAATCAAATAAAAATATTGAAGTGCTAGACCTTGGCAATAACAATATGTCGACAAAAGATGATGTCAATGCGCTTGTAAGAATGGTGGAAAACAATACGATACTAAATGAGTTGATGTTAGATGCCACAAATCTTGGTCCACAAGGTGTAAAAGAAATTGGTATTGCATTGCAGAAAAATGAGTATTCATCGATTACTGTATTGAACTTTGATTATGCTTTTGCTTCTCCTTCTAATAATCCGACAGATGTTGAACAAGCTATAGCAACATTAATTCAAAATAAACGCATTACTAAATTAAATATATCAACTGGTGTGGATAATACTAATGTTGCTTCAGAAATTGGTAATGCATTAACAGAAAAACCAAACTTAGAAAGTTTGGCAATAAGCAATTATATTACCCCGCGTGCTTTAAAACCAATATTTACGGCATTAGAGAAAAATACTTCCTTGAAGGAATTCACATTACAATATAGCTATATTGATGCCATCGATATGGGGTTGCTTTCTAAAGCTTTAGGGAAAAATACTACCCTGACATCACTCTGCCTTTCTCATATCAATAATTTTAAAGAGGTCCAGTATGATAATAAAACCCAAGATGACTCTGACATCAATTTGAATGATAGCAATGATTTAGAGCGGGATAAAACAAGAGGTATTCATGCGAGTAAAATGGCAGAGTTGTTTGAAGCGTTTACTGCAAATAATACTATTGTCACATTAGATTTGAATAGTAACAATATCAATGACAATAGCGTAGCACAAATTGGTCTACTTCTAAAAAAAAATAGCGGGTTAGAAACACTGAACCTAACCAATAATCCAATTGGCGTGGAGGGTTTGAAATATATTGCAGATGGTTTAGAAAAGAATTATATCTTGACTCAGTTAATGCTAGATAAAGCATATGAAAACAGTGATGAATACAGACTAATCCAAACCAGGCTCTTGCGTAATAGAAAACACTACTCAGAAACATTGAAAAGTCGTATAGACGGAATTAAAAAGATAGATAAAAAATTAGACAAAATTAATTCTAAAGAAGATATTCCTGTTCGCATATATGGATTAAAAGAATTGTATGCACTCATTCCTGGCGAAATTTCACATGATTCTAACCATAGAATAAAATTAATTGAAAAAATGTATACTAGCATTACGCAAGCATTGCGTGATCGTATCGATTCAAATTATTTTAAAAATGACACCATAGGTCAACTCCATGATTATGTGATTGCGTTAAATTTGGTTAAGAAAGATGATGCCACATGTGAAGAATTGTCAACTTTATTAAGTGAACGAATTGAATCTATGAACGCAAACAGTGATAACGACAGCGACAGTGAAACCGAAAATAAAGAGAGTCAAAAAAGGTCCGACACCGATTTCTTTAATAGCAATTCCAGTACAAAACGCTTTAAAAGAAACTAAGCATATACATATAGCTGACCTTAGAAAAACAATCGGACAGACTAAGAAAAAAGAATCGCAGCCATCTGGATCTAACTATCTCGAAAAAGTATTTAATAATTTGAGCTTGGGTGTTAGTTTTAACAATAATGAGTATGAAGTGATTCCTGATCTTAACACTAAAAATAGTATCAATGGTGAGTCTGGCAATAGCAATAATAATAAGCCTAACTTTCATTAACAAAAAATGAGGTCAGGCAAACACATATGCCTGACCTCGCTGTTTAATTCATGGTGTAATTGATTTCAAAACCTATGTTTTTCAAAGACAGTGTAAATTGGGTGTTAAATCCTGATACAGCAAGAAAAAGTTGTTCACGCGAGGCTGTTTCATCAAGATTTTTAACTTTATCTAATTCTAAACAGAGCTTTTTATATAATTTATCTTCGCTAAAGCCTTCAAGAAAACTGAGGTTTAGTTTTTTTACATAATTTAATAAATCTAATAATATCGCTTCTGCGCTGTTAAATTCTTTTTTTACTAGCGGTCCTGGATGGAGGTCGTTTGCAGCGGGAATAATGCTGAGTCGTTCGGAATTTTCTATATATTCTTTATAGATTGATTTGTAAAAAGCAAGTGGATCATTATTATAACTAAAATCCATTACCAATACAGGTGCTATTGACGCAGAAGACCGAAGCTCAAAAAGATCAGCTAATATTATTCCTAATTCATTTAATAAAGGAAGTTTGTTTTTGATATCTTCTTTTTGTAGATTCTTTCTAATATCGTTAAATTTTATAAGTGTACTTTCTTCGAAAAAAGGTGTTAAGGTTTCAGATGATATTCTTAGCGCAATACGCATCATATATTTTTTCATTTGTTCATCATTTTCAAGGTTTTTTTGATCGCTCGAGGCAGATGAACTTGAACTAGATGAGCTAGAGCTATTAAGCCCATTATATTTTTCTTCAATTTGTTTATACAGCCTGTAAAGTTCTTTTAAGCCACTTGAAATCTCAAAGTTATCTACTTTCTGCTCTTCTTCTATGGTATCGAACTCAAATTCCGAAATTTGTTGTGATTTAAAAATATTTTGCTTGTTTATTGGAGGTGGAGCAGGCTGCGGCGCTGGAGCTGGAGCTGGAGCTAGAAATTCTTGTTGCATTGCTTTTTGAATCTCTTCAAACATGTTCGTTTGAGATATTAGATCCATAGATTCCGCTATCTCTAAACAATCACTAAAACCTTCCCATTCTTCTTTTTTGTTAGATTGTAAAGACGGATGTTTTTTTATTATGTTTGTTAAAGCTTGCATGGCTTGAATAACAGCACTAGGACTAGTAGTTTCAGGTAATTGTTGAGGTTGAATTGACTCATCAAAACGCCCAGAGGCTTGAATTAATTGAAGACAGTCATTATAAATTTGGTACAACATACAAGCCTCATAAGTATATATAAATCAATTAGATAAGGTCATAACTAAATAAACTTACATATGGTATCATTCTTACAAAATAAGTCAAGACTTAGCCTGGCATTTACTAATAACTGTGCCTTAATGCAGGCAAACTGGCTGTTTCATAAATCTCACTGGTTTTTTCAATGACCTTTGAAAATGCCCAAGACAAAGGCGAGGTTTTTGTCTTAGCTTCAGGCTGTAGCCATTTTAATATAGCATGGGATATAAATCCTGATCCAAAGACACCAAGTCCGATAACAGGATTTGCGCAGAAAAATAAGCATGACATTCCCGTTAACATGAATGCATACCAATAACTATTCATAATAATTTTGCAAGTGGCAGCATGTTTTTCAGCCGAAATTGCTGTTAATTCTCTCATCACGTATTCGCCTTTACGTGTCACTGAAAATAATGGTGCTAAACCATTTTGAATTAACTCCTGATTATTCTGTTGTAAATCAGCATTAAAATTTAAATTCAGCAAGCACGTTATTTTCCGCTCGCATTGCGCCAACGTATTCATATAATCATTGATATCAACGGCCCAACCTTTAATTTGATTAAGCATGCAAAATCCCAATGTAATATGACTGCCCAGCGGCGCAATGCCATAATCCAATAATAAATACAGCATATCTAATGTTAAACCCGCAGCAAGTCCGCTGGTCGCGAATGCGTGATATTGCCATAAAAACGAATGATATTTTGCAATATTACTCTCTAGCTGCGCAGTTAAGCGTGCATAATTGATTTGCTCAAGCTGCTGTAAATTTTGTTGTTGAATTGCTAAACTTTTTCGCAGGGATTTTTTTTGCATTTTCAGTAGGGCTTGAATGCGCGCAAAATCTTTTTCACTTTCGCAAGTGATATCTTTTTGCTGGCGGCGATATATTTTAAGCAATAGTTTTTCTTTCTGATTTTTATCCTGTAAATCTTGATAAAAACGAAATCCGCTATCAAAGCCATAACCACACATTAACAAACTCATGCCACCTAATGCAGATAATTGTGAACTTAAACGCGCGCCGTGAATTGATAACCAAATCGCACTTTGCGTTACATTCGTTAATAATTTACGTTTATCTGCACCCATAATCCTACTCCTTGTGTGTGGTTAGTAGGAGTATGTGCGGATGTAAGGTATTAATAAAATTGATTGTTTCAAGTTAATCAATAGATATTAACTATCATTGAGGCCCTAATGATTGAATTTTCTAACTTTTTACAGTATGCTTAAACAATATCACAAGGTTCATTTTTCATGATCGATACATTTAATCTTCTCATTGCAAATTTCAACCATCTATTGTGGTCTTATGTGCTCATTATTCTATTAATTGGCCTCGGACTGTATTTCACGGTAAAAATGCGCTTTGCCCAATTTCGTTTGATTAAAACAATGCTACAAGAAACGGTTGCAAAACGACCTGAAGGTAAACCGAATGCGATTGCTTCGTTTCAAGCTTTTTGTATTAGTACCGCTTCACGTGTAGGCACAGGCAATATTGCCGGCGTTGCCATTGCGATTAGTTTAGGTGGCCCAGGCGCAGTGTTTTGGATGTGGGTTATTGCCTTAATTGGTGCGGCTTCCAGCTTGGTGGAAAATACCTTAGCGCAAATTTATAAAGTAAAAGATAAAGACGGTTATCGTGGCGGACCTGCTTATTATATGCAGCAAGGTTTAAACGCGAAATGGATGGGTTTATTGTTTGCGACGTTATTGATTTTTTGTTATGGCTTTGCATTCAATGCAGTACAAGCCAATACCATTACTTCAGCGTTTACACATTTTGGTATGGATCCATTAATTTTAGCCTTGGTGTTAGGATTATTAACCGCGCTCATTATTTTTGGTGGTTTGCATAGAATTGCGCAAGTCACACAATATTTAATTCCGATCATGGCCTCACTTTATTTACTCATTGCATTAGTTATTATGGTGCAACATATTGTCGACCTTCCCGCATTGATAGTATTAATTGTCAAAAATGCATTTGGTTTTGAACAAGCCCTAGGCGGCGGATTAGGCGCGGCATTGATGCAAGGCATTAAACGTGGCTTATATTCCAATGAAGCAGGCATGGGCAGTGTGCCCAACGTTGCTGGCGCCGCAGAAGTAAGTCATCCTGTAAAACAAGGTTTGGTACAAACTTTTGGTGTATTTGTTGATACGTTACTTATTTGCAGCGCAACTGCTTTTATTGTGTTATTAACCGATGCGCATTTGCTCGAAGGCTTAGAAGGTGTACAAATCTCACAAGCCGCGCTTCATTCCTCGATAGGTGAGTGGGGCAATTATTTTCTTACCTTATGCATATTTTTATTCGCATTCAGCTCGATTATCGGGAATTATTATTATGGTGAAACAAATTTAGAGTTTATCTATAAACATCGATTAGGCTTACCCATTTACAGAACCTTAGTGGTATTAGTCGTCGTAGGCGGCGCTGTTGCCGAGCTAACATTAGTATGGAATATCGCCGATTTATTTATGGCATTTGTAGCACTCACCAATTTATTGGCAATTACTTTACTAAGTAAACATGCCTTTGCTGCGTTTCGCGATTATATGCAGCAAAAAAAGGCGGGGAAAAATCCTGTATTTAAAGCAAACAGTATTCCTGGTTTAGGGAAAACTGAATGCTGGAATGATTAAAACGATTTACAGCTGTGAAGTACAATGCGGGCAACGTTTTGCTTGAATGGGAATATCTGTGCAACAATACGGACATGCTTGCGTAGTAGGTTTACCCGGTAAACTGCCAACGGGAGCAAAACGATTAACCTGCTTAATCACGATAAAAACAGCAAATGCGATAATAATAAAATCAATCAGTGTATTAATAAAAAGACCATAACTTATCACAACAGCCGGCATATCGGCTGTTTTTTCATGCAACGTAATAGACAAATTAGAAAAATCAACGCGACCTAATATAAACCCAATAGGTGGCATGATAATATCCGAAACCAGCGAGCTGACCACTTTACCAAACGCCGCACCAATAATAATACCCACCGCCATATCTATCATATTGCCGCGCATGGCGAAGGTTTTAAATTCATTTAGCATATTTTTAAACATGATATTTATCTCATAGATTGAAGATAAATATCAGTATAGTTGGTTTTATTGACATATCTCTTGCTATTCTACCTGACTTAAGTTAGGGTCTTGAATTCTGAATTTAACGTCAATTTTACAATATAAAGAAAACCCATGGCTTTTAAAGAACAACTTGAAATTTTAACTGCATTGCTAGACCCCAAAGAGGGTGCTACTGAATGCTTTGATGAGGCTATTGAAGAAACCATAAGTGCCATGATGAGCGATGCAACGCAAATCCCTGAGGAGGGTAACTTTGAGGATAGCCTCCCAGTTATTCAAAATTTTATTTCCCTTTTAAAATCTCAGCATCCTTTGGTAGATAAATACCTGCATTTGCTTTTAAAATTAAGGCCCGAGAGTATTTTTGCTTTAGCATTTGCGCAGATATGGTATGAAAAATTTCCTCAAATTACTGTTGCGCAGCCTCCACAAAAAAAACGCAAAAAAAACGCAAAAAAAACGTTGAAAAAGACTTTGAAGAATTAATAGCCGAAGTTGAAAAAGGGAATGCGACAGAAAAGCAATTAAGAAAATTAATGCATTACGCTCAAATGGATGAATATTTTGAACGTGCCAGTGAAAATTTTGCAGTTTATTTTGATCCAGATTTAATAGATGCGGAAGATGATGACTTGACCTGGTTTTATGATTTATTTTTTCCTGGTAGAGATGATGCATTGCAGATGTTATTAGAGTGGCTAGATTCAAGCTATAAAAATACTTTTCACCTTGCTTTAAATATTATTGAAAACATTATACCCACAGGAGAATTTTCATTTGATTCTGTAGTGTTCAATAAGCTCTTTGACATTATAAATTCAAAACGCACGCCCCCTGAAAAAGAACCCCTTTTATTTTTTGCTGAGAAATTAAATGATATTATTACAACTGTTTTTTTGAGTATAACATGTGATCATTATCAAGAATCAACTGATCCTACGGTGATTGCTTCCTTAAAACAATTGATGGTAAAAATTCAACAAGCACAAGATATTATAAATACTTTAATTAAAGAAAAGAAAGGGGAAAATAGCGCGGTAAATTTTGGCGCAGCTATATTGACAAGTTGGCAAGTAAATAATGCAGCAATGGCAACTCAAATGGATTCTACAAATAATGCTCCAAATTATGTAGCTACTTTTGATAATAAACCTATTGCATTTAATACCGAGCAACATAATTCATCTATTCTATATTTGCTTGGCATTAACGCGAAGCAGTATTTAAACACCCTGGTTCATTTGTCAAACCATCCTTTTATTAGAGAAAAATTTATGCAGCAAATGCGCACATATTATTTAAGGATTAATACATCTGCCCATGGTCAATATCAAGAGGCTTCTAAAGCGTTATTACAACATCCTTTAATGAAAAACAGTCGACTTAAAGTTGATGATGAACATATTAAAAAATTGATTGACTCCAATGATGATGATGACGATAGTCTAAATGATTTAGAAAGTTTGTATAAGGAATATCTTCGAAAACAAAAGAAAATGGATGAGACTGTTAATACAAAAGAAAATTTCGTCAATGCAATTCAAAGTTTAGGTGAGCAATTTAATTGTGAAGATCAAGATATCGTCTTCATGGTGGCCGCAAAAAATAATATCAATTTATGCTTATGGGGCCGGACTAAAAATAATGAACTGGCGCTGTCTGCAAACACGCCGTATGCAACAAGCGAACCTATTCATATTTTAAAACAAGATGGACAGTATTTTAAACTTAAACCACTTGGGTCCCCAATAAATAAAAATCAGAATATGTCAGTATTGAGTATGAATTAAAGCGTTTAGCTTATATAAAAAAACTTTTATTATCCATATCGATATGGCCCTGTAGTAAAGCGAGAAGGTCATTTTGTTCTTCAAGTGTGGTTTGCGCAGAAATAGAAAAATTGAAATAATGAGTTATTGTTTTTGAATTTTCGCGAACAGTTTTTTGTGGCATAGTTACCTACGAACATTCTTTTGCTCATGATAAACTTATGCAAGCGATGGCTATTTGTCAAATTACTGCTTGAGCCGATTATTGTTATTATTGTTGTCGTAATCATAATTATCATCATCATCGATCAGCGCAACTTTTTGTTTCGGGTTAGTGTTTGAGTCAAAGGGTTGGTGCGGATCTTGTGCAAGCTTCCATAACGGTAAGTAGCTATTGCGCACAGTGGGATTGTTAAGTGAAGCTGGATTATGCTGTTGCTCAGATATTAAATGCTGATGTACATTAATTTGAATAATGAGCTGATTTATCTCGTTCTGGAATGCTCCGATGCTATTAAAAAGTGTTGTAGCTGAATTTACAAACTCACTATGTTCGGATAGCATGAGTTGGAGTTGTTTTTGCTTTACCTCTAACTCTTTCTGCATCTGGCTCATTTTTTTTTGCTTCGCCTCTGACTCTTTCTGCATCTGGCTCATTTTTTTTTGCTTCGCCTCTGACTCTTTCTGCATCTGGTTCATTTGTTTTTGCGCTAAATCACAAGACAAAATAATATTAGACGGTGCTACTACTGGGGCGTTCATGCTTTTTAATGCGTTCGTGGCTTCTGTAACACAAGTAGGACTAGAAGCATATTCTGCCGGGATCATGTTACGATAGGAACGTTGCATTAAATCAGCATTATTTTTTATTAATAGGTCAGCGATCGAAGCTCTTTCCTGTGGAAAACTTCTATTCTCGCACGTATAAAATATTGCACTCTTTTTGCTCCCATCCACAGTATTAACATACTTTTTACTATTATTATGCGCTAATAAAGTTTCTACCGCGGGTTGTTCCATTGCTTGGACCGCAGCAATCAAAGGTGTTTTTAGATCATAGTCTCTTTGACTTAAGATATTCGCACGATTTTTAATTAAGAGTTTAATTGTTGCGGCTGTGTTTTTATTATTCAAATGACTGGAGACTGCTTCAAATAGCAAACAATCAATCAAAGGTAAATTCCAAATTTCCGTACTTCCATCCAACGTTTGTATATGGACAAAAGGTAGCTTAGCCAATATATTTTTTAGTTCTACGGTATCATGATGCTGTGTTGCTCGGAATGCAGCGGCAATTAAATCTTCGTTTTGCTTATTAGGCTGCTCGGAAGCCTTGGAGCTCTTGCCAGCGTGAGGATTAAACATCAGTACCTCGTAGGGAATAAAATAAAGTTAGCAATATACCAACAAATGAAAGCGGATGTCAAATCAGGAGTTAGATAAATGAACAAAATGGTTATTTTTATTTTTATAACAGGTTTATTTTTAGGATGGCTTACGCCTTATGCTCTTAAAGCTATTTCCGCCGACTCTGTAGTAGGACAGCGTGAGCTTGAAATGAAAATCAATTTTGTTCCTAAGGATTTGCATCATCCGCAAGGCGAGCTGATGATTTGGAAAACAATTATTCCCGTTGCGCAAGAAAACATACCGGGTATTGCACTGCACCGTCATACGGATGCGCGGATTATAATTCCTTTGACCGCAGGTATTTTGCAAAGACGTGAACCTAATGGTGTAACAAAAGATTATCCATTAACTATTGGCCAACCTATTTTTTTACCAGAAGATACGATAGATGGTTATCATACGGATGAAAATTTAAGTGATGAGCCGATAAAAGTGATGGTGTTGCAGTTTAAAAATTTAACTGGATTTACAGTGGAAGAGCTCACAGAAAAAGATGTGCAGACGGTATTGATTAAGTCGGAGTAGTTAAATCTTGCAAATAAGAGGTTAACTGGGTAATAGGAATTTGTTTACAGTGGGGCGCAAGCTGCTTTAGTTCTCCGCCTGCAGTGACAATATCAATATTTTTAATTTTGGGGAATGTTTTTTTAAAAGCAGGGCTTAGATTTATAGGGCGCACATTTTGTATGGCAAGTTTTGACTCTAGCGCAATATAAGTATCTGGATTGATTTCAATGATAAAGTCAATTTCTTCGGCTTCTTTTGTGCGCCATAAATACACTGACCATGTCTTGCCAAAATTATGAATAAATTTAATGATTTCTCCATAAACTAGGGATTCAAATAAGCCGCCTGCTTGTGAGCTTAGTAATACAGGTGCTTCAAGATTCCAGCCTTGTAAACGAATGGCTAAACCTGTGTCGAGAAAAAATAATTTGGGCATTTTAATAAGGCGATTATTCAGATTACTATGATATGCCGGTAATAATTTTAATAATCCTGTGCGCTCTAAAATAGAAACCCATTCCTTTATGGTATTAGATCTTACACCCGTGTCTTTAGCAATGTCCGAATAATTAAGTAATTGCCCCGTTCTTGCGGCAAGCATTTTTAATACAAGATGAAAATCCTGTTGTTTATTAATGCCTGCAGCCAGCACAATATCTTTTTCAAGGTATTGCCGAATGTAATCATTTAAATAATGCACGGGATCAATCGGCTGGGTATATAATTCTGGCCAACCGCCTTTAAATAATAAAGTAGATAAAGCAATAGTTGGAAATGCCCGCACAATTTCATTCACTGATAAGGTATGTAAATAATAATAGGCAGCTCTTCCAACCAAGGTTTCTTTGACATATTTATCCATCAGAATTTGATTCGAACCCGTTAGGCGAAAGAGGGGTAGAGGCGTCGAAGATACAGTATTTTTGAGTGCTAAGCGTTTGAGATGGTCAACAATTTTTTTAATTTCAGGAAAAATATTAGGTGCATACTGAACTTCATCAATGTTCAAAGGCAAGGTATACTGCGCTAAAAATAATGCAGGGTCTTGCTCGGCCAAATCACGTTGCTGAAAGTCATCAAAGGTGACTTCTGAATAGCGTTCTTGGCCAATTTCACTTAATAGCGAGCTTTTACCGCATTGTCTGGGTCCAATGAGTAATTGCACATATTGCTGGTTTTGCAGCAGCTGAGGAGCCATGTCGCGTTCTATCCACATCTGACTATTTTAAGTTGTCATTTAAAATTAGTCAAGTATGCTTAAATTTTGTTGCAGTTATTCTGATTCAATAAGCCTTGATTTCAAATAACGTTCTTGACGACGCGTTCTGTCTTGCACTTGTCCAACGAGTTGACCGCACGCAGCGTCGATGTCATCACCGCGTGTGCGCCGGACAGTTGTAATATAACCTGCATGGGATAACATGCGTTGAAAAGTATCAATAGTTGCGTCTGTTGATCGATGATACGTCGTATGCGGAAAAGGATTAAATGGAATTAAATTAATTTTTACAGGAACATCTTGTAGCAATTTTATCAGTTGTTTTGCGTGCGTAGGTTGATCATTGACGCCATCTAACATGACATATTCCATCACAATACTACGTTTAGGTTCATTTTTAAAATGTTGTTTACAGGTTTCCATTAACATTTCTAGCGGGTATTTTTTATTCAAAGGAACGAGTTTGTTACGCAATTCATTGTTGGGTGCGTGCAGGGAAACGGCGAGTGCAACATCACTCATTTCACTTAACGCTTGCATACCGGGAATAACGCCCGATGTACTCACTGTTACGCGATATTTAGATAAACTATAAGCAAAATCACTGCGCATAATGTGAAGCGCGGGTAATACATTTTCAAAATTCAACATAGGCTCGCCCATGCCCATCATTACTACATTGGTGATGGCGCGATCATGAAAACCTTGTTTCAGTGATAATGCGCGCACGGCGATCCATAATTGTGCGATGATTTCATGACTCGTTAAATTGCGGCTAAATCCTTGTTTACCGGTTGAGCAAAAGTCACAATTTAGGATGCAGCCGACTTGTGAAGAAATGCATAAAGTGCCTCGATTAGCTGCCGGAATAAATACGGTTTCTATGCAATTGCCATCATCGAGCTGAATAATCCATTTACGGGTATCATCGCCTGCATTTTTCTCGAATAAAACTTTAGGCAGCTTGATTTCAGCCGTTTGACTTAGTTTTTCACGTAAAGCCTTGCTCAAATTGGTCATTTGCTCAAAGTCTTGAATGCCAACTTCGTGGATCCATTTTAAGACTTGTTGGGCGCGAAAGGGTTTTTCACCAATACTTTCAAAGAGTTGGCGCAGTCCATCGAGATCTAAACCTAGCAGGTTGATTTTATTAACAGGGGTATTTTCGCTCATGCGATATTGTAATACAAATTTGATGTAAGGTGCTAATATTGTTGTGGATAGCTTATTTTATGGAGCCGACATGCTAATAACCCCTTTTTTAGATTTAAGCGGCGAGACCGCTTTGATCGACAGTAAACCCTATACACAATGGGTGCAAGAATTTGAATTGCCCATGCATATTCGCAGCGCGACAATTATTCAAGCGAATATTCAAGCTTTTAAAAAAGTTTTGCAACACTATTATCCGCATTCCAGTATTCATTTTGCCGCAAAAACTTTTCCTTATCCTGAAATGTTAAAACTGATTGCTCATGAAGGTATCGGTGTAGATGCAGCTTCTTATCATGAAATGCGTTGCGCACTTGAAGCAGGTGTTGCGCCACATATGATTGGTTTAAACGGCAATGCCAAAGAAGATTTTATGATTAAAGAAGCGATTAACAAAGAGATGTTAATTATTGCGGATAATATCGAAGAACTTAAACATATTGATCTACTTGCACAAGCGATGCAAAAAACCGCGCACACATTATTGCGTGCCAGTGGATTTGATGTCGGCAATGTGACTGCCGATGAAGTGCTCACATCCAACAGTTGGACTAAATTTGGTGAACATCTGACGAACATTAAACTATCCATGGCTGACATTATGCGTTTGTCGCATATAGATCTGCAGGGATTTCATGCGCATGTGGGTTCACAAATCACCACGCTTGAACCTTTTTGTTTAGTATTGGGTGAGCTGATTTCACTGGGTCATTTATTAAATACGCATGGTGGAAAATGTCGCGTGATTAATATTGGCGGCGGTTATCCGATTAATTATTTCACGCAAAACGAATGGCAGGATTTTTTAACGCGCATTAAAAAAGGTGACTTTCTTTGGAATGATAAATTAAGTAAAATTGAAATTGATGCACATAATCAAATTAAAAATTGGGAAGGCGAACAATTTTATACGCAGTATCCTAAAGAAAAAATGTTAGAAGCATTATTGCAAAGTGAAATTATTGTTAATGGTAAAACTTGTAATGCAGTACAAGCATTAAATGATTTAGGCAAGCCATTATTAATCATTGAACCTGGCCGCTCGATTACCGGTGATTCGGGTTTAACATTGGCGCGTGTTTCACATACCAAAACTGTAAATTTAGATCACCATTTAACCATTTTAGAAATGGGTATTACCAATTTAGGTGAAGCTTTCTTTGGTCCATCTGCACGCAAGTGGACAATTTTAACGGATCATCAACAAAAAGATGAAGAACCGTTTGCTACGTTTTTAGCCGGCAATTTGTGTTATTCTGGCGATGTGTTTTCGCCGTATAAATGCCTATTGCAACGCAAACCTAAACGCGGTGATATTATCGTCGCGCAATCCACTGGCGCATACGATCAATATTTCTTTGCATCGAATGCCAATGCGTTTGCACGACCACCACAATTATTATCTTTTGGCCCTGACCAAATTGTTACTGTAAAAAAACGTGATACTTATGAAGAAATTACCGGACAGCACTAAAACATATTCGCATGCCACTTGGATTGAAATTGATCTGGCACGTTTTCAAGCGAATTTGCAAATTATACGCAAGGCGATAGGCCCCAAGGTAAAACTTTGTTTTCCTGTTAAGGCCAATGCTTATGGTCATGGTATTGCAAAAATGTCTTTGGCTGCGCAACATTTAGTGGATTACTTTGGTGTATCTTGTTTGCAAGAAGGTATGCAATTACGCGCTTTAGGAATTAAAACGCCGATTATTATGTTAGGTGCAGTCGATGTTGATCAAATGAGCGATGCAATTGCACATGATATTATTTTAACGATCGCATCACTTTATAAAGCACAAAAAGCCAGCGAAGCAGCAACAGCATTAAATAAAATTGCGCGCGTGCATCTTGAAATTGAAACAGGTATGCAACGCACCGGTATGCGCATTGAAACTGCTCAACAAGTAGTACAACATGTAGTCGCTGATCCTATGTTATCACTAGAAGGTATTTATTCACATTTTGCAACGGCAGACAAACCTAATGATCCCAATACACTCGCACAAATTAAAACGTTTGCAGAATTTATTCAACCCCTCAAAGCGCAATACCCACATTTGATTTGTCATTTAGCAAATTCAGATGGTGTAATTTATTATCCGCAAAGTTATTTTGACATGGTCAGGCCCGGTATTTTAGCACTCGGTTATACAGCTGCGGCTAAACAGATACAGAAATTTTCTGAGATTGAACCATTTTTCTCTTTGCATTCACGCATTTCATTTTTTAAAGTGGTGGCAGAAAATAGCGGCATTAGTTATGGCCATGCCTATAATACAAAAAAACAAACCCGTATTGTAACCATACCAGTTGGGTATGGTGATGGATATCGAAGAGCATTATCGAATAAAGGCAGTGTATTGATTCGCGGCAAACGTTATCCTATTGCAGGTATGGTTTGTATGGATCAATTCATGGTCGATATTGGCCAAGATGAAGCTTATGTAGGGGATGAAGTTATACTCGTGGGCAAAAGTGGCAATGAAACCATTTCCATTAATGATTTAGCCGAGCTTTGTGACACGATTGCTTATGAAATTCTGTGTTTGTTTAATAACCGCATTGTTAGAAAGTATACTTAAAAATAGAAACCAACCCTTGTTTTCTCAAGTAAGCTACTTTAAACTGAGCTTTGTCTCGGTTTCTTTGAATCCATTGACTATACTCAGGGTAAGTTAAAAGCGAATAAGGAATTTAAATTGATTAGTTTATTGCTTGTTGATGACCATGATCTGGTCCGTATTGGTATGACGCGCCTTTTGAGTGATGTTAAAGGCATTAAAGTCGTGGGTGAAGCTAATAGTGGCGAAGATGCTGTGCAAATGGTTAAAGATTTAAAACCTGACGTCGTTTTAATGGATGTTAAGATGCCTGGTATTGGTGGCCTCGAAGCTACACGTAAAATTTTACGTTCCTCGCCTAAAACCAAAGTGATTGCGGTTACTGTATACGGTGAAGAACCTTTTCCTTCGCGTTTATTACAAGCTGGCGCCGCAGGATATATTACTAAAGGCTCAAGCTTAGATGAAATGGTGCAAGCCATACGTACCGTTTTTGCCGGACAACGTTATTTAAGTCCTGAAGTTGCACAACAACTTGCGTTAAAACATTTTACCGATAAAGAAAATTCACCGTTTGATTCTTTGTCTGAACGTGAGTTACAAGTGATGTTAATGATTACCAGCGGTGTAAAAGTACAAGATATTTCCGACAAACTTTGTTTAAGTCCAAAAACTGTAAATAGTTACCGCTACCGTCTATTTGAAAAATTGGGCGTCAACAGCGACGTAGAATTGACGCATTTAGCCATCAGACATGGCATGTTAGATACCGACGATATGAAGGGTCAGTGATTGAATTAAATACTTATTTAGCGACACTTCCTCATACCCCTGGCGTTTATCAAATGCTAAATGAGGAAGGGCAAACGCTTTATGTTGGCAAAGCGCGTGATTTAAAAAAGCGCATCAGTAGTTATTTTCGCGCCAATATTCCTGATCCCAAAACGCAAGTTTTAGTTAAACAAATCCATGATATCGCCATCACCATTACCGAAACGGAAACAGAAGCTTTATTGCTGGAAAGCAATTTAATTAAGCAATTAAAGCCGCGTTATAATATTTTATTGCGTGATGATAAAAGCTATCCGTATATTTTTATCACGACTCATCAAACTTATCCGCGTATGGATTTAATTCGCGGACGCTTAAGTAAAGTAGGGCAGTGTTTTGGCCCTTATCCTAATGCGGGGGCTGCGCGTGCGAGTTTACGTTTATTACAAAAAACTTTTTTACTGCGCCAATGCCGCGATACTTTTTTTCAAAGCCGCTCAAGACCTTGTTTGCAATATCAAATTAAACGTTGCAGCGCACCGTGTGTAAAACTCATTGAGCCTGAACAATATCAAAAAGATGTGAATCATGCGGTTTTATTTTTAGAAGGTAAAGAATCTCAAGTCATGCATGATTTGACCGAGCAAATGGATAAAGCTGCTATTGAGCAAGAATACGAGCGTGCGGCATATTACCGTGATCAAATTGCACAAATGCGCAGCGTACAAGCGCAACAATACGTTACAGGTGTTTCAGGTAATGATGATGTGTTAGTCGTTTTATTAATTCAAGGTCTTGCTTGTGTTGAATTATTATCCGTTCGCCAAGGACAACTCTTAGGTTCACGCAGTTATTTTCCAAAAATATCGATACACGATGAAAAAGAAGCGATATTAATGGCTTTCATTGGTCAACATTATTTAGCCCAAGGAGAAAAGCATACTATACCTAAACAAATAATTACCAATCTACACTTATCTGAACAATCTTTAGTTGAAGCAGCATTATCAGATAAAGCTCAAAAAAAAGTACGCGTACAACATAACGTGCGTGGGGAACGTTTACGTTGGTTACAATTAGCGCAAACCAATGCACAGGCCGCGATTATGCAACGTTTACAAAGTGAAGCGACACTTGCAGATCGCTACCTTGCACTACAAGAAGATTTAAAACTGCAAGCACAATTAACACGGATAGAATGTTTTGATGTGAGCCATACCATGGGTGAAGCAACGGTAGCTTCTTGCGTGGTATTTGGTGCAAATGGTCCTTTAAAAAGTGATTATCGGCGCTTTAATATTGCTAATATTACTAAAGGTGATGATTATGCGGCGTTGCAACAAGCTTTAATGCGACGTTACACGCGTGTAAAAACCAATGAAGGCCTATTGCCGGATATGATTATTATTGATGGTGGAAAAGGGCAGCTTAAGGTTGCGCAACAAGCCTTAGAAGAAATGCAAATAACGGATATTATTTTAATTTCTATGGGCAAAGGGCCGGCGCGCAAAAGTGGTACGGAAGTGATTTGGCAATCGACACCAGAAGGTGCACAGATACGCGATATTTCTGCACAAGGTCGGCATTTATTAGAAGCTATACGTGATGAGGCGCACCGATTTGCCATAACCGCCCATCGTAAAAAACGTGAACATGCGCGTATTGATTCACCACTCGAGCAAATTTCTGGCTTAGGCGCGATAAGACGCCGTGCATTATTGCGACATTTTGGCGGGATGCAAGAAGTCGTTGCTGCGAGTATAGAAACACTTGCTAAAGTGCCAGGTATCAGTCAAGCTTTAGCTCAGCGGATTTATGAAGCCTTACACTAGAGTTTATATGCGTTTAAATATACCTAACTTATTAACATTATTACGCATGGCATTATTGCCTATTTTTGTCATCGTATTTTATATGCCATTTTATGGCCAATATGCAGTATGCGCACTTATTTTTGCAGTCGCAGCCTTAACCGACTGGATCGATGGTTATTTGGCAAGAAAGCTAAACCAAACCACAGCTTTTGGTGCTTTCATTGATCCGGTTGCGGATAAACTCATGGTCGCTGTGGCTTTAGTGTTAATTGTTTCAGTTTATGCTGATCCTTGGTTAACCATCCCCGCGGCCATTATTATTTGCCGTGAAATTGTAGTTTCGGCTTTGCGCGAATGGATGGCGGAATTATCATTGCGTGCACACGTGGCTGTGTCTCATATCGCCAAATATAAAACCGCAATGCAAATGATTGCCTTATTGGGTTTATTGATCGCCAAAACCTATACCAACTCTTTGATTGTACAAGCTGCTTATATCTTATTGTATATCGCGGCGATTTTAACTATTTATACCATGCTCATGTATTTGCGTGCTGCGTGGCCGCATTTGAAGGACAAAACCCAGTGAATCAGAAAAATTTTGGGAAAAGCTTACTGTATGTAGCTTTTTTCTTAGTTGTTCCTAATTTAATTTTTTATATTTTATCGCACACTTTTTTTGTGAAAGGAGTATGGATTGATATTGATTATTTAATTCTTGGGTTTTTACTCTATTATCTTCCTTTTCTGATCAGTTATTTACTGTTTGTTGTTATCGTAAGTTTAGATATTATCTATTCTGTTTTACCAGGATTTCATTTTACCGATGCAAATGTCATTCGATCCATTGAACATGTTTTATACCTGGATGTGATGAGTATTTCGTTAATTGCTGGCTTAGGTTTAATTATTTTATATGCCGTGCTCAAGTTGCTAAAAAAAATAGCTAGCAAACAAGCGGCATTGTCTTGTCTTTTGATGTTATTTGTCATATTAGGTGCTGATACGTTATTAGGAAAGCGCGAAACAACAGATTTTTCACAGAAAAAATTCTCTTCTTCTCTCATTAATAATTTCAGAAAAAACCTACAAGAAGAAAGCATAGGGGATGAGATGAAAATTAGCGGGACTATGCCCGCTGTATCTGATGTGATACACACACATTTAGCCACTGAGAAAATGCCCAATCACGTGGTGTATATTGTCTTAGAATCCATTGCCTATTTTAACGAACAAGCAGCTAATGATTTGCAGTGGCAAGCTTTTTCACATGAAAATATGGCGAATCGTTATGATATACAAACCGGTATTATCCCGTTTAAAGGATCAACTGTTCCCGCTGAGATGCGGGAGTTTTGTCGCATGGAGGTAGAAACCATTAATCCAGATTTAACAAAAATTGATACGAAAGCGTGTTTAATTGAGCAGTTCAAGAATAATGATTTCCATACCTTATCTTTTCATGGATTTACAGGATTATTTTTTAATCGTTTTGAATGGTATCCAGAATTGGGATTTGATGAAATGTTTTTCATCAACGATATCGATAGAAAAATAGGGCCCGTGCGTTGCAATGAAGGTGCTTTTTTTGAAGCTACATGCGATGAATCTATTTTGCAATTAATTCATACCGAATTATTAAATTCAGAGCATGAAAAGGTATTTATTTATTGGCTTACTTTGAATACGCACTTGCCAGTGGTTAAACCCATGGATGGCAAGCTTGATTGTTCTTTAAGTCCAACCACTGCTCAATTTGAAGATCTCTGTCACTTAGCACAACAACATGATGCGCTATTTAATGAAATGGTGAGCGTTATGACAGACCCTAATCTTCCACCCACTTTATTTGTCCTAGTGGGGGATCATGCGCCGCCTTTTTTATCAAAAGAAATTCTCGCGACCATGGATAATGATCATGTACCGTATATGATTTTATGGCCTAAACAGGATGCGCGCTATGAAGAAAAATTTTAATATTCTTTTACTCTTAAGTATTTTAGGGGTAGGCGCATTTTTTGTTTGGAAACACTGCACAAAAATTGAACATATTGCACTGCCTACACAAGCCTATGCCTGGGTAAATACTTATCAATTTTATGCGATTGCTCATGGAATGGGAGCCGCACATGCAGAAGAAAAAAATCGCATTGCAACGTTCTATAAAAGCTATGCTGATGGATTTCGTTTTTTTGAAGTGGATTTGATGATGACGCAAGATAATCATTTGATTTGCTATCATGGCGCGCAGTACGACGAAAACATTACTTACCAACATTATGTGGATGATTCACTTGCGATGAAGCAGGCACCTTGTGGCATGGATGATTTGATTCAGCTGGCAAAAAGTCATCCAGATGTTTATTTTGTGCTTGATCTTAAAAATGAACAAAAATTTGAGCAAGCGTATCAAATGATTAAAGCTAAAGTAGCGCAAGCAAAGGTGGGTTATTCTTTTATTCCGCAAATTTATTATATTGAACAATCAGCGTTTATCCGCGCAGGTCAAATATTTTCAGCGGAAATTTTTACAGGTTATCGTGTGTCGTATTCCACAAAGAAAATTTTCAAACAAGCACGGGAAGCGCAAATTCCCGTTGTGACGATTCCAAAAGAATGGGTTGAAAGAGCACCGCTAGCACATGACTTATTAATATTTATTCATCCTGTGAATGATATAGCTGAGGTAATAGCATTTAGGCAACAAGGCGTATCGGGAATTTTTACGAGTATCTTATCGCCCAAAAATGCACCTAACTTGTATGTTGACAATAGGAAGCGCATTTCGTAAACTGCTTCTTCTTGCGGGAGTAGCTCAGTTGGTAGAGCACAACCTTGCCAAGGTTGGGGTCGCGAGTTCGAGTCTCGTTTCCCGCTAATTATCGATAATGTCGCGTGGCTGGGTGGCAGAGTGGTTATGCAGCGGCCTGCAAAGCCGCGTACATCGGTTCGATTCCGTTCCTAGCCTTTATTTTATTAGTTTTGTTTTTTTATAAGTTTTCTTATATGCCCAGGTGGCGGAATAGGTAGACGCAAGGGACTTAAAATCCCTCGGGACTTAATCTCCCGTGCCGGTTCGATTCCGGCCCTGGGCAATCTCAAATTTATAAGTAAGTTTTCAAATACATTTTCAATGTGCGTATTTTCAAAAAACTCTTAGGATAACTCTTAAAAGCTTGCTTTAAAAAAGCTCGGCTTTGATCTTTTTGTTTTAATAACAAAGCAGCACGCGCTAAGGTGATTAAATTACGGGCATGAAATTGTGCTTTATAAGCCATGTATTCAGGTTTTAAGTATTGAGGATCAAAGAGTAATGCTGTTAAAGCATCTTGATCATTTAAAATGGAAGTTTGTTGATTACGTAAACTATTGGGTCGACGGTAACCATCTAAGGTGATTTCCTGAATAATCTTCGCAGGGTATTGTGCAAGTAAGTGACTAAAAAAAACAATATCTTCACCGTGTCTTATTTTTTCAGGGTAATGCGTGGTTTTAAGTACCTCGGTACGTATCGGCGCGGCCCCACCTTCTATGCTTAATTCGCCAAACCAATAATCAGTTAACATCTGCAAGGCATTCTTACAAGGTTTAGGCGGACACATTTTTTTACGATCGCCATTAATATCACAAGAGCCAGCAATCAGTAATTTTATTTCTGGGTTTTGTGCAAAGTAATGATGAAAAGTTTCAAGCGCGCCTTCACGTAAGGCATCATCATTATCCAAAAACAAGGTGTAATCGCCTTGCGCAAGACGTGCGCCTTCATTACGCGCTTTAGCTGGACCTTGATTTGCTTGAAAATGGTAGTGAATCGGGCAAG
The DNA here is from genome assembly GCA_041660525.1 of Legionellales bacterium. Lineage (GTDB taxonomy): Bacteria > Pseudomonadota > Gammaproteobacteria > JABCZS01 > JABCZS01 > JABCZS01. The sequence continues at coordinate 164,902 of JBAZWD010000002.1, read as the reverse complement.
TGGGATTATCTTGGATATAACGTTGCGCAACTTCTTTGGTTTGATCTTGACTTCCGTCATCGACAAGGATGATTTCTTTCACCCACGCTTTTTGCACCAAAATAGAATCTAGGGTTCGGCCTAATATGTTTTGTGCATTGTAACAAGGGATGATGATAGAAAAGTACATGAAAACACTCCGTCAATATGGACAAAAATAGCTTTAACGCGTAACATTATTGTTTATCAACAATGTATCATGGCTTATCATTATGCTCAAATCACTCCCAATAGGCAATATAAAACCTACGCATCTTATCTATATTGTTCTTTTTGCGATTTTTATTTTGGGTTTTTTTGTTCTGCCCACTGACCGCTCATTGCATCGCGTTTTTATCTACGGAATTTTAATTCCGTTTATATTCATAGCGCGCGATGTTTGGACTCATACCTCTTTGTTCAGGCATCCACTTTTTTATTGTATGGTGGCTTATCTGTTATTTGCTTGCATTTCTAGTTTTTGGACAACGTCGGAGTTTGTTATAAGTAATTTCGATTGGGATAAACCACTTAAACGCAGTGTTTATATTTTGGTTTTTTGCTTGGCGGTTGCTTGGGTGAATATCAAAGCGCCGGAAGTTTTTCAAGCTTTGTTAACGGCTTTAATTGCTGTTGCTGCTGTTGTGGCTTTTTTAGGCATTGCTTTTTGGTGGGTGCGTTTTGGGGGTGATTTCTCCGAGCGTTTATGGGGTATTACCCGTGCAGAACATGCCATTCAAGGCGCTGCGTCTTTTGCTGTGATCTTCTTATTATCACTGATCCGTTACATAGAAAGTAGGACTTTGCTCAAAAAAATAGCCTATGTGCTGGCTGCTAGTCTTTGTTTATTATTTGTACTCTTAGCGCAAACGCGGGGTGTTCTTATTGCTGTTTGCGTTGCTGCTTTGATCATTTTTATTCTTAAACGCAATTTTAAACCACTTATTATCTTAGGCTTGGTTGCGGTCATTGTGCTTTGTTTAAGTTATTTTTGGGTTGATTGGAGTACGCTGGGCAATGGTTTAACGCGTAATATGCCTTATCGTTTAGAAATGTGGAAGATAACTTTGCTGCAAAGCTTGCAAGTGCCTTGGTTAGGCCATGGTTTTATACATGATCCACGGGTTACTGTGGAAGGGATTACATTCCCACACGCGCATAATATTTATGTGTCTACTTTCTTTCTGACAGGTTTAGTGGGTTTGGCATTGTATGGTTTGATGGTACTTTGCTCGCTTTATTATGCGTATCTTAATCGTTTTGATGATCGTTATTTATTTGCAGGCGTAACAATTGTATTTGCAAGCATCGCGATGCTATCCGATATTGGCAAAGTGATCATGGGTCCCACAGATTTATGGTTTTATTTTTGGTTTCCCATGGGTATTATTCTTTCAACACCACATCGCTAGAAAATAACTTTCATGCTACACTTTGCCTAAGTTGATAGAAGGGTAGTTTTCATGCGCTTGAAAAAAATTAATTTAGCCGGTTTTAAATCTTTTGTAGATCCAACAACTGTATTATTACAAAGCAATCGTGTTGCGATTGTAGGTCCTAATGGTTGTGGAAAATCAAACGTGATCGACGCAGTTCGTTGGGTCCTGGGTGAATCTTCTGCAAAACAATTGCGCGGTGAGTCTATGGCTGATGTTATTTTCAGTGGCTCAACTGCACGTGCGCCGGTTGGACAAGCGTCTGTGGAATTATCTTTTGATAACAGTGATGGCAGTTTAGGCGGCGAATATGCTGCGTTTAACGAAATTGCCATTAAGCGTATTGTGACCCGTGATGGTAAATCTGATTACTTTTTGAACAATGCGCGCTGTCGTCGTAAAGACATTACCGATATATTTTTAGGCACAGGTTTAGGGCCACGCAGTTATGCAATTATTGAACAAGGCATGATCTCAAGATTAATTGAAGCCAAGCCTGAAGACTTACGGATTTTCCTTGAAGAAACAGCGGGTATTTCTAAATACAAAGAACGCCGCCGGGAAACAGAAACCCGTATTCGCCACACCGAAGAAAACTTAGAACGTTTAAGCGATTTGCGTGAAGAAATAGCTAAACAACTTACCCGTTTAGAAAAACAAGCCGAAGCGGCCGAAAAATATAAAGAATTAAAGAAATCGCTCAGACAAGTCAGTGCCGAACATTTTGCCTTGAAATGGCGTGTGCTGGATACAGAAATGACAGCCAAACACCGTGAATTGGCTGAACGTGAAATTCAAGTCGATAAAGAAATTTCTGTTTTGCGTGAAATTGACGCTCAGATTGAAAATCAACGTGTGACTTATGACAGCGCACAAGAAAATTTACAAAAAGTACAAAGTGATTATTATCGAAGCGCCGCGCAAGTGGCTAAACATGAGCAAGCACTAGAGCACCAACGTGAAAGACAAGCGCAATTGGATATGGATTTAGCGCAAATTGCGGAATCTTTCGAGGAATTGCAACAAGCATTAACATCCGATCAAGAGCAGCATGAATCGATACAAGCACAAATTGCCAAGCTTACACCCGAATCCAGTGAATTCGAAAACCAGTATAAAAATAGCTACCAAGCATTAACCCATGCTGAAGGCGCAATGCAAACCTGGCAAAAAAATTGGGAAATCCTCAATCAACAATTAGCGCATGAGCATCAAAAAGCCTTTGTTGCACAAGAGAAATTAACACACTTACAAGATAATATTAATTCGGCAACACAGCGCTTACAAGCGCTTACTGATCAATATTCCGAGTTAACGCATACCGACCTTGCGCATACCATCAGCGCGATGCACGGTGAATGTCAGGCGAGTGCCCAGCAATTATTAAATGCCAAAAATCAAGTTGCGCATTTGCAACAACAATTGCAAACACAACAAGCGGATAACGAAAGAGTCCAACAACAATTAGATACGACGCGTGAAGAATTGCAAAGCGTTCGCAGCGAAGCTGTTTCTATTCAAGCACTGCAACATGCTGCTTTTGGTCAACAACAAGAAGGTGCAAAAGCCTGGTTGGCGAATCATGCATTGGATGATAAACAACGCTTAGCACAACAATTGGTTGTTGAGCCTAAATGGATATGTGCAGTAGAAACCGTATTAGGCCATTATCTACAAGCCATATGCGTAGACAAATTAGAACAGTTTATGGAAAACTTGGCCGGTTTTGCTGACGGATCTTTGGTTTTATTTGAAAATAAATCTGAAGCACCCGCAGGCGCCAATCTTAATGAACGCGCTTTATTAAATAAAATTAAAACACCTTTGGCTATATCGCACTTATTGAGCGGTATTTATTATGCTGAAAGCCTCGCAGAAGCCTTAATCATGCGCGGACAATTAGGCGCACAAGAATCTGTTGTTACACCCGAAGGTATTTGGTTATCGCAACAATGGGTCAGAGTCGCACGCAGCGTAGATCAACAAGCCGGTGTTTTAGCGCGCGAACAACGTTTACAAGTTTTGGAGCCGCGCATTCAAGAACTGCAAAATGCATTGCAAAGTTTGCAAGATGCTATTTTATCGGGCAAAGAACAAGCGAAAGCTTTGGCTGAACAATCCAGCAAAGCGCAACAAGACTTAAATCAATTTGCACATGTTGATGCCGATTTGCAAGCCCAACACCGTGCCTTGCAAGTCAGACAACAAGAGTTATTAAATCAAAAAGAAAAAATGACGCAAGAAATGGCTGAACTCGAACAACGCATTGCGCAGCAACAACAGCAATTAGCGCAAACGCGTGAGATTCATGAAGAAGCGCAAGGTCGCAGTTCAGAATTAGCCGAAGACAAAATTCAATTAGAACAAACACGCAATGAATTAACCGAATCATTACAACAAGCTAAAAATAAAGCCCATAACGATCAAGAAAACAGTAATCGCGTACAAATGCAATTATCCGGTTTAACACATCGTTTAGAAGCCACGCAAACACATTTGCAACGCGCCAAGTATCAACTTGAAAAACTACAAGCACGCGAAGATCAATTAAATCAAGCGCGGACAACTGCTGAAGAACCTTTGGAAATCATAGCTGCAGAATTAGAAGCAGCACTAGAACAGCAAGTGAAAGATGAATCTTTAATGCAAGACGCCCGCGGACACGTGGATTTAACTGCGCATCAATTACGCGCACAAGAACAAGCCCGTTTACAATCCGAAGAGCGTGCCTCATCATTACGTAGTGTCTTAGAAGAATATCGTTTAGCTGAACAAACCATACGCGTAAAACGTGATGGCGTAGCTGAACAATTACAAACGCTTGAGCTGCAACTTGAAGAGATCTTAAAACAATTACCCGAGGATGCACAAGTTGCGGATTGGGAACATAAAGAAGAAAGAATTAACGCGCACATTAAACGTTTAGGCGCAATTAATTTAGCCGCCATCGATGAATATGCAGAACATGCAGAACGTCTTCAATATTTAGATAAACAAGATGAAGACTTACGTTCTGCCTTAAATACTTTGCAAGAAGCAATGGAAAAAATTGATAAAGAAACAAAACAACGCTTCAAAGAAACATTTGATGCGGTTAATGAAGGTTTAGGTCGTCTATTTACGCAAGTATTTGGTGGCGGTCATGCTTCTTTAGAATTAACTGAAAATGATTTGCTCAATACCGGTGTGACCATCATGGCACAACCACCTGGTAAACGTAATAGCACTATTCATGCATTATCTGGTGGTGAAAAAGCATTAACTGCCTTATCATTGGTATTTTCAATGTTCAGATTAAATCCTGCGCCTTTTTGCATGTTAGATGAGGTCGACGCACCTTTAGATGATGCAAACGTCGGACGTTTTGCGCGTCTAGTTAAAGACATGTCTGAACATATTCAATTTATATTTATTACCCATAATAAAGGAACCATGGAAATTGCTGATCACCTCATGGGTGTAACCATGAAAGAAGCAGGTGTTTCTCGGCTGGTTTCTGTGGATGTCGAGAAAGCTACAGAATTGGGCGTCGCTTAAAGGAGAAGTAAAATGAGTTTACGATCAATATTAATTATTGTTGGGGTTTTAATTGTGGCCGTTATTTTAATTGACGGTTTAAGGCATTGGCGTCGTGCACGTCAACATGAAAAAGAAATGGAAAAACGATCCTCACGTCGTGATGATGATTTTGAACCCACTTTTGAAAAAAAACTGGAGTTTAACGATGATTTTGATTTTGAACCTAAATTAAACAGTGAAGAAATCCGTGCAGAAGTACGCAAAGTAGAAGAATTATTGTCTACGCCCAAACCTGAGCCTAAACTTGAGCCTAGACCTGAACCTCGCTTTGAACCGAATCCTGAGCCTAAACCGATGATACGTTCAGCAACTGCTTCACAAAAACCTACACCGGTAAAAATGCCTGCGCCTTTACCGAAAAAAGAAAAATTTATTATTCTGCATATATTGTCTGAGCCTGATACTTATTTTTCTGGCGAAGCATTAGCTGCTAAATTTGCTGAATTGGATTTGCATTATGGGCCTATGGATATTTTCCATTCTTACGAGCCTGAAAGTGATGATATTTTATTTAGTGTCGCAAATGCGTTTGAACCCGGCACGCTAAATTTAGATTATCCAAAAGGTTTTTATACGCAAGGGCTAACATTTTTTATTCAATTACCCGGCGGTGATACGCAACAATCTTTCGAGGCTATGTTAAACACTGCAACAGTTTTAGCAAAATCATTTAATGCACGTTTATGCGATCATCAACGTCAACCGCTAACACCTGCGCGTGTTGAAGAATACCGCTTCGAAGTGTCTGCTTGTAATGTGATATGATAAAAGAAAAGATCATTGCGCTTCGAAACAGGCTCGAGGATTATAATTATCGATATTATGTATTGGATAATCCGAGTGTGCCGGATAGCGAATATGATCGTTTATTTCAAGAACTCAAAACACTCGAAACTAACCACCCCGAATACATTAGTCCTGACTCACCTACGCAACGCGTAGGTGCACAGCCTTTGGATGCTTTTAATGAAGTCCAACACAAGCAAGCGATGTTATCGCTGGATAATGCTTTTAGCGAAGAAGATTTATTCGCTTTTAATAAACGCATATGTGAGCGTTTAAATGTCGATAAAGTCAGTTATTTTTGCGAGCCAAAATTAGACGGATTAGCCATCAATTTATTGTATGAAAATGGCCAACTGGTTTTAGCGGCCACCCGCGGTGATGGCCAAAATGGTGAAGATGTCACGCAAAATGTTCGCACTATAGGCGCAATTCCCTTACATTTGCGCGGACAAGATTATCCAAAATCCATAGAAATTCGTGGTGAAGTATTTATGCCTTTAAAAGGCTTTAATGACATGAATGCGAAAGCGATCGATCGTGGTGAAAAAGTTTTTGCTAATCCACGTAATGCGGCGGCGGGGAGTTTGCGACAACTTGATCCTAGTATTACCGCTACACGTCCATTATCATTTTTTTCTTATGGTATTGGTGATTCTGGCGATTACGAATTGCCTAAAACCCAAAACGAATTGATAGAACAATTAGGACAGTGGGGTATACGTATTTCGCCCTTGCGGCAAGTGGCAGCAGACATTCAAGAATGCGTCCGTTATCATCAAGAACTTTTAGCAAAACGCGCACGTTTAGAATATGAAATTGATGGCGTAGTTTACAAAGTGAATCGTCTAGATTTTCAACAACAATTAGGATTTGTTTCTCGTGCACCACGTTTTGCAATCGCACATAAATTTCCTGCACAAGAAGAAATGACAGTTGTTGAACATGTGGATTTTCAAGTAGGGCGCACAGGTGCATTAACGCCTGTTGCACGTTTAAAACCTGTGGTTGTGGGTGGTGTAACGGTTCGCAATGCCACATTACATAATATGGATGAAATTACCCGCAAAGATGTCCGTATTCATGATACGGTTATTATTCGCAGAGCCGGCGATGTTATTCCAGAAGTCGTTTCTGTGGTATTAGAAAAAAGACCTTTGAATGCGCAATTAATTGAATTACCGAAAAAATGCCCAGTATGCGGCGCAGCTGTTTTGCATCATCCGGGCGAAGCTGTTGCGCGTTGTGCGGATGGATTATTATGTCCGGCGCAACGTTCAGCTAGCATTAAACATTTTGCGTCTAAAAGCGCATTAGATATTGAAGGCTTAGGCGAGAAATTAGTTGATCAATTAGTAGAACTCAATTGTATAAAAACACCGGCAGATTTATATCATTTAACCTTAGAACAACTCACTGCATTACCGCGTATGGGAGAAAAATCTGCGCAAAATATTCTAAAGGCACTTGCAGACAGTAAAGAAACAACGTTGGCAAAATTTATTTATGCACTCGGCATACGCGAAGTGGGTACACAAACTGCGTTAGCCTTATCACAATTTTTTGCTGATTTACCCAAATTAATGCAAGCAGATGAAGAAACTTTACAACAAGTGCCGGATGTCGGCACAGTCGTGGCCAGCAATATTGTTAATTTTTTCAAAATGAAGCGACATCAAGATTTAATTCAAGAATTACAAGCCTGCGGCCTTCATTGGCCTGCTGTTGTAAAACCTGCACATCAACCCTTAGCAGGAAAAACATTTGTTCTCACAGGAACACTAGTGCAATTAACACGTGAAGATGCTAAAATTCAGCTTCAAGCATTAGGCGCAAAAGTCAGTGACAGTGTTTCAAGCAAAACAGATTATGTTGTTGCAGGCGATAAAGCCGGCAGTAAACTCGATAAAGCACACGCCTTAGGTGTACAAGTTTTAGATGAAACAGCTTTATTACACTTAATTAGCCATGGGTCATAATGCACCATTATCTTGGTAATCGAGTATCATTTAACTATAATTAATAGATACAAGAACCAGATGAAACAGTAACAAAGTAGGTGTTTTATGAGCTATACAATAAAATCATTACAAAAATCTTTGACCTTATTGCAAGATGAGTTTCAAGATCTAGGTCATACAGGCCATAGTAAAAATCACATTCAAGATATGTATGTGCAATTTCAAGATTTAGCTGATCGCGTATCACGTGAACAAGTTAGAGTAAGAAATTGTCGTACTGAACTGCCACTAGAGTAAGTCCTTGCGAAGGCGCTGTAATGCCGGCGATCGTACGATCACGACTTTCTAAAACTTCTTTTGCCCAAATAGGCTCTTTTAATCCAGCACCTATGGGCAAGAGTACACCAATAATATTGCGCACCATATGATGTAAAAAAGCATTCGCGGTAATGTTCATTTTTACAAATTGCCCATCGCGTGTCAGTGTTAATGCAATAATAGTTCGCGTCGCTGTTTTTGCCTGACATTGTGAATCGCGAAATGCGGAAAAATCATGCATCCCAATTAAATACTGTGCAGCAAGATTCATTAATTCATGATTCAGTGGAAGACGATGCCAGGTGGTATTGTGGGCATAAAGGGCACTGCGTATCGGCGCATTATAAATGACATATTCATAACTACGACTTTGAGCTGAAAACCTCGCATGAAAATCTTTCGGAACAATTTTTGCCCATTTCACAACAATATCTGCAGGCAACATAGTATTTGTACCGCGCACCCAATTATCTAAAGGTCGATCAACAGGGCTGTCAAAATGCACGACTTGCCCTAATGCATGCACGCCCACGTCTGTGCGACCGGCACAAGTAACATTGATAGGACTATCTGCAATTTTTGATAAGGCGCGTTCTAATTGGCCTTCCACGGTATTTTGATTAGGCTGAATTTGCCAGCCGTGATAACCACTGCCATCGTATTCTATGCCCAAAGCGATGCGTTGATTCATTTTTATAGACTTCTTCTATACTTCTTTTAAAGGTAATTTAGGAAAATTTTAATGGATCATAGCCCCAATATCGGTAAATTACCACCACGTTCTTTCTCGCGCTTGGAATAATAAATGAAGTCGAATCCCAAAAATACAATTCAACGCTTATGGCAGGGCGATCCTAGTCTTTGGACCAACAGTGATGAAAGTACATGGTTAGGATGGTTGACCATCGCGCAATCAGAATTATCAGAAGCTGAGCGCATTGAAAATTTAGCGCAAGCAATAAAACTCGTAGGCTTTACGGATATCGTACTATTAGGAATGGGCGGTTCGAGTTTATGCCCAGCGATGTTGGCTAAAACTTTTGGGAAAATAGATGATTATCCAAAATTACATATTTTAGATTCAACTGATCCTATGCAAATTTTACATTTAGAGCAAAGAATTGATTTGCAACATACTTTTTTTATTGTTTCCAGTAAGTCAGGTACAACATTAGAACCCAATATATTCAAACAATATTTTTACCAGCGTTTACAAGCGCTATTGAACAAAACAGATGTTGGCGATCGTTTTTTAGCCATTACAGATCCAGGTACTGCACTAGATATTTTGGCTAAAAAGGAAAACTTTAAAACCGTATTTTACGGCAAGCCTTCCATAGGCGGTCGTTATTCTGCCTTATCTAATTTTGGCATGGCACCCTTTGGATTAATGGGTGGTGATGTGAAAAACTTTATATCGTATGCCTCAATAATGGCACATGCCTGCAGTACCGACAATGATAATCCAGGTTTGATTTTAGGCCTAACATTAGGCCTTTGTGCACAGCAAGGTAAAAATAAAATAACCTTAATTGTATCTCCTGGTATTCAAAGTTTAGGTGGATGGCTCGAGCAATTGCTGGCAGAGTCTACCGGCAAACATGGAAAAGGTTTAATTCCAGTTGATCAAGAGCCTGTAGGCGCGCCGAATGTATACGGTAATGATCGGCTATTTATTTATATTCGATTAGAATCAGCGTCAGACTTAGAACAAGATAATGCAATTATTGCATTAGAAAAAGCAGGGCAGAGCGTGGTACGCTCGCATGTTTTGGAAAAAAATCAATTAGGGGCCGAGCTCTTTAAATGGGAAATAGCAACGGCTATTGCGGGCAGTATTTTAGATATTAACCCATTTAATCAACCTGATGTTGAAGCCAGCAAAATTCGTGCACGACAATTGATAACTGAGTATGAGCAAACAGGAAAGGTATCCTCGCCCCAACCTTTTTTTGAGGAAAATGGCATTGCACTGTTTACCGATGTAAATAATGAAAAAGTATTAAGCCTATCATTAAAAGGCAAAGGCACCATAGAAAATTATTTGCGCGCGCACTTTAATCGCATTCAAGAGGGCGATTATGTAGATTTATCAGCATTTATTGAAATGTCTGATGCACATATTACCTTACTGCAACAAAGCAGAGTTGCAATCCGTGATACTAAAAAAGTTGCGACATGTTTAGGTTTTGGTCCGCGCTTTTTACATTCGACTGGTCAAGTTTATAAAGGTGGCCCAAACACCGGTGTGTTTTTACAAATTACAGCTGATCATCTGCAAGATATTAAAATTCCTGGCAAAAATTATACATTTGGCATTGTGAACAACGTGCAGGCGCAAGGTGATTTTGAAGTATTAACACAACTTTCAAGACGCGCTTTACGTATTCATTTGAAAAAAGATGTCTATGCCGGTTTGCAACAGTTGCATGATTATATTAAAAAAGCATTTCTATAAAATTATTGACTCGCTAAATACGCTATCAATTCTTTTTCAAACAACCATGCGTTTGTTTTATCCAAAGGTAAACCGTTCAATAAGCAAACCAGTACTAATGTTTTCCCACTTTTTGTTTTTATATAACCGACCATATTGCTCACGCCGGTCATAGAGCCAGTTTTAAGATAAATATTGGTTTGTACATTTTCAGGTAAACGCCAATGAAATGTATGCTTATCATCCACAATTTGCATGTTTAGAAATGTATTTTTATACGATGATTGATACATCGCTTGTAAAAATAGGGCGACACTTCGAGGTGTAACTTGATTGTAGATTGATCCACCTGCGCCATCATAAAGGCGAATATTATCTAAATTTATAGTTAATTTTTTTTCTAAGATTTGTTGTACGGCATAACTACCGGCTTGTAGCGTTCCACGATCATAAGTTTTTTTGCCTAAGGTTTTATTGAGGCTGTCGGCATAAATATTATTAGATTCTTTCATGATAACGGGATACATTTCTTTTAAGGGTGGCGATTGGTGTGTTGCGATGACATCAACAATTTTTGCATTTTCAATTTTAATTTGACCATTAAATGCAATATTTTGTTTAGCTAAATATTCAAGAATAATTTGCTTAACGCGAAGCTCGGGATTAGCAAGTGCAACTTTAAGCACAGCATCTTTTTTAACTTCTGGCCAGCAGCCATATAGTTTAATGGCATTAGTTTTTGGGTTTAAATCAACGTTAAGTTGGCATAAAGTATTAGCCTCTTGTTCGCTCACCAATTTGAGATCATCACTTGCAGTAATTTTAATCGGCACTTGGTTTTCATCAATAATGACGCTTTTAGCGGGCGTGCCGAAATACCAATTTAAATCTTCAGCGACTATGCCGCGCGCTTCATCCGGTTTTGGAAAATAAGTATTATCAATAATAATATTGCCTTTAACTGTTTTGATCGCTTGTAAAAGATTTTCCAAATCTTGTGTAGTCAGAGTAGGGTCGCCACTAAAACTTACGATTAAATCATTTTGATTCGATCCTAAAACCGTTTGATATGAAAATTCGGGATCAATCTTGAACAAGCTCGCTGCAGCGGTAAATGCTTTTGTCACGCTGGCTGGGGAAAAGCCTTGCTCACTATTTTTTGTATAAAGGATTTTTTTACTGTCAGCGTCTTGGATATATAAGCCAAGATGTGCGTTCGGAATATATTTTTCCACCAGATTGTCTATGGGCGCGGCAAGGCCGAGCTTTGAAATAAGAACGAGAAGACTGGCCAAAAATACCCGTTTCATGTTATTTTACCTCGATAACTTTTAAGGAAATACAATGTCCATTTGTACACGTTTTGCACCCAGTCCGACAGGTTATTTACATATTGGTAGTGCACGCACCGCGCTGTTTAGCTGGCTTTATGCCCGCAAACTTAAGGGAACCTTTATTCTACGCATAGAAGATACCGATCTTGAACGCTCAACGCAAGCGTCCAAACAGATTATCTTAGATGCCATGAAATGGCTGGATTTAGACTATGATATCGGTCCTATTTATCAAACGGATCGTTTTCCCCACTATAAAGAAGTTATAGAAAGCTTAATAAAAACCGGACATGCTTACCGTTGTTATTGTTCAAAAGAACGCCTGGCGCAATTGCGTGAAAAACAGATGGAAGCCAAAGAAAAGCCGCGTTATGACGGTTGTTGCCGCAATTTGAGCGACTATCCCATGGATAAACCCCATGTGATTCGCTTTCGTAATCCTCTTGATGGCGAGGTTGTGATTAATGATGCGGTCAAAGGATTAGTAGTGTTTGCCAATGCTGAATTAGATGATTTAGTTATTGCAAGGGAAGATGGAAGCCCAACTTACAATTTAACAGTGGTTGTTGATGATGCCGACATGAAAATCACCCACGTTATCCGTGGCGATGATCATTTAAACAATACCCCAAGGCAAATGAATATATTTCTAGCCCTAGGTTTAACGCCACCACATTATGCACATATACCAATGATTTTAGGTTCAGACGGTAAACGTTTATCCAAACGTCACGGCGCGGTCAGTGTTTTGCAATACCAAGACATGGGCGTTTTGCCACAAGCCTTATTAAATTATTTAGCGCGTTTAGGTTGGTCACATGGCGATCAAGAAATTTTCACCATTGATGAAATGATAGAGTTTTTTGAAATTGAAGACGTACAACGCTCAGCTGCAACCTTCGATGAACAAAAATTATTGTGGGTCAATCAGCAGTATTTAAAAGCTGTCGACCCAGAATCCATGCGTGATTTATTAAAAGAGCAGTTCAATAAATTAAATATTGACACGAATGGCGGCCCCGATTTAGCACAATTATTTATATTAATGCGCGATCGCGTGCACACCTTATCGGAATTAGCGCAACACAGCCAATATTTTTATCAACAACCCGTGTTAGATGATGCGGCAAAAGAGAAATTTTTAACACCAGAAGCCATGCCTATTTTAAAAACTGCCGCAGAAGTCTTTGCCAAAACCTCTTGGGAGCTTGAAGCCATTCATCAAGCCATACAAGAAATTTGTGCAGCGCATGATGTTAAAATGGGCAAAGTAGGGCCGCCGATACGTATTGCATTAACAGGGAATACGCAATCGCCGGCCTTGGATCAAACTTTGTATTTGATCGGAAAAGAGCAGGTAGTGGCAAGAATTAAGGCTTTGGTAAGCATTTAGTGAAAATTGGAGCTAGGCGGGATCGAACCGCCGACCTCTTGCATGCCATGCAAGCGCTCTCCCAGCTGAGCTATAACCCCAAGAAGAGAAGAAATTCTATGCTAACATATATTCGCCGTCAAGCATCAAAAAATCGCAATTAATAAGAAATATCCTTCTTGCATATTACTTTAAAAGAGGGCATAATGCGCCTTGCTTCAATTACGTCCCCATCGTCTAGGGGCCTAGGACACTGCCCTTTCACGGCGGTAACAGGGGTTCGAATCCCCTTGGGGACGCCACTAGACATATCGTGCATCAATCTTATATTTTAATTTTTATCTAAATGTTGAAACTGCTGTTGAGGGTTTTACGCGCACCGAATTTTAAGAGCAGTGCTGCCCATCGAATCAGGTATTTTTCGTTTATTAACCTTATTATTTTGTTCTTTAATGTAATCATAATAAAAAAGGCTTTTAGGTTGAACTTCAGGTGAAGAAGATACGTTGGACGTTGTTATAGGGGCTGTAGACGTGGGTGTAGGTGTCGTCGAAAGTCCTTCTTCGTTATTGCTAGCAAACACTATTACATTCGATGAAGCTGCTAAGATATTCATAGAATTAGAAATTGGACAGAAACATTCATCGTGTATTGTTAGAACATCAGTATGAACATCGGGATTTTCTTTAATTACTCGACTATTAACCGTAGTATCTTCAGCCTCAAAATAGTTAGAATTCAATAAGCATACAGTTTGTTCATTAGTAGAGTTTACTTTAACTTCCGGGCTATCTGATAGTGTTATTTCAACATTATCTTCTTCAGCGAATATTTTAGTGGGTTCCTGTTGAAGTGGTAAGCTCTCAGTTTTTTCAACTAAAATTTCTACTTTATTTAATAAAGCAAGATTTTCCATTTTTAATTCGTGATTTTCTTTCTCTATATTTTCTTTAGCTGTTCGGACTTTCCAGTCTAAGTCGCCTAAGAATTTTCCTGCTAAAAAGGCTGTAATTGCGATAGCCCCTATAGCTAAAATGGCCCAGGTTAAAGGTAATGCGAGTAAAGGCGTGAATATGGCTACGCTTACGCCGCTAAGCGAGCCGCCCATAAAAAATGGACGGTAACGTTTTTTAAAATCTTCAGCTTTTTTATGAGTATCTTTTGAGGTTTTACTTAAATGATCCATAAATAATGGTTTTTTTAGTTTATCTAAGATAAGTTCCTTTTCTTCACTTAACATTTTTATTTTATATTCTAATTCATCTTTTTCTTGTAGTAATCTAGCTTTTTCTTGGAAATGAAATTTATAAAATTTTTCATTTTGTTTAACGTTGTAATAAACAATGCCTATTAAAGCTAAAGCGGGTATGGTCCATAAAGCGGTAGTTAAAGCTATGACACCAAGACTCGCTACAAATAGATGAAAACCAAATAAAGAGATAAAGCCAAAGGGAATATAGCCTGCACTAATTGGGGTTGTAATATTTTCAATATTCTTAATGGTTTTGTCCATGACCGGCATAAATACATTTTTTGGACGGTCAAGCTGTATATTTTTTTCGGCATCGAGCGCTTTAACTTTTATTTTTTTAAGCTCTATTGTTTCCCAGAGTAGTTGTTTTAATTCTATATCTTGGTTTTTTTCTGTCGTTTGTGCTTCATAATCAAGTAAAGCAAAAAATGCTGCGCATACAACAGCTGCAATTAAAATTACTGGTGTAACACCGCTGATGAGTACTGCTGTAAATAGACTAAAGTAAAATAAAGTTCGAGCAGCTACTTTCCAAGGGTTGAGGTTTACCTGCGTATTAGTGTAAGAAATGTAATCAGCATGTTGCGTAGTAAAATTACGGAGCAGTTCCGTTTCTTGTTCAATAGTTACAGTTGTTGATTTTTTAATTTCATTATATGCTTTTAAATATATATTTAGATTTTCATGATATAAAATGTTTTTCTTCATGACTGATTTTGCGTGCCAGATGGATAAGGCTACGAAGGGTATGAGTGGAATAATGAGAATCCAGCTGGTCAAAGCAGTTGTTAAGCCAAGTGCAGCTAATAGGGGAATATGCCATTGCCACATGATGAAGGTATGAATGGCGAGATATCCAATGTTTAAGCCCAGCAATGAAATTAGAACATTCGCACTAAAAAATGAGCGAATTAATTTTTGTCTTCGCGTTTTATTGTCAGGTTCTAGTTTTTCATCTAATAATTTATTTAATTCTTGTTTTACTTTATTGTTAATTTCATCAGTACGACTATCTACCATGATATTCAGTACTTGCTCTTTTACATTCGAGATTTTTTGACCAGGGAAAAACTTGATCAGTATTTTTTTAGCTTCTGCTAAAAGTTCTGCATCTTTATCACGTAAGATTTTTTGTCTTAGTTGTTCTTTTAGTTTATTACCTTCATCTTCTTGAATTGCTTCATCTATATCAGCAAATTTAGCGAGATGATAAGTAAAATTATTATAAATAGAGTCTGAAAAGTCTGTGAGTGTTTGTTTTAGGCTTAATCTATCAGGCATGCAGCCACCTTAATTTAGAGTTACAAAGTCATTAGCAATCGATCAACTATATTCTTGATTCTGATTCCTAATCTGGGCGCTAGTACCCTATGTACTAACTATTGACTTTGTTTTTAAGCTTGCTTGTATTATAAAGCCTTCGGGCTTAGAGTCAAGCGCTATTTGTTCATTTTTTGACACGTGGGTCAATAATTTGCTATTTCTTAACTAACCGACTATTAATTAATGAAGCCGAAGGAAAACGGCAGTGTAGTTACAAAATGGATTGACAAGAGAGAATAAAATAAAATGTGGCAACCCTCACAAAAAATTGTTGGGTCAAGTACTATTATTTCGCGCGTGAGACATATGATTAGTCAAGTGGCTAAAAGCGAAGCAACGGTATTGATCTTAGGCGAATCCGGAACTGGTAAAGAAGTCGTAGCCAGTCATGTTCATGAACAGTCTTTGCGTGCAAACGGGCCTTTTGTGCCAGTTAATTGCGGCGCTATTCCTCCAGATTTACTTGAAAGCGAAATCTTTGGCCATGAAAAGGGCGCCTTTACAGGTGCTATTACTGCACGCCAAGGTCGCTTTGAATTAGCTAAAGGCGGAACTTTATTCTTAGATGAAATCGGCGATATGCCGCACGCAATGCAAGTTAAGTTACTAAGGGTGTTGCAGCAACGTACTTTCGAACGCGTAGGTGGCAATCGTACTATTGAAACTGATGTGCGCATTATTGCTGCGACCAATGCCAATTTAGAAGAAAAAATTAGCAATGGCAGTTTCCGTGAAGATTTATATTACCGTTTAAATGTATTCCCCATTGATATGCCCAAATTGCGGGACCGTCCCGAAGACGTACCTGAGATTATTCAAGATTTATTAGAGCGTCTTGATTATGAAGGTCATGGTCGATTTGAATTTACAGCCGATGCGATTGTAGCGTTAAGTCAATATCCTTGGCCTGGCAATATTCGCGAGTTGTCTAATTTGATTCAGCGTTTGGCGATTTTACATCCAAATTGCAGCGTAAGTGCCCAAGATCTACCACAAAAGTTTGTTCAAGGTGAAGGCAGTTCTAACACTTTGGATCCACGTAATAGCAAATTAGCGGTAAAAGGCGCAACCGATGAAATCGTTTTACATCATGGTTTCAACTTAAGAGATCATATTACCCACATAGAGCTTCGTTATATCCATAAAGCCTTAAGTGAAACTGGAGGCGTGGTTGCTCATGCTGCAGAAAAACTGGGCATGCGTCGTACAACCTTGGTTGAAAAAATGCGTAAATATGGCGTAGTCCGTGACGATGTATCGGCACTTGATTTAGAGACGACAAATAGTTGACCTAATACTTTAACTTACTGTTGTCTCTTAACTCACATTTTTAATAAAAAAAATAATAATAAAATACATAACATTAAAAGTTTAACTTAAAGTAAATTCTCATACTTTGACCTATTGGCACGCCTGTTGCTTAGTAATTACCGTGAGCAAGTTAATGGAACACTTGCAATAGTAATTCGATAGCACAATTAAAAGGATTCAATTGTCTATTACCTGTAGTGAAGGTAAAAGGATATGAATTTCAAGCGCTTAATAGCATCTCTTCAACATAAATCTAAAGTGCAAGTGATAGCACTTGCTGGTAAAGGTGGTGTAGGTAAATCCATTATTTCAGCTAATCTCGCTTTAGCTTGCGCAGAACAAGGCGCAGATGTTTTATTATTTGATGCCAATTTAGGCTTAGGCAATCTTGATTTATTAATGGGCGTACAAGTTAAACAAACTATTCAAGATGTGCTCCTAGGTCAATGTGAATTATCAGATATTTTATTAGACGCAGGTAACGGCGTTAAAATTCTACCCGCTGCTATGGGTGATGAACATATTGCTTCTTTATCTCCATTAGAACTCTCAGGCTTAATCCATGCTTTTAGTGGTTTGCCTAAAACTCCCGATGTGTTTGTAGTCGATACACCATCAGGCATAGCTGAACAAAGTATTCACTTTATGACAGCGGCTCAAAATATATTATTAGTGGTGAATGATGAATTACCTTCATTAATGGCCGCATTGTCTTTTATAAAAGTCTTATCAACTCACAATGTGCGTCATTTTCATATCGTTGTGAATCAAGCCTCAACCTTGGCCATGGGCCAACAGTTGTTCCAAAAATTAGTCGCTGATACTGAATGTTTAGATGAAATTACTCTCGATCTTGCTGGCATTATTTTAAATGATCCAAGAGTCCACGAATCCGTGACTACACAAACCCCTTTGATGATGCTTTTCCCCCACAGTTATGCCGCACAAGGCTTTAGAGGTCTTGCCCATAACATGTTTGGCTGGAAAAAAACGCGCGTCGCCAATGGGACTTCCGGATTTTTCGTAGAACAAATCGCATAACAATAAAAAGGAAAATTCAAATGAACACAAATTTAGCTCTAAATAAAAAACAACGTGAAACAGCGCTGGTCAATGAATATCAGCCTTTGGTAAAACGCATTGCATATCATGTTTCCAGCAAAATGCCTGGACATGTGCAAACCGATGATTTAATTCAAGCCGGTCTTATGGGCTTATTAGAAGCGGCTGATCGTTTCAGCGAAGATAAAGGCGCAAGCTTTACAACCTATGCAGGCATTCGTATTCGTGGCGCAATGTTAGATGAAGTGCGCCGTACTGATTGGGTGCCACGGTCAGTTTATCGTGACAATCGTAAAGTTCAAGATGCGATGCGTAAAGTTGAAGGCGTAAAAGGCAGCGCAGCAAAAGATACCGAAGTTGCACATGAATTAAAATTAGATGTAGATGCTTATCACAAAATGTTACAAAACAGCCATAGCGCTAGCGTTTACAGCCTAGACGAATTAGGTATCAATGAAGATCGCTTAGAAGGCGAATTTAATAGCGTAGTGCTTGAGCCTTATAAAATACTATATGAAGAAAAATTCCAACATTTTCTATTTGAAAATATCGAAAATCTTCCTGAAAAAGAATGTAAAGTGGTCTCACTTTATTATCTTGAAGAAAAAAACCTACGTGAAATTGGCCAAATTTTAGGTGTTACCGAGTCACGCGTATGTCAAATCCATGCTCAGGCCGTTAATCGTTTACGCAATAAAATGCAAGAGTGGTAAAAGTCTGAAGTAGAAGTAGATGTAAGTAGTAGAGGTAGCTTATGAAGATTTTTGAATTTCTAGAACAAAGTTTTTCGTTTTTTAGCGTTAGGCTCAAATATGGTAAATTTGATTTAAAAGCAGATGAAAATTTACCATATGCGCAGTTTGAAGAAAAATATCGCGCGCTTAAAGCACATCCAGATTGGATTAAGTGGGCTTTAAACGAGCAATCTTTAGAAGATTTACTAGATGGTGCAACAGATAAATTTGAGAAAATATTTTTTCTTTGCGCGGAGTTTCCCGATGTTTTTAAAAAAACAAATCTTACTAATTTAAGTTTGAAAAAAGAAAAACTCACTTTTCCCTCCTTGGAAGAAATAGCAAAAATGCTGCTTTCAAAAATGAAATCATTAGGAATCGGTATTCCTATGCGTTATAAAAACACTGAAATTGATATTTCAGAAGAAAATCTAGCTGATCTAATAGTGAAATCTTTAGAGGCCAATAGTTTTTCAATGTTTTTATACTTGTTTAAAAAATATAAAAATATGGTCTTATATGAAGGCAGCAATGTAGACTTTTATGTTGAAGGCAGAATTAATCTATACATTAAGGACAACAATAAAACTTACCCATGGTTTATTACATTTTTGGCAGATCTAGGGTTAAAATTAACTAAAAATTTAAATGAATTAAAATTCCATCTTTCAAAAGAAAATGATCAAGATTTATATTCATTATTATTCCACGGCCAAGAAATCCAAGAAGCTAAATTAAATATTTTGTTATCAAGCGCTCGCGCTGAAGCGCTGCTTACTTTTAAAGGTGAAAATAAAAAAACCGCATTTGATTTGGCCGCCTTAAGTAATCATAAGCATAAAGATAAACTTTATGACAATATTAAAGATAAAAAAACTGCGATCAATCAAGCCTTATATCATGCAGCTCGAGAAGGAAAGCGAGAAGTTATCGAATATCTTTTAAGTAAAAATCAGCAAATAGATATGACTTATTTTAATACCAAGAATGGTGATAAGAAAAATGGGCTGATTAGAAACTGCTATGAATTAATTTTAGAAAAAAGTCTCCAGCCTGGTTTAGAAATTTTAAAATTACCCGGAATAGAATGGAATAAATACGCTGAATATGAAAAAATAGACAATTCTTTATTGCATCGCGCAGTTAAAGAGGATAATAGCAAAAATATAAACTTGTACTGTGAAAATGACGAAGATATTTTTTGCGAAAACGATGAAGGACTAAGTGCACTAGATCTTGCATTATTATATGGCCATCAAAATTCTTTTAATACCCTAATGAGTCTTTTAAAAAATAAAGAAGTTCGGCTGCGGGATAAAAACTCAATCAATATTACTGTGCAAGAAAGAGTTATCACATTTGGGACCAGTTATTTAGAATCCAATCCAAAATACAACAACCCAGAAACAATTGCATTTTTTAGAAATTATTTTGGAATTTCTAATTATGGTCCTGCCAGTGAACTTATTACTAAAATCTATTCTCCAGCAGGTCAAGGCTCAACAACATCCGGCGCTACGGTATATACCATGCCTTTGACCGAGAATCTAAAATTTTAAGCTGTTGTCAATAAAGCACGCGTTCTATGATAGCAACAAAACAAAGCCTGAGAAATCTTTTCACTTAAAGATTTCTTCATGGTATAGCTTAATTCGTAAATATCAGAAAATTTAGCTGCATTTAATAAGTAATCATCGCTGGTACTTATTTCATCGACCAGCTTTAAACCTAAAGCTTGACTGCCATACCAATGTTCACCCGTAGCCACTTGATCAATATTCACAACAGGGCGATTTTCGCTGACGAAGTTTTTAAACAGCGTGTGCGTTTCTTCGAGTTCTTCTTGGAATTTTGCACGTGCAGCAGTGGTGTTTTTACCGAACATCGTTAAAGTACGTTTGTATTCACCGGCGGTGTGTTGTTCATAATCAATATTATTTTTTTCTAATAAACGGTGAAAATTCGGTAATTGGCCAATAACACCAATGGATCCAATAATAGAGAAGGGCGCCGCAATGACTTTATTAGCCACACAAGCCATTAAATAACCGCCACTTGCTGCGACTTTATCTATGGAAACAGTTAATGGAATCTTTTTAGCTTTTAAACGTTCTAACTGCGAAGCTGCTAAACCATAGGTATGAACCATGCCGCCGCCGCTGTCGATTTTGATTAATACTTCATCTGAAGGTGTGGCCTGGGTTAAAATAGCAGTGATCATTTCACGCAATTCATCAACAGCACTGGCGCGAATATCGCCATCAAAATCGAGCACATATAAGCGTTTAGCTGCTGGATTTTTTTCTTGGGCTTTATCTTCTTTTTTCTTGGCTTTAAGCCATTTTTTGAATTCATCTTTGGATAAAATAGATTCCTGTAATGCTGCGTGCATATTGTCGAATTTTTCGTTTAAGCAGTTGATTTCCAGCTCATCGTCTTCTTGATTACGGCGCTGTTTAGCGATAAGCGCAAAAAGCGTAATCAGTACAACTAAAATAGCAGCAACGAAGGTAATGGTTTTTAGAAAAAATAACAGGTATTGTATGAAAAATTCTAGCATAGATCCCTCTAAATGAGTTGGTTAACTCTATTTTTTTGTGGCAAAATAGTCCTTTTGGCACTTTAGCAGAAAATATGACTTTGGTACAAGAGATAACATTCAACGCTGCACATTTGGGCTGCAGCCGTGATGAACAATTATTGTTCAAGCCGCTGAGCTTTGCGCTGAAATCAGGCGAAGCTTTGATTATTGAAGGGCCAAATGGCATAGGCAAAACCACATTGTTGCGGGTATTAACAGGTTTATTGCAGCCTTTATGTGGACAAATTTCTTGTAATGTTCCGATAAAAGAAAATGTCGCTTATTTAGGCCCGCATAATGCGGTGAAAGGTTTGTTAACGCCTAAGGAATATTTAAATTATTTTTCTACTTTTGATGAAGCTGTTTTAGCGCAACTGCAATTAACAGGCCTAGAAAACAAAACGTGCGCCAGTTTATCTTCTGGGCAAAAACAACGCGTCGCTTTAGCGCGAATTGTATTATCAAAAAAACCGATTTGGATATTAGATGAACCGATGACGGCACTGGATAAACAAGGTGAACAAATTTTCGCGCAATTATTGCAAACGCATTTAGAACAAAAGGGCATCGCTATTATTGCCACGCATCATGTATTGACTGAGAATCATTTTAAAAAAATCATTTTGGAACCTTAAATGTCTTTGGCTAATTTATTTAAATGTGAAACTTTATTGTTACTGCGCAATCCCCAGTCTTGGTTGCAAGGCTTATTATTTTTTACATTAGTCATGTTTATTTTAAGTTTTGTGCTCGACGCAAAAGCACCGTTATTTATATGGTTAGCCGCTTTGCTCGCGCAATTATTAGCGGTTGATAGTTTATTTAAACAAGATTATTTAGATGGAAGTTTAGATTTATTATTATTAGGTGAATCATTACCCATATTAATTATTGGGAAAATAATCCCGCATTTATTGTTTAATTTAATACCCTTGTTAGTTTTAACATTATTATTAAGTATGTTATGGGAATTTGGCTTGCATGTCACAATGGTTTTATTAGCGACATTAACATTAGGCATGCCGATACTATTTTTACTTGGGAGTTTAGGTGCAGCCTTTACAGTGTGTGTGCGCAATAGCAGTTTATTAACCGGCATTATTTTATTACCATTTTATGTGCCCGCGCTATTATTTGCAGCATCTGCAGTACAAAATGCTGCGCTGGGTCTACCTTGGCAAGGCTCTATGGCTTTATTGGGCGCAAATTTTATTTTAATGTTAATTCTATGTCCGCTAGCGAGCGCAGGCATATTAAAAGTAACAGCGGGGTAGTGATGTTTACGAAGCAATGGTTTGCACAATTTATTTCACCGAACAATGTGGCAAACGGCGCAGCGCATGCTTGGCCTTATTTATTGATCAGTATGTTAGTGATCATTAGCATAGCTTTGATTTGGGGTTTATTTTATGCACCTAGTGATTATCAACAAGGTCATGCGTTTAGAATTATTTATGTACATGTGCCGAGCGCTTTTTTATCGTTAATGGTTTATATGGTAATGGCGACTAGCGCCGCATCTTATTTAATTTGGCGCATTAAAGTTGCCGATCAAATTGCAAAAGCAAGCGCACCAGTCGGTGCTTTGTTCACATTTTTAGCATTAATAACTGGCAGCATTTGGGGCAAACCCATGTGGGGAACTTGGTGGATTTGGGATGCGCGCTTAACGTCAGAGCTTATTTTATTGTTTTTATTTTTAGGTTATATGACGTTGCGCGATGCTTTACCACAAAAAGTCGGCGCATTAGCCAGCAGTTATTTAGCGATAGTGGGCATCATCAATATTCCCATTATTCATTTCTCTGTTGTGTGGTGGAATACCTTGCACCAAGGCCCAACTTTGAGTCGCTTTGCAAAGCCTGCAATCGATAGCAGCATGCTTTATCCCTTATTATTAATGATTTTAGGATTTATTCTATATTACGCCTGTATTGTCTGTTTACAGTTGAGGAGAAAATAAATGGGCGATTATGGTGTGTATGTTTGGAGTTCGATGGGTATTACAATCGCTTGTTTAGGGTTGTATTTAATTTATGTATATTACAAAACAAAATAATTTATGATAAGCTTTACTAAAAAACATCAAACTCGCGCAATTATAATTGTTGCATTGATCTTGGGTCTTGCAAGCGCTGTTGGTCTTACGCTGTATGCTTTACAGCAAAATATTAATTTATTTTTTACGCCAAGTGATATTTTACAAGATGCACCTAAAGGGCAGAATATACGTATGGGCGGTTTAGTGGTGCCTGGCAGTGTAGTGCGCAGCACACATGATCTATCAGTTGTATTTGAGTTAACTGATACAAAAAATAATATCACTGTACATTATACTGGCATATTGCCTGATTTATTTCGTGAAAATCAAGGTATCGTCGTTTTAGGAAAACTGCAAAATGATCAATCATTTTTAGCCAGTGAAGTGTTAGCTAAGCATGATGAGAATTACATGCCCGCAGAAGTTGTGGAGTCCTTAAAGCGCGTCGATGCATATGGGGATAAACAATGATTCCTGAATTAGGTTTTTTTGCATTAATACTCGCATTTTGTTTTGCACTGCTGCAAACATTTCCTGCTGGAACAACACGCATTTTTAGTATTGCACAATTTATATTTTTATCATTAAGTTTTATTATTCTCGAATACGCCTTTATTCAAAATGATTTTTCTGTGCAATATGTCAGCGCACATTCGCACACGGATTTGCCTTTAATGTATCGCATCAGCGCGGTTTGGGGCGGTCATGAAGGGTCCTTATTATTATGGGTATTGATGTTATCGGGTTGGGGCGCAGCTGTTGCAGTATTGGGCCGACATTTACCCGCTAGAACGCATGAAATATTGCTTTCAGTTTTAGGTGTATTAAGCGTAGGATTTTTATTATTTATAATTTTGACATCTAATCCATTTTTAAGATCATTGCCTATCGCGCCCTTTAACGGCCAGGATTTAAATCCTTTATTACAAGATCCTGCGTTGATAATTCATCCGCCACTTTTATATATGGGTTATGTGGGATTTTCTGTGGCTTTTGCTTTTGCGATCACTGCATTAATTACTGGACGATTGGATCCACAATGGGCGCGCTGGATGAGACCTTGGACTTTAATTGCTTGGATGTTTTTAACATTAGGCATAGTGGTTGGCAGCTGGTGGGCTTATTATGTATTAGGTTGGGGCGGTTGGTGGTTTTGGGATCCTGTCGAAAACGCATCATTTATGCCCTGGTTACTAGGTTGCGCTTTAGTGCATTCTTTAGCAGTAGTTGAAAAACGTAATACGTTTAAACGTTGGACAATTTTATTAGCCATCGCAACATTTTCATTATGTTTACTCGGTACATTTTTAGTCCGCTCTGGCGTGTTAACATCTGTGCATGCATTTGCAAATGATCCTGAACGTGGCTTATATATTTTAATATTTTTAAGTTTAGTGATGGGCGCGTCACTTCTGCTCTATATATTTCGCGCTCATTTAATGAAAAATAATGCAAGCTTTGATTATTTATCACGTGAGACTTTTTTATTAATCAATAATGCATTACTAGTGATAGCCTGTGCAACGGTTTTTATTGGCACGTTATATCCCTTATTTTTAGAATTGTTTACTGGTAATAAAATATCAGTAGGGCCGCCTTATTTTACAAGTGTATTTGTCCCGCTGATGATTGTTATATTTATTTTTATGGGATTTGCACCTGCGAGTAAATTTAAAGAAACATCTGCGCATGAATTGTTAAAGCATTTAATTGTTCCTGCAGTTTTAGCACTAGGATTAAGCCTTATTATGCCTATAGGCATTATGTTAACCGTAGGATTAGGTGCGTGGATCATTGTTTCATTACTTGAAAATATTTATACGCGTTTCAAAACACTAACTGCTAGTGAATATGGGATGTATTGCGCGCATTTTGGAGTGGCTATTCTATTATTAGGCGTAGGCTTATCTAAGCAATTAGAAGTAGAAAAAGATGTTTATATGCAATTAGGTGATACGGCATCAGCAGGGCCTTATGAATTTACATTAGCAGCTTTGAATCCAGGCGTGGGTCCTAATTATACAACAACGATTGCTGCTATTAATGCATATAAAAAGAAAGAATTCGTTACAGTTTTATATCCTGAAAAACGCGTTTATAACGTCAGTCAAATTGCGCAAAGTCAAACTGATATTGATCCAGGTTTAACCCGTGATTTGTATGTTGCCTTAGGCGAACAATTAGGGGAGACGCAATGGTCGGTGCGCATTTATTATAAACCGTTTATACGCTTTATTTGGCTTGGAGGTTTATTGATTGCTTTAGGCGCTTTGATTAGTATCGCAGATAAACGTTACCGTATTCAAAATAGGACACAACATGTTTAGAAAACTATTATGGGGATTAATTCCCGTATTATTGTTTGTAGGATTGATTTTTGTCTTAGCACAAGGCTTAAAACGTGATCAACAACAAATGCCCTCAGCATTAATTGATAAACCACTGCCTGAATTTAATTTAACAGATTTATATGATGAAAATAAAATTTACACTAAAGAAGCATTGATCGGGGAATTATTTTTAATTAATGTTTGGGCTTCTTGGTGTCCGCCGTGCGCGAAAGAACATGATGTGATTATTCAATTAGCCGAAGAAGGGTATCCATTTGTTGGTTTAAATTATCAAGATAATCGCGGTGAGGCACAAATTTGGTTAGAAGAACGCGGCGATCCTTATCAAAAGGTTTTATATGATGAGCAAGGAGGTGTTGGTATTGATTGGGGAGTGATTGGTGTGCCAGAAACATTTATTGTGGACGCACAAGGTATAGTGCGATTTCGCCATATTGGCATGCTAACACGGGATGTTTGGAATGAAAAATTCCTGCCCATGATTAATAAACTTGATCCACCTAAAGCGCAATCGCCTTATTTATTTTCAAATCCACAGGATGAAAAAAGATTTTTTCAACTGGCTGGCAAGCTGCGTTGTTTAGTTTGTCAAAATCAAACACTATTAGATTCAGATGCAAGCTTAGCTAAAAACTTGCGTGAGCAAGTTTATGAAAAAGTAATTGCTGGCGAGAGTAATGAAGATATTTTACATTATTTAACTCAGCGTTATGGTGATTTTATTTTATATGAGCCACCGGTGAATGAAAATACTTGGTTGCTTTGGTTTGGACCAGTATTGGCATTTGCAATTGCACTCATTATTTTAATCATCATAATAAGACGCGCGCACAAACAACATAAAAGCGAGGCCAAATGATCTATAAAAGCACAACATCCGTAGGGGCGAAAAATCTTTCGCCCTTGTCAGATTTCAATCGTTTGCTTGCTATTACTCCCAGAGATATTAAATATCCCGGGCGAAAGATTTTTCGCCCCTACGGATGTTGGTGATCCCATGCTTACATTATTTTTCATTATTGGTGTATTATTGTTAATTTGCATAGGCATTATTTTCTACGCCACACGCAATAAAAGAATAATTATTATTTCTAGCCTAATTTTAATTATTTTATCTTTATCGCTTTATCATTATTTAGGAAATTCACAAGGCGTAAAAAATTCAATTTTATTACAAGCATTTAATAATAACCAACAAGAAGTGTTGCCTGAGTTATTGCAAGGCCTGCAAAAACAATTAAAACAACACCCCGATGATCCTATTACTTTAGTATTATTAGGGAAAATATATTTCACTTTAGGTGATTACCCGCAAGCATCAAAAACATTTGCACAAGCCTATGCTTTATTACCTGATGATCTGGATTTATTAATCGATTATGTTACAGCAGATTATCTTGCCAAAGATGGGAAATTTGATCCGCAGTTAACTGCTTTATGGGAAACCTTGCTTGAGCAAATGCCAAAAGACAGTGAGCTCTATCAAGAGCTCACATTAATTTATGAAACTGCACACAAACAATAAATTATTTAGCTTGTTCAGGCTTAGCTCTTAATCGTGTTTGCGATTCTAAAATCACGCCTAAAATTTTCACAGTTTCTTGTTCTGCATTGATGACGGGTAATTCACTACGCAGTGGGTATAAATACGTTTCACCCGATTCGGTATAGTATCTACGAATCGTTGCTTCTTTGCCTTGAATGCTCACTAATACATAATCATTAATTTGTGGCGCAAGGCTTTTGTTAGCAATTAATGTGCTGCCCTTTAAGAATGTGGGTTCGAAATTTGCTTGTTCTAATTTAATCGCGAACAAATCATTTTGTTCATAATTATCGTTAGATTGCCAGGTTAAACGACTACCGGCGGCATCGTCTTTATCTAATTTGTTGTGAATTTGATTTAATTCAAATACGGGCATTTGGAATGAATAGGCAAAGCGATTGTGCGCTAAATTAAATTGTTTCGGTAAGGGCGAATAGCCTAAAAGTTGATCGAAGCTGATATTAAAATATTTTGCAATCGCTTTTAAGGTGGAAATTCTGGGGTCTTGTACTGAGCCTGTGATCAGGCGATTTACTGTGGCGCTGGGTAATTCAACGCGTCTTGCTAGTTCTGTTCCGCTTAAGTTACCGGAGACTTTCAGCAGGTGGCTTAATACTTGGCTTAATTCACTCATGTTACACCTATTTTTTTAATTAATTGTTTAAAACTGCTTGACAGGCAAGCTTTTGCTGATCAATAATGCATTTCATTAATGATTTTTAAAGGCTTAAAAGCATTATATACAAATCATTAATGTAATTTCAAGTCTTTTTGAACACTTTTTATGAGTATGCAGGACTCATAGTTGTACTTAGGGATTATAACATAGATTAAATGTCCCAAACAGAGGTGTCGGTGCTTGTTTGTTCCGTGGAGATGGGCTTGTGCCGTTGTTTGGGTTTTTGAGTGTCAATGGGAGTTTGAGCGTCACTGCGTCTTTCCTCATGCTCGCAGCACCTTGTGCTGCTGTGCGTGAGGAAAGACTCCGCGACACTCTGGATTATCGGTGTATTGCATACAAGGAGGTTTTGTTATGAGAAATGATGATGCTATTTATTTAGCGCTTATTAATATTACGGATTGGTTGACTAATGATATTGGGTTGGTGGCTGGGACTTTGGCTCTTGTGGGGGCTGGGTTTGCTTGTATGAGTGGAAGGATTCCGTTTTTGTTTTTGCGATCGATTTTGATTGGGATAGGGCTTATTTATGGCGCAGCTTTTATTGCTCAAAAGATAATTGGTGCGTGAAATGAATAAAAGCTGTAGCACACATACTCCTGTTATTTTGGCTTTGACGCGACGTGCGACCTTGTGTGGTCTTCCATATAATACATTTATTATGTTGTTGATTGGTGGTTGTGTGGCTTTGGTTTGGATAGATAGTTTGAGTATTGTCTTGGGGCTTTTAATTTCCTTATATTTATTCTGTCGTATTTTGTCTGAGCGTGATCCTTGTGCGATTGATATTTTCTTTTTGCGATTGCAGGTGTTAGGTGTTTGCCCTTGGCCAGTCAAGCGTTATTTTAATTCGCGTAGTTATGGAGCATATTAACTATGAAATTAAAAACATTAGCGCCATTGGATTTAAAATTATCAAATTATATTAATGTCATCGGGCATTATGATGAAAACTTGTTGCGTACTAAGCAAGATCAACTGATTGCTATTATTAAATTATCAGGTTTAGTGGGCGAGACTAAAAGTACTGATGAATTAGACTATTACAAAACACTATGGTCTGATTTGTATACTTCAATTTCTGATAATAATTATGCAGTCTATTTTCATGTCATACAGAAAATAGATGATCAATATCCCGAAGGAAATTACCGTAAAGGCTTTGCCAAACAATTGGATGAAGCTTATAAAAAATTGCATCAAGGTAAAAACAAATATTATCAAGAATATTATTTATCCATTATTCATGCAGGTTCTGGGCCTGAAAATATCATGACGTTTTTAGATGGACTTAGTTTTAATAAAAAAGATAAGCAAATAAAATTACATTTAAGTGATGCCAAGAAAACACTCATGGATATAGTCCAACGTTTCATGTACGCACTTAAAAGCTATCAACCGCAATTATTGACGACTTATCAGGCTGTGCATGGTCTTGCATCACAACCTTTAGAGTTTATTCATTATTTAATTAATTTAACGCAAAAACAGATTTATTTGAGTGAACAAGATTATTCTAAAATTTTGCCAGCCAAAAGAGTATTTGCAGATAGACAAGTGCTCCGTATAGATGCAGCTTATGCAGGTGTTTTGGGGATTAAAGCTTATTGCGCACAAACCCAAGTGGCAGCGCTTAATCATTTATTGGCTTTGCCAGGGCGATTTGTATTGAGTCAAGCTTATTTGCCTGCGTCTAAACAAGAGGTTTTATCACATATTGCTAAACAGAATATTCGACTCAAAAATGTTAATGATTTAGCACGTACGCAATTAGCACAAATAGAACAAGCACAAGATCAAGTGGCTTCAGGAGAGTTAGCGTATGGCGATCATGTTTTGTCATTGATGTGTATTAGTGATAATGAAAATCATCTAGAAAATCTAATGGCTAAAGCAGATGCCACATTAATTGATTTAGGTATACATGCCATTCGTGAAGATCTCAATTTAGAATTAGCTTTTTTAGGTAGCATTCCAGGCAATCAAAATTATCTGACGCGTAAAGCACTATTAAGCACGCGTAATATTGCAGATTTATGTACTTTTAATAATCATTATCGAGGCAATGATAAAGGTAGTATCTGGGGATATCCGATCAGTTTATTATCATCGACGAATGGTAATAATATATTTTTTAATTTTCATACTGATAAAGTGGGGTCTACGGCAATATATGGACAGACTGGCTCGGGTAAAACACTTTTAACAGATTTTCTATTAGCACAGAGTACTAAATTTTTAGATAGCGGATTGCGTATTTTCTTTTTCGATTATTTGCGTGGTAGTGAGCCTTTCATTCGTGCTTTAGGTGGGGAATATATAAGAATAGGCCATGATGCTAAAACATTTAATCCATTGCAAATGCCCGATACGGCTGAGAATCGCAAAGATCTGGAGTGCTGGATCAATTTATTATTATCTGCACAAGGTGAGGAATTAAGCATAGCTGACAAAGCTTTGATTCATGACGCGGTTGATACGATTTATGCTAATGGCATTGATGATAGGCATTTGGCAGAACTTGCGCCTTCACTAAAAGCGCAACATTTAAAAGAGCGTTTGAAATTTTGGTACGGTGACGGATCGCGCGCAGACTATTTTGGTGCTAGGGTTGATCAATTTTCATTAGAAGGCTCCATTATCGGCATGGATATGACGGTGCTCTTAAAGGATGATCTTGCTTTAGCGCCAACCTTATTTTATTTACTCATGCGTATACGTTATGCCATGCAGCAAACGCAAAATGCACCGTTTATTATTGTATTAGAAGAAGGGTGGTCGCTTTTACGTTCTAAATTATTTCGCGATATATTAGAAGAATGGATCTTAACTATACGCAGACTTAATGGCATTGTAATCTTCTTAACACAAAATCCTGAGCAATTAAATCAATATCCGCAATTATCAGAAATCATTAATGCTAACGTGCAAACAAAGATCTTTTTCCCAAATTATCAGGCATCTGAAAATGTTTATTGCAAATTATTGGGTTTAAGCGAGCGAGAATATCATCTCGTTAAATCTACGCCAAAGTCATCGCATTACTTTTTATTAAAACAAGCCGAGCATTCCTGTCTTGCAACTATACCCTTAGCCGGGCTTGAAGATTTTATTTGCGTATTGTCAGGCGATATGAAAAAAGCATTACTGCTGGAAGAAATAAGACGAGATCTTGGTGATGATGTCGAAAAATGGTTACCTGTTTACATCAGAAAATGTCAGGAGAATAAAAATGCATAGATTAGCAATGTTCCTACTTTTATCGATATCCATGAAAACAATCGCGGCGATGCCAGTTGTCGATAACGTAGCGATTGCAAATATTGTGTTAATGCTAGATGAATTAGAAGCACAATATGACAAAATGACATTGCAATTAAAGGAAGCCGAAAAGCATTCAGGTTTTTTGTCAGGCAAAAATGCTTTTAGTGATCTGCATAATACAACTGTTGATAAACAAGCACGAGAATGGGCTCCGGATACCATTGAAGCGTTTGAGGATATGATTGCTTCTGGATTTAATCCAGGCGATTTGGCTGATCGTTATGCATATTATCAAACAAAATTCCCAGCGCTTTCTTATGAATATATCGAACCTAAAAACCCTAATAGTTCACAACGCAATTTATATGCTTATAACGAAGAATGGACCAAAATGAATTTGGTGAGCTTTGCGCAAACATTTGACACAGTCAATGAAAGTTATGAACGTATAAATAATTTGTTATCAGAAGTTAATGAACATGACACGCTGAAAGAATCTTCAGATTTCAGTAATCGCTTATTAGGCGAGCTGGCGTATTTATTACAACAGTTAATTCAAGTGCAAAATTTTGAAATGCATGTCAATACCATGCTGCAACAAGCTGATCAAAATTATATTGCTGCGCATGCAGATTTTTTTACATTTGAGAAGAAATAAGGAGAGTGTGATGAAGCATTTATTAATGATCGTTTTTACGTTAATGATATTGGGTTGCGCGACCACAAAAGAATTAAAAGCACCTTGCACTTTTGATGACCGTTCGGGTTGCGGGGATTTAATTTAATGTTTATTACGGAATTAATGCAAACCATAGACAATCAAGTTCAAAACTATACGTTTAATGCTTATCATGCCTTAGTGAATGAAAACATTAACAGCATACGATTGTTAGTCGTCTTGTATTTTATTTTCCTAGGTTATCGATTTTTAATTGCGGACAAGCCTTTTTTGCATATGTCTTTATTGCAACAAGTATTACTGACTAGCTTTTGCTATTTTGCTGCAACGCAATGGGCAGTGTACGGTTTATTTGTTTATGATTTAGCCACTGCTATTCCCGATCAAATTTCAGTGACATTAGTATCTGTAGTGCCTAATGTGCCTGATCAAGCATCAGGTATAGCATTATTAGAATACTTATGGTTTTCAGGGTTGGATATTGCAGCGACACTATGGGGATCTATTTCTATTTCAGCAATACATCAAGGGTTAATGGCGTTAGGGGTTTTAACAATGACAATTTTACTAGTAGGTTATGGCTTATTGGTAATTTCATTGACAAAAATGGTCATGGCTATTGGACTTTCTCTAGCGCCACTTTTTATTCTGTTATATCTATTTAAAAATACGCAATCATTATCTTTTGGATGGTTACGCGTTATTGTGACGGCCATGATGAAGCAAATGATTATTTTCGTCATGATAGCCATGGTTTATGCAATAGCCTATGACACAACCCAAGCAATGCTTGCGCAGTCAACTCTAGATATGGTCGACGTCGCTACATTTTTATTATTGTTGTTCATTTCTTTAGGTTTATTGTTAAGCACAAGCCAAATTGCATCCACGATAGGTAAATATTATGAAAAATACGCATCTTAATTATTTTGATAAAGCGCGCACATGGAGTGATGATATTTACGCACAGGCTATGACATGGAGAAATTGGTCATTGATAATAGCTATTATATCGTTAACTATTGCTTTATTAGCAGTGATGGCCTTGATAAATATATTTCCCTTAAAAGAAAACACACCGTATTTAGTTTTTGTGGACCACAAAGATGGCCAACCGGTAACTATTAAACCTGTTACCGCTGATGAATTTGTAGAAAGCGAACATTTGAAAAAATACATGATCAGAAAGTTTGTTATTGCAAGAGAGCGCTATCATCCCAGTACGCTTGCTGAAGATGCACAAATTGTATCGAGTTTATCCAGCGATGTAGTTTATCGTGATTATCAGTCCTATTTAGCGCAATTTGATTCTAAAGATAATACGCTGGATGTTCAAAAAATTAATATTTCGTTTTTAAATCCTCAGCGTGCTTATGTATCTTTTATTATCCAAGTCTATGAACAAGGAATTATGAGAGAGGTGCCAGCCAGCGCGCAAATCAAGTTTAGTTTTCCTGACAAAGAGATGCCAATTGATGAAATATACCAAATTAATCCTGTCAATTTTGAAGTGGAAAGTTATCAGTCACATTATCAAGTTAATCAAGAGGTGGTTTTATGAATAAGTATGCAGTCTGTTTTTTAATAATTTTCACAAATTTTGCTGCGCTTGCAGCCGAATTACCCATAGCTAAATCGCTAGATAACCGCGTCAAAACAGTTATTTATCATCCGGATCAAGTGTATGAGATTACCACTGCTTTTGGTGTTGCAACCACTATCGCTTTTGCGCAAGATGAAGAAGTCGCGGGCGTATCGTTAGGTGATCCGAGTGTTTGGCAAATTGTGCCCATAGGTAATACCTTAAATATCAAACCTATTGGCTTAAGTCCTGATACTAATTTAACAGTCTGGACTAACGAGCGATTGTATTTATTTCATTTAAAAACAATGGAACCTAAAGTTGAAAACGGTCAAGTGCAAAAAGCAAGCCTTAAACAAGATTTATTATATTTGCTTAAATTTATATATCCGGATGCAAATGGAACCCAAGAGCCTGTTAGTTTTCGTATCAAACCTGGCTCGTTCGTTCCAGATTGCATCAATGAAAATTATTCACGTTATGGGGATGAAAATATTGCACCGACCTTTGTATGTGATGATGGACAATTTATATACTTACAATTCACAGAGCATCAAGACAGGCCAGCGATATTTTATGTAGATGAATATCGTAATGAACATGCTTTGAATACAAGGCAGCAAGATGATTTTCATGTCATTACACGTTTAGGCGATCAATTTACTTTACGTTACGGTGAGCAAACAAGCACTTTATTCAACGAAGAAGGTTATGATGAGTAAGAAAAAGATTATTGCATGGGCGCTTATATTTTGTGTGTTTGCTATTATGCTTTTTATAGAGCTTGGGCAAGATGAAAGTATAAACACGCAACTTCCAGAAGAAGAAGTAATTTATTTATCTTATGATCAAGAGCCACCGTTTATGCAAGCACCGGTTATTGATGCTCTTGAACCTGTTGTTGAAGCCAGTCCTGATTTAGGTTCATTGGCGATTCCGAGCGTCATTATTAATAAGCCAGCTATAAAATCTCCAGTAACAGAAAAAATCTCTGAAATTGAATCTACTACGCATGCACAACAACAAAATGATTTAGCATTTAAAATATTTCAAGGCCAACGCTTTACCGCGGTGTTAACACATGCCATACATAGTGATTTACCCGGTATGGTTGTAGCGGAAGTCAGTCAAAACATTTATGGTTATCAGTCTTATATTCCATTATTACCTAAAGGCACGCGTTTAATCGGTAATTATACAAATCAATTAAAAGTGGGCGATACACGGTTATACATTAGCTGGGATCGTGCAATAACGCCCAATGGTATAGATATACAACTGGGATCCTTAGCAACTGATCGTTTAGGTCAAACTGGTTTAACTGGTGATGTAGATACACATTTTTGGCAAACATTTGGCACCAGTTCTTTACTCTCGGTAATGGCAGTCGGTGCAAGTAATTTAAGCGAAGAGCAGGGGGAATTGTCTAATCAATATCAACAAGGTGTTACAGAATCTTTAATGGATACATCTACATTATTATTAGAAGATCGTATTGCGCGTAAACCTACTGTACATATTCCGCAAGGCGAAATTATTCATGTCATGGTCGCCCAGGATTTAGATTTTAGTCAGGTTCTGCAAAAAACACAGCATATTCCCATTTTTTAATTTAAGGAGGAATGAATAATGGCTATTGCATCGCTTCAAACCACATTAGCGCCACTGTCATTTTTTTTACAGTCAAAACATATTTATGAAATCATGATTAATCGTCCGAATGAAATATGGTTAGATGATGGGAAAACTATTGTTAAACAAGGAATTGATTTATCCTATAAAATGCTCAAACGTTTAGCTGATCTAATAGCCGCACAATCAGGTCAAGAAATAAGCGAACAAAAACCTTTATTGTCCGCAACGTTGCCCGGCGGCCATCGTGTACAAGTGATTTTATCGCCGGTGGTTAAATTCTTGGATGAAGATAAGTCCTGGCAAGATACAGTATGTCTTGGGATCAGAAAGCAAGCAGATATTGATTTTGATTTAAAGTTTTTTGAAAATCAAGGTGGCTTTTCTCATTTAGAACATAAGAACTCTGCTCCTGAAAAAGAGCTTAACTATTTATATCTCAATAAAAATTATTGCGAATTTTTAACAAGGGCTGTGCAACTTAAAAAAACCATATTGATCAGTGGTGGTACGTATTCAGGCAAAACCACTTTATTAAATATGCTGATTAAACATATGGATAATAATGAACGCATTTTAAGCCTAGAGGATACGCCAGAGCTGCATATACCTCACGGCAATCAAGTGCGACTTTTTTATTCAAGAGGCATGCAAAGTCAGGCAAAAATGAGTGCTCATGATCTATTAAATGCCAGTTTGAGAATGCGGCCTGATCGCATCATTATGGGAGAACTGCGAGAGGATGATGCCGTTTGTTGGTTACAAGCTGCAAATACTGGTCATGAAGGTACTTTATCCACTATCCATAGTGATAGTCCGACCTTAGCCATACAAAAATTAACCGATATGGTGCGGGTAAAATACCCCAGGCAATCGGATGAAAGCATAAAACAATATATTCATGCGGTTGTAGATATTATTGTTCAAATTAAACGTAATACAACCACAGGTCAGCGCTATATTTCGGAGATATTATTTTTAGAGGGGTCATCATGCAATTAACTGCGCAAGCAATAGCAATCATCGTGCAACTTAAAGACAAAATAAATAATTTAAAATCGGATGAAGGTATTAAGAAATTTATTCTCCCGAGCATAGATATTTTTAATACCTCAATCTGCGAAAGAGCGCGCGATACAATTAAATCTACCATAGTGACTTTAGGCGTCACAGACGGCGATTATGCTCAAGTGATAGAAAGTTACCAGCGCATGCAAGTTCAATATTTACTTGAATGTTTTGATTCAGTATCAAATTTATTACAAACTTTGATAGATAATAAAGCAGCAGTAATTTACATTAACAAATTAATGGATTTTATAGAATTTGAACAAGTGTCAACAATAGCACCTGATATTTCAGCGGGCATATTTGAGAAAATGAATGTCGCTATAAAATACAGAGTGCTTTATTATTTGACAGAAGAAGTTTATGCAATACTATGCCAATTCCGAGAGGGCGCGTATATCAACTGTAATCATATTTCAGATCAATTGTGTATAAAAAAAATAGACAAGTTCACAGTCCAAGCCGTGCAAAATCAAGATAAAATTTTGCAAGTAAGTTTATTATATTACAGCGAACTGCATATACGCGAAGCTAGTATCGTGGCTATGGGTGAGTTGATTCGTAATGATCAACTATCAGATATCTTTACCGTTTACAAAACTGCAGCATATGGTTTAAGCGGTTTAAGAGAACATAATCATGTTATTTCTTACTACAGCTTAGCCGTTAAAACTTTAATGCATTTATCGAAAGCATCAAATTTTATGCAGCCGCGCAGTATAGAGCAGCAATTATCTGTGCATATTCAGCCTATGAATCAAGAAACAGCGATAGGCCATTACGGACTTGTGCGTCGAAGCATTTTTGGCGTTGTTGTAACTTATCAAGATACACAGGGTCTAATTTTAGATGTGAATTCATCTCCTGGATTTAATCATGTTTATCAAGTTGAACCTGCTTACAAGCTGGATCCTGATTTGAAAATGCATTATTTGCAACATATTAGATTATTAACTGCGCAATTAAATGATGCACCAGAGCATACACATAAAAAAAGACGTGAAGAAAAATTAAACGCTTTAGAATATATTGTCCGCGCAGATAATCAGGGTGAGCTCACGCCCGCAACGTTTGATCAAGCTAAAGCGGGAAAACTTTATCTTTATGCAGCAACCTGGAGTGAAAGCATAACTGAGCAATTAATTACAAATGCTGAGCTGGATGTTAGGGCTAAAATGTGGCGCAAATTTTCCAAAGACAAACATAGCATAGGCCAACTAGGTTATTCCATTACAGATAACAATTTACTTGCAAAACTATTAAACAAATATTTAAGTTTTACCCAAGGCATTTCTTATGATGCTGATAAAAGAATTCAAGATTTATTAGAGAATGACCCTGAAAGAATAAATAAAACTGGCGTTGATCTTTGGCGTCATGATAAAAAAAGAGCTTTAGAAATTATTCTGATTGCGCATTTTCAGCAGTTATTACATCCTGCTTTATTAAGATCTATAGAGGAAAGATATCCCATGATGTATGCACGTACATTTTGGGTTGCAAGCCAAAGCGAGGTGGAGAACTTAGTCAGGCAAGTGAAAGATAATTTATTATCACTTCTTTGGCTGGATGCTGCTAATGAAGTAACATATCTGCCCCATCATTACAATGGAATAAATTAAATACCATGGCAAAAATAAAAATTCTAAATCAAGAGATTTCTGTTTTATCATTTGCTGATTTAAAAAATGAAAAAACATTGGCATCTTTAAAATCTGAAATTCTAAAAAAATCCATTTTAGAATCCTTAAGGATTTATATGCAATCTCAAAATTTACCTAGTGAATTTTTAGGATTTTTATTACTAATAGAATCTGAGGTTAAAGCCCATGCGTTTTTGTCAAATTCTAATGAGGCATTATTAACCTGGCTTGAAGGCCTGATTACCCGTATACAAAAAAGAGAGGTATTATATGAGCGCTGGCATAAGATTACACAAGTAAATAAATTATCAATTATCTTAACGCAAATAAAGACCAAATTTTTTTCAGATGAATGCATGAGTAGATTGAGCTATATATTGAATCAAGCTTATTGTGAACTTAGAAATCAACTAGAGTTTGAGCTGATTTTGCAAATGATAGAGCAGGCCATACATACCTATAATAAAACAGCATTTTGGCCTATCAATGAAGTACGCCGTAAGCAGCAACATGATTTATTATTATTAATTCAACAAGCACCGAATGCTTTATGCGCTCTACATATTTTAACGATGGGTATTATGCAAATTGAGCAACATCATATCGTAAATAGCATGGCCGCGAATTGCCCGTATTTTCAGACTAAAAGCAGACTTGCCTATCAATTGAATTTGGCAGTACAGACTTTGTCAGGCCAGGTTAATCACGCTTCTTCAAGTGTGCAAACGCATATTGAACACGCGATCAATCATTATTTAAGTGAAGATATGTTTTATCACAACCGTAAAAGACGTGTCATTGCTTTGCAATTATTAATGCAACTGCATGCAGATAATACGTCATTTACAGGGGATCAACAATTGCAGAGAAAAAATCAAATGCGGACAACGCTCGATAATTTTATTCAAAAAATAGATGAAGACTTTAAAAGCACTTATTTCTTCTCAAAATTTTATACACAAAAGCGTAGCCGTCTTGCATTGCATCTTGAATCAATGAAGATCCGCTTAATTCATGAAGGTAAATTATCACATTTAGAGTTGGAGCAAGAAGTAAAATTACCCATTATCAAAGTCATAACGCAAATGATTAATCTAGAAAAAGACGATGCTGATATCGTGCGCGAAATGAACACCTTATTGCTCGCTATTAAAGAAGCACATACACCGCATACGATTGGCGCAATACTGGAAGGGCATATCCATTGCTATTTGCAAGAAAATAATAGACGTTATGCGATTGCCCTTAAATTAGAAACAGATTTTTTATCTTGGCAAACGCGAGGCTTGTTACCCGCCACAGGTGAATATAAAAACTTTTTGCAAAAATTGGCTCATGATAGGCAAACACTAGAAAACCAACGTCCTATTAATGACAAAGCGCATGCACTTTTAAAGCGTATTCAAAATTTATCTTGAACTTCTATTATTGTGATGCATCATATGAAAAAAGCGATGAATAACAGGCGCAAGAATAATGCCTAAGATAATAATAAATATTAAACCGCTATATAGCGCGTAAAGTCCCGCAAATATTTTTCCTGCTGTAGTTGTCAGTGGGTTCACAGGTCCCATGCCGGAAAGAATCATCGCTGCATTTACAAAAGCATCGGGCCATGAAAATTTTTCAAGCAGATGATACCCGAACATGCCTATTGCTAATGAAATTAATATGCCCATGATGCCAACTATTAAACTTCGTAGCAAACGCAAAACAAATAGTGAAAAAGGCAATATAGCTTGACTATGATGTTCGAACATGTTGATAAACTCCTAATATAAATAATGTAATCAAAGCAAATATTCCACCGACTATAAATGTTGCTGCTGCACCTAAGCTTACCCACAACAATCCAGCGATGATGCTGGCAAGCAAAGTAGCCACGCCACTGCTTAAACTAAATAATCCAAATGCAGTAGCGCGCAAATGCGCAGGCGAAGTATCCGCAATTAAAGCACTTAATACACCTTGACTTGCACCTAAATGCAAACCCCAAAGTGCTACACCGATAAAGACAGTCCACACTTCGCTAGATAGTGCCAATACGACATTAGCTAAAATAAGCAATAATAAACTTAAAACGAATAAACGCATACGGCCAACTTTATCTGATATTTTCCCAAACGGATAAGCCGATGCTGCATAAAATACGCTCATAAATAATAAAACCATAGGTACATAAGTAAGTGCTAATCCCAATGTTTGCGCCCGCAGAATTAAAAATGCTTCACTAAAACGCGCAAGCGTAAACACAAATCCCAATCCAAACACCCACCAGTAATTACGCGGCAAATTTTTTAATACAGCTTTTCGCAAAGGCCAAACAACAGGTTCTGTAATAGGCGCAGTTTTTGGCTCTTTCACAAAAATCATTAAAATAAAAACACTTAAAAGCGCAGGTATAATCGCAAACATAAATACGGCATGGAAATTATCTGCAAAAACAAACATACCCAACATCGCCAACAGTGGCCCAATCACTGCGCCCCAAGTATCTAAACTTTGCCTTAAACCAAAAGCAGTCCCACGCAGCAAAGGTGGCGTAACATCCGCAATCAACGCATCCCGCGGTGCACCGCGTATCCCTTTTCCCATCCTGTCAGTAAATCGCGCCACAATAATCCAAGATAAATGATGGCTAAAAGCAAACAAAGGTTTAGTCAGCGCAGCCAACAGATAACCCCAAACAATTAATAATTTCCGCTTACGTAACCAATCACTCAAAGCCCCCGAAAAAGTTTTCATAAACAAAGTAATCGCCTCGGCAACCCCTTCAATAGTGCCCAAAACTAAAGCGCTCACGCCCAATTGTGTCACCATAAAAATAGGCAAAAGACTATGAATCATCTCCGAAGAAATATCCATAAAAAGGCTCACGAAGCCTAAAGCCCAGACTGTGCGAGAAAGCTGCATACGATCATTCATTTAATAAATGTAGCAGATCACTTATTCCATGAAACCCAAACGACTGCACAAAAATTAAACAGATATTTCAATATATTGATTTATAAAGAAAAAATATGCTTATAAACGGGTTTGCCCGGACTTATCCACAATTCCATGCACGGATTTTGTGCATATCTTTAAGTGACCTCTATACTGATTTATTGTATAATCGCAGCTCAAGTCATAAGGATATCAACATCATGAAGCAATACAATATCGCGATTGTAGGCGCAACAGGCGCCGTCGGCACCATTTTTATCGAACTTTTACAAAGCCGCAAATTCCCCGTAAAGAATATTTATCCCTTGGGCAGCGAACGCTCCGCAGGCGAAACAGTTTTATTTAACAACCGTCCAGTGGTCGTAGGCAACGCAGAAGATTTTGATTTTAGCCAAGTCGACATTGCTTTTTTCTCAGCAGGCGCTGCGGTCTCACTGCACTATGCAGACAAAGTACGCAAAGCAGGCTGCGTCATGATCGATAACACTAGTGCATTTCGCTATGATGATGAAATCCCCTTAGTCGTGCCCGAAGTCAATGCCAGCGCAATCAAAGATTATAAAAATAAATCCATTATTGCCAATCCTAATTGCTCAACCGCACAAATGGTTGTCGCTTTAAAGCCTATTTACGATAAAGTCGGTATTACCCGAATTAATGTCACCACTTACCAATCCGTTTCAGGCAGTGGCAGCGAAGCCATCACAGAGCTAGTGGATCAAGTTGGCGAACTATTAAATGGTCGCCCCGCAAAAATGAATGTCTACGCAAAACAAATTGCATTTAATTTATTACCGCATATTGATGATTTCCAAGAAAATGGCTATACCAAAGAAGAAATGAAAATGGTCTGGGAAACCCAAAAAATATTTGGCGATGAAAATATTAAAGTGAATGCGACAGCGGTGCGCGTCCCCGTTATTTATTGCCACAGTGAAGCCGTAAACATTGAAACCCGTGAAAAAATTTCAGCTGATGAAGTGCGTGCATTATTGAAAAAAACACCTGGCGTGAAAGTCTTAGATACACAAAAACCCGGTGGCTATCCAACACCTTTGGATGCCGCGGGTCGAGATGAAGTATTTGTAGGTCGTATTCGCGAAGACATATCGCACCCAAACGGTATTAATCTTTGGATAGTGGCTGATAATTTACGTAAAGGCGCCGCGCTCAATAGCATTCAAATTGCTGAAGTGTTAATTAAAGAGTATTTAAAATGACAGTTTATTTAAAAGACTATCAAGTACCACCTTATTTAATTGATGAAGTTCATTTAAAATTTGTTATTGAAGATGAGCAAACGCGTGTTTTAAGTCGCTTATTAATACGCGCAAATCCTGAATGTAAAACATCGGGTTTACCGCTAGTATTGCAAGGCGAGCAATTAGCATTAAAAAACATAGCGCTTGATGGTCATCCATTATCTGCGAATAATTATCAACTCAGCGAAGAATCTCTCACGCTTGAAAAAGTGCCTGAGCAATTTATTTTAACCATAGAAACAGCCATTAATCCTAAAGAAAATACTGCACTGTCCGGATTGTTTTACTCAAATGGCATGTATTGCACACAATGTGAAGCGCAAGGTTTTCGTCGCATCACGTATTACATAGACAGACCCGATATTATGGCTTTATTTACGGTGGTTATTGAAGCAGATAAAACCCGTTATCCTATTTTATTAGCAAACGGCAATCCCATAGCTAAAGGTGATTTAGGCCATAACCGCCATTGGGTTGAATGGTGTGATCCCTTTAAAAAACCCGCGCATTTATTTGCACTTGTTGCAGGCGATTTAATTTGTGTGAGTGATACGTTTGTTACGGCATCACAACGTTCCATTGATTTACGTATTTATGTTGAAAAGGGCAATGAAGATCGCGTTCCTCATGCCATGCAATCACTTAAAGATGCCATGAGTTGGGATGAAAAAGCTTATGGTCTTGAATACGATTTAGATATTTATATGATCGTCGCGGTTAAAGATTTTAATATGGGCGCCATGGAAAATAAGGGCCTAAATATTTTTAATGCCAAATATATTCTGGCTAATCCAGAAACGGCTACGGATGTTGACTACGAATACGTGCAACATATTGTAGGGCATGAATACTTTCACAATTGGTCGGGCAATCGCGTAGGTTTAAGAGATTGGTTTCAATTAAGCTTAAAAGAAGGCTTTACAGTTTTTCGTGAACAACAATTTGCTGCAGCGATGAGTAGTCCGAGTGTGCAACGTATTGAGCAAGCACGTTATTTACGCAGTATACAATTTGCTGAAGATGCAGGTCCTATGGCACATCCTGTTCAACCACAATCGTATATGGAAATCAATAATTTTTATACGACGACGGTGTATCAGAAAGGTGCTGAAGTGATTCGCATGATGCATACTTTGTTAGGCGAAACTATCTTTAGAAAAGCTACCGATTTATATTTTTCTCGTTTTGATGGTCATGCGTCGACTATAGAAGATTTTTTATTCGCAATGCAACATGCATCGAATAGAGATTTAAGCCAATTTAAACTTTGGTACACACAAGCCGGCACGCCTGAATTAACGATCGATAGTGCGTATGATACAAATGAAAATGTTTTTAAATTAACGG
Organism: Legionellales bacterium; assembly: GCA_041660525.1. Classification (GTDB taxonomy): domain Bacteria; phylum Pseudomonadota; class Gammaproteobacteria; order JABCZS01; family JABCZS01; genus JABCZS01. Next base: position 121,361 of record JBAZWD010000002.1, on the reverse strand, counting down.
TTAGTCAATATCTACCCAGCACGCCCGAACAAAAAGATAAACATCCGATGCATATTCCCTTGAAAATAGCTTTGTTTTCTGACGAAGGTATGCTTTTGGAAACCATGCTTGAAATTAAACAGCTACAAGAAACATTTAGCTTTGAAAATATTGCCGTTGAACCTGTTTTATCCGTACTACGTGATTTTAGCACGCCTGTTAAAATAAAAATGAATTACAGCGATGAGCAATTATTATTTATTGCAACCAGTGATAATGATGCTTTTTGTCGCTGGGATGCTGCTCAGCAACTTTATCAACGTGCATTATTAAATCGCACAAATCCTGAATATGTCGTACGTATGATTAAACATATTCTGAATGACAAGCATCAGGATATTGCGCTAAGTGCATTAATGCTGCAAGTGCCAACGCAAACTGAAATTGCGAATATTTCTGATCACATTGATGTTGATGCAATTCATACTTCACACGAATTTTTAATTAATTATTTAGCGCAAGCGCTACGTGATGAATTTTCAGATATGTATCAACAAATGTTGCAAACGGGCCCTTACATCATCGATGCCGAACAAATTGCACGACGTGCATTGAAGAATACTTGTTTGCAATATGTCGCACGCTTTGATTTAGATATTGTAGTCGAGCAATTTAATCTTGCGAATAATATGACGGATAGTTTAGCTGCGCTTCGATCATTAAATAGTTTTGAGAATCCCGCAAGGCAAACTGCTTTAGATGCGTTTTATGATCATTGGAAAAATGATACCTTGGTTCTTGATAAATGGTTTGCAATCCAAGCCAGTGCTAATGTGCCGGATACGTTTGAACATGTGCAAGCATTAATGAAGCATCCTGCATTTGATATTAAAAATCCCAATAAAGTAGGGGCTCTTTTGGTGCAATTTAGCCGCGCTAATCCCTATTATTTCCATCAGCTTGATGGTAAACCGTACGCGTTTTTACACGATATTATTTTGCAATTGGATCAATTGAATCCGCAGCTGGCTGCGCGCGTTGCGCATGTGTTCACAAATTTTAAACGCTATGATGATAAGCGTTGCGCATTGATGCGTAAGACTTTGCAGACTTTGTCGCAAGTTAAATTATCAAAAGATTTATATGAAATTGTCAATAAAAGTTTAACCGAATAATTTTTGAAAGGATGGGCAAATGGCTTATTACAACACTGATTCTAAAGTAACTGTTATTAATAAAGTGATAGCAATAGCAAAACAGAAGTTACCTAAAAATAAAATCGCATTAATTACAGAATTTATTCAATATTATTACGCTGCAGTTGCACAAGAAGATTTACTGGATCGCGATCCAATTGATTTATATGGCGCTGCCTTATCGCACTGGAATTTCTTAAATGAAAGAACAGGCAATAAAGAAGCCATTCATATTTATAACCCTACTTTTGAACAACACGGCTGGCAATCAAAACATACCGTGATTGAAATTGCGACCAATAGCATGCCTTTCTTAGTGGATTCGCTACGCATCGTTTTAAATCGTTATGGTTTAACCGTGCATATGATCATTCATCCGGGTACTTTGATTTTAAAGCGCGATGATAATCATGAAATTGTTAAAATAGAAGAAGGTACTAAGCACGATGAAAAAGGCGCTAAAATTAAACTAGAAGAACCACTTTATGTTGAAATCGACAGGCAAAGCGATCCAGCATTTTTAAAACAATTAAAGAAAAGCATCTCCGATGCATTTGATGACATCAAATATGCTGTGCAAGATTGGCCGGAAATGAAAGCGCAAACGGAAAGCTTGAGTGAGGAACTTAAAGCCGTAAATAGCGCTTCGAATTCTTCAGAAATGCATGAAACATTAACATTTTTACGCTGGATGGCCGCTAATCATTTTACATTTTTAGGCTGCTGTGATTTTGAGCTCACAGGCAAAAGCAGTGACAAATTGAAATTAGTTGAAGACAGCATGCATGGTTTATATCGCAAAGGAAAATTTTTACCCATGGATATGCTTGCTACAGGCACACCTGAAGCGCGTACACAAATTTTCGATGGTGAACATACCATGTTAATTGAAGTTTACAGTGAACCTTCAAGTGTGCATCGTCCAACCATGCCTTATTGTATTTCTGTGAAACGTTATAATCCAGATGGGAAATTAATAGGCGAGCGCCGTTTTGTTGGACATTTCACGTCGAGTGCGTATTTTAGTGCGCCAAAAGCTATACCATTCTTACGCCGTAAGGTTGAACGCATTATTCAATTATCTAGTTTTTACGAACAAAGCCACTCAGGAAGAGAGTTGGTTAATATCTTAGAAACATTCCCACGTGATGATTTATTTTTAGCGTCTGAGCAAAATTTATTTGATGTCGTTATGGGCATTATGCATTTGCAAGAACGTCAACGCGTACGTTTGTTTGTGTTGCGTGATCCTTACGATCGTTATTTTTCTTGTTTAATTTATATTCCCAAAGAACGTTATAATTCACGCTTACGTCAACGCATGAGTCAAATTTTAATGGATGCGTTTAATGGCGTGAAAGTGAGTTTCAGTCCGCGTTTTTCTGAATCCATTTTGGCGCGCTTGCATGTCATCGTGCATTTGAATTTAGGTACAGTTGCACCTGAATACAATTTGCAAGATATCGAAGAGAAATTAATCGAAGCCGAACGCACCTGGCAAGATGCCTTGCATGATGCGCTTTTAGAATATTTTGGTGAAGCCAAAGGCGTGGATTTAAATAATAAATATTACCATGCATTTAATGCTGGTTATATGGAACATTATTCTGCGCGCACAGCTGTTTATGACATTGAGCACATGGAAGAGTTGCATGATGAATCAGAGTTAGGCATGAGTTTTTATCAGCCGCTTGAGCAATACCATAATCGTTTGTGCTTTAAATTATTCGGCATGAATAATCCGATTCCTTTATCCGATGTATTGCCGATCTTAGAAAACTTAGGCTTTAGAGTGATCGCAGAACATTCGCATGAAGTGACATTATCTGAAGAGCAAAAAATTTGGATTAATGAATTCGACATGATTTTAACTGCTGTTGAAGTTTTGGATGTCGATAAAGTCCGCGATATTTTCCAAGAAGCATTTTCTAAAGTGTGGGTGGGTGATGCGGAAAATGATGGCTTTAATCGCTTGGTTCTTTTAGCTAAATTAAATTGGCGCGAAACAGCCATGTTGCGCACTTACGCCAAGTATTTTAAACAAATTGGTTTTACTTTGAGCCAATCCTATATTGAAAATACATTAAATACTTATCCTGCTATCGCTAAAGATTTAGTGGATTTATTCCATATTCGCTTTAATCCCAACGAGAAAAAAGCTGTGTCGCATTACAAAGTAAAAATTGAAGAAATTAATACGGCATTGGACGGTGTTAAAAATATCGATGAAGATCGTATTCTTCGTCAATTCTTGCATGCCATTAAAGCAACACTGCGTACTAATTTCTATCAATTAGATAAAGATACACAAAAAGAGAAAAATTATATTTCCATTAAACTTAATCCATCTAACGTGCCTGATGTTCCGCTGCCGCATCCTGCATTTGAAATCTTTGTTTATTCACCGCGTGTGGAAGGTGTCCATTTACGCGCCGGCAAAGTCGCGCGCGGCGGTATACGTTGGTCTGATCGCCGTGAAGATTTCCGCACGGAAGTATTAGGTTTGATGAAAGCCCAGCAAGTTAAAAATGCGGTGATAGTACCTACAGGTGCAAAAGGTGGATTTGTTCCAAAATTACTAGCCAATTGTAAAAATCGCGATGAAACCATGAAAGAAGTGATCGCGTGTTATTCAACATTTATTCGTGGCTTATTAGATATCACTGATAATCTTGATGGCGAAACAGTCCTTCCACCACAGGATGTAGTGCGTCATGATAAAGATGATACCTATTTGGTTGTGGCTGCTGATAAAGGTACAGCAACGTTTTCTGATATCGCCAATGGCATTGCCGCTGAATATAATTTTTGGCTAGATGATGCGTTTGCATCAGGCGGAAGTCAAGGTTATGATCATAAAAAAATGGGGATTACCGCACGTGGCGCGTGGGAATCAGTGCGTCGCAATTTCCGTGAATTAAATAAAAATCCAGATACGCAAGTATTTACTGCAGTAGGTATTGGCGATATGAGCGGTGACGTGTTCGGTAACGGAATGTTGTTATCCAATAAAATGAAGTTGGTTGCAGCATTTAATCATCAAAACATTTTCATAGATCCAAATCCTGATGTCGAGAAAAGCTTTGCTGAACGTCAACGTTTATTTGATTTGCCGCGTTCTAGCTGGGAAGATTATAATACCAAAACGCTTTCTGAAGGCGGCGCAATTTTTAGTCGCAGCAGTAAAAGCATCAAAATATCGCCGCAAGCTAAAGCAGTGCTTGATTTGAAAAAAACAACCATGACCGCTAATGAATTAGTGCGTGCTATTTTAAAAGCGCCCGTCGATTTATTATGGAATGGTGGTATTGGTACTTATGTTAAAAGCAATAAAGAACGCAATGCCGATGTGGGCGATCGCAGCAATGATGCCGTGCGTATCGATGGCAATGAATTAAGATGTAAAGTTGTTGCCGAAGGCGGTAATTTAGGTTTAACGCAATTAGGCCGGATTGAATATGCCTTAGCCGATGGTATTTCGTTTACTGATTTCATCGATAACTCAGGTGGCGTAGATTGTTCAGATAAAGAAGTAAATATTAAAATTTTACTCAACGCCGTTGTTACTAATGGTGACATGACGCAAAAACAACGTAATCAATTATTGGTAGACATGACCGATGAAGTTGCGGCACGTGTATTAGAAGATAACTATCAACAAACGCAAGCGATCAGTTTTGCAGTGCATCGCGCAAGTATTACACTCGATGAATACGTGCGTTTCATTGCTGAACTTGAACGTATCGGTAAACTCAATCGTGAATTAGAATTTTTACCCGATGAAGAAGAATTAGCGCGACGTAAAGCGACAGGTTTAGGTTTGACAAGACCTGAAATTGCGATCTTGCTTTCATACAGTAAAAATTTGCTCAAAGAAACTATTTTAGCAAGTGATATTCCTGAAGAGAAATATTTAAATCAATATGTTCGTTTAAGCTTACCTAAGCAATTAGGTAATAAATACAATGCTTATTTAAATAAACACCGTTTGCACCGCGAAATCTCTGCTAATTATTTAGCGAATATGATTTGTAATAAAATGGGCGCAACATTCATGAAGCGTGTTTATGATGAAACCGGGGCACCCGTTGTGGATATTGTGAAAGCTTTTGTAGCTGCGCATGATATCTTTGAAATGGATACGTTCTGGCATTACATCCGCAAACTGGATACGGCCACGCCATCGAGTGTGCAATATCAAATGATGACAGATGTTGTGCGTTTAGTGCGCAGGGCAACACGTTGGATAGTGCGTAATCGTCGTTTAGGTATAGATATTCAAGAATGTGTGACACATTTCAAAAGCAAAGTCGATGAATTGTATGTCTTATTGCCAAAATTATTAATTGGTGTTGAAATCGATCGTTTCGATGCTGTTACTAAAGAACTTGTAAAACAAGGTGTTCCACAAACATTAGCGTTACGGGTTGCAGGTGCAGGTCCGATGATTTCCTCACTTGATATCATTGAAGCCAGTAGTTTAAGCAACTTTAGTATTAAAGCAGTCGCCAATATGTATTTTGCATTAGGTGCACGCTTAAAGCTGGATTGGTTTAGACAAGAATTAGGTATTCATCCGGTTGCCAATAGTTGGGATGCGCTAGCAAGAGCTGCTTGTCGTGATGATCTAGATAGACAACAACGCAGTATTACCGCCAGCATTTTAGCGCAATACAAAACAGAAAAAGATATTAATGTGGCTTTGGACGCTTGGCAAGAAGAGCATAAATCATTAATCGAACGTTGGATGCTGATGATTGCAGATTTAAAAGCAGCTAAAAAACGTGATTATAATATGTTTACCGTAGCCCTGCGTGAATTGTTAGATTTGGTGCAAGCCAGTGTTTGCACGCCTAAGGCTACAAAACATGTATGATTGGATACGTCGTTTATTATTTACGCTGCCGCCGGAAACAGCGCATACGATTGCATTAATGGGGCTTGCATGTGCGGCAAAATGTTTGCCGCCTGTGCCCCATGGTGCTAAGTTTGCGCATGAAGTTATGGGTATTTCTTTTCCTAACCGCGTGGGTTTGGCAGCAGGTTTAGATAAAAATGGCGATTATATTCCAGCGCTCATGCAAATAGGTTTTGGTTTTATAGAAGTAGGTAGTGTTACGCCTAAACCACAAAGCGGCAACCCGAAGCCGCGTTTATTTCGTTTATCAAAAGAACAAGCGTTAATAAATCGCATGGGATTTAATAATAAAGGCTTAGATCATTTATTAAAAAAAGTAGAAGCGCTCAAAGTGCGGCCTGTGTTAGGGATTAACCTTGGGAAAGGTTTTGCAACACCGCTTATTAGTGCTGTGAGTGATTATTTATATGGTTTTGATCATGCTTATCCTTTTGCGGATTACGTGACAATTAATATTTCTTCGCCCAATACGCCGGATTTGCGGCAAATGCAAACGCCCGAGTTGTTACGTGCTTTATTGCGGCAATTAAAAGATAAGCAAGCTGAATTAGCGGATAAGACAAATCGTTATGTCCCGCTGGTCATTAAAATTGCGCCAGATTTAACTGTACCTGAATTAGAAGTTATGGCAGATATTTTTCTTGAAGCTAAAATAGATGGAGTGATAGCCACGAATACTACGGTGCAACGTTTTGAACTACTAAGCCCACATGCGCATGAAGCCGGTGGCTTAAGCGGTGCGCCTTTGTTTTTATCATCACTGGAAATTGTTCGTTTATTGTACAAACGTTTAGAAAATAATATTCCTATCATCGCTTGCGGGGGAATTTTTTCACGGCAAGACGGCGCAGCAAAATTAGCTGCCGGGGCGCAATTATTACAAGTTTACACAGGATTTATCTATAAAGGACCGCAATTAATTCGACAGTTAGCCACTTTGTAATACACTGTTATAAAAAGGAGTTTTAAAACATGTTAAGTAATCTCACATTTAAGCATCGTTTGATTGGCGCCATATTTTTAATTTCATTGGCTGTCATTATTATTCCTGCTCTTTTAGATACGCCTAAGGTTGATACCTTATCCAGCGCAGACTCATTACCACAAGCGCCGCTGCATGCCGCTTGGGAAGAATTAGATAAAATTGAATATTCTTTTACAGAATTAGCGCAAAACGAAGAAGCGCAGCCTGTTGTAGAATTATCACCTCCGACAGAAGAACCTGTCCTAGAAACAGCTGTGCAAGCACCTGTAATAGAACAAGCACTGATTGAACCTGCAAATAATCCTGCGCCTGCGACAGCACCAGAAATTAAGCCTGAGCTCAAAGCAGAGCCTAAACCAGAACCCGCAGTTATCGCATCTACAGAAAAATTAATCACCCATAATACTTGGGCTGTGCAATTAGGCGCTTTTTCAAAAGCCGCGAATGCACAAGCGCTGGTAAAACGTTTAGAAGCAAAAGGTTATAGCGCCTATTTAGAAGAAATGAGCGACTTAAAACTTACGCGTGTATTGGTAGGTACTGAAGCTGATAAACAGCAGGCTACAGAATTATTAACAGAAATCGATAAAAACATGCAGTTAAAAGGCATCATTGTTAAATTTAATCCTAAGGGATAATGCCCTATGAATTGGATCGATTGGATAATTGTGGGTGTATTATTTATATCCATACTCATGGCCTTTATGCGCGGTGCAAGCCGAGAGATTATCGGTATTTGCGCCTGGCTATTTGGCGCTTATCTCGCGTTTATTTATACGCCGCAATTACAAAGCTTACTCGAAAGCCAGGTTGAAACGCCTGAATTTCGCTATCTGATTGTATTTCTAGTGATATTAATCATTTTTCTTATTTTGGGCGCTCTACTGGGTAAATTGTTGAATAATTTAGTGAAAGCACTAGGCTTATCAGGGCTTGATCGCTTATTAGGGATATTCTTTGGTCTAGCCAGAGGCCTACTTTTAGTGGTAATATTTATCATGATCGCCAACTATACGCCTATGGTAAAAAGCCCAAGCTGGAATAGCTCTTGGTTTATTGCTCATCTCAAAAGCTCGGCTGATCAATTGCTCGTTTGGATGGAAAACTCAGGTTTTTTACCTGAAACTCAACCTCAACAAAGGTAACACTATGTGTGGTATTGTCGGATTATTTGCCCATGCGCCGGTGAATCAAGATTTATTTGATGCTTTAACGGTATTACAACATCGCGGTCAAGATGCAGCAGGTATTATGACTTGCCAAAACGGCCAATTGTTTTTACGCAAAGGCAATGGTTTAATTCGTGATGTGATGCGTCTTCGTCATATGCAACGTTTGCAAGGCAATATAGGAATAGGGCATGTGCGGTATCCTACTGCTGGCAATAGCAGTGAAGCACAAGCACAACCTTTTTATGTGAATTCACCTTATGGCATTACTCTTGCGCATAATGGTAATTTAACCAATGCACAAGAACTAAGCGCTGAATTATTTCGTACCGACTTAAGACACATTAATACCACATCGGATTCCGAAGTGTTGCTGAATGTGTTTGCACACGAATTGCAAACTTTAAATAAAATTCATTTAGAACCTAAAGATATTTTTAAAGCGGTCAGTCAAATCCATAAACGCGTTAAAGGTGCGTATGCAGCTGTGGCTATGGTTGTAAATCATGGCTTGATTGCATTTCGTGACCCACACGGTATTCGGCCTTTAGTTTACGGTGAACGCGAAACTGTTCACGGTAAAGAATACATGGTTGCTTCTGAAAGTGTGGCATTAGACACATTAGAGTTTACCAATATTACCGATGTTGCACCTGGCGAAGCCATTTATATCGATTTAAAAGGGCAATTGCATAAACAACAATGCGCTGAACATTTTGAACTCAATCCTTGTGTGTTTGAATTTGTGTATTTGGCAAGACCAGATTCTATGGTCGATGGCATTTCCGTCTATCATGCACGCATGGAAATGGGGCAACGCTTAGCTGAAAAAATTAAACGCGAATGGCCTCAGGAAGATATCGATGTAATTATTCCCATTCCTGACACGGGCCGCACGATGGCATTGCCGGTAGCGAATGCTTTAAATATTCCATTTCGTGAAGCGTTTATTAAAAATCGCTACATCGGCAGAACATTTATTATGCCCGGACAAAGTTTGCGTAAAAAATCTGTACGTAAAAAATTAAATCCTATCGATTTAGAATTTAAAGATAAAAATGTATTATTAATTGATGATTCGATAGTGCGCGGGACCACTTCAAAACAAATTGTAGCTATGGCCAGAAAAGCAGGCGCACGTAAAGTTTATTTTGCATCCGCTGCGCCTGCAGTAAGATTTCCCAATGTTTATGGCATAGACATGCCCGCACGCAGTGAGCTTATTGCCTATAACCGTACCGTAGAAGAAGTGTGCGAATTCATAGGCGCAGATAAACTGATTTATACCGATATTGCAGATTTAATTGCAGCATTAAAAGTTTGCAATCCTAATATCAAGCGCTTTGACACTTCCGTATTTGACGGTGAATATATCACGGGTGATATTACCGAAGCATATCTTGATGCACTCGAAAAAAGTCGCTCAGATTTATCAAAGCAAAGTGGTTTAGAAAAACATTCGAGTGTTATTGATCTGGGTAACACCATATAAAACAATAAATTCATATGAAACAAAAAACCTTGGTTTGGTTCCGCCAAGATCTACGCTTGGCGGACAATCCTGCGCTTCATGAAGCCGTAAAAAATGGCTCCATCATGGCGATTTATATTTTGGATGATAAAACGCCTGGTGAATTTAAAATGGGCGAAGCCAGTCGTTGGTATTTGCACTACTCATTAGCATCGCTTAATAAAAGCCTTGATAATCAATTAAATTTTTATTGCGGCGATGCGCTAACCATTATTTTAGAATTAGTAAAAAAACACAATATCACAGCAGTCTATTGGAATCGCTGTTATGAACCTTGGCGCATTAAAGCGGATGCTGCTTTGAAATCTAAATTAGCTATTTGTAAAAGTTTTAACGGATCTTTATTATGGGAACCTTGGCAAGTACTTAAAAACGATGGCACGCCTTATAAAGTATTTACACCGTATTATAAAAATGGTTGCTTACAAAAAGCGCCGCCTCGAATTATTTTAGCTAAGCCAAAAAAAATAAATTTAATAAAAGATGATCACGGTTTAAATTTAGACGATTTAAAACTATTACCCATTATGAAGTTTTCTTGGAAAGTAGGTGAAGCAGCTGCGCATAAAAAATTAAATAAATTTTTAAAAAATAATTTAGAAACCTATAAAGAGAATCGTGATTTCCCAGCAAAACAAAGCACTTCTTATTTATCACCTTGCTTGCACTTTGGCGAGCTATCGCCTAATCAGATTTGGTATGGCACGCCGCATGAAGGCGCCGATTTTTTACGGCAATTAGTATGGCGGGAATTTTCTTATTATTTGCTCTATCATTTTCCGACGCTACCCGTTGATAATTTTCAAAAAAAATTCAATGTTTTTTCTTGGCGTAAAAGTGCAAAAAATTTAAAAGCTTGGCAGCAGGGCAAAACAGGTTATCCCTTGATTGATGCAGGCATGCGCGAATTATGGCAAACTGGTTATATGCATAATCGGGTACGTATGGTTGTCGGTTCATTTTTAGTTAAAAATTTACTCATTCATTGGCATGAAGGTGAAGCTTGGTTTTGGGATTGTTTAGTGGATGCCGATTTAGCAAATAACAGTGCCAGTTGGCAATGGGTTGCTGGCACAGGCGCAGATGCTGCGCCTTATTTTCGTATTTTTAATCCTATCACCCAAGGTGAGAAATTTGATAAAGAAGGCGAATATACGCGCCATTTTGTACCCGAACTACGTGATTTACCTAACCGATATTTATTTAAACCCTGGCTTGCACCAGAAGCCGTATTAAAATCAGCAGGCATAGAATTGGGAATAACTTATCCAAAACCTATCGTTGATTTGAGTTTTTCTCGAAAACGTGCGCTTGAGGCTTACGCAAAATCGCGTTAATATGTAACTTCATATGAATAATACACAACCTTTAGCCGCGCGGATGCGGCCTGTGAATTTAACAGAATTTATAGGCCAGCAGCATTTGCTCGCACAAAACCATGCACTTGCAAAAGTGGTAGCAGCGCGATCTTTACAATCAATGATTTTATGGGGGCCGCCGGGAACTGGTAAAACCACTTTAGCCTATTTAATTGCGCATCATGCAGGCGCGCATGTTGAAAGTTTATCTGCTGTTTTAGCGGGCGTAAAAGAAGTGCGTGCTGTAATTGATGCAGCAAAAATACGTCAAACTGAAACTGGACAAGCAACAATTTTATTTGTTGATGAAGTTCATCGTTTTAATAAATCACAACAAGATGCTTTTTTACCAGCAGTTGAAAATGGTGTGATTACCTTAATTGGTGCTACGACTGAAAATCCTTCTTTTTCCTTAAATAATGCATTGTTATCACGCGCACGTGTGTATGTATTAAAATCTTTAACAGCTGAAGATATTGTTTTAATTTTAAAACATGCTCTGAATGATAAAGAGCGTGGCTTAGGTGAATTGCCTTTAAAAATTAGTGATGAATTATTATTGCAACTTGCAACAAGTGCCGGCGGAGATGCAAGGCGCGCTTTGGGTTATTTAGAAATGAGCGCCGATTTAGCAGAAAATAATGTGATTGAATTGGCCGCAATTGAACAAGTCTTAAGTGAACCTCACGTAGTTTTTGATAGACAAGGCGATGAGTTTTATGAACAAATTTCTGCGTTGCATAAATCTGTGCGCGGCAGTGACCCAGATGCAAGTTTATATTGGCTAGCACGCATGTTAGTAGGCGGCTGTGATCCTTTATATATTGCACGCAGAGTAGTGCGGATGGCGAGTGAAGATATAGGCAATGCTGATCCACGGGCGCTGCAAATTGCTTTAAATGCATGGGAAACTGTTGAACGTTTAGGGCAACCTGAAGGTGAATTAACATTAGCACAAGCGGTTATCTATATGGCCATTGCAGCTAAAAGTAATGCAGTCTATAAAGCTTTTAATGCAGCGTGTGCAGATGCCAAAACCTATGGCACTTTAAAAGTACCTAACCATTTACGTAATGCGCCAACCAAACTCATGAAATCCCTGGATTATGGTAAAGACTACCGCTATGCCCATAATGAAGAACATGCCTATGCGGCCTGCGAGCAATATTTCCCTGAAGGCATGCCCAAAAAATGCTATTATGAACCCGTAGCACGAGGCCTGGAAATTAAAATTGCTGAAAAATTAGCACAGCTTCGCCAATTGGATCACCAAAAAGGTAAGTAAAATGATAGACCCTAAATTATTAAGACAAGATATTCACGCGGTAGCTGCAAATTTAAAAAAGCGCGGTTTTGTTTTAGATATTGAAAAATACCAAGCCTTAGAAGAAAAGCGTAAAAGTATTCAAACATTAACGGAAGACTTACGTAACGAACGTAATGTGCGCTCTAAAAGCATAGGCGATGCCAAAGCCCGTGGTGAAGATATAGAAAGTTTGCGTAAAACCGTGCAAGAAATGGGTGATAAACTTAAAGCGCACGAAGATGAATTAGAGTTAGTGCAAAACGAATTACAATTATTTTTATTAGGATTGCCGAATTTATTACATGAGTCTGTACCTGTTGGTAAGGATGAAAACGATAACGTTGAAATTCGTCGCTGGGGAGAACCTAAAACTTTTGATTTCCCAGTTAAAGATCATGTTGAACTCGGTGAAAACTTAGGCGGATTAGATTTTGCGGTGGCTGCAAAAATTACTGGCGCGCGTTTTGTCGTCATGAAAGGTGCGATCGCAAGACTACATCGCGCACTTGCGCAATTTATGTTGGATTTGCATACACGCGAACACGATTACCTTGAAGTCAACGTGCCGTTAATTGTAAATCGCGATAGTTTTAAGGGCACAGGTCAATTGCCTAAATTTGAAGAAGATTTATTTATTTTAAAAAATGACGAATGGGGTTTGATTCCAACGTCAGAAGTGCCAGTGACGAACTTAGCCCGCGATACCATTACAGATGAAAATCAATTACCGGTTAAATACGTTTGTCACAGTAATTGTTTTCGCGCAGAAGCTGGATCATACGGTAAAGATGTTCGCGGCATGATTCGCCAACACCAATTTGAAAAAGTTGAATTAGTGCAATTGGCGCATCCTGAACATTCCTATGAAGAACATGAGAAATTAACACAACATGCAGAAAAAGTTTTACAACTTTTAGAGTTGCCTTATCGTGTGTTGTTATTATGCAGCGGTGACACGGGTGCTAGTTCTGCCAAAACTTACGATCTAGAAGTTTGGCTACCTGGTCAGCAAAAATACCGTGAAATTTCTTCCTGCAGTAATTTTGAAGCTTTCCAAGCCAGACGCATGCAAGCGCGTTACCGCAATAAAGAAACGGCTAAACCCGAGTTATTGCATACTTTAAATGGTTCAGGCCTTGCGATAGGCAGAACATTGGTTGCGGTATTGGAAAATTATCAAGATGCGCAAGGGAAAATTCATGTTCCTAGAGTTTTACAGCCCTATTTAAATGGAACGCAAATCATTGCATAATCCTGTAAATAAGCTGCTCCGTGTGATCGAAGCAGCATTTATAGAAAGAATTATTTCATAATCGGAGTAGTAGTACCATAATTCATATTTGAATTGTGATGAACAGGTCTATGTTCTGAATTGTTGATGGACTTTTGATGACGATATAAGTCCCGTTCATCTCTCTGATCTTGCTTATATTTCTGTCCTGTAATAACACCATATGCGCAGCACAGAAGAGCGGGTATAGCACAAAAGGGGGAAACAGACTCTATGGATGCAGCACTAACAACGGTAGCACATGCAGCAGTAGTTACTTTACATTTCGCATCAGGATCTGGCATTTTATATTCTCCATTAAAGTAAGTTATTATTAAGCATGGTATCATACTAACTTATGAAAAGTCAAGCCTGACCCCAAATATCAATGCGGATAAGCATTACTAGACGGCTGCGCAGGCACGGTATAACTTTGCGGATTTACAGACGGTAAATTAGGATTGGTCACGGTTTTATTGCTGACAGAGATCTGCACTAATACCGCGATAAGTATCAGAACCAAACCAAGGCTGACTTCGGTTACAGGTGTGCTTAAAGGAACTTGTTGTGGATTGCGTCTGTGAAGACGGTATTTTAAAAGACCGCTCATAATTAAAATGGCGGCACCGATATAGAGAATAATATCGACGATGTCATAAACAAATGCCACAACAGAATTAATACTTGTGGCTGCTACACCTAAGTTATTGGTATTGCCACTACCGATGACTGTGCCATCTGCCAAGGCTAAAATTGGAAATAATAATAGAATGTATAATCCATTCTTTTTACACATTTTCTTCTCCAGGTGTTTTAGCAATAATTGAAACCGCATGAATTTCACGCCCGACATAATCGCCTAAGGCTTTATAAACTAATTGATGACGTTTAACTAATGATAAGCCTTCAAAAGCAGGTGAAGTAATTTCTACGGTAAAGTGTCCGCCACCGCGATTGCCGGCGTGTCCTATATGATGAGCACTGTCGTCAATAATATTCAGTTTTGTGGGTGCGCAGGCGGTCGTTAAACGCTGCTCCATTTCTTTCATTAAATCGTTCATGATGCCTTCGTGTTTTGTTCATTAATATAAGGCCAAAGGCAGATTGCTTGGATAAGCAGAAAACTTAACAATAAACCTACGGCGCCAAATAGCTTAAAATAAACCCAAGTGGTTGTATCAAAATTGTAAGCTACAAATAAGTTTATACCACCCATGAATGCGAAAAATATTATCCAAGCAAAATTTAAGCGCTTCCAAACTTGATTGGGTAGCTTAAGGTTATCACTGCCTAAACGTTGTAATAGATTTTGTTTAGTGAACACATAACTACCTAAAAGCACACTGGCAAACAGCCAGCAAACGACGGTCGGCTTCCATTTAAAAAAGAGCTCATTATCCAAAACCAAGGTCGCGCCGCCCAATACAACGACTAAGACGAAGGTTGCAATTTGTGATTTACTTAAACGTTTATGTTTAAAGTAGTTAAATACGGTGATGCCGGTATAAGCGATAATGACAACTAAGATAGCCGCATTCAAATTATAAATTTGATAAGCAGCAAAAAATAGAATTAAGGTTATAATTTCAAAAAGTAATTTCATGGATTGAGGTCCTAGTTTGTTTAAGAAGCATAATAGCATATTTTAGGGTAAACTAGCCGTTTTGGTGGAGAATTAATTTGACTAAGAAAGAGCGGGTAGTATCAGGAATGCGTCCAACCGGCAGTTTGCATTTGGGCCATTACCATGGCGTTTTAAAAAATTGGCTTAAGCTGCAAGCCGAATATGAATGCTATTTTTTTATTGCAGATTGGCACGCTTTAACAACACATTATGATGACCATGCGCATATCGCAAAAGATGTATTCGATATGGCCGCCACATGGCTAGCGATAGGCATAGACCCCAAAAAAAGTCCTATTTTTATTCAATCTCAAATGCATGAACATGCGCAGCTGCATTTATTGTTATCGATGATTACGCCACTGTCTTGGTTGATGCGCGTACCCACTTACAAAGATCAACAAGAAAAGTTAAAAGAAAAAGATTTAGCCACGTATGGTTTTCTAGGTTATCCGTTATTACAAGCGGTAGATATTTTTGCCTATAATGCAAATTTTGTTCCTGTTGGCGAAGATCAAATTCCTCACATTGAAATGGCGCGCGAAATTGCGCGGCGCTTTAATTTTATGTACCAATGTGAAGTCATAACGCCGCCACAAGTACTTTTGACGAAGGCATCTAAACTTCCGGGCTTAGATGGACAAAAAATGTCTAAGTCTTATAACAATACCGTTGCCTTAAACGATCCGCCTAAAGTGGTAGAGCAAAAAATAAAAACCATGCCGACTGATCCTGCGCGGGTGAGACGCACTGATAAAGGTGAACCCGAACGTTGCCCAGTTTGGCAATTTCATAAAATTTACAGCGATGAAGATACGAAAGAATGGGTGCAAACTGGCTGCCGTAGTGCGGGCATAGGTTGTGTTGAATGCAAAGCACCTATCATTAAAGCTATTAATGAAGAATTAGCACCCATACAAGAAAAAATGCAACATTACCACGCAAACCCAGATGAAGTGTCTGCTATATTGGAACAAGGCACGATTGATGCTCGGAAAACTGCAGAGCAAACTTTATCTGAAGTTAAAAAAGCCATGGGTTTAATTTATCCGTATATGAAGAAGGAGGCGGATTAATGTCAGAAGTTATCGCGCGGGTGCTGGATCAATCCATCACTGAAATGCCGCAAGATTTGTATATTCCACCCGATGCGCTGCGTGTATTTCTAGATGCGTTTGAAGGCCCCTTAGATTTATTATTGTATTTAATTCGCCGTCATAATTTGGATATTATCGATATTCCGATTGCACAGATTACGCAGCAATACATGCAATATGTAGAATTGATGAACGAATTTCGCCTAGAATTAGCCGGTGAATATTTAGTGATGGCCGCTACATTAGCTGAAATTAAATCACGTTTATTATTACCACGCCCGCCTGTTACCGATTCAGAAGAAGAGGGCATCGACCCACGCGAACAACTCATGCGGCAATTGCAGCTTTATGAACAATTCAAACAAGCCGCAGAAGATCTCGATCAATTACCACGTATGGAGCGTGATGTTTTCCCGACTATTGTGCAAATTCCAGACTGGGAAATCCCTATGGTTTTACCCGAAGCCACTTTAAAAGAATTAGTTGTAGCGCTGCAAACCGTATTAGCGCGCGCTGAGCAGTTTACACACCATCATATTATCCAAGAAGTATTAACCGTGCGCCAAGCCATGACCCATGTATTGGACGCAATTAATGCGCAGCAATTTACTGAATTCTCACTTTTATTTAAACCTGAGAATGGACGTCTGGGAATTATTGTTACTTTTTTAGCGATATTGGAATTATTAAAAGAAGCCATGCTAGAATTAACCCAGAGCGATTCATTTGCACCCATTTACATTAGAGCGATAGCAGCCCATGATTGACGCACAACAACAATTACGCATTATAGAAGGTACTTTATTTGCCAGCGATAAACCATTGACCGTGAATGATTTATGTCAGTTGTTTACAGAAGAAGAGCGACCCACCAGCGCGCAAGTAAAAGCACTATTAGCAGAATTAACACAATTGTATGCCGGTCGTGGCATTGAATTAAGTTTAGTCGCGAGCGGTTATTGTTTTCGGGTTGCTGCGGATTTAGCACCATGGGTAAGCCGTTTATGGGCGCAAAAACCCCAGCGTTATTCGCGCGCACTCATGGAAACTTTAGCGGTGATTGCTTATCGCCAACCGGTAACGCGCGGTGATATTGAACAAATTCGCGGTGTTGCTGTAAGCCCGACAACAGTTAAAACTTTATTAGACAGAGAATGGATACGTATTGTTGGACACCGTGAAGTGCCTGGACGTCCGGAATTAATGGCGACAACGCCGCACTTTTTAGATTATTTTGGCTTACGGACCCTGGATGAATTACCGCTGTTAATGAGTCAAACAGAACAAATAAGTCAAACAGAAGAAATGAATCAAACAGAAGAAATGAATCAAACAGAAGAAATGAATCAAACAGAAGAAATGAGTCAAATAGAACAAGAGCAGCATGCCTGAAAAAATACAAAAAGTTCTTGCGCAAAATGGTTTGGGTTCACGTCGCGAAATTGAGCAATGGATCAGTTCTGGGCGTATTAAAGTTAATGGTGTTATTGCGCAATTGGGCGCGCGTATTGATAATACGGCAAAAGTATTAATTGATGATCGCCTTGTCACTTTAAATAATGTTGCATCAACAGATAGTGTATTGCTTTATCATAAGCCGGAAGGTGAATTATGTACGCGTCATGATCCCGAAGGCCGTCCTGATGTATTTGCATCGCTCCCCACCCCCAAAAAGGGGCGTTTTATTTCTGTAGGCCGATTAGATTTAAATACGTCGGGTTTATTATTATTCACAACCAACGGTGAGTTAGCGCATCGTTTAATGCATCCAAGTTATGAAATAGAACGTGAATATGCGGTGCGTGTATTAGGTGCGGCTAGCGATATTCAAATCGATCAATTGCTCAGTGGAGTTTTAATCGATGGCTTAATGGCAAAGTTTACCCATATTGAACAAATGCAAGGCACAGGCGCAAATATATGGTATCGTGTGATCATTCTAGAAGGACGCCAGCGTGAAGTTAGACGTTTATGGCAAGCAGTGGGTTTAACTGTCAGTCGGTTGATACGTGTTCGGTTTGGTCCTATTCAATTGCCTAAAAGTTTGGAAAAGGGACAATTTATGTATTTATCCCATAAAGAAGTTGAATTACTTAAAAAAAGCGTAAACTTAACTAGCGATCAACGATGAAAATAAAATTTTTAATACTTTTATTAACACTTGCCTTATACGGTTGTGCGAGTACTGCAACACCGGAGCAAGCGGCTGCTTTTGCGCAAGAGCCGATGATTACCGATCCCTATGAGCCATTTAACCGCGCCATGTATGGATTGAATAAAAATTTAGACTCTGTATTGGTAAAACCTTTAGCTCAAGGATATGTAGCGGTAACACCACCAAAAGTGCGTGAAAGTGTTGGTAATTTTTTTGGGAACATTGAAGAAATATCGGTATTTGTAAATACAGTTTTACAAGCACGTTTTGCTGATGCAGGGAAAACAGCCGCACGTTTTGCAATCAACTCAACACTGGGTATATTAGGCATATTTGATGTTGCAGCTGTTAACATGGACCTTGAAGAAGCACAAGGCGATTTCGGTCAAACATTTTATGTTTGGGGTATAAAACGTTCAGCCTATTTGGTATTACCGGTTTTAGGTCCCACAACGGGGCGCGAAGCCGTAGGTAAGGTTCCCGGTTATTTCTTTAGCGTCTGGGATTTCACACCTTGGGAAGTGCAAATTGCAGCATTTGGTTTGATGGCCATAGATGTGCGTTCGCAATACTTAGACCAAGAAGAAATATTGTCTTCAGCCTTTGACGAATACAGTTTAGTGCGCGATATTTATATTCAACAACGTGAAGATTTCCTAAGCGGTCAAGAAGATGTAACCGACTGGGATGAAGATTTAATCAACGAGCATGAAGTCTATTAATTATGGTGCACATAAAAGCAACCATCCTGTCTATTGATGATGAGCCACTCGTTCGTGAAAGTTTGGTGGCGTTTTTAGAAGACAGTGGTTATCAAATGCTAGAAGCCGAAAATGGCGAGCAAGGTTTACAAATCATTCATGAGCGTAAGCCTGATTTAGTGATTTGTGATTTGCATATGCCTGTGATGGGCGGTTTAGACGTTCTAGAACAACTGCGCAAAGAATCGCTCGATATTCCCTTTATTGTAGTTTCCGGTGCGGGGGTGATAGGCGATGCGGTTCAAGCATTGCAATTAGGCGCTTGGGATTATTTGCTCAAACCCATCGTGGATATGGCAACATTAGAACATGCTGTATTTCGTTCCCTTGAGCGCAAACAATTATTAAATGACAACGAAAATTACCGCAATGAACTTCAAGAAAGTCTCAATATATTAAAAGCCGATCAAGAAGCGGGTCGGTGCATGCAGCAGCAATTACTTCCTCCTCCTGAAAAAACGATTGCTGGTTATCATTTTAGTCATCATGTATTGCCGTCCTTATATTTAAGTGGCGATTTTGTTGATTATTTTCGTATTGATGATAAACATCTAGGCTTTTATATGGCTGATATTTCTGGCCATGGCGCTTCGAGTGCATTCGTGACAGTATTATGCAAAAGCTATATTGATAATCTAGTGATGCAATATCAGCAACATCATAATCAAGATGTGATAGAACCCGATAAATTATTTCATGCGCTAAATACACATTTGCTGCATGCAAAATTAGGCAAACATGCCACCTTGTTTTATGGCGTAATTGATCTTGAAAAATCGCAAATGAGTTATTGCGCTTCAGGCTTATTGCCTCCTCCTTTATTGTTAAATGAACAAGGTGCGCAGTATTTAGAACATAAAGGCATGGCGTTAGGCTTAGTGCCCGGGCAAACTTGGCAAGTGCATACATGCCCATTTTCTGCTGGGGCAAAATTAATTTTATTATCCGATGGTATTTTGGAAATCTTGCCTCAACAAGGCATAGAAGAGAAACAAAATTATTTAGCAGATTTTTTTGCTGATCATAAAGACATAGAAATTACTGCGGCTTTGCAGCAATTAATTCCAGAATCCTTACAGAGTATTCCTGATGATATTACTTTACTTATGGTGTCTAAATGATTGATTCAAATGCAAAACTATATTTTGGTTTAGAAAAGGATGTCTTTATCTTAAAGATAATAGGTGATTTGCGTTTTAACCAATGCGCTAGCTTGGATTATTTTTTAAAAAAAACCTTACAAAAAAAATTAGATCACCGATTGTTGGTCGATTTAAGTGAGACAGAACTGCTCGATAGTACAGCTTTAGGGTTATTAGCACAAATTGCTATGCAGTTTGAAAAGATAAACCAAGTTCAGCCTGATTTATATTGCCCTGAAAATGATCTGAAAAAAGTTTTAAATTCCATGAGCTTGGAGCAATTATTTCATTTTGTTTCACAAGCCCCACAAGCGCATGATTTACCGGAGTTGGCTATAAAATCCGATTCGTCAGACACTCAAACACAACGTGTTTTATCAGCGCATGAAACTTTAATGGGGTTAAGTGATAATAATAAAAAAGAATTCCAAAGCGTTGTGGATATGCTGCAAGATTCGTTGAGGAATAATTGATTTAATCGATTTTTCTGGTTTGCAATCAAGCATCTAGGGCGAAAGATTTTTCGCCCCTACGGATGTTGGGGTTTTCCGCATAGGATGTTTTGCAAATCTTTTTGTATGTTTGGGTGCCCTTATATTTATGTGTATCCACATATGATGAACACAAACCATCCGTAGGGGCGAAAAATCTTTCGCCCTCTTATGCTTGCATGACAAACGGCTTAATTAAAATACTGCGCCAAAAATTCCTCAAAACTACCGGTTTGTTGTTCTTCCAGTATGCGTTTTTCCTGCAGGCTTTCCCTGACAATTTGATCAAATTCTGCAATTTCCAGCGCACTTAATTTTTTATGCTTAAAATAATCTTTATTTTTTATAGACAAAGTCAAACCCAAGTCTTCAAAAGAATTATATTTACTCAATAAATCATCCAGCATAATGGCTGAAGGTAACAGTTCAGGATGTTTTATTCTTTCTTTAAAATAATTCAAAGCCTGCATATAACGTTTATCCTCAGTGTGCCTATCTAAAAAAGCAGCAATTTGATTGAGATCACTAAAAATATCCCCAGCCCATACGCTCAATAAAATGGGCTGGTCAGTATTTAAATCTTGCAATAAACAGCCCGGTTTACGGCCCTCAAAGACAACTGTTTGGGTGTTTTTCGAAATAAGGGAATAATCTTTCGCAGTAAATTCTGGACTGTCTTTTAATAAGCAATACAGTAAAAAAACTTCCATAAAATAAATTTGTTCTGAATTGATACCTAAAGGCAGATAAGGGTTGATATCGATCGCGCGCACTTCCAAATATTCAACGCCAAACTGTAACAAGGCTTGGCTTTGCGCTTGCGATTTTGACGCTGTGTGTTTGGGGCGTATAGCTGCGTAATATTCGGCTTCAATTTGTAATAAATTGGCGTTAATTTGTGAATCTTGGCCGTATTTTTCAAAAATGGCTTGATAGGGCGGATAGGGGGTATTGACAGCATTTTTTAAGGTTTGTGCATATTCTTTTACAGAGTTAAAAGAGATATTCAATTTTTTCTGAGTGCTATTGTGATAGCCCAAATCACTCATGCGCAAAGAGCAGGCATAAGGCGCATAAAGAGAGTTTTGCTTATAAGGTAATAATCCTGCAGGTCTATTATGTTCACTTAAAAAAGACGCATCAACGGCGCTGGATGCGCCAAATAAATAATCAATAATCCAACCATGACGTAAAAAATTTCGCAGTAAAGCAAAATAGTTCTCATTAATTGTTGCTTGCAAACCTTGTCCTTTTCCATACAAATCATTCCAAATCTCCCAAAATGATAAAGGAAAAGAATAATTAAAATGGATGCCTGCAATGGTTTGCATTTTCTTTTCATAACGATGGCCAAGACCTATACGATAAAGCGTACGAAAGCGTCCTTGATGTGAAGTGCCGTATTGTGCAATAGGTACGTCATCTTGGCTAGGAATCACACAAGGCATGCTGGGTGACCATAACAACTCTTCTCCTAAATGCGGATAAACATACGTATGTAATTTTTCCATCCATGTTAATAATGCTTTGCGATTATCAATAGGAGGAGTAATCATTTCAAGCAAACTTTCAGAATAATCTGTTGTAATAAAAGGATGCGTTAACGCTGCGCCTAACACTTGAGGGTGTGGTGTTTGCGCAAGGTATGCAGCATCAGTGACGCGCAGATTTTCTTTTTCTATACCGGCTAGTGTATTATTTAATAATAATGATGCGGCTGAACTTTCTTCTAATTTTTTTAAATAATTTTCTATTGTTGGGCGCAAAACAGATATCCTTTTAGCTATACTAATACCAAAGGATATACCAATCAATTGGAGATGACAAAGTGGATGATGCTTCTTCGTTGTGGAGATGGGTACGCTATTATATTAATAATTGGCGTTTACACCCCAGCCAAACTCAAAGTGTACGCGATGCACTAGCACAAAGCTATTGGCAAGGCGATATTAGCTGGAGAGAATTATTGCGTTGCGAACGCTTATTAGGCAAAGCTGCGCCTAATACACCCGCTGATGAGCATTCGGCTAAAGATTTAAGCTTAGCGTTAGCCAAAGTAGGCAGCGAAATGAATGGTTATAAGCTTATTGATATTCGTGGTTTTATTGATCAAGGTATTGTGTTTGCAGCCCGCAAAGGTTCAGACTTTGTTGATTTATTATGCTCCACACGTACACCGAATCCTGTTTATACCAAACTACCCACTTTAATAGGACAGCCTTTATGCGTTTGGCTGATGGCACAATATCCCACAGGATTGCCTTTACCGTTAGCACAAATGTTATTGCAGCAAATTTATCAATTATTATTAAATGCTAATGAAGATATAATCGATAGCATTCATCCCGGACAATTTTTTATTGATACCGATACGTTGCAATTACAACATATTCCTTATACGTCACCCATTCAACCCTATATGCGCGGGCAATTATATGAAGGTGGTACGATAGGCCGTCGTCTTATTGCCTGCGCGTATGAATTATTTACAGCTTGTGTGCCTACAGGTGACGAATTGAAAACGCATCAGATCCTTAAGGCTTGCCCCTATTTACAATTGTGGCAGAAAAAACAAATCGAACGTTGTTTAAATGGACGACGCGAAATATCATTATCGCAAGCGGCTTTAGTATTGGATGCGAATAAAAAATACATATACCGGGATAGGGCGCTTTTAGCTTTTGCGAGTGTTTTTGCATTAGCCGCGATTGTTTGGCAAGGCATCAATTACGCACCCGTTATGTTTACTTCTAATGAAGTAGTGCCGGAAACCATTATAATGCAACAAAGCATGAACGATAGTCATATTAATCTGCTCAAAGCTGCTTTTTTTACACAAATTGAAGAAAATAATTTTGCCGGCGCTAA
Source organism: Legionellales bacterium (assembly GCA_041660525.1). GTDB lineage: Bacteria > Pseudomonadota > Gammaproteobacteria > JABCZS01 > JABCZS01 > JABCZS01. The sequence continues at coordinate 97,511 of JBAZWD010000002.1, read as the reverse complement.
AGTAAGCTGGCAGGCATTGCAAAAAATATTACCTAAAGATGACGTATTCATTAAAGAAATCGGTCCAGAATTATTATCAAAAGAAGTCACTCAAATACGCCGGGCGCCTGTGCGTAAACCTATTATCTCTGAGTTGCCAGCGATTCCAGAGTTTGATGATGAAATTTTAGCGTTGCCACCTTTACCTAAACAAGAGATGTCAAAAGCCTTAGAATCTATTATTGAATCTGTTGTCGCCGCCGATCCTTGCGAGCAAAATGGTACTTGTGTTGATATGTTATCTAATAATGAAACAGGTCCGCGCTTATTAGTGACGCAAACGCAAGAAAATAAACCGCTTGTTATCACGCAACAAACCATTTCTGTAGCCGATTACAATAAATTTTGTATGGCAACGGAAAAATGCATGCCACATGAAACACCCGCAGTGCTTGATTTAGAGTTAACAGATATTGAAAGTACGGTGGAAGATTATAATAATTATTGTTTAACAACTGGTTCGTGTGAACCCTTAGAGACTCAAATAGAACCTGCGCATTTAAGCGTTAAACAAATTGAAGCTTATGCATCATGGCTATCAGAAGAAACAGGATTTAAATACCGCCTAGCCACCGAACATGATAGGCAAGACACGGCACATTCAACATCCAATAAAAACAAAAATCAAATTGCTTTTTATCTGGTTCGCGAAAACACATTGTAACTTAAACAGAGTTAAGCGGATAACGAAGCCACTTTTACTGTATTATGTAAATGTTCGCTGATATTGCCTTCGTTTAAACAAGCTTCCCACCAGCCATCGCACCAATAATGCGCTTCACGCGTATCTTCTGGATAGGGGTTTTCCATTTCCTCTTGTCCATTATAATAAGCTTTCGCTCCGGCCAACCAGCACACCTCTAACAGAATCATCGGTGTTGTATGTTTCATTTTTTTAGCTCCAATTTTATTCATCCATGAAGTAATTCAGCAGCCTTTAATACATACCATTAAGGAAGTATTAAAACACTGTTGTAGCACATTTCTAGACTATGTCCAATTTTTAATCAAAGTACAGTTCAAATATTGAACAATTATAAGAAAAATGTTTTATATATGATCAGGGCTGTATTAAAAACTTCATCTTATGCTCTATTGTGGCTCATTCCAGTCAGTTGTATCAATAGAGTATCTCTGTAATACCGGTAGGCAAAACGCTTACAAAACCATGATGACTTTCTGCACGTCGGGAATAGACATATGTCAGTATCCCGCATTTTGATGCCTTCATTCCCCTTAGGTATGTAGTGCAAATGAATAATATGCGCTATAATCAATGCACTGTGTCAGAACTGCGAAACTTTCATAGTAATTTAAGATTGCATTTTCGTATTTATGTATTATTATTTAGTTAATAAGTGTACATACGGTAGTATCTTTGATGTAGTACTTGGGTGTTACAAGCAGTTTAACGTAAGAGTGAAACTAACTAAAAATCAAGAGGGAATCAACATGAAAAATTGGCTACAATTATTAGCTTTCTTAACTTTACCTGTAATCGCTTTGGTCGGTTGCGCATCTACTGATGAAGATGAGCCACAAAACCACTACTGGCAAGAAGAAGATGAAGGCGAAGAACGCGAAGAACGTATGGAACGTGAAGTTTATCGCGACAAATAAGTCATGCTTAACTGGTTATGGGCTGAGTGTTTAACTCAGCCCACTCTAGTTTACAAATTTTTTCTGCAAACTCTCTAGATTATTCTTAAAATTTAAATCAAAACAGGAAATTATCATGAAAAATTGGGTAACGTTATTAGCATTATTAGTTCTACCATCTTTAGCATTGGTCGGTTGTGGTTCTGAAGAAGATTCAGATCATCACCATTGGGAAGAAGAAGAAGGCGAAAAGAAACATAAAAAACATAAACATCATGAAGATGATGAAGACGATGATATGGAACGTGAAATTTATCGCGATAAATAAGCTTTTTTGTTAAGTTGTGATGGGCCAAGTAGCGATACTTGGCCTTTTTATTTTGTTCTATTCAAAAACTGCGTTAATCAATAAGTATCCAAAAATCCCTTGATATTATAAATATAAATGTTTTAAAATAGCTGTAATAACCATCACAGCAGGGATAAGCTATGGCAATTAATACTTTAAATACACAAGCGGCTACGTTATTAGAATTGCGAACATTAAAATCGGAAATACAAGATCTCCGGTATAAAATCAAAGGCTGCGAGAGTAAGCTTTCTCTTCAAATTATGGATTCTGAGCTTAAGCTGCAACAGCAAATATACAACCATAAACTGATTCTCTTATATATCATTGGCGTAGGTGTTATAGGTTTAGAGCTTGTTGTGCTATATACATTTGCAAAATAGTAACATATATGTTAATATCAACTAAAGAGTTTAAAGTGCTTGAATACATCACTGCCGATGGAAAAAGCCCTTACGCACAGTGGTTTATGGATTTAGATCCTAATGCAGCTGCAAAAATAAGCTCGGCTTTAGTACGTTTGATGCGAGGAAATATATCTAACGTTAAATGGTTTAAAGGAATTGGTGAATATAAAATTGATTTTGGCCCAGGTTATCGTATTTATTTAGCAATTGCGGGTAAAGAGCTAATTATTTTGTTGGGCGGCGGCACCAAAAAAAACCAACAGAAAGATATCGACAGAGCATTATCTCTTTTTAATGACTATAAAAAGCGTAAAAAATTTGAGAAATAAACATGGCACTTACACGAGAATTTAAAAAAACCATTCAAGAACGCGTGCAGTCGGATCCAAAATTTGCGAACGCTTTATTAAATGAAGCTGTAGAATTGTTTTTAAATGGCGATCCTGAAACTGCTAAAATAATTTTACGTGATTTAGTGAATGCTACCATAGGCTTTGATGATTTAGCAGAAAAAATCCATAAATCTGATAAAAGTGTTCATCGTATGCTTTCTGCTAAGGGAAATCCTACCATGACAAATTTATCTGCAGTTTTTGCTGCAATTCAGGAGGTGTTAAAAGTACATATACAGACCAGCGTGGTAAAATATGGTGCTATTCATTAAGTGATCTTAAATTCCACATTTTCCAGCATTTTAATCAACGCACTCATCGGCATGCCAATGAGTGATGTCAGATCTTCTGAGCTTATTCTTTCAACCAGTGCTATCCCTAAACCTTCACTTTCCTGTCTTATATCATTTGCAATAGCATTAATTCATTTGATAATATTGAAAAGATGATTCCTCTTGATCTTGGGTCTGCTCAGGTAGCATGTCAAATAATTCCGGATAATAGTCTTTATAGCGTGTCAACGTGCCTGCGTCTAATTGATTTACGTCAATTAATTCAAATTTATGATCAATAATATATTGCACCACTTCTTCGCAGCCTGGCGTTGCCACTGCTTTTGTCACAGCATTTTTATTATAATTTGTCATCTGAAAATCAAATCTATCATTTATATCTAAGGGGGCTAATTCAGTCCCTTCGTGCATTGATTTAAAAACATTAATCATTCTACTATAGCTGCTACGCATTACCGACTCTCGTGTAATATTATCAGGGCAATTGACATCCGCACCTTTTGTTATCAAATAAATAGCTAGTTTCGCATGTTTATGAGTGAGAGCGACATGTAATGGTGCTTTTATTTTGATACCATTGTCATCTACGCCAATAAATGCAGGATTAAGTGTTGCGCCATACTGCATCAAAGTTTGAACTATTTCTTCATTCCCAATAATGGCGGCTGTTGTAATAAAATATTGATCGCCTTTTAATCTTACATTGATATTTATTTTAAAATGGTTTAAGCAATAAACTAATTTTAATAAATTTTGACTGCGGATACAATGATTCAAAACCATCCCTTCTGAATATTGATCCATCTGCTCATCATACAATAAATCAAAAATTTCCCAATGATCACCCAGTGCCGCAGCCACTGCAGGATGAGGGCAGACATCGATGAACTCAGGTGAATTTTTTAAATAAAATTTAACGGCATTTTTACTACCACTTTTTGCAGCTAAACTTAATAAGTCACTATGCATCGGAACACGATCTGCAATTAAATCCTCTATGCCTGCAACATTGTCCACTCTGGTATATTCCATTAATTTCTTATAACCAAAATTCTCGACTAACATGGCTTGATCAAAGGCAGGTTTATCTAATCCACCATAGCAGATACTTTCTAACACGATAACATTACTTTGATTAAACAGAGTATATGAGTTGTCTTCTATAAAAACACCACGTTTTCTTCCATTTTGATCTCTAGCCATACGTATATTTTCTACTGGCAGCCATTTGACATGTCCTAAATCATCATCGGCCTTAACGCGTAACATTGCGGGGTCAATCAGCAAGTGAAAATGTATAAATCGAATATCAAAGTGATAATCTTCATAGACTTGTGAATATTTTGCCACGGTATGTTCGGTAAACTTTCCGGCCAATTTAATTGCTGTCAAGCTAATGCCTGTTTCTTCTTGAAGTTCACGTTTTGCAGCATCGATAAAATCTTTATCGCCTGGGTCGACTAAACCTCCTGGGAAACGATATTCGTCATCCAGAGTATTATCTTCATTTCTTCGCTGTCCTACTAATACTACACGTTTACCGGTTTTGGGATCCTGCGCAGTCACCACTGCTACCGCCGCATGTTTTTTTCCTTTATATTCAACTTTATTTTCAGGAATATGATAAGGTTTAAACAAATCTATAATGGCTTGATGTGTATTTTTTTTTGCAAAATCTAATGCGGTTTTTCCATCATATTCTACGTACACATCAACATGATTTCCCAATAGTAGTTTCACGCCTTCAACATTGCCATTTTCAGCAAAAACAATCAAAGGTGTTTTAATACCCTTAAACTCGTCTAATCTAGCGCCTTGTGCAATTAATGCCCTGACCATCTTTACATGACCATGTTGCGCTGCATTACGATATAAGGAACAAGGGAAATGATGAATATTTGCGCCATGAGCAATCGCCAGTGGTAGCCAATCTACTAGACCATTTATACAAATTAAATCTAAAGTATTTTTTTGCATAAACATTTCTTTATCTTTATTCAATACAGGCAATGTTTTAATGTGTGAATCTTGTGGATGAGGACATGACACTGTTAGTAAATACTCGAATAAGGCTTTGTCTTTTATTTCCACGGCCCGATAATAAGCATTTTCACCCTCATGGCCTTGGTTGGGATTTGCGCCTTTTGCGATCAGCAGTTTAACCACTGCCATTCTCTCTTTTGGAGCAGAAATATTCTTAATGGCATGATTTAATAAACTGTTCTGACCATAATCTTCATTGATATCAAAATTATTCTCAGATAATATTTTATTGATAAGAGGAATGTCAGCATATTTGACAGCCTTCTGTAGCACTAATTTTTTATCATAATCTGTAACTGCAAAATGTGGATTTTCATATAGCTCATCTTGTCTGTCGAATATTTTTAGCGTTTTTCCTTGTGCCATATCTTGATGAAATGATAAAGTATTTTGTTCAGTAAAACTTAATGGTTGCGTTGTATCAACAGGAACAGCCTGAACAATGCTCACGCCTTCATCTTCAATATTAAATTGCAAAGGCACTTTTAATTCCGGATAAGAAGCTACGGGCATAAAAATTTCTTGTAAAACTTGAACACTATTATCATTTAAATTATCTAATACATGTTGTTGGTAACTCCCGCCTATGTATCGCAAATGCAAAATCATTTGATAAGCCAAACCCCATAAAATATCTTTACCGTATAATATTTCTTGTCGGTCAGTGACAGACCATATAAAGGGCGCTTGTCCTTCTTGCTGATAAATATACTGTTTATCAGTATCACTGGTGTGTTGGTGGTAAAAACGACTATCGCCCAATAATAATGGTGGACTGGTTCTACGTTGTGGACCGGCATTAGGTGACCAAGTCACAAATGCACGTTGATATAAAAATGTATTTTTATTTTGTAAATAACTTGGCCTAAAAGTTATTTTATCAATGTCTTGCTGCAAAAATTCAGGGATACGTTTTCCATAAGCAAAAAATACATAGCTATCTGTTCTACTGCCTGCTTTAGTATGTCGATTGTGTGTTTGTTGTTGGGCTCTTACCCGCATTTGTAATGATTGCAGTGTATTTTGATTATTCTGTATGTCTTTAAGATATTGGGTACCATGTGAGAACTTTGAATGCTCAAATACCAATTGAACTAGACGCACTTCTTGCGGCGTTAAACCCGTGGGTTGACTTTGAAGTAATAATTTACGCAGATGTGCGATATTTTGTCGAGATAACTCTGGTAAATCAAGATCATAATACAACTCCAGATCTAACCTAGCTTGATAGGCTAAAAAACCTAATTGTACGGTTTGAATTTTAGGCATAGGGGCTACTCATCATCTAAATTCGCATTATAACATGAAGCAAGTTAGTAAAGATTCAGAAACCCGTTTGCAAAAAGAAATAAACAAAAGCATGCAATACAGCAAGGGGCTTAATATCGCTTTAGTAAGCCTAGTTATAGGCCTGATGGCATTAGATTTATAGAATATTAAACCCTTCATTCATAAGCATTCTCACCAATGCTATCATTGGCATGCCAATTAATGATGTGGGATCTTCTGAAATTATTTTTTCAACCAAAGCTATCCCTAAACCTTCACTTTTAATACTGCCGCAGCACTCATAAGGCTCTTCGGTTTTTAAATAATGTTCGATTTGAGATTGAGTGAGATTTTTAAAATAAGTATCTGTAATTTCAATGTGTTGCTGAATATTGTGCGTAACAGTGTTTAAGACGCAAAGCCCAGAAATAAACTGGACTTTTTTGCCGCTCACAAATTTTAATTGTTCAATAGCCGCTTCGAAATGGTGAGGCTTGTTTAATTGTATGCCTTCACATTCCGCAGTTTGATCACAACCAATGATAAGAGAATTGGGGTATTTAGAAGCCACGGCTTGGGCTTTTTCTACAGCCAGGCGCAAAACAAGCTCTTTTGTCGATTCATTTGGTCGAGCAGACTCATCTATGTCAGGAGAAAAACTAAGATAAGGGATATATAAGCGATTCATTAAGCTTTTTCGGGGCTTAGATGAAGAGGCTAGGACTAAAGTCATTAGATTTTTTGACATATTTACACCTAATCGATATGATTCGCTAAGTTTAATGGTATAATCCCGTTTTTAATAGTAGTGTCTTTAAGGAGTTTAGCCAAATGGCCGTACAAAAGAGTAGAGTAACGCGTTCGCGTCGTGGCATGCGTAGATCGCATGATAAAATTAGTCCTTTAGTCGTTTCTGAAGATCCCGTAACAGGTGAATCTCACCTTCGTCATCATATGACAGAATCTGGGATGTACCGTGGACGTCAAGTAGTTATTAAGAAAGCCGGCGTTACAGAAGCTGACGAAGACTAAGAGTAAATACATTGAAGCAAGTCAACATAGCAGTGGATGCCATGGGTGGCGATCACGGACCGATAGTCACCGTTCCTGCGGTGTTAAACAGTCTTAAAAGCCACCCACAATTAAATGTCATATTGTTTGGAGATGAAGCTCTTTTATTAGCAGAATTAGCCAAACATCATGCAACACCATCAGAACGTTTACGTATAGAACATGCACCTGAATCGGTGTTAATGGATGAACTACCTAAACAAGCGTTGCGTGGCAAAAAAAAATCTTCCATGCGTTTAGCTATTAATGCCTTAAAAGAAGGGCAAGTAGATGCTTGTGTTAGCGCGGGGAATACCGGCGCATTAATGGCTACTGCACGTTTTGTATTAAAAACCATTCCTGGAATTGATAGACCTGCAATTTTAAGTGCTTTCCCAACCATGAATGGCATGGCGCGCGTTCTAGATTTAGGCGCAAATGTAGATTGCACTACCGAACAATTATTTCAATTTGGTGTAATGGGGTCAGTACTGGCCACAGCAATGGATGGTATTGATAAACCACGCGTTGGATTATTAAATATTGGCGAAGAAGAAATTAAAGGTAATAAGCAAGTTAAAGATGCTGCCGTAAAATTAAATCGTAACCCATATATTAATTACATTGGTTATGTGGAAGGCAGTGATTTATATACCGGGAAAGCGGATGTCATTGTTTGCGATGGTTTCGTCGGTAATATTGCATTAAAAGCCAGCGAAGGCATGGCAAAAATGATCGGATTTTTTATCCGTAAAGCGTTTAGTGAAACGTGGTATGCAAAATTAGGTGCATTTTTTTCTTACCGTGCTTTAAAAAAAATCGGTATGCGCATTGATCCTCGCCGCTATAATGGCGCGAGTTTATTAGGGTTAAAAGGCATAGTTGTAAAAAGTCACGGTAGTGCAGATGTTTATGCCTACATGACAGCTATTGAACAAGCCTTAAAAGAAATTAAATTAAATATTCCACAACGCATCGCCGAGCGCGTTGCACTTATTATGAGTGAAGAAGCCAAATATGAATAGTATGATTAGCGGAACAGGTAGTTATTTGCCCGAGCGCGTTTTTGCCAATAAAGAATTTGAAACATATTTAGAAACTACCGATGAGTGGATTTTTGATCGCACCGGCATTAAAGAACGTCGTATCATTGCAGATAATGAATCCGTGAGTGATATGGCATTTTTTGCTGCGCAAAAAGCGTTATCCGCTGCAAACTTATCTGCAAGTGATTTGCATTTAATCATAGTAGCAACAACAACACCCGATTTAGTATTCCCAAGCGTGGCTTGTGTATTGCAATCGCGTTTGAAAGCCAGCGTGCCATGCCCAGCGTTTGATATTCAAGCGGCTTGTGGTGGTTTTATTTATGCAATGAGTATTGCGGATTTATATATTAAACAAGGTCAAGCAAAACATGTATTGGTGATTGGCGCGGAAGCGATGTCACGGTTAATTGATTGGTCAGATCGCGGAACTTGTATTTTATTTGGTGATGGTGCGGGTGCTGTGATATTAAGCGCAAGTGAAAAGCCAGGTATCATTGCTACGCATATTCATGCAGATGGCAGTTGTTATCCATTATTGTATTCAGAAAAAACGGGTAAACCGAATATTCAAATGGCCGGTGGTGAAGTATTTAAACAAGCGGTCAAATATTTAAGTGACGTTGTCGATGAAACACTTGAGAAAAATAATATTAAACAATCTGAAATTGATTGGTTAGTACCACATCAAGCTAATTTACGTATTATTAAAGCAACCGCTAAAAAATTATCTTTACCTATGGAAAGAGTGGTCGTTACAGTGGATAGACACGGTAATACCTCAGCGGCATCAGTGCCTTTAGCGTTAGACGAGGCTGTGCGCGATGGTCGTATTAAGCGCGGCGAATTGTTATTATTGGAAGCCTTTGGTGCAGGATTTTCCTGGGGCTCAGCATTAGTAAGGTATTAGTCATGCAAAAAACAGCATTTATATTTCCAGGTCAAGGCTCACAAAGTTTAGGCATGTTATCTGCATTTGCCGATTATCCACAAATTAAAAATACATTTGCGATCGCAAGTAGAGTATTAAATTATGATTTATGGGACTTAGTTCAAAACGGTCCAGACGTTAAATTAAATGAAACCCAATACACACAACCTGCGATTTTAACAGCCAGTTATGCCTTATGGAAAATTTGGAATGATGAACAAGGCATTAAACCCAGTCTTTTAGCAGGTCACAGCTTAGGTGAATATTCAGCATTAGTAGCCGCAGAAAGTTTAAGTTTTGAAGATGCCGTTTTGCTCGTAGCAAAACGTGGTCAATTTATGCAAGAAGCCGTACCTGAAGGCGTTGGTGCTATGGCTGCTGTTTTAGGTTTAAGTGATGATGAAGTTAAAAATATTTGTGAAAAAGCCAGCGAAAATGAAGTTTTAAGCGCAGTTAATTTTAATGCGCCTGGACAAGTGGTCATTGCGGGCAATAAAGCAGCATTAACACGCGCACTGGATTTAATTAAACAAGCTGGCAAACGCGCATTACCATTACCAGTGAGTGTGCCTTCTCATTGTTTATTAATGAAGCCTGCTGCAGAACAACTGGCGTTAGCACTTGAATCAGTAACGATTTGCTCCCCCCAAATCCCAGTGGTCAATAATGTAAATGTCACTTTTGAAAATGATCCTGATGCGATTAAATTAGCTTTAATTCAACAGCTTTATTCTCCGGTGCGTTGGGTTGAAACGATACAATTAATGTCACAAACCTGCAAGTTATTTATAGAATGTGGCCCCGGTAAGGTATTAACCGGTTTAAATAAACGTATTAATGGTGAATTGATGACTTATCCAATAGGTGCCCCCGATTTATTAAATACAGCTTTAGGGAGATAATCATGGAATTAACAGGAAAAATAGCATTAGTAACGGGCGCAAGCCGTGGAATAGGACAAGCCATTTTATTTGCTTTGGCACAGCAAGGTGCAACTGTGATTGGTACCGCAACTACACAAGCCGGTGCTGATAAAATCACAGCAACTTTAAAAGAAAAAAATTATTCAGGTCAAGGTTTAGTGGTTGATATCGGCGATCGTGCATCGATAGATCAATTTTATGAACAATGTAATGCGCAATATCCACGCGTTGATATTTTAGTAAACAATGCAGGCATTACGCGTGATACTTTATTTTTACGTTTAAAAGATGAAGATTGGGATGCGGTGATTGCAACCAATTTAAGCAGTGTTTTTTCCTTATCAAAATTATTTGTAAGAAATATGATTCGTGAACGTTGGGGACGGATTATTACCATTTCATCATTATCAGGCGTGATGGGCAACGCAGGTCAAACGAATTATTCAGCAGCAAAAGCAGGGGTGATTGGTTTTAGTAAATCATTAGCGCAAGAAATTGCTTCACGCAATGTAACGGTCAATGTGGTTGCGCCCGGGTTTATTGCCACAGATATGACCGATGTTTTAAACGATAATCTTAAAGAAATGGCCGCGAATAATATTCCTATGAAACGCTTTGGCCAGCCAGAAGAAATTGCTGATGTCGTGGCATTTTTAGCAAGTCCAAAAGCGAGCTATATTACAGGCGAGACTATTCATGTTAATGGCGGCATTTATATGAGTTAAAATGATGTTAATAGAGCAAATATATTGCTTATTAGCATCGTTTTTATATATACTGCCGCAATTAAGTGGGTATAATTTTATTTGTTAGATTTTTAACTTTATGTGAGGGAAACTATGAGCAGCATTGAACAACGCGTTAAAAAAATTATTGTTGAACAACTCGAAGTCAAGGAAGAAGAAGTAGTGCCTGCAGCCTCTTTTATCGATGATTTACGTGCTGATTCACTCGATACAGTTGAATTAGTCATGGCTTTAGAAGAAGAATTTGAAACAGAAATTCCTGATGAAGATGCTGAAAAAATCATGACTGTGCAAGACGCTATTGATTATATTACTGAACACTCAAAATAAATCATGAATAAGCAACGTCGTGTGGTTGTTACCGGTATGGGCGCAGTTTCTGCTTATGGCAATGATGTAGAAGCCATTTGGCAGTCTGTGCTCGCAGGAAAAAGTGCCGTTGGTCCTATTACAGGATTTGACGCTTCGCAATTTACCACACACTTTGCTGCGGAAATTACTGAATTTGATTGCAGCCAATATTTTTCTGGCAAAGATTTGCGCAAAATGGATCCATTTATTCAGTATGGTACTTTTGCTGCAGCTAAAGCTTTTGAAGATTCAGGCCTTGAAGTCAATGAAGGGAATACCAATCGTATTGGTGTCGCCATAGGTTCTGGTATTGGTGGGATTTCATTTATTGAAACCAGCCACTTAAAATATCTTGAAGGCGGCCCACGCAAAATTTCCCCGTTTTTTATTCCGGGTGCCATCATCAATATGTGTGCAGGTTATGTCTCCATGATGTTAAATCTTCGTGGCCCCAATTTAAGTATCGTGACTGCTTGTACAACAGGCGTGCACAATATTGGTCAAGCGGCACGTATGATTCAATATGGTGATGCAGAAGTTATGCTAGCGGGCGGCGCTGAAAAAAGTGTCACTACCTTAGGTTTAGGTGGATTCTGTGCATTACGTTCATTATCCACTCGAAATGATGCACCACAACAAGCCTCACGTCCTTGGGATAAAGATCGCGATGGTTTTGTAATGGCCGATGGCGCAGGTGTTTTAGTATTAGAAGAATTAGAACACGCCAAAAAACGCGGCGCAAAAATTTATGCAGAAATTACCGGTTTTGGCATGAGTGGTGATGCACATCATGTGACAATGCCGCCTGAAAATGGCCAAGGTGCCTATGATGCTATGCAAAATTCACTTAATGATGCTGGACTCAATCCTTCTGATGTTCAATATATTAATGCGCACGGTACATCAACTGCGGCCGATCGCATTGAAAGTTTTGCAATTGAACGTTTATTTGGTGCAAACACCGATCAACTTGCTGTCAGCTCAACCAAATCCATGACCGGCCATATGCTAGGTGCTGCAGGCGCTATAGAAAGTATATTTTCTATTTTAGCCATCCGTGATCAAGTCGCACCGCCCACGATCAATCTAGATAATCCCGATGAAGGTTGCGTGCTTAATTACGTTCCTAAACATGCACAACCCATGGCTATTCAACACGTTTTATCGAATTCTTTCGGATTTGGTGGCACAAATGGTTCACTTATTTTCAGTAAGCTTGCATGAATACGCTGCCCATCACTTGTCGTGCTTTGCATTATGGTGATGGTTTATTTGAAACCATTGCATTGAAACATGGTGTGATGCTATTTTGGCAAGAACATTATCAGCGCCTTATCTTAGGTTGCCAGAGATTAAAATTTCCCATTCCAAATGAAGCTTTGCTGTTGCAAGAAATTGATGCAGTTAAAAAAAATCAAACGCGCGCAATTATTAAAATAATTTTGACACGCAACGCACAAGAGCGGGGTTATCGCATCCCAGAAAAAAATGTGACTCATCAAATAGTACATGCTTATCCTTTTATAGATTATCCAAAAACACACTACCAAAAAGGTGTGCGGGTGATATTTTGCAAAACGCAAGTGAGTGAAAATAGTGCTTTAGCGGGTATTAAACATTTGAATCGTTTAGATAACGTTTTAGCCAGTAGTGAATGGACTGATGATGCGATAAGCGAAGGCTTAATGAGTGATGCAAATCAACATATTATCCAAGGCACTAAAAGTAATGTGTTTTATGTGCGCAACCAGGTATTATACACACCAGACTTAAATCGTGCGGGTATTTTAGGTATTATGCGTGCACAAATATTAGATTGGGCGCAGCAGAAAAAAATACCCATCAAGATAGCAGCCATTACCCATGAAGATTTATTATCAGCAGATGAAATTTTTATTTGTAATAGCATTTTTGGTATTTGGCCCGTCAGCGATATAGAAGGACATACCTTCCCAGTCGGGGAATATACACAACAATTGATCCATTATTTTGAGTAAAGCATGAAGCTTGCAATCACCTTACTTATATTATTATCCGTTTGCTTATTTGTAGGACTTTGGGCGCAGCAGCAGCTGGCGTTTAAAACTGCACATGATGCAGTTTTTATTATTGAACCTGGCGATTCACTGCAGAAAATTGCGCAAGGCTTAAAACAGCAACATTTGATCCCCAATAAAACAATTTTTATAGTGTTTACACGTTTAAAAGGCAATGCAAAACATTTGCAAGCCGGTGAATTCTTATTTGAAAAAAACAGCACACAAGCAATGATGATAGATAAAATCGTTAGTGGTGAAGTGATGATGCACAGTATACGCATTGGTGAAGGTTGGACGTTTGCGCAAATAGCACAAGAAATTAACCAAGAAGATGCCATACACAAAACCTTAGACTGGAATTCTTTGCAGACTATTTTACAACAACTGGGTTTAAGTGAACATCAACCTGAAGGTTTACTCTACCCTGAAACTTATCATTTTCCTCGCAATTATACGGATGCGCAGCTTATTACTTTAGCATACCGCAATATGGAGAAATTTTTAAATACTGCATGGGAAAAACGTGCAGAGGGTTTACCTTATGAAAATGCTTATCAAGCGTTAATCGCAGCTTCTATCATTGAAAAAGAAACAGCTGTGCCTCGTGAACTTAATGAAGTTGCCGGCGTCATAGTTCGTCGTTTGCAAAAGCCTATGTTATTACAAGTGGATCCAACCGTTGTTTATGGTTTAGGCGCGCATTACGACAAACCTTTAACTAAAGCCGATCTAAAATTTGATACGCCTTATAATACTTATCTGCACTTAGGCTTGCCGCCCACGCCGATTGCTGTTCCAAGTCCGGCTGCCATAGAGGCCGCATTACATCCTGCCGCAGGAAATGCATTGTATTTTGTAGCCAAAGGCGATGGCACACATATTTTTTCAGAAAGCCTTGCTGCGCATAACAAAGCTGTGCAAGAATACCGTAATCAAATGGAAGATTGAATATCATGGGAAAATTTATAGTCCTTGAAGGAATCGAGGGCGTCGGCAAAACGACGAATATGGAATTCATTTGCCAATATTTACGGTCTAAACATTTAGATATATTAAGAACGCGCGAACCGGGCGGCACACCCTTAGCCGAAAAAATTCGTGATATCGTTTTACATGCACCTGAAAGTGAAGCATTAGCCATCGATGCAGAATTATTATTAATGTTTGCTGCACGTGCGCAACATTTAGAGCAAATCATTAAGCCCGCTTTAGAACAAAAACGTTGGGTAATTTCCGATCGCTTTACCGATGCTTCTTATGCTTATCAAGGCGGTGGTCGATGCATTGCTAACGATCGCATTGCTGTTCTAGAAAATTGGGTGCAAGGCGATTTAAGACCTGATTTGGTGATCATTTTAGATGCGCCTGTTGAACTTGCCTTATCACGCACCAAACAACGCAAAGTAAAAGATAGAATTGAGCAGGAACAAGCGGATTTTTTTAAACGGGTCCGCGATGTTTATTTACAACGTGCCAAGCAAGATCCTAAACGTTATTGTATTGTGGATGCAAGTCTACCTTTGCAACAGGTACAAATCGCACTCGAAAAAATATTGGATACATTATTAACATGATGCACACGCATTTATGGCAACATCCTAATCTTCCGCATGCTTTATTATTTGTAGGAGATAGCGAACAGACCCTAAGCTTTGCACAAGAGTTTGCACACGGTTTATTATGTGCACAGCTTCTGGAAGGTAAAGCTTGCTTAAGTTGTCCATCCTGCCTTTTATGGGCTGCACAAAACCATCCGGATTTTGTAGTTTTGAAAGGTGGTATTGATAGTGTGCGCAGCATCATGGATTTTTGTGAACAAACACCACAATGTGGAAATAAGAAAATCATTATTATTCCAGAAGCGCAACAAATGCATATCGGCGCCAATAATGCCTTACTAAAAACCCTAGAAGAGCCGGCAGGTAATAGTTATTTTATATTAACATCTAACTTACCAGCGGCATTACCTGCAACGGTACGCAGCCGCTGTCAAATGATACGCTTTCCACAACCCCTAAATTCGGTGCTACCTAGCTGGCAAGCTGCATTACATGACGATTGTTCCGCTTTATTGGCCAAAAAAATGGATCCCTTAGCCATGGCGCAAAAATGGCAGAAAGAAGATATATTAATATTATTGGGACAAATGGAAATATATTTTGCTAAAATAAAGCTTTTTACGTGCTTAGATAAGATTAATGCACAACGTAAATTGGCGCTGCAACATCACAGCTTAAACCCGCTGTTGCAGTTAGAAGCCTTATTAATTGATTTGACAGGGAAATAATAGTCCATGATACATCCCCATATTAAAGAAATGCCTTTGATTGCAAGCTGCGATACGCTGGTTGAAAAGGATTTTTTAGCACGTTTTGGTAAGCCTAATATTCCATTCTTGTTAAAAGGTGGGGTAGCGGACACAGTAGCGATGCAAAAATGGGATTGGGATTTTTTTGCAAACACTTACGGCGATCGAGAAATCATCGTTTATCGCACTAGCAATCGTAATAAATTTCAAAAAATGTCTTTCAAATCTTATATTGATTACATCCAAACGACTAAGGATAATGATCCGCTTTATTTATTAGATTGGTTTATCGATAAGAATTGTCCAGAGTTACACAAAGATTATGCGGTGCCTTCTTATTTTGATAGTTGGATAGATAATTTTGTTGATATCTCAAAATTTTTATCTTTTTATATCGGGCCTAAAAATTCTGCATCCAAGCTGCACATTGATATTCTATCGACGAGCGCTTGGAATGCTGTATTTAGAGGCCAAAAATTATGGGTATTTTACCCACCAGAGCAAAGTGCTTTAATTTATAATGGTAAGGTAAATCCTTTTAAACCTGATTATGAAAAATACCCACTTTATAAACAGGCACAAGGCGTCTATGCTATTCAAGGCGCTGGAGATTTAATCTTTACGCCCAGTAATTGGTGGCATGGTGTGTACAATATGGAAAATACGATATCATTAACGGATAATTTTATTAATCAAAGTAACATTAAACAATTTATTAAGAGTTTTATTCCTTCAACCATTCACTTGATAAAGCGCACCTGGAAGCGACGTCACCAGCAGTACAACTAGAGCAAGAAAAGTTATGAAAGTATTAATGTGCGAACCTAAACATTATTCAATTTCTTATGAAATTAACCCTTGGATGAAAATGGATAATCAAGTCAATGGCTCGCTTGCTTACAGCCAATGGAAGAACCTTCACGATACCATCCAAAATATCGCAGATGAAGTGCATCTGGTAGAGCCTAAAACTAATTTACCCGATATGGTATTTACAGCTAATGCAGCTTTGATTCATAAAAATCTCGCTTATATTTCTAATTTTCGCTTTAACGAGAGAAAAGATGAAAGCCAACATTTTAATGAATGGTTTTTAAAGCAAGGTTTTCAAACTATTTTTTATGATAAAAAAGACGATTGTTTTTTTGAGGGAGCTGGCGACGCCTTATTTATGGGCGACCTATTATTTTATGGACATGGTTTTCGCAGTGATAAAGTATTTCATGAAAACCTCAATACACTTAATCCTGAAAATGTGATTTTATGTAATTTAGTCGATCCTTACTTTTACCATTTGGATACTTGTTTTTGTCCGATTAATGATAGCTTTGCCATTTGGTATCCACCCGCATTTTCTCCTGAATCGCAAAAAGCGATTACTGCTAAAATAGAATTATTTGCAGTACCAGAAAATGAAGCTAAGCATTTTGCTTGCAATGCGGTTGTATTGGGCAAACATGTGATTATCCCAGCGGATTGTCCGGTGACCAAAAAACATTTAACGGATAAAGGTTTTACAGTTCATGAATGCGATGTTTCAGAATTTATCAAAGCAGGTGGCGCATGTAAATGTCTGACTTTATTATTAGATTAAAATGACTGATTATCCAAAGGTACAATTAGCAAATCCACACACGCGCGCAGGGCAGCGCGCTAATAAATTATTTGATCAATTTGTTGCACCTTTAATGCGTCTGCGTCCGTTTCAAAATGCCTATGCGCGTGCAAAAGCAAATAATAGTCCCGAAGATTTATGGACGAAAGTATTAAAAGAACTTAATGTCACTTTAAATATTTCACCTGAAGATTTTGCAAGAATTCCTAAAACGGGTCCGGCCATTATTGTGGCCAATCATCCGCATGGTCTTATGGATGGTGTTATATTAGGTTCACTGATGCATCATGTGCGTGATGATTTTAAAATTATTATGAATGAAGCCACCAGTATGCCGGGTCTTGAAGATGATCTATTTTTTGTATCTATTTTTGGCACTGCAAAAGAAAATGCTAAAAAAAATATTCAAGTCGTGCGTGATACGTTAGAGTGGCTTGCAAATGGTCACGCGGTTTTATTATTTCCTGCAGGTGAAATATCTGCTATTAAAAATAAGCAAGAAAAAATAGCCTTAGATAATACCTGGAATTCAAGCATTATTCGTTTAAGTTTAAAAGCCAAAGCGCCGGTATTGCCTTTATTTATTGTGGGTCAAAATGATGATTTATTTTTAAAATCAGGATTGATACATCCGGCATTAAGAACCGCACAAATTGGTCGTGTGACAAATCATTTATTTAATAAACCCATGAACGTGCGTACGGCACAACCGATACCGAGCAAATTATTAGAATCTTTGCCTGAAGCGGCACGAACCGATTTTATCCGCGCTAAACTTTATACGCTTTTGGCACGTGAACCGATGATGCCGCGTGTTTTTAATACCGACATATCAGATGTATTAAAAACAAAAGTGACTTCAGAAGAACTGCAAGCGATTTTTGATTTATTAGATTCATCACCTGATTTCAAAACGCGGGAAAACAGCAAATATGTTGTGTTTTTATTTAATCAAAAACAATTAGGCACCGAAAATTTCGCCACTATAAAAGACGAAATTGGTCGTTTGCGTGAGCTGACATTTCGTGAAGTAGGCGAGGGAGGTGGTCAATCGCGGGATTTAGATATTTTTGATGATTATTATTACCATTTAACTTTATGGGATAAAGAGCAAAAACAATTGATTGGTGCATACCGCTTAGGTTTTACGGATGAATTATTTCCTGAATACGGTGTGCAGGGTTTATATACGGCGACACAATTTGACTATGCGCCTGAATTTTTTAAAACTTTGGGTCCGGCGATGGAAGTCAGCCGTGCATTTATTATTAAAGAACATCAAAAAACTAATATGAGTTTATCGACATTGCTTGGCGCTTTAAGCCAGGTATTGGTTGAGCGTCCGCATATTCGTGCATTTTTTGGTGCGGTGAGTATTAGCAATGAATTTCAAATGATTTCTAAAAAATTAATGATAGATTATTTGACCAAATATCATGGCCAGCAAACTTTGGCACCTTTAGTTTCACCTAAAAATCCTCCACAATTAGATGTTGCGATACCGCAAAGTGAATGGGCGCGGTTATTGAATACAGTGAAAGATTTATCGCTGCTTAATACGGTTATTTCTGGGATAGAAGCGGATGGGAAAAATATTCCGCCTTTAATTCCGGCTTATATTTCTTTAAGTGGGCATTTTGTGGCTTTTGATCATGATGTTGGATTTAATAGTATTGATGGTTTGTTGGTGATTAATATGCGAGAGGCTATGCAGCGTAATTCGGCTATGATGAAGCGGTTGCTGGGGAAAGAGAGTTTTGAGGCTTATTCGGTTTTGAATTAGGTATCGCTTACTTGAGATTTGGGCTCCCGTCCAAACGGGCTCCGGTCCTGCGGTTTTATTTATGTGCTCGCAAGCTGCGCGCATAAATAAAACCTCCGGCCACCCGTTTGGAAAGAGATCGGAAAAGATCCTTACTTAATCCGCTTCCAAGTCGAAGTTTCGCCAAACATTGGGGTTAATACATAGCCGCGGAGATCTAATTCGTTGCCGTTATGAGTCAAAGTCATTTTTCCTGAATAAATTTTGCCTGTTTCTGCATCTAAAACATGGCCATTTGTCCATTGATCTTTGCCGTCTGGCATCATGCCCCATAGAACTTTTAGACCGATGATGGGTTTATTTTTGTTTTCGCCTGTGCATTTTACGCAATTCGGTGAGGCATTTTCGCCTGGGCGTGGGTATGCATTTTCTACTATACCTACTAATTCACCATTGGGTTGGGTTGTAATGCGTATATGTGAGCTCGGTGTGTTGCTGGCGTCATAACGTACTTCCCATAAACCATCAATTTTAGAAGTGTCTGCTGCAAAAAGGTTAGCGCTTAATACAAGTGTGGAAACAGCCAATAGTAATTTTTTCATGATTCAGTTCCTTTTGGTTAATATCTCTTCCAAGTGTAACCTAAAAATAAAATATCGCTTGTGCTTCATGAGGAAACTAGCTACATTTAGCCTATGTCTAAATCACTACCTTTATTTATTGGCCTACGTTATACCCGCGCCAAGCGGAAGAATCATTTTATTTCATTTATTTCTTTGGTTTCCATGATGGGCATTGCGCTCGGCGTTACAGTTTTAATTACAGTTTTATCTGTTATGAATGGTTTCGATAGGGAATTACGCGAGAGGATTTTAGGTATGGTTCCGCATGTAAGTCTTATGGCTTATGGTGGCGCGGGTTTGAAAGATTGGCCAAGTGTTGCTGAACGTTTAAAATCTTTTCCTGAAATTCAACATATGTCGCCTGTCGTTGCAGGGCAAGGTATGGCTGCGGGTCCTAAACATACGCGTTATGTCATGATTAATGGCATAGATCCAAAAATGGAAGAGGGTTCTCGTTTAATGCGTAGTATGACAAAAGGCGCAATTACGGATTTAAAACCAGGGGAATTTGATATTTTATTGGGCGCGCCTTTGGCTAAGCAATTAGGCGTTAATGTTGGCGATTATGTCACCTTGGTTACGCCTGAAGCCGCTATGACGCCAGCGGGTTTAATTCCGCGCTTTAAACGTTTTCGTTTAGTTGGGCTGTTTGAAGTGGGTTATGAATATGATACCTCTTTGGCATTTATTGAATTATCGGATGCGCAAAAATTATTTAAAATGGGCGATCGCATTACCGGTATTCAAATGAAGTTGGATAATTTATTTGCCGCGCCCAGGCTTAAAAAAGAAATTTATGATGCTTTAGGTGGTGAATATTCCGTCAGTGATTGGACACGTACGAGCGGCAATTACTTTGAAGCGGTTAAGCTTGAGAAAACCTTGATGTTTTTAATGCTTATTTTAATTATTGCGGTAGCTGCATTTAACATTTTGTCCGCATTGGTCATGATGGTCACAGATAAACAAGCGGATATTGCTATTTTAAGAACATTAGGTGCACTGCCTGGCACTATTATGCGCATCTTTATGGTGCAAGGTATGGTCATTGGTTTAATTGGTACGGCGCTCGGCATTATTGGTGGCGTTGCTTTGGCTTTAAATGTTACGGATTTACTTGCAAGTGTGGAAGATGCTTTTGGGGTAAAATTATTATCAGCAGACGTCTATTATATCAGCCATTTGCCTTCAGTCTTAATACCTGAAGATGTTTTGCATATTGCTATCGTTGCTTTAGTCTTAAGCTTTGTAGCGACACTTTATCCTGCATGGCAAGCATCACGCACCCAACCTGCGGAGGCGCTGCGTTATGAATAATAATACCGTATTGCGCGCAGAAAATTTAGTACAACGCTTTGATGAAGCAGGACACGCCTTAGAAATATTGGGTGGCATTAATTTATCGGTTAGAGCCGGTGAGCGCATAGCTATTGTCGGAAAATCAGGCTCGGGTAAAAGCACATTGCTGCATTTATTAGGTGGTTTAGATAAACCCGTTGCGGGCGAAGTTTATATCAATAATGAAGCCATTTATCAATTATCTGAGAAAAAGCGTTGTCAATTACGTAATAAATCCCTAGGTTTTGTTTATCAATTTCACCATTTATTACCAGAATTTACGGCACTTGAAAATGTAGCTATGCCTTTATTAATCCGTAAAGAATCGACTAAGATCGCTTTTCAAATGGCAACTATCATTTTAAAACAAGTAGGCCTAGGCGAGCGCTTAAGTCATAAACCTGCGCAATTATCCGGCGGTGAACGTCAACGTACAGCAATTGCAAGGGCATTGGTTACACGACCTGCTTGTGTTTTAGCAGATGAGCCTACCGGGAATTTAGATGCACAAAATGCGCAAAAGGTTTTTGATTTGATGCAATCTTTGAATAAAGAGTTAAATATAAGTTTTATCATTGTGACGCACGATGAAAATTATGCGAAATCAATGGACAGAGTGCTCCGTTTAGAAAACGGGCAATTAAAATAATAATATAAAAAGTCCAATAGCCAATAATCCCCATCACTTTTAGAGTAGATGATTTTGAGCTATTGGAAAAATTATTTAATCCTACTTTTATTTATTCTGTTTTGGACAGGATTGCATGTCTATTGGCAATCGCAATTAAAAATCCCACTTGCGCTTGAAAATAAAACGATAACTTTGCAAGGTGAAATTGTTTCTGATCCTGAAATTAAAAAAAACAGTGTACGATTTTTATTTAAAACTAAAGAATATGGTCAAGTTCAATTAGATTGGTATCGCACTAAGCAAGTGCTTCATCAAGGACAAATTTGGGAGTTTGCACTACGTTTAAAAAATCCACACAATTATGACAATCCTGGTGGATTTAATTACAAACGTTTTTTATTCTTAAAACGCATTAGTGCGACTGGCTATGTCTATGATCGTGCGCCTGCGCAACTATTATTTTCTCCTGAAGTAAAAACAAGTCTACGCCACGCTATTGCACAACAGATAGAATCAGCTTTAGAACATCGCCCACAAGCCGCTTTGATCACAGGCTTAGCAGTAGGTATTCGCGATAAAATGACTGATGAACAATGGGAATTATTACAAAAAACTGGGACGAGTCATTTACTTGCTATTTCAGGCTTACATATAGGTTTAGTCAGTGGTTTATTATTTTTTTTAACAAAAAAGTTTTGGTCATTTATACCACGCGCGCCATTGTATGTTCCTGCACCTATAGTCGCTTCCATCACAGCCATGATAGCGGCTTTCATCTATTCGGCGTTAGCAGGGTTTGCCATTCCAACACAACGTGCACTCATTATGATTATTGTTTTTATGACTTGTGTTTGTATACGTTATCAATTTAAAAATAGACAAGTTTTATTATTAGCAGCTTTTCTCGTCATTATCTGGGATCCTTTTTCACTATTGAGCGCAAGTTTTTGGTTATCATTTATCGCGGTTGGTTTATTGTTTATGTTGGGGTTGCAACAGGCCCCAAAATGGCAGCGTTTTTTAAGTATACAATGGTCGATATCATTAGGTTTAACGCCTTTAGTAATTTTATATTTTCAACAGATTTCTTGGGTTTCACCGATAGCCAATTTTATAGCGATACCCTTTGCAAGTTTTTTTATAGTGCCTTTTGTATTGTTAGGATTGTTAAATGATTATTTCTGGTTGCTCGCTGAAAGTGCTTTAAATTATTTAACATTGTTTTTAAATGGTTTAACAAATTTTTCTTGGGCTTGGCAAACTTACGTTGTAAATGATAGTCGTGTATGGGCCGCAATTATTATCAGTAGTTTATTATTGTTATTGCCACGTGGTATACCTGGAAAAAGCTTAGGCGTAATTTTATTAATAACGATTAGTTTTGTACGTCCTGCTAAACCTGAAGCAGGAGAAGTCTGGTTAACCGTATTAGATGTGGGGCAGGGTTTATCTGTTGTGGTGCAAACAGCTGAGCATGTTTTATTATACGATGCTGGTATGCGTTATGATGAATTTGATTTAGGTGAAGCAGTCATCATGCCATTTTTACGTTATCAAGGTATTGCTCAAATTGATCGCTTAATTTTAAGTCATGATAATTTAGATCATACGGGTGGCGCTGAATATATTGTTAATCATATGTTCGTTAAAACCATTATCAGCGGGGAGAAAATTAAAGGTTTTGATAATAATGAGCGTTGTCGCGCTGGTCAATCTTGGGAATGGGATAAGGTTAAGTTTGAATTTTTATATCCGGTTGAAGAAAATATGCAAAATAGCAATGATAACTCTTGTGTGTTAAAAATTACCACGGATAAAAAAAGTGCCTTATTAACAGGCGATATTGAAAAAAATGCTGAAGCTTGGTTGGTAAAACATAAAGCGGGAGATTTAAAAACAACGATTTTGCTTGCACCACATCATGGTTCACGCACATCAAGCACCTTGCCTTTTGTGAAATTGACAGATCCAGAATATATTGTTTTCTCTACAGGCTATTTGAATCGCTTTCAATTTCCAAGAAAAGATGTTGTAGAGCGTTATAAGGGTAAAATTTATAATACAGCAACTGACGGCGCGGTTAAATTTACATTTTAGCGCGCGTCTGTCTTTTAGTTTCTTCGTATTCTTCTTCGTCTTCTTCAGTGTATTCTTCAAATCTAACGCGAAGGGATCTGAAGAACTCATAAGCCGGCATATAGGTTTTTTCTATAGCAATGCGAGGGCTAAAAATAGGATCATTTTCAGCAAGCGTATTCGCATAATAAATTAGGTTGGCTTGGAAAGATTTATAATTAATTAAATATTGCATAATAACAGTTCTATTTTCACTGTTATCATATTCAACGACATACACATTATAAAGCGCAGGGTGTTTGTTTAAACGCGTTTCTTCTTGATATATATGCTTAATTTTTGCGTGGTCTTCGTCTTCATATTCATCCATAATAAATTCTTGTGAGCGTCTTTCAAATGTTGAAAATTTCATACGCGTAGGGATAAGTTCAATTAAGAGCGAGTTTCCGTGTTTATATTCTGATTCAAACTCGACACGCACATAATCGTAATTAACGTATTCATCAACTTCAATGTCATAATCAGACAAAGCCATATAGACTTTCATATCTGCAGGTGGCCAAAATGGGAGGTCAAGGTAATAAACATCATCATCCAGCCCGCCAACCAAAACAGGATTATGGCTGCAGCTAAAAAGCATTGCGGCAAAAAATAATAGGCTGAATTTAAGAAACTTCATTGATTATGACCTTATGACAAGTTACATTATGATGTTAGACTGTTAAATATTGACCGTCAAGGCCCGTCAGTAATGCAACCACGGCTTGCTGATGAAACAGTTTTAATGTATTTATATAATGCACCTTGGCGCGTTTTATAATCAGGTTCTACCCATTTTTCTCGACGTTTTTGCAATTCTTGCTCAGATAAATCAACCGTAATGGTATTATTTTCAGCGTCTATGGTAATAAGGTCACCCGTTTCAATTAAAGCGATCGGGCCGCCGACTTGCGCTTCAGGAGAAACATGTCCAATAATAAATCCGTGCGATCCGCCTGAAAAACGGCCATCGGTAATCAAAGCCACATCATTTCCTAATCCTGCGCCCATTAATGCAGAAGTAGGTTTTAACATTTCAGGCATGCCCGGGCCACCTTTAGGACCTTCATAACGAATTACGATTACATCGCCTTTTTTAATTTTATTTTGCTCAAGCGCAGCAATCATATCTTCTTCAGCATCAAAAATATTTGCAGGGCCGCTAAAGCGCAAACCTTCTTTGCCTGTAATTTTTGCAACAGCGCCTTCAGGTGCCAAATTGCCAGTTAAAATTGCTAAATGCCCAGTTTTTTTCAAAGGATTATTTAAAGGGTGAATGATAGGCTGATTAGCACTTATTGCGTCGATTGATTGTAAATTTTCAGCTAATGTTTTGCCGGTAACAGTTAAGCAATCACCGTGTAATAATTTTGCATCCAATAATAATTTCATGACTGCAGGTAAGCCACCAAAGCGTTGTAAATCTGCCATGACATATTTGCCACTGGGTTTAAAATCAGCCAATAAAGGTGTGCGATTATTGAGATCTTGAAAATCGTTTAAGGTTAAAGGAACGTTAACCGCATGCGCCATGGCTAATAAATGCAGCACAGCATTTGTGGATCCACCCAAAGCAATAACCATAGTAATAGCATTTTCAAATGCCTTTTTAGTCATAATATCTTTAGGTTTAATATCATGTTCTAATAAATAACGAACAGCGCCACCTGCTTGTATACATTCTTTAATTTTTTCATCTGAAATAGCAGGTGTTGAAGCACTATAAGGTAAACTCATACCTAAGGCTTCAATAGCACACGCCATAGTATTAGCGGTATACATACCGCCGCAAGCGCCTGCACCTGGGCAAGCATGTTGAATAATATTTTTACGTTCAGCATCAGTTATGCTACCACAAAGGTAGGATCCATAACTTTGAAAAGCAGAAACAATATCTATGCTTTCATTATTTATTTTTCCAGCATGAATTGTTCCGCCATAAACCATAAGACTTGGACGATTTAATCTGCCCATAGCAATCAAACAACCTGGCATATTTTTATCGCAACCCGGAATGGTAATTAATCCATCATACCATTGCGCGCCCATAATGGTTTCAATGGAATCTGCGATAATATCGCGCGAGGGTAGGGAATAACTCATGCCCGATGTTCCCATAGAAATACCATCACTGACACCAATCGTATTAAAGCGCATGCCTAATAAATCAGCTTCTACAACACCTTTTTTGACATACTCTGAAAGTTGTAACAAATGCATATTACAGGTATTGCCTTCATACCACATGCTGGCAATACCGACTTGCGCTTTGTTTAAATCGTTTTCAGTTAAACCCGTGCCATATAACATGGCTTGCGATGCACCTTGCGAGCGCGGTTGCGTAATTTGACTGCTGTATTTATTCAGTTTATTCATTATAAGCCTCTTCGAATGCTTCAAGCGATGCTTGAATAATATCGGGTGATACGCCGTGACCGACAGAAAAAATATTATTTTTTGCCAATTTTAATTCCACATGCACAAGCGCATCTACGCCGTGATTACGAATTTCAACTTTATAATCTAATAATTTGAAATCAATTTTATCTTGGCAAGCTACACGCAATGCTTTGATAACCGCATCAACAGGACCAGGGCCTTCGGCTTGACCTTGTTGTTTTACACCCGCAATATCAACTGTGATCTGCGCGCGAGATTTGCGATCTTTGCCTGTGGTGACTTCAAAATCAACGACAGAAAATGATTTATTATTTTTAATTGCTTGAGTTTCTAATGCTTCTTGTATTGCATCTTGTAAGTCAGCAATGGTAATGTGCTTACCTTTATTTAATATTTTATCCAAAATTAATTTTATTTTTGTTAAATAGTCTTGGTGATATTCCACTAAAAATAAATCTTTTATTTGCGCTTGGATTTGATTAACGCTCGGGCTTTGTGAAAACAAAACCTGATTTTTATCTGAGAAAAACATATTTTTGCCGCTGAAGATTTTTTGATCATAAAGCTGCATAAATTCTGCTTCATTGGCGTGAATGGTCAAAGGTTTAGTCGCTGATTTTAATACGACGCTGGCATCTTTAAGACCATCGCCTGTCAGAATGCAAACAACTTTTTTACCTTTCAATTGCTGTCCTATTTTTAGCACTGTAGCAATCGTTGCAGCAGAAGAGCTTTCAGCGAAGATGCTTTCATGAGTGGCTAATAAATATTGCGCTTGTAAAATTTCTTCATCGCTGACCGCAACTGCTTGACCTTTTGTGGAATAAATAGCATCTAGGGCTTTGATGCCATCAATAGGATCAGGAACTGCAATGGCTGATGCTATCGTGTTAATACTTTTAAGCGGTGTAATGTGTTTTTCTTTTTTGTTAAAGCTTCTCACAATGGCATCTGCGCCGGTGGCTTCTACACCAATTAATTGCGGAAGTTTGTCAATTAAACCTAATTCTAAATATTCTTTAAACCCTTTAGCATAAGCAGCGATATTGGTGCCACATCCCATAGGAACGATCACAACATCAGGCGCTTGCCCGGCTAATTGATCCACTAATTCAAATGCTGCTGTTTTTTGTCCCTCTAAACGATAAGCATAATCACCTGCTAAATAAAATCCCATTTTGCGTGCGAGGCTTTCTGCTAATCGTGCCGCATCATTATAGGTCCCTTTGATTTGTACAATATGGCCGCCAAAAGCGATCACTTGTGCCATTTTATTCATAGGCACACCTTCAGGTACTAAAATATAACAAGGCATTTTTGCAGCAGCAGCATAACAAGCACACGATGCAGCCATATTCCCAGTCGAGGCTAGAATAATAGCTTTTGCACCTAATTCTTTAGCAACTGAAACTTCGAGTGCGGAGCCTCTGTCTTTAAAAGATCCGGTTAATGTTTTACCTTCTACTTTAAATAATAAATCAATTCCAAAATCAGGGCCGAGGTTTTTACTATTAATTAAGGGTGTAGGTATTTCTTGTAGTGTGACAAAATTTTCAGGATTTTCAATGGGCATTAAAGGTAAATATTTGCTTAGTCTGGGCGATTCCCTCTTGAAATTTTCAAGAGGGTGCTTTTGTTTAAACAAAGATAAATCCATTAAAATTTCCCAAGGCGTGTTGTTATCGGCAAACACTAAGCCTGTTGCTTGGACCGGTTGTTTACTGACAAAATCAACAAGTTGGTACATTTTAATTCTCCGTAGGGCGAAGTTTGCGAACCTGACGTCCTACTTCCCAAACTTCTTCGCCATGTAAGCGGTCAAGTTCTGCGCGTAAACGTTGTTTATAATCTTCACGACCATTTTCGGTAATAACAATTTCAGCTTCTTTACCTGTTGCAACGCTGTCATATAATGCTTCAAAAACAGGTGTGACGGCTGCTTCAAAACGATCTTTCCAATCCAATGCACCGCGTTGTGCAGTGGTCGAGCAATTTTGATACATCCAATCCATACCGTTTTCACCGACTAAAGGTACTAAACTTTGGGTTAATTCCTCTACGGTTTCATTGAAGGCTTCGCTGGGAGAATGGCCTTTTTTACGCAATATTTTATATTGCGCCGCAATCATGCCTGCTAATGCGCCCATTAATACACCACGTTCACCGACAAGATCACTGGTCACTTCATGTTCGAAACTGGTTTTAAATAAATAACCAGAACCAATTGCACGACCAAATGCTAATACTTTTTCTTCAGCATGTCCGCTAGCATCTTGATAAACAGCGTAACTTGCATTAATGCCTTTACCTTTTAAGAATAGGGTACGTACGCTGCGTCCTGATCCTTTAGGTGCAACTAAAACCACATCAATATCTTTAGGTGCAATAACGCCTGTTTTTTCATGATAAGCAATAGAGAAACCATGAGAGAAACATAAGGTTTTACCTTTTGTTAAATGGGGTTTAACGATAGGCCAGCATTGCATTTGCGCAGCATCGGATAATAAATAACAAATAAACGTAGCTTTTTTACAGGCCTCTTCGATGTCAAATAATGTTTCACCCGGAACAAAACCATCCTCGATAGCTTTATCCCAAGAGCTTGAATTTGGACGTTGCCCGATAATCACAGCAACACCATTGTCTTTTAAATTTAAAGCTTGCGCAGGGCCTTGTACACCATAACCTATCATGGCGATCACTTCATTAGATAAAATTTTACGTGCTTTATCTAATGGAAATTCATCTTGGGTAATTACGGTTTCTTCAACAGAACCAAACTTCATCATCGTCATAATTGTATCTCCATTTCATTAATAAGTTTAACGTCTAACAATTCAATAACCCGCTGCAATTTTTTGATTACTAACAATACTGTTTTCTCATCACTGTGCACGGTGATGCTAAAACAAGAAACATTTTTATTTTCTGTCGCGTATACATTAAGTTGCTGAATGTTTAAGCGGTGTCTTGCGAATATTCCCGCAATACGTTGCAATACCCGTAAAGCATTTTCAGTGGTTGCAGATATCGTATAAACTTTTTCCATCAAAGTCTCCTTAAGATAACCGCATTTCGCCAACGCCTGTGCCGCTTGCGATCATGGGGAAAATATTTTCTTGCATTTCAACGACAACCTCTAATAAATAGGCTGTTTTTGCATTCAGCATTTTATCTAAGGCCTGACTCAATTCATCACGATGTGAAACTTTTGCTGCTGGAATATCATAGCCATCGGCAATTTTTACAAAATCAGGATTTTTTAAATGCGTGAAAGAGTAGCGTTTATTAAAAAATAATTCTTGCCATTGTCTAACCATGCCTAAATAATTATTATTTAAAATAATAATTTTAACATTTAATTTTTCTTGCGCGATTACGCCCAATTCTTGGATATTCATTTGAAAGCCGCCATCACCATTAATGACAACAACATGACCATCATTCACGGCAAGTTTTGCACCGATAGCAGCGGGGAGGGCAAATCCCATGGTGCCAGAACCACCGGAAGTGATATGTGCATTGGTGCGATCAAAACGGTAATAACGTGCAGCAACCATTTGGTGTTGACCCACATCGGTCACAATAATCGCTTGACCTTGGGTTTTTTTCGTTAATTGATCTATCACTTCGGCCATGCGAATGCCGCCGTGTTTATTGTTTAATTCGGGCTCAATAACAACGTCGTATTCTTTCTTATCTAATTCATGAAACTGTTGAAACCAATCATCATGTTTATTATTTTCAATTAAAGGTATTAATTTTTCGAGTGCAATTTTTGCATCCGCAATTAAAGCAACTTCTGTCTTAATGTGTTTATCGATTTCTACAGGATCAATATCAATATGAATAATTTTTGCTTGTTTAGCATAACTATTTAAATTACCGGTGACTCTATCGTCAAAACGCATGCCTATGGCGATAATCACATCGGCTTCATTGGTTAATAAATTGGCACTATAATTTCCGTGCATGCCTAACATGCCAATATTCAAAGGATGATCAGTAGGCACGGCAGATAAACCTAATAATGTTTGCGCAATTGGAATATGGGCTTTTTGCGCAAATTCAATTAACGCTTCTTGTGCATGCGCAATCAAAATACCATGGCCCGCTAAAATATAAGGTTTTTTTGCAGCATTAATAAGCGCCGCGGCTTGTTGCAAACGTGCAGTATCTAATTGCAAGGTCATCGGTTTTTGTGGAATATATTCTTGGGGAATATAATCAAATAGACCGATCTGTGCATCTTTAGTAATATCAATTAATACCGGACCGGGTCTGCCAGTTGTGGCAATATGAAATGCTTTAGCAATAATGCCTGGAATTTCAGCACTTTTAGTGACTTGATAATTCCATTTGGTAATGGGAACCGTGATACCAATAATATCCACTTCTTGAAAAGCATCGGTTCCTAATAGGGGACTTGCGACTTGTCCTGTAATACAAACCAAGGGTACTGAATCTAACATTGCATCCGCTATACCCGTGACTAAATTCGTTGCGCCAGGTCCTGAAGTTGCAATACAAACACCGGGACGGCCGATCGCGCGTGCATAACCTTCGGCTGCGTGTACGGCACCTTGTTCATGACGAACTAAAATATGACGGATTTTATCATCCATATCATGTAATGCATCATACAAAGGCATAATTGCGCCGCCAGGATAGCCAAAAACAATATCGACACCTTCATGCACCAAAGATTCTAAAATTGCCCTTGATCCGCTTATGCGTGTGGTATTCACTTCTAAAGCCCGCCTTTAAAATAACAGTTAAAAAAAAACCCACTTTAAGTGGGCTTTTTCTGGTTTATCTTTCTATCTCCCAGAAGCCCACAGCGCGCTAATAATCACGACGAGCTCGATAATTGGGTTAACTAAATTTTGAGAGATATTTTTCATAATTTAAAGTTATACCTAGATTGTTTTTTGATGTCAAGCTGATCTTATTGGAACTTTTTAGCTAGAAAGAATCCATCTAAGTTTTTATTTTGTTTGATATGATCTTGTTGTGCTTTTAGCCATTCTGGTGAAACAGTAGTAGCAGATTTATGCTCAGCTCCTAAATGGTAGGTTCCTAGAATCAAAACTGTTGGAATGAGAATATAAGGAGCGAGTTCAACAAAGGCCTTAGTTTCTTTTGCATCTTCTAATCGTTGTTCCATATTGTCACAATTAACATTTGGACCTAATGCTTTCAATATTTCCACTAGAAAATTCTTTCTTGATTCATGGCTTGGAATTGCACTTTCGCAAGCTTTGTTCATTATCTCTAATAGAGTCGTGTAGTGAGTTATCAACTGGCGGGTAGGGAGATAGGTGAATAAAAACCCAGCTGACATTAAGCTTGAATAAGCGAAACTGGTAAGAGGATTTTTTATTAATCGATTACCTGCGCGTTGAATATGAGCAACCATATCATTCAGAAATGAAGATTGGGATAACCATGGATGCTTATTTGATATTTCAATGAGTGACTTTAACATTTCTAATACAGAACTGTTTATTGCACCTGTAAATATATGGTGGATTGTAGCGGTATTAAATATTTGTTTAGCATATTGTTTGCAAATAGTTTGTTGTTCTGCAGTTGATTGTTTATCGCATAATTCAGCGAATAAATTTAGTTGCGTCCGATATTCACTGGGGATTGTTATTTCGGTTATTTGTGTAAATTGTTTTGCTGTTGCTGCGAATGTCATAGTATCTCCAATTATTTTAATATTTTGAGGTGAATTTTAAACCAATAATAGAAATGATTAATAAACTTAAAAAACAAATCCGCGCCAGATTAGCAGGATCTTTAAAAAACAAAATACCTACAATGGCTACGCCAAATGCACCAATGCCGGTCCACACTGCATACGCTGTACCAATGGGAATTTGTTTAATCGCTAAACTTAAAAACGCAAAGCTTGCGATAATACACACATAAAACATAATCGTCCAAGGAATATTTTTATGGCTGTCCATCATTTTAAGTGATGTTGCAAATCCCATTTCAAAACATCCTGCGATGACTAAATAAATCCATGCCATTTTTTATTTCCTATTCGTTTGATTCAAATGTAAGTTCGCAATATACCTTAAATTGGTGAATTCGGCAATACTTAAAGTAAAGCATAACACGTTGCATTAGTATGGATTTAGCTATATTATTTTTACGAAAAAAGCGCTATAATGATGAGAAATGGCTTACATTTTTTAAGTTTTTTATGTAACTATAAAAGTGGGATCGGCATAGCTTTTTAAAACATTATGTGATGAATAAAAATATTAACAAGCAAAATTACAGAATATTTTTAGGAGAGGTTTGACATGCCAGAAAAAGTGGGTTTTTTAACAATTAGCGCGACTCCTCAGAAACCTTCATCCACAAAAGAATTGTGGGAAAATGCTGATTTCATTAAAAACACATTAATTCCCAAATTATTAACAATACACCAGCATTTAGTCATTACCGTTGCCGATGGTACTTTACAGGCGCATAATTTTGAAGCATTTTATCCTTTACAAGAATACTCAGAGCTTAGTCGTGAAGCTGCTATCAATAAAGCAAATGCTGTTGGCCAAACGATTTACGATGATCTCACAAACACTGTTAAACAACACACGCTTTGGCAAAGTAGAATTACTATATTGCGTTGGGATGCTGTCGATATTGAACAAGAAAAACTTTTAGTAAATAAAAAATTAGATTCTGCGAATATCGAATATGATGCATATCTTGTTAAAAGTATTAAAGCAGCTGTCGATGAAAGAGTTGTATTTTTAAAGGAAAAAAATACCCTTGATATTGCAGCGCAAGAAAAAATTAAAGCACAAAGTACCCAGTATTTCGTAGATGAGGTTGCTCATGCCTATAAAATTTTGGAAGGGATAGAATTGCCAATTAATAATGAGAGTGTTGTTTGTCAACCTGAAATTGTTTGGTATCCAGGTCTTGTTCCAAATCTTCACCCCATTCCTTATGTTTTTAGAATTGGTGACATTAATATATTTCATCGTATTAGCCAGCAGGTGGATGTAGATGCAGTTATTAAAAAAGTAGGAAAAAAATTAAAAAGTACCCGTGAGGCAGAAAAGCGAGTGGAATGTATCACTGTGATAAAAGAAGCTCACGAATTGCAAGCTTGTCTTAGCATGTTAGCTTCTCAAATAATGGAAGCTCAAATAATGCAAAAAGACGAGGAAGATGAAGGTAGCCGTGAATCTAGAATATTGACTTATAATGCACATTATTTTCTAACCGAAGCAAAAAAATATTTAATGGATTTAGTAAGGAAGCCAGACGCAACGGCTGATGTTTCTTTAAATAGTCCAAGTAATACAGTTATTACAAGTGCGCAAGGAACTGCAGCGACAGCCAATAGCAGCAATGTAGTTTCTAAATCACCATTATTCCAAAACTTATCTACAACATCACGCAAGTTAAGCAACTCTTCTTCGGATGTGATTTAAGTAATGAATCCATCTCAAGAAGCAAGACTTGAGTTTCTAGAGCGATTAGTTGCTGAATTGCCTGAATGTATTTATTGGAAAGACACTCAGGGTCGCTATTTAGGCTGCAATAATAATTTGGTCAAATTATCTGGTTTTTCCACAATGCAAGAACTCATTGGAAAAACAGATCGAGAAATGGCTTGGAATGCCCTTGCAGCTGACATTGAACAAAATGACGCGCAAGTAATGGCCTCTGGAAAAGAGCATCTTTTTCATGAGGCGGGCACTTACAAAGATGGTTCCTATCATGTCATGCTTTCTCGCAAAGCGCCTTTTAAAAATGTACAAGGCGATGTTATCGGCTTATTAGCTATTTCTACAGATATTCCTGCACACATGCTTAATAATTCAAGTCAAACAGATGAAAATAAGAAATTAATTGCTGAAATTTACACGCAAGTTACAGGACAAGAACAATCAGCGCAGATATCAATATTAGAATATGTAGAAAACATTCGAAATTATTTAGAAAAAATTATTTCATTGATGCCAGGAAATGTGTACTGGAAAACTAAAGAGGGCATGTTTTTAGGTTGCAATGATAATCAAGCAGATGTATTTAATTTATCGTCACGTCATAATATTTTGGGGAAAAATGATCGCGACTTTGTCCCAAATGATTTAATCGCACAAGTGTTAAAGCATGATAGAAAAGTTATTGAGAGCAATAAAGAAATGCTATTTGAAGAAATAGGCACAGATTCTCAAGGAGGTCGTGCCATCTATCTTTCGCATAAAGTACCTTTGCATGATCAAAAAAATAACTTAATTGGCGTCTTGGGTGTATCGCTGGATATAACGCAGCAAAAAAATATTGAAGATGAACTAAGAAAGGCACGTGACGCTGCGCAGATTGCAAATGCGGCTAAGAGCGATTTTATTCGCAATATGAGCCACGATATTCGCACACCTTTAACGGGCATCATCGGAATGGCGGATATGATCGGCCATGAAACAGTAAACGAAGATGCACAGGATATTCGTCAAGCAGGGCAGGCGCTTTTAAATTTACTCAATGAAATCATAGAAACTGTGCAATTAGAATCAGGCGATATCAAACATCAAAAAGAATGTTTTAATATAAAAAACACTATTGATGCATTAATTATTATGTTTAAACCTGCGATTAAGCATAAAGGCTTAAAGCTTGAAGTTTACTATGATGATAATATTCCAGAAGTTTTGTATGGGCAAGAATTACTTATCCATCGAATTATTTTAAACTTGCTAGGCAATGCATTAAAATTTACAGATAAAGGTTCGATTAGCCATGAAGTGAGTTTAGCAAAAAAAGATGCTGATAAAGTTAGTCTAAAGATAGTTATACGTGATACAGGTATTGGCATTCCAAAAGACAAACAAGAAATGATTTTTGAT
This sequence comes from Legionellales bacterium, assembly GCA_041660525.1. Taxonomy (GTDB): domain Bacteria; phylum Pseudomonadota; class Gammaproteobacteria; order JABCZS01; family JABCZS01; genus JABCZS01. The sequence continues at coordinate 62,360 of JBAZWD010000002.1, read as the reverse complement.
AAATTCAGTCGTTTGTCGCCATCTTATTCAAATCATTATAAGGGCACGGGCCTTGGTTTATATAATGTAAAAGAGTTTATCAAAAAGCTTGGTGGCGATATTAAAGTTAATAGCAATGCGGGTGAAGGTGCACAATTTACTTGTACTGTGCAATTTAAACTGCCGACAAGTGCACAGCTTAAAAAGTATCAAAAATTTAAACCTAATACACAAGCATTTTCTGCTTTATTGGAGCATGAAATTTATGAAACTAAAAAATCTGATGTCCCAGAAACGAACAAGCAGGCTGTGGGTGAAAGATTCCGTATTTTGCTGGTTGAAGATAGTCTTTTGCCAAAAAAAATCGCAGTAAATTTATTAATTGGCAAAGGCTACAATGTTACAATTGCTGAAAATGCCGCGCAAGCTATCGAAAAATTAAATGCTTTTGTATTTGATATGATCTATATGGACATTGGTTTACCAGATGGCACTGGCATTGAAGTTACAAAAAAAATCCGTAATAACCCGAAAAACCCCAATACCAATACATTTATTGTGGCATTAACTGCCCACTGCGATGAAAGAATAACAAATGAATGTTTAGCTGCAGGTATACAGAAGGTTTTTGATAAACCGTTAAACAAGGATAAAATAGAAGCTGCTGAACTGCTTATGCAGCAGAGATCATCTTTAAAAAATGAAGAACCGCTTATTGATTTACAACAAAGTACTCAATTAATGGGTGGCGATTTTGAGCTTGCAAAAGAAATGCTTTCTAAATTTATTCATGAACTACCTGTTTTTCAAGAAGAAATTACCAAAGCATATGAAAATAAAAATTGGGAAACATTAAGATATCATGTGCATAAATTGCATGGCGGCCTGTGTTATTGTGGCATCCCGCGTTTAAAATTGCTGACGAGCTCATTTGAAAAACAGCTTATTAAGCAAGAGGGTAATTATGAAGAAAATTACCAAATCCTCGTAGATGAAATACAACTTATTATTTCCAAATATAATAATCATAATAGCCAATATCTCACAAAAATTTAAGTTATATGCTGTATATAAGATTTGTATAGCTAAGGTAAAATGCATGAAATAAGCTATCTAACCATATCAGCAGGATAAAAAAAATGATAAATCACAAAATCTCTATATTAGCCGTCGAAGACGAAATGATAAACCAAATGGTTTTACGCTCCTTTTTTACCACTTTAGGCATTAAAGCAGAATTGGTTGCTACAGGCGGGCAAGCTTTATCGTTGATAGAGCAGCGGCATGCGGAGTTTGATTTGGTGTTTATGGATTTGGGTTTGCCTGATACTACCGGTATTGCGATTGCGCAGCGGATTCGGCAATTTGAAATGCTGCATGATTTAGAGCCTTTGTATATTTGTGCATTGACTGCGAGTGATAATCAAGAAAAACAGCAAGAATGTTTGGAATCAGGCATGAATGTGTTTATGACTAAGCCCATTACTATGGAGCAAATTAATCACATTTTGCATGAATTTAATACGTTACCTGCATGATTTCATAAGCAATTAAGCCTTTGGGTGTTTGCACCGATACTTCATCGCCTTCGAATTTGCCGATTAATGCGCGGGCAACGGGGGAGGCGTAAGAGATTTTGTTTTGCTTGATGTCGGCTTCATCTTCACCGACGATTTGGTATTTAACTTCTTTTTCATTGTCTAATGCGAGTAGGGTAACGGTTACACCGAAGACAACTTTACCGTCTTGATCGATGGAGCCAATATCTACGATTTGTGCGTGTGATAATTTGTGTTCAATTTCTTGAATGCGACCTTCAATAAAACTTTGTTGATTTTTAGCTTCATGGTATTCCGCATTTTCTTTTAAATCGCCGTGCGCGCGCGCTTCGCTGATATTCGCAATAATTTGCGGTCTTACAACAGATTTTAAATGGTTAAGTTCTTCGCGAAGTAGTTTTTCACCTTGAACAGTCATGGGTATCTTAGTCATTTTTTTAATCCTGTGTTACATACGTTCGCGTTGATCATTGCGCGCTTTATCCATTTTTTTAAGTAAACGATCTCGTTTTAACGAAGACAGTAAATCAATATAAAGCTTACCGTTCAAATGATCAACTTCATGTTGTATACATTCAGCTAATAATTCAGTGGCTTCTAATTCATAAGGCTTTCCTTGACCATCTAAGGCTTTTAAGCGCACTTTAGTGGCACGAGGAACTTCTTCAGAAACGCCGGGTACCGATAAACAACCTTCGTGCATTTTAACCGTTTCGCTTAATGCAGTGACTTCGGGATTAATTAAAACATATTGATTTTTTTTGTCGCCTTCAACATCAATCACAGCGATGCGTATATCTAAACCAATTTGTGTAGCGGCCAAACCTACGCCACGTTCATGGTACATCGTTTCAAACATATCAGCGATCAACGTTTGTAGCGCATCATCAAATACCGTGATGGGTTTGGTATTCACCCGAAGTCGCTTGTCTGGCAAGGTTACCAGGCTATAAAGTGCCATCTTCAATCGCTCCTAATTCATCCGAATAAATATTCGTGATATTATACTATAATTTAATCACCAATTGATAAGGATATCAGAATGCGTAAGACATTTACAATAATGGGGATTTTACTGGCGCTCGTGGCTTTAGGCGTGTGGTTTTTTATGTGGAATACGGATACCGCAGCCAAAGATGCTATTGACAAAGAGGGGACGCAAATTACCCAAGTCTCCGTAGATGTTGCGCAAGTTCATTTATCTTACCAAACAGGCGAAGGACGTTTAACAAATTTAGTCATAGGCAATCCACCTGGTTTTTTAACACCGTATGCTTTTTCATTTTCAGATACGACATTTAAATTATATGTGCATTCATTGGCCACAAAACTTTATATTATTCATGAACTGCATGTCCATGCACCGGATATTAATATTGAGCAAAACGATCAGCAAAATAATATGGAAGTAATACGTGCAAATATTCAAGCATTTGTAGATACGCATGCCGTTGCTGCAGATGCCCAAGTGACGCGCTTTATCATTGAATCCTTAACTATTCAAAATGCAAAACTGCATGTGAGTGCACCGTTAATACAAAAAGATTTAGTGACGATACCTTTGCCTGATGTGCATTTGGTTAATATTGGAAAAGATAGCGGCGGGGTGACCAGCCCTGAATTGGTTAACCTTATTATGCAACAAGTTAATATTCAAATTGCGCAAGCCATTAAATCACGTGGCTTAGAATATATTATTAATGTGAATGCCTTAGCGCCGCAGCCGGCCTCACTGACCGATCGCATACGTAAATTTTTTAAGTGAATTATGGTAATTGACACGCCGTGTGTGGGGGTTTGTTCCAGCGTTTATGGCGATTTAATTTGTCGCGGGTGTAAACGCACAGCGATGGAAGTGATAGAGTGGAATCGTTATGATAGCGAAAAAAAAGTGATCATTTATCAACGTTTGCATATGCAAATCTCGCAGATATTTGATCGCTATATTGATATTCTTGATGAACAATTAATTCATGAAAAAATTATAAAATTGAATATTCGTTTGCATTCAAGCGCAACGCCTACTGAAAAAGCATTCCATTTATTAAGACTAGGTGCGAGTAAAATTAAACATTTGCCGCATTATGGCATGCAAGTAAAACCCGAATTTTTGAATGTACCGCTGGTGAATTTATTTAATCAGATAGATGCGCAGGTTTATGAATTAGCATCCACATCGCTATAGTCATTTGCAACGACTATAGCGAGTGAAAGATAGGTTTATTTGTTAAAAAACTTTTTGAAAATAACAAATGCTGCAGAAAGACCGATCACAATATAAACTAACTTTTGAATAATGGGCATGCTGCCTAATAATAAAGCTACTAAATCTAAATTAAGCAAACCAACCAATCCCCAGTTAATGCCACCGATTAATACCAGTATCATAGCAACGCAAAAGAGTGTGCCTTTTTCTTTCATTTCAGTCATCATTTGAATAAGCTCCGTGATTTGTTTAATGTTCCATATCAAACTACTTACTTTAAAAGTATACTATTTTTTAGAATTTTCAATAAACTAGCCAAAAGTAACTGGCAATTCCGGCCGCAAAGCCAAAGACATGGCCTTCCCAGGAAGTACGGACTTCTTGTGGTAATAAGTTCAATAATAAGCCGCCGCAGTAATATATACCCAAACCGCCTAAAATCAGCGCAAACGGGCTGTGGCTGAAATAAGCCTGGGTGAGTACAAAAGCCAAATAACCCATAATCAAGCCGCTAGCGCCCACGTGAAAGCCTGGACGGCCAAAAAGCCAAACTAAACTGCCACTGACAATTATAATAAAAGCCGTTACTTCATAAAAAACTGGGAAGCCAAATGTGAGCATTAAATTTAGCAATAAAAATAGGGGAATGGAGTTAAAAAATAAGTGGCTGGCATTCCCATGTAAAAAGGGCGAAAATACGATACCTAAAAGCCCTAGTGGATGACGAGGATAAATACCTAATAGGTTTAAACGGTAACCTAATAAAAAGTTTAATAGTTGTATGCCCCATAATAAAGCTAAAATACCTAATACAAAAGGTAAATGCAGCCGCATCATGGCAACGGTGTCTAAAAATGTAGTAATCAATCCTTGCATAAACGGCATTATCCTTTTTTAAAAAATCCCTTGCAACCTTGATAAAGACTAGCGTAGAATCAGAGCCTCATGTCAGTTTGTTTGGGGTCATATCCAAGTAGGCTGGAGTTTTTGTTTTTAACGGGGAATATAATGAAGAAGATATATGTTGGCGGGCTACCTTACAAAGTAACTAGCGAAATTTTGGCTGAAGAATTCCAACAGTATGGCGAAATTGAAGACAGTATTGTTATCAGTGATCGTGCTACTGGGCGTTCTCGTGGTTTTGGATTTGTTACTTTTGCTTCAGAGCAAGCGGCTAATGCGTCTTTAGCGCATAACGGTCGTGAGTGGATGGGCAGAACTTTAACAGTCAATATGGCTAAAGAAAGAGAAAGAGGCTAAGCCTACAGTGATTTAAAAGGGGCAGACTTTTTCGCCCCTTTATATCACAGTTTTTATTTTTTGTGTGTTGTAACCCCACCTGTTAATGTCCAGCGTAAAGCTTCCTTTTTAGTCATATCAACGGGAATAATTTGATCCCTTGCAATATAAACGGTATAACCACCGACTTGATAACTCATAGGTAAATAAACAGCGACCATATCACCAGTAGTCAAACCTGCGGGTGCATCACTTAAATCTCCAGAAGTGACGATTCCTAATAAATTCATGCCATTAATACTGACAATAACCACTTGTTCTGCGGCATTTTGTTTATCGCTGCCAGCTAAATATTTCATTAAGCCATTGAGTGATTCATAGATATCACCGACCAAAGGGAATTTTTCAAAAAACCGTTCTATCAAGCTTTGTAATTGTTGAAAAATTAATAATTGTAAAACTAGGCCAACTAAGAAAATGGAAAAAACGCCGACCAGAACACCCATGCCGGGAATATACCAACTAGCAGGTAAAAATAAATCAAATAAACCACTGAATAAAGATTCAAAAGTTGTGATCAACCAAATCAGAACATAGACCGTTAATGCTATTGGCAAAATCGCTAATAAGCCGGTCACAAATATGCTGTAAAATTTTTTCATCGCAAAGCTCCTTAATATCTCAGAGTATATACCTATCCATCCGTAGGGGCGAAAAATCTTTCGCCCTGGATATTTGCCATTACGAGATGCTACAATCTTAAGATGAGTAAAATTGCTGAAAATAAAACCATCATTATCAATAAAATCAAAGTGCCGCCTAATACGCACACATTAATTGATTTGCCTATTTCGCCTTTGTATACGCGCACGCCTATTAATATGCCTATCCAAGTTGTTAATGGCGCCAAACCGGGGCCGTGTTTATTTATTACTTCAGCGATACATGGCGACGAATTAAATGGTGTGGAAATTATTCGCCGATTATTAAAATTGAAATTACTCAATCACTTAAGCGGCACTCTTATAGCTATTCCTATTGTGAATATGTTTGGATTTATTTACCGTTCGCGTTATTTACCCGATAGGCGGGATTTAAATCGCTCTTTTCCTGGTTCAAAAACTGGATCAATGGCAGCACGTATTGCAGATTTATTATTAGAAGAAGTTATTAGCAAATGTACGCATGGTATTGATTTACATACCGGTGCGGTACATCGCTCTAATTGGCCGCAAGTTCGCGCCAATTTAAATGATCCGCATACAGCTAAATTAGCAGCTGCATTTGGTACGCCGGTATTAATTAACGGTCTACATTTACCGGGTAGTTTACGTGGCGCAGCTGTTGAGCGTGGCATTCCTACTTTATTGTACGAAGCAGGGGAAGCGTTACGTTTGGATGAATTTGCAATTCATGTGGGTTTGCGTGGGGTGTTAAATGTTATGCGCGCATTAAAAATGTTAAAAACAAAAACACCACAAGAACCTTGTACAAAACCAGTGGTCGCACAAGCCAGTCAATGGGTGCGCGCAAATGAAGCAGGTTTATTTTTAGATCCGATGCCCTTGGGTGAAAAAGTTAAAAAAGGGGATAGCCTATGCATTATTGCTAATCCCATTACCGGTGATGAAACACCAATTCTAGCTCCCGTTTCTGGCATTATTATCGGCATAAACCATTTGCCTTTAGTCAATGAAGGTGAAGCTTTGTTTCATATTGTAACGTTTAAATCCTATAAATCACTGGATAAAGTGAACAAAGATCTGAAAGCCTTTGAATATGAATTTTTACAAGACAGTGACTTATTATTAAGCTTATAAAAGTAGTACTATGATTTATAGAAAGTTGACGCCTATAGAGCTCGCCTGGGTTTATTTAGGTAAAATGGCTACACCCAATGTGTGTCGGCAAATAGAATTGCAAGGACCACTGGATCTCGATCGTTTTCAATCAGCGCTGTGTGAATTACAACGCAGACACATTTTATTTCAATCCACGCTTGATGTTAAAAATAAAGCATTTGTTTCTTGCCATAGATTATTACACGCTAAAGTTTGCTCTATCGATGCAGCTAAAGATTTATTTGCAACCGAATTAACAATTCCATTTGAACTTGGTGAGGACTTATTATTAAGAGTGAATGTAATTGAAACCAGTCAAGAGTCTTGGTTATTCGTTATCACTTATCATCATGTCATCGGGGATATGTATACGATCATTAATTTTATTCACGAATTGTTTACCATCTATGTGATTCCCGTCAGTGGTGAAATCAATGCGCAGCAAACTTTACCCTTAGAGCTGAAAAAAAGTTTTCCAAAAGGGCTGCAAATGCTGAAGTTCTTAGCCAAAAATGTATTAAGTCGCTGTGTAAATTCTATTGCGCGTGATTTAAAATTAAGCACGCAGTCGCAGATGCTAACAATACCTCCTCAAAAATCAGCGCAATTAATTGAACTTGCACAACAACATCAGATATCGGTTCATGATGTTTTATGGTCTTGTTTATTAAAAGCGTATGTTAAACAACACGATAATAAAGCTCAATCCATAGAAACAACTTGCTTTATTGATTTGCGGCATTCGATAGAAGATAAATCCTATAAAAATTTATTGGGCTGCTGGATCACCTTAACAAAAATAGCGCTAACCATTAAGCCGGATGCGGATGTTTTTGCTGTTGCTAAAACGCTTAGAGAAAAAAGAAAGAAAAATAATAAAACCGCTTTTGCTATGGCATGCTTTGGTGATTGGCTTTTTCAATTGATGCTCTTGGTTAATCGCCGCCGTTTTGGTCAAGTGGCCATTACGGGTGGCTCGCATTTTTATTTAAATAAAACATACGGTGATTTAACGATAATTTCAACCCACGGATGTTATGCTAGCAATTCAATTTTTGCAGATGTCATGCTTAATTTTTCTGTTTTTTTTGATCAAATATTTATGACTTTTTCTTATGCAACACCTGCAGTTCGTGAAGAAATGGCGGTGGGTGTATGGCATGATTTTCAGCAGCAAATTGATAACTTATTAAAGGAAGTTGCATGATAGAATTATCTTTATTACAAAAAATAGTGATTAGTATTATTCCTGTTCTCTTTGCGATTACTGTTCATGAAGTTGCGCATGGTTGGGTTGCTAATAAATTAGGCGATCCTACAGCGCGTTTGCTTGGGCGATTAACGTTAAATCCCATTAAACATATTGATCCCATAGGCACTATTTTGGTGCCCGGAATTTTATTATTAGTGGGTGGTTTTATATTTGGTTGGGCAAAACCCGTGCCTATCACATGGCAAAATTTAAAAAATAAACGACGCGATGTTGCGCTGGTCGCTGCTGCTGGACCTTTCGTCAATTTATTAATGGCTATTTTTTGGGCGATACTTGCAAAAATTGCATACGGTTTAAATCCACAGCCCATTAATTATGCGTTTGCTCTTCTTACGATGAGCCAAGTCGGTGTTGTCGTTAATATTATTTTAATGGTTTTAAATTTAATTCCGATTCCACCTTTAGATGGTAGTCGCGTAGTCAGCAGTTTTTTGCCTGGAAAACTATCCTATCAATACGACCGGATTGAACCGTATGGTTTTATTATTTTAATCGCACTATTAGCAACTGGTTTATTGAGTACAATAATGAATCCCATTGTCTCAGCCCTAGTTAATTTATTACTTTAAGATATAAAGGAAATATTATGATTTTCAAAAACCTATTGGCGATACTTGCTATCGTTTCTCCAACGCTTTTATTAGCTGCACCTACACCCTTTATGGAAGCCCATAAAAAAAATTATACGGTTGCGATTACCTTGATCGATGAAAGTCCTGAATACACTAAAGCCTACCAAGGCGTGCTTTTAGGTTTAAAAGAAGAGGGTTTCATCGACGGACAAAATATAACAATTAATTACCAAAATGCAAAAGGTGATTTAAATACGGCGTATCAGATAGCCCATGATTTTGTAAAAAGTAAACCTGATATTATTATTCCAATTTCAACGCCTTCTGCGCAAGCAGTGGTGAGTGCTGATGAAAGCGCGCATATTCCTGTAGTATTTGCCGCAGTGATGGAACCTTTTGTGAAACATAGCGATTCAGTAACTGGGGTTTATGGTGTCATCCCTTTAGAAATAGAATCAACAGAAGTAGGCTATTTGGCAGGCAGAATGGCCGGTATAGTTTTAGGTGGGAAATCCCCAGGTAAAATTGATATTGTAAAACCAAAAGATACACAATTATTGATTAATGCTAAAACTGCCGAGCAACTTAATCTGAAATAAGTGTTTGTTTTTTAACAAATTCATGGGTGTCGAATAAGGGGAGGGGAACAATCATATCCATCCTTGGTATTATATTTGTAAGTCATTATAGCAGGCCCTAACATGATAAATACACAAAACATCCCGCTTTATTCAAGCAAAGTCCCCGCTGGCTTCCCGTCACAAGGGGACGATTACATCGAGAAGTATTTAGATTTAAACCACTACTTAATTAAACATCCTGCAGCGACGTTTATGGTTCGTGCTTCGGGTGATTCTATGATTGGCGCGGGGATACGCTCGGGCGATTTATTAGTTGTAGACAGAAGCTTAGAAGCCAAGCATGGCAAAATTGTAATTGCAGCCATTGATGGCGAGCTTACTGTGAAACGATTTTCAAAAGTAGGGCAGCGTTTACAATTATTGCCTGAAAATCCTGCTTATAAACCTATCGATATTACCGATACGCATGAATTAGTGATCTGGGGCATTGTTACGCATGTTATACACACGGTAGATTAATGATGTTTGCACTGATAGATTGTAATAATTTTTATGCATCGTGTGAGCGTTTATTTCGCCCTGATTTGCGTGAAAAACCTATCGTCGTATTATCCAGCGGCGATGGCTGCGTTATTGCGCGATCTAATGAAGCGAAAACATTAGGTATTAAAATGGGCGAGCCCTATTATAAAATAAAACAATTTTGCGATCAAAATAAAGTGCATATTTTTTCTTCAAACTTTACACTATATCGTGATTTATCACAACGCGTTATGTCCATCATTGAAGAAGCTTGGGAATACACTGAAATTTATTCTATCGATGAAGCATTTTTAGATCTCTCTTCGATGAATCCTGTTTTGCACGATGTATTTTGCATCGATCTGCAAAAGTTAATTTTAAAATGCACAGGGATCCCCGTTTCAATTGGTATTGGCGCCAGCAAAACTTTAGCTAAAGTTTCAAATCATATTGCAAAAAAAGAATTAAAAATTCCGTTTTTTAATATCACAAACCAATCAGATTGGCTTAAAAAAATTGCAGTGGGCGATGTATGGGGAATAGGGCAGCAGTGGAGTAAAAAATTAATTACGCAAGGAATTTACACTGCATATGATTTAACACAGATCGATACTGCACAGCTGAGAAAGCAATATAATATTGTCATGATGCAAAAAGCGATGGAACTGCAAGGCATTTCTTGCTCAGCCGTTCATGATGACGATGAGCCCAGAAAATCAATTTTATCGTCCAGATCATTTGGTAAAATGCAAACAGAATTTGATGCACTTTTTCAATCGGTAAGTTTGCACTGCGCTAATGTATATGAAAAACTGCGTGAGCAAAAATCATTAACGTATTCCGTGACTGTTTTTTTAAAAACCAATCGCCATCGTCATGATTTAGCACAATATTCACCCGCGGCGTCTATCTCTTTTATTGCACCAACCGATGATATTCGTATTATTACCCAACACGCCAAACTTTGCTTAGAAGATATTTATAAGCAAGGATTTTATTATAAAAAAGCAGGTGTTTATTTAACAGAGCTTACGGATCGCGCAGGTTACCAACAGCAAGATTTATTTGCAAAACCAAGTGAAAAAAATATTGAAAAATCCCAAGCATTTTTAAAAGTGTTTGATAAAATCAACAAGCGCTTTGGTAAACACAGCGTACGCTTAGCTTCACAAGGTTTTGATCAATCCTGGGACACACAATTCCAACACAAATCCCCAGCCTACACAACACGCTGGATGGAACTGCCGTTAGTAAAGTAGTTTTATTTTTCCTGAGGATTACCCAGAGATTCTAGTCTATCCATTTCCAATTGCTGACGTTCTTTTTCAGTAATAGCATTCGTGTCATTAACTTCTTGCTGATGTAAAGCATGATTAGTACAAGCAATAATGCCAAGGCTAGATAAAACAATAAATAATAATTTTTTCATAATCATCCAAATTTAAAAATACCTATGCCGAAAAACCGGCATAGGTGTGAAATGATACGCGTATTTAACTTTTACGTAGCAACAGTTTTTTACCAGATGCCGCGCCCCACATACCGCCAAATGCAGCCGCAATCGCGCTCAGTAAAAATGATACAAAGAATAATAATACAACTAGCCCTAAGCCTTTGCTGGCTTCTTTAGCGTGCATAACATTATCTTGTCTATTTTGCTGCAATTGATTCATGTTTTGATTATCAGGTGTTGCTGCCATATTCATATCATTATTTTGATGATGTTCAACGACAACTACATTGTGTGCCACAATAGTAGACATCACACCTAGCATACTGCCTACAGAACTTGCCAAAAGAAAGGTAAGAAAAATAGATACGCCACACATCACAATACCGTGTAATGCACCTTCAGTAGCCAATTGCGGGCCACACATTCTTCCTGCAACCCAACCACCGGCTAACATTGCAAAAATGCTAGATAAAACTATCCAGAGGGTAGAAAGTAGGGTAATAGTGTGAGGATTTTTGCTATTTCCTAACGCAATCAGATCTAAGCCTAAACCCAATAAATTTAAAATAGAAGCAACGCTTAAAGCTACAAAAACACCCGCAAGTATTGCGCCCCAAGAAATGCCTGTAACCCATACCGATTGGGTATAACTGCTTACAACAGGTCCTGAAGTGGTTTCATAAGTACGATTATCCATTTGATTCTCCTAATGATTTTAATTAAAGCTTGACATCTTATCTAATTATAGAACAAAATCAGTAAGTTACTTGTCGGATCTGATAGAATCTTCACGTGCACGATCCTGTTCATCTGCTTCATCCAGAAGTGCTTCCTCTTCTTCTAGCATGATTTCTTCTCTGTATTCGATTTGTCGTTTATAAAGCTCATTCTCTTCATCGTCGATTTCACGCTCTTCCATGCTTTCGCAAGCGATTAATAATAAAGTGGGGATGAGTAATAATATGAATTTGTTCATGATTTTTCCTTAAAAGTATAAATTTAATTAAATATAGGTACAATGCATAAAGAATGCCATTAGTAAATTAAATAACCATAAGCACGTCTTTTTCTTCTTTTAATGCTTTAAATAAAGCTATTAACTGTTTTTGTGAAGCGGCATGAACAGTAACTGTAAACGATAGATAATTGCCTTCTTTGGATTCTCTAGGTGTTAATTTACCTTCAAAAGGTTTATCTTGGTATTTATTAATAATGGCAGCAATGCGCGTATCAAAGCCTTTAGATGCGTGCCCAATGATTTTGATAGGGTAGTCACAAGGGAATTTTGTAGTCATAATGGACCTTATTGTGTAATATTGATTAGGATAGCAAAAGACAACTTTATCTGCCATTAGGAGTGAAACATGCAATTAGGTTATGTCATTATTTTCGTTAAAAACGTTCCAGAAACGTTAGCATTCTATGAGAAAGCTTTTAAATTAAAAACATTATTCTTAGCTGAAAGTTTATTATACGGTGAATTAGAAACGGGTAATACCAAACTGGCATTTGTTGATGAAAAATTTGTTGAATCTAACGGCGCTGATTTTACTACGAATCGCGCATCACATAAAGCAGCAGGCTTTGAGATTGCATTGACTACAACCGAAGTAGCATCGAGTTACCAGTATGCACTTGCTGCGGGTTGTACAAGTGTAAAAGCGCCTTATCAAACTGATTGGGGCCAAACAGTTGCACAGTTACGTGACATGAATGGGATTTTGGTTGAAATTTGCAGTCCTTTGGGTTGATAATTTACCGCCATAAAGGATTTTGTTTTTTTTCATAGCTTTAAATAGGCTTGCTTTAAATCATGAAGTTTTTACTATATATGGACTTGCGGTATTTTTTGACTCCGAACTTGCAACTTCACGGAGTAACTGCTGTATTGTTGCATTGAGAGCTTGTATTCTTCTGCGTACATCAGGTGATTTAAACCATTGCGCACTCAGCGTTAAAACTTCGACTTTGGCCATTATCAATTGGCTTTTTGTGGGATCATCTTGAATGTTCATGACTGAAAATATAGTTTCATTGCCTAGCAAGAGAATGACTTTATGTAATCCAGGATAGTTTAAAATATCAAAAAACGACATTTTTTTAAAACATGCTTCAATTAAAGTATATCTTTTAAATTCTATTGCATAGTCAAGAATACCTGCGGGGTCAATACGTGGATCATCTAGGAGCGCTTGCACAGTTCTCACATTTCCACTTTTTACTGCACAATGCAAAGGAGTTTGAAACATGAAAATTTTATGCAAGTCTATATTTTCACGTAGCAAGCACGCATTGACGGCTTCAGTCATGCCGGCTTCACATAAATTATGCAAACAAGAATGACCATTGATAATTTCGACAATATCATCGTCGCTCATTTTATTAATGAGTAGTGTAGCAAGAGCGGGTACATTATAATCTATAGCGTAATATAATATTTCTTTTGCGAGTTCTTGAGAAAAAACAGCATTTTCTCTAATAAACAACAGCATCATGACTATTGATTTTTTAGAGAAAGCGATTTCTAAGGGGCTTTGATTATTAGAGTCTTTTGCATTAATGTTAATTCCTGGCATTGCAAATAAAATTTTAGCTGAAGCTGCGCATACGGAATGATAAGCAAAATGAAGCGCTGTTTTACCTCTGTTATTTTGGCTATGAATATCAGCGCCGGCAGCAAGAAGTGCTTTAACGATTTGCACATGTCCTTTGCCTACAGCTAAATGTAAAGCAAACATAGATTCATTAGGGGTATCTTTGAAACATTGTTTGTTAACATTTGCACCCTTAGCAATAAGCTTATTTAAAATACTCAAATGATTATTCCATGCTGCAAAATATAATGGGGTTCTACCATCTGCATAACCATCGTCAATTTCATCACCCATTATATCCACGCAATAGTCAACTAAAATTTCCCAGCCTTGTTCGCAAGCACAATGTAATAATAAATGTTTGCGAATAAGCTTTTTCACTTGTTCACAGGGAAGTTTATTTAAAATATCAATAATTAATCTTTGGTTGAAAGAATTTTTTGCCAAATCTATGAGTGAATCAATTTGTTCATCATCGTAGTTTGCGCCTGCCATAAATAATTCAATGGCCACCTGCCTACGTTTTTTCTCTAAAGCAAATTGCAGCGCAGTGTAGCCATTTTCATCTTTTTTATTTATGTCAACTTTTTTGATTAATGGATCTAATAATGGAATTTGATTATATAAGGCAGCATAATGCAGAGGCGTTCTTTGATGCTCGTCTTCGTAATTTAAATTATCTTCCTGCTCAATGTATTTCAGCGAAAGTGGTATATCTTGGAGTTCCTGCGCGCAACTTAATGCAAATTTTCTGTCGTCCACAAATTCAGATTCAGCATCTTGAATTAAACCTGCTGCATGATACAATCCAAAACGTTCTGTATTTGTGCCAATTTTTTCTTTGTGTAAACAATCCGAATACGCTAATAAGTTTTCCGAAAACTGTGTTTCATTTCCCTGGTGGTGCTGTCGATTATCGATATTCTCTTCAGAGTTTTGAACGCTGTTTTTAAGATCATTAATTAATGGTGCAAGATTAAAACTATTTGCGTTTACAATGCTTGAAATTGCATTTGCATTCACTTCAACGCATGTATGTAAGCCGAGTGCAATACGTCTAGCATTTTCTTCTTCAGTCAGGTAAGGTATTTTTCCATCTGTGTTTTTGTCAATTTCAGCTGCAGCACTTGAGCGTAATACATTTATATAATCTTCAAAGGTTCCACGGTTCCCAGGCGCTGTTAAAGCTCCGATTCTTTCTCGTTCTTTCTTATCTAAAGCAAACCATTTTTCTAAAAATTCGCGAATCAATGGATAAACATCAGGGTGGGGCGCGCCTTCTTTAGCTTCGCCATTTTCATCTTTTTTACGTTTACTTACACCATTATCTAAGCAGTCTTGACAAAGTTTTTCTATATTTTTTGCAAAATTATTGTTATTGATAGATTTTTTTTGCCAATTTTCAATTCCCACAATGTAGGCGCGCATTTTAGATGAATAGCTTTTTAGATTTTCTAAATCTTCTGGATCCAAAGGCGTGGGCATAAATGTACGACAATAAGCAGCATATGCTGCGCAATCGGGTTGACCATAATCTTCGCTTGCATTTGGTTCTCTTATTTGATGGCTACCATCGCCACCTGTTAGATAGGGCTTGAATAAATAGGGTGTGTTTTCACTTGCGTTTTGAAGTTCTATCCACGCTCGAATGGGGAGAATGCTTTTTTCATCATGACATAAAATAAATTTGTTATAGTTTAAGCTTCTAGGCTCACTTTCTTCCGTTAATGCTATTAAATCCTCAGACACCGTTTGGTAATATTTAACTTTGAGTGTTTGCATTAATATTTCAGCAATGCTCTCATCGTCCTTAGCTAAAGCTATTGCCAATTGCTCACAAGCGATATTCATTGGATTTGAAGGGCTTTTAATATAGGCAACAGGGTTTTTTTTAATCAACGCCCAGCGAATCTTAAAGTAATAACGTAACGTGTTTTCTAATTTTGTTTCATCATAATTTTGTGCAGATAACCATTCCAAAAAAACAAGACTGATTTGATACTCTTTATAAATATTATTAACGGCTGCTGGGCTATATTTTTTGCGAGCAAGTTCTTTTTTAAAATTTTTTTCATTAGTTTGCTTGAGAATGCTAAGCTGCGTGTTCAGATGATGTGATAGTGTCATTTTGTCAGTCTATTGGGTAAAAGGCTATTTTAACATGTGTAAGCTAACTTGTAAAATGTTGTGATCGTGCTTTTAGATAAGTAGAATATTTAATATTAATCAGATAGTTAGGGTGGTATCAAGATGGATCAGCAAATGCAAGATGATGCGAGTGATGTAGTTAGCGAAGATGATGACGAAAATGTCTATAATTTTTTGCGAGCAGCAGAAGATGGTGATCTAGAAAAATTAAAATATTATATAGAAAATGGCGTGGATGTTAATGCCGTAAATGATGATGACTGTTGCGCGTTAGCATTTGTCGTTGCATATTATGATGATGATCCCCGCTATCATGAATGTCTTAAATACCTATTAAGCATCGAAGACATAGAAACAAATATTGAATTTGATGAACCTTTCGATAGTGATTATGGGCGGGTTGCAGGTATACCACTTCATATTGCCGCTGCGACCGGGAATCTTACTGTAATAAAGTTATTATTGGAGAAATCACCTGGTGAACTAGATTGGATTAGTTGTTCAGCACAATATACACCTTTACATCAAACCGTACTTAACAAGCAATTAGATGCTTTTAAATTATTAATAGAATATGGCGCAGATCAAACGGAAACGACAGAGGATTCCAGAGGCGGGATTGAGGGGCTAACTGTGCGCGAGCTTATTGAAGAGCTTGCAGAAGAAAGTAGTGATCGTGTTTATGCACAAATGTTGATGTTTTTATTTAAACGAAATATTGATCTCGAGGAAGATATATATGACATGCTATACAATATAGCGCAGTGTGTAGATGAGGAAGGGGCCCCGGGATTATGTGAAGAATTTTTTCAGCTATATCAAAATAAAAAAATACCCGTCGATACCTATATTTATCAGGGCAAAAATATTCTTCAGCTTTCGTGTCAAGAAGGCTGGGATTACATTTTTAACCATCTCATTGAAAATGCACAAACGTTATCCGTTGACTTCGCCTTAAAGACTCAAAGTGGTGAGACAATTTGCGAGTTGATCTTACAACAAGAACAAGAGGATGATGTTATAGATTTTCTTGATCTACTGATTGATGCGCATACCAAAGAGAAGATTCAAATAGATCCAAATCAATTTGATAAAAATAAGCACCTTAAAATGCATCGTCAAGAATTAGTGAATGAAATGCTCGAGATAAGTCCAGCGTTTACACATCTACCTCCTGAACATATTCTATCTGATCAGCTTATGACGGATCTCGTTGGTAAAAATTATGAACGCAATATTCCAGCGCTACATCAGGCTGCACAAAATTTGAGTGTTGACGTTGTTGAAAGATTAGTTGCGTTAAGTGCGAGACCAGAATTGATTGTTAAAAAAGATGGGCATCGTAAAAGAGCTGCAAATTTTGCAGCTGATAAAAGCGAGACAAAAAAATATCTCAGACGTCTCGCCGATGATGTTTCTGATGGAGATACTACTAGTGAAGAGAGTGATGATGAGTCAGAAGGCATTGAATTAATGAAAAATGCTGTTCATAGATATAAGTCTAACAATTTATCTGCAACCAAGCTAGAACAGATCGAATCATTAAGTGCGCTAGGCCTTAAATCTGTCTCAGGAAAAACCCCTGAATCAAGCATTATGATTCCGCACTTTCGTGGTATTAATTTTTTAATTGGTTCTAAAAATAGTGGTACTAATTTTTTAATTGATTTTAGAGATAAAGGCATACTGCGCCAACAATATAAAAATAAATCGCTGGCACAAGAGGGCATTTATTCTCGTCAAGTATTGGCAATGAGCGGCGTAGATTTTTTGCAAGAAATTTCCAATGAAAATTTGGTCATCTTAGATAAAAACCGCAAATTAGTGCAAGATTTTTGGAGGGATATCCTTTCTAAAAAAATTGAAATAGCCTGCCCTGAAAAAACCAGAATGAAGAAGCGGCAATTCGAAAGCCCGGCGCACTTTATTCAACAGCGCGCCAGTAATACTGCTTCAGTAAAAGATAAAGCTGATAATACTCAGGTTGATATTTGGAAGCAAATTTGGCTACATATTCGCACATACAAGAAAAAGTTATTAGTGACTGATTTTGAGAAAGAGAAATATAAAGTGTTTTTTGATAAAAACACGCCCAAAGAAAGTATCTTTGTGTGCACAGGAAAGACACCGCAAAAAGCAATCTGCTATGGCCTGGGTGATAGTTATAGTAAGCTGACGCGTAGTGTACGCGCAGATTCACGTACTCGCCCTGATGGTAAAAGTAAATATCCACAATTAGGTGTGGTGTACATTATCATGCAGTGCTTGAGTAAATATCGAGGTGACACAACATCTGATGTATTAAACTTAAGCACTGCTAGAAAAATTAATTTAAACCCTCGCTATTTATGCGAAACTGAAGTGGCATTTGTTGGCGGAATCGATGCTGATGATTCAATCGTTGAGTTTCCAATTTTATATCCTTCATTTCATTTGAATTGGAAAAAAGAACATGAGGAAATGTTTGGCTTAACTAAAGAACAATATGAATATTTTCAGAAAAGTTATACCAACTGTTATCGCCCGCAGCAGCTGGTCACTCGCGACTTATTTAATACTTCTTGGAATAATGAATATATTAAAATATATGGTATTGCAAAAGAAGTTTTTACAGCGCATAAAGAACTTTTTTTAGCAATAAAAAAAGAAGGGTGCAGAACATCTGAACTTTTGAATCAGTATAGTGCAGCTTTTACAAAGCAAGAGCTTAAAGCTTGCCGTAGTTTATCTATAGAAAATCTTGAAAAAAATTTAAATAGCCCGCAACATCTAAAAATGACATCTAACTATAGGCGGTATAAAAAAGAAATTCGCTCTCATCTTGAAGTTTTCTATTCTCAACAAATGATCAATGTTTGCAATGATGCTGCTATTACCAAAGGGAAACTATTGGGTTTTATTGATCGAGACGGTGTCATACGTTGCTATGGAACTAAACCTCAGGAAGTGAAAACGCATCTATCATCTACTAGGCGTGCGCCTACGCAAGCTGAAACAACAAATAATACAGTTACATCTTTAGTTACAAATGTCTGGAAAAAGGATAATTCACGACTATCCACGCATACTCCAACATTATTGCAAGATTTAAGAATAGGCAGTGCGCCTGCCGATGGTGATTGTTTATTTCATTCTATTGCACAACTTATGGGCAGTAATTATAATGCGCGCAACCTGAGGCAACGGGCATTGGATTATATGAGAGAGAATCCTGCGCAATTTCTCACGCATTTTCCTGGTGGAGAAGCAGAATTAAATGTACGTATTACAACCATGGAAGGTACATTCAATCATGCTGATGATACTGAAATCAGTGCATTAGCATTTGCTTTACAACGACAAATCGTTATTATTTCAAATAAGAATCCAATGCCACCTATAGGCGATAACGCGCATCCCATTTTATTTTTGCATCATGAATTCATAAATATGAATGGGAGCCAAGTTGGGCATTATCAGCCTATTACCTTAAAAGCTGGAGCACAAATAGATATCATTATGCAAAGATTGTATTCATCAACAAAGCGTAATCATCTGGTATAATGGAAGGGTCTATCAAATTTTGGAGTAAAATCATGAGCACAAAAGACAGCAATGGTATTGAATTAAACCAAGGTGATAATGTAACCGTTATTAAAGATTTAAAAGTCAAAGGTGCATCCATGACGATTAAACGAGGCTCTTTATATAAAAATATACGCCTCACAAATAACCCAGAAGAAATTGAATGCGGCAGCGGCAAAAATACAATTGTTCTTAAAACTTGTTTCGTAAAAAAAGCTTAGATTTCGCGTGATACTTAAGAGCAAAAAACTTTATGATTACATCAAATTTAAACAGTAAAAAATTAAAAGAACAATTACAAACTGAGATCGATGCGGCTTATTTATATCAAATGCTCTCTGAACATTATACTGATCCGATCGTGTCCCAAGTTTTTCAAAAAATGTCCGAATTTGAAAGCCATCACGCCGAAAAGTTTTTAAAAAAATTACATGCCATTTTACCCACGTTTGAAAAGCCAGCTCCCAGTTTCAGAGCGCGTCTGCAAATTAGGCTTGCTCGATTTTTTGGTTATGAATTTATTGTTTCCAATCTCACTAATCTTGAGCGTCAAATCTCACAAGCCATTATTAACAAAAAAACTGCCCAGGGCGAAAAAATTACTGGTTTAGAAAATATTCATTTAAATATCATTCAACAAATATCCGCACAAGAAAATATGAATGTGAGTGGTAATGTACTATCAAAATTTGAAGGCAAACATAAATCAGTAGGGGGTAATGAATTAAGAGCTGCGGTATTAGGCGCCAACGATGGATTGCTTTCCAACTTAAGCCTAGTCATGGGAGTTGCCGGTGCAGCAAATGAACACACGGGTGTATTGATGGTAGGAATAGCAGGTCTACTTGCAGGCGCCATCTCTATGGCTTTAGGGGAATGGTTATCTGTCCAAAGTTCGCGCGAGTTGTATCAGCGCCAAATTGATATTGAAGCAGAGGAATTAGAAGAATCGCCTGAAGAAGAAATGAATGAATTAGTGCTGTTATATCAAGCTAAAGCAATGGGGGAAGCTGATGCAAAAGCATTAGCCGCACATGTTATGTCCAATAAGGATACTGCGCTCGATGCCTTGGTAAAAGAAGAATTAGGCATAAATAAAGAAGCATTGGGCGGTTCCGCCTGGAAAGCTGCTTTCACATCTTTTGCACTCTTTTCTATGGGTGCGATTGTACCTGTGTTGCCATTTTTCTTTATCACCGGAAATACTGCGATTCTGCTAAGTCTTGGCTTAAGTTTTATCGCGCTATTTATTTTAGGCGCATCAATTACTTTATATACGGGTAAAAAAGTTATTTTTTCTGGCGTGAGGCAAGTACTCTTCGGACTCGCCGCAGCAAGCGTCACTTACAGTATCGGCAAACTCTTTGGCATGTATTTTACGGGATGAGAAGCTACACATTTAAACTCAAAATTCCCCAATTGAGCCAGGCTGCAAAACTTAACCAACATAAATAGGGTATTTGTAATAAAGCAGCACCCATAGATATACGAGAAAAAGCATAGATCATCAGAATAACCAGCATCCAAAGAAATGCAATATCCACTAATCCCAATAAGGGTTGATGCAAGCCAAAAAATAACCAGGACCATAATGCATTCAGTAATAATTGCGCGAGAAATAAATTACGCGCATGCTTATATGCATTTGTTCCATGACCAAGCACATAAACCCAAGTCATGGAAATAACCATTAAAGAATATAAAATGGTCCATGCTATGGGAAAGACTTGATTGGGTGGCGTCAGCGTAGGTTTTATTAAACCCTCATACCATAATCCCGGCATAAACAGACTGCCAGAGTATGCAGCTAGAAAAGTAAGTATCAAAAAAACAAAAAATGGTTTTAACCATTGCGCTTTAAATAACATAGTGCACCTTTAATTTATATTTCTTATTTAGTATAGTATCGAATGAGCGATAATAATTTATTCTATACGAAGGTGTTAACATGCTAGATAAAGACAACAAGCCAAGTTTCACGACTAACGATGCAGGGATACCTGTGCCAAGTGATGCGCATTCTCTTACCATTGGTCCCAATGGCCCCATCCTTCTACATGATCATTATTTAATAGAGCAGATGGCGAATTTTAATCGTGAAAAAATTCCTGAACGTCAGCCGCATGCTAAAGGTGGTGGCGCATTTGGACATTTTGAAGTGACTGCCGACGTAAGCAAATACACCAAAGCAAGTGTTTTTCAACCTGGCACAAAAACAGATGTTCTTATTCGTTTTTCAACTGTTGCAGGAGAGCGGGGGAGTCCTGATACATGGCGGGATCCGCGTGGGTTTGCAGTGAAATTTTATACGAAAGAAGGAAATTTTGATCTAGTTGGAAATAACACACCAGTTTTTTTTGTGCGTGATCCTATGAAATTCCAGCACTTTATTCGCTCACAAAAGCGTCGCGTGAATAATAATTTACGTGATCATGATATGCAATGGGATTTCTGGACACTTTCGCCAGAATCTGCACACCAAGTCACTATCCTGATGGGCGATCGTGGCATTCCAAAATCATGGCGTCATATGAATGGTTATTCTAGCCATACTTATATGTGGGTGAACGCGCAAGGTGAAAAATATTGGGTTAAATATCATTTTAAAACTAATCAAGGAATTGAATTTTTAACACAACAAGAAGCAGATAAACTTGCGGGCATTGATGGTGATTATCATACACGTGATCTTTACGAAGCAATCAACCGCGGTGAGCATCCTAGTTGGACTTTACAGATGCAAATTATGCCGTTTAAAGACGCAGAAACTTATCGCTTTAATCCTTTTGATCTCACCAAAGTTTGGCCACATGCAGATTACCCTGTGATAACAGTGGGCAAGTTAACCTTGGATCGTAATCCTGCTGATTATCATACTGAAATTGAACAAGCTGCTTTTGAACCTAATAACATGGTTCCTGGAACTGGCATTAGCCCAGATAAAATGCTGATGGCCCGAGTTTTTGCTTATGCTGATGCACATCGTGCAAGATTAGGCGTCAACTATAAACAAATCCCAGTTAACAAACCGCAATGCCCCGTTCATAACTACAGTAAAGATGGTTTGATGCGTGTTGAAAATGCTCGCGATCCTATTTACGCTCCTAATTCCAAAGGTGGTCCACAAGCCGATAGTACAAAAAATCCAGAAGTCGCAACTTGGGAAGCACAAGGAGATTTTGTGCGAGAAGCTTATACCCTTCGCAGGGATGATGACGACTTTGGACAAGCAGGTACTCTTGTGCGAGACGTAATGGATGATGAAGCGCGTACTCGATTAGTCAATAATGTGGTTGGACATTTGAAAGATGGCGTAACGCAGCCAGTACTAGAGAGAGCTTTTGAGTATTGGAAAAATATTGATTCACAAATCGGGGCAAGGATAGAGGAGGGGATTAAGAAAAGTTAGAAAACATGCAGATAAACTTGCCAAATACTCAACATTAAGTTGCATTTAGTGTAACCTATTGTTGAGTCGAGGGAAAAGTTATGCAGTCAATTCGTATATTAATCAAACTCTTGGAGAAGCTTTGTGATTAATAGCATTATCTCTTTACTCCACTGCGCTAAAAAATGAGAAAAATCACTTGAAGAAAACTATATTTATTCTCTTTTCATCATATTGACATATAGTTAGCTCGCATGCTAAAGTGCTTTTTTAGGAAAAGAACTTCATGAGAAATCAAGAGATTATAAATAAAAGACTACTGCCACGAATAAAAGAATTCCTTTCTGCTCTTAAAGCAGAAGTCATGGACCCTAAGTGGGAGGGGCAAGGCTATAAGACAGTTACACGTCGACCTGATGGCATTGATAGGTTACGCGATATTTTTGATCCTCTATCAAACCCATTTGATACGGAATACGACCTTCTTTTAGCAGCATTAAAAATATTGAAAGATAAGAACTACAATTTTTCAATAACTAGAAATGAAATGACAATGAGTTTTTATGAAAAACAATTCGAAGAAGGTGGACGAATTTTTTCTTTAGTGACGATATATGACAGGTTTTCAAAGACAATATTTCCCAATGAGTGTGACAGCACAATTGAATGTGTTGAGATAAATAATATGCAAGTTACAATTTTTCAAAAAAATGCACATGAGTATAAATATCGTGAAGGACAAATTCCGCATATGCTACGCGATCAAATGCGGCTGATTGAGCAAGGGAAAAGAATGTTAAGTGATACTATTCTTGATAAGATTCGCTCAACATTTAAACCCACGCTTGAATATTATGAAAATTCAAAAAACACATTTTCGATCTTTAACCAAGATGATTGCTTAAAACTTTACGCAGAAATACTTAAACTCATAATTGAACACATGCGAAAATCCAATAAACCATTTCTTATTGTCATTGGAGAGTTCCATAACAGCGCAAGTGATTTGTTGATGGAATTGATAGTCATTCAAATCGGTTTGCAATTTGGACTTAAGCAGCTTTTATTAGAACTCAAAAATACTGCACTAAAAAGATTTTGCGAGGAAAAAAATCCTATAAATTATCTTACTAGAGCAAACATGAGCTTTTTGGTAAATCATTTTTCACCTAGAAACGTCCAGTGTATTGCACTAGAGGGAGCGGGTTTCAGAGATGAATGGCATGGACTAACAACAGAATTTAAAGAAAAAGCACAACAATATATAGAAAATCGCATAGGAAACCTAGAAGTCGAGCAGGTACAAGAACTTGAAGAACTGGATGAAAAAATGGACGATGCATTAGTTAATATAGATCGTGCAATGGTTAATGTGATGAATAGTCAATTGGATTTTAAAACCGATGATTTGTTTTTCGATAAGTTTAAAGTCAGTATTGTGGGCAACGCGCATTTAAAAAGCATTGTTACATCATTGCATAAAAATAACCGATATAATGTCTTAGTTTTATCTGCACAGAAGCGCTGCATGCCTTGGGATTATGTGAATTTACAACAGGAATCTGCCTATGATTTTACGCAACATACACACTGTTCTAATGCGCGAAAATTTTTTTTCAATGAAAACAAAATAGTTAATCAACTTCGTTTTACAAATGATTGTGAGGGGTATTTGAATACGGAGTTAGTCGAGATGCTAGAAAACGTGCAAAAAACTTTTTTAAACATACAAGACGAACTACTTATCCAAGATTTACAAGCTTTAAAAAATATAATTGCTGAATCTAATACGGAGCCGCAGCTCTGTCAATTTATACGAGGGTTGATTATACAAGCAAACAACTCTCAAGAAACCCCATTTCTCAAGCGTTGCACATTAAGACAAACATTACAGACTTATCCTGAAAATCAAAAATTAACTGTCATAATAAAAAAAATGGATGAAACTGCTTTTGCAATCACTCCTGAAGAAAATATACATAACACTGCAAAAACTCAATTAAAATCCTAAAATTTTTAATATCGAATAATCAAACTAAATACTCGCACAGTAACATAACTTATTAAAACGTTGACTATGCATATTGAAGCATGCTAAAACAATGAGCATGTTTTGCTTAAAGTGTGAATAAATTGTTATGAAAAAAGAAAGATGGCGTAACACAGCCAGTACTAGAGAGAGCTTTTGAGTATTGGAAAAATATTGATTCGCAAATTGGGGCAAGGATAGAGGAAGGGGTTAAGAAAGGCTGAAAATCTGGAGCGAAATATGCAAAATAATAAAAACAAGAAACAAGAAGTAGAAATATCAATATTATGTCGCTCCGATAATAATGGCGGGTCTACTTCTCTGTTAGATCGCTTCATTAAAAATGAGTTTCGACAAAATACATCGCTAACAATAGCCGTAACGCATTATGAAAAAATAAAAGAAATAGATGGCATCACTGTGAAATATATGTTTAAAGATGGTGCTGGGCAAGAACGTTACGATTCAACGGTTCGTAAATTTGCTGGCAATTGTATGGGGCTCATGTTATGCATATCACCTACAAAAGATTTTAAATATGATTGGATTGATAGAACAATAACATTCGTGCCAAAAGATGCACCTATTTTTCTTGTGATAACTAAGTCAGATCTTAAGTATTCCACGGGAGAGGACTTTGATGAAACAATTATAACTTCTCTTGAAAAAAAATACCCAAATTACCCTTTATTTATCACTAGTGCTAAAGATAATCACAATGTAGATCAAGCTTTTGATAGTATTATGCGCAAGACATTAGAATTCTATCAAGAGAAACACTTACCTCAAACAAAGAATCCGCTGAAGATTACTTTAACCCCAAAGGAGGGTGTGCCTACATCACCTGGTATTTTAGATAAAATAACCAAATGGTTCAGTGGAAATAATTCTGAATCTTCTCAACAGACATTAGCAAATAATAATAATGCACCATTACTCACTAACCCTGTATCACAACAATATAATGTTTTCTTAGAAGCTTTATCTCCATCAAGTTTGCAACAATTAAAAACACTTGAAAAACAAGGAGTAAATCTTAATCAGGTCCTACCCATTTTAACTACGCTCCAAGCGAGTCAACAAGATCTGACTCAACGTTTATCCGTTGTTGAAACACAAACTGGATTAGATGAACAAACTTTAAAAGAAATCGCCTATATTCAAGAAAATAAACATCTAAATCTTTATTATCAAGCATTTAAAACTATATTTGGTCAAACACTTTTTGCCGCGCAAGTAATTAGTTCAACTGAAGTGGATGCTACAAACGGCATGGCTACTAACATATCCGGTGGCATTAGCACACTTGCGGGTGGTTTATGTCCACCTGCAGCGCCATTTTTAAGTTTTGCTGCATTGGTGGTTGAAGCAGTAGATAGCCGCAATAATTTAATTGCCATGAAGAAATTATCCGGTTGGGCTGGATTAGATGAAATGGCATTTATGGCAGCAACGCTAGCGCGTTATTTCACATTTGCTTTAAAGGCGTCGCTTGAAAATGGTTTACCTATGGATACAAGTACAACTTTTTCTAAAATAAAAGAAAACTGCAATGCATTATTAACGCGCATTAAATCAGGAGAAATTTTATCTGCAGAAGAAATTCGTGCGACTTTAGATGCAAAAAAATTATTGAGCTACATGAAAGAGAATGCAAGACCTTCTAAGATCAATACATCTGATTGTGTCATTGTTTTATTGCGCGTGATTATGGGAAATGATTACAATCATTCATCTATCCAATCTGCAGTTGTTATACAGCAAACCACTTCCACTATTACTACTGCAACTCAATCACTTACGATCACTCTAGAAGCATGGGAAACAATGCAAAAAAAGACTGCAGAAGCAGAGAGAAAAGCTGATGAAGCACAACGCCAGTTAGAAATATTGCGCAAACAAACAACCCAATCAAACCCCCATTCTTCACATGCAGTAGACAATGGCGATGGAACAGTGAGTTTACAAAGCAGTACCCAAGTTAATACAGCGCAAGGGGTGATGCCTGTTGGCGCTACATTGGAATCACTTCAACGTCAATTAGCTGAGCTGCAAGATTTTGTGAATACAGCAGTGCCGATATTGGATTCGTTTCGAGAGCAGCAACAAAGTGGCCAGAAAAATGATGATAAAGATATGAAGGTACGACAAGAGTTGTTTCAAGGAAAAAGTTTCAATAATCAGTAGCCCGATTATAGCTTGGCAAATGCTGTAAGCTTTCTCGTCATTTATGATGAGATTTTATAAGATTTATAAAGAAAAAATATTGACGATAAGTCTGTTCCTTGTAATAATAACACGTAAAGGCGGTTAAATGAGAATTTACTCAGCCTTTATGCATTTATAAAATAAAGAAAAGTTGAGATTGACATGATTTTACTTGGGCAGTTAAAAATTTATATAAGTATCCGAGCAATGGCGTTGATTGAACAAGCTTATGCGAGTTTTCAGGTTTATGATTACCAGTTTAAATCTTATCAGGCATCAATCAATACGTCTATGCAAGAGGCATTAGTAATTTGAGACTGAAAAATGGAGTTGATTCCGCTTAAAATTAAAGATCATAACCGTGACTATCAAGAATTTTTAACATTGATGAATGAACGCAATAATTTTTTAAAAACAGATCCTAAAATGATGCATGAGTTTCGTCAAGAAATGACTCGTTTCATATACAATGCGCCTTATAAAGCAGGAATAGCAGATGATATGTTTTGGAAATCTTTGGTCGTTATTGTTAATGGCTATTGTGAAAAAAACTCTGCATGACAGCAGGAAGAGGTCGGTAAAAGGAAGATCAGGAGTAAAAACCTGATGTCCTTGCTCGCGCAAAAGCGTTGCAAGGCCTTCCCAACACCATCCACCTTGCCATGCGCCATGTATTAATACAAAAAGGAGACACATGCATTTTTATGAAAACCTCGGTTATAATAAGCACTGTGGAGCATACAATAGATTTTTCAAAGATCACGGTTAACATATGAAAACTATAGGCTTATTAGGTGGGACTGGCTGGTCTTCAACGATCACTTATTATACGTTACTCAATGAATTAGTGAACCAGCGCTTGGGCGGTTGTCACAGTGCAAAAATTATATTAAAAAGTATTGATTATCATGAGATCAATAGTACCTATGGGAAAGATCATGAGAAAACAGCTCAAATCCTCAGGCAAGAATTATCTGGTTTAGTAGCACTCGAGCCTGATTGCGCAATCATTTGTTGCAACACTTTGCATAAATATTACGACATGTTTAAAGTCGATGCACATTATAATATCCCTGTATTTCACGCAGTAGAACTCACTGCAAGATATATCACCGACCTAAAGTACAAAAAAGTATTATTGCTGGCGACTAAATTTACTTTGGAAGATGGTTTTTTCGCAAAGACTTTAGAAGATCATGGTATTAATGTTATCATTCCAGATGAAGCGCAGCGCAATGAAATGCGTGCAATACACACGGATTTAATATTAAATAAAGTAACTGAACAAGCAAAAGAATATTTTAGCGCGTTAATTCGCCAATATAAAGATTGTGATGCAGTTGTGCTAGGGTGTACCGAATACCCACTTGTTGTGAATCAAAATACATCGCAATTACCCATTATTGATCCCGTGAAAATACAAACAATGCATGCGGTTGATTTTTGTCTAAGTGAATTCTAAAAGGGCATCAATAGGAAATAACTATGCAAAATCTTATTCAAGAATATTTAGATTGCCTTGAAAGAGCAGATTACGATAAATTAATTAATCTGTTTGAGCCTGATGCAATTGTATATTCACCATTATATGGCAAAAAAGACGCTAAGGAATTTTATAGAAAATTATTCGAAGATACCACACAATCTAAAATTAAATTGATTAATATTTTTACCGATGAAGTGAATAAAAGTGCTGCAGCATATTTTCACTACGATTGGACTTTAAGTAATAATACCTCAGCACCATTTGATGTGGTCGACATATTTGAGCTTAATGATACTTTCGATAAAATCATTAATTTGAGAATCATATACGATACATGGCAGACACGAGAGAAATTTAATGATTTGTCACCATCAGGATATGCAATATCATAGGTGTGAACTATAAATAAATCCCAGTTAACAAACCGCTGCGAGACGTAATGGATGATGAAGCGCGTACTCGATGAGTCAACTGCTACCGATCAACAAAATTAAATTATAAATACATCGCGATGTGACTAAAATATTATATTAAAACAAGCGGTAAGTCTTATAAAATGCAGGTATACCTAAGGGTCTATCTAATTTAGCCAAACTAAGTTGCGCACTCTTAATATGCGTCATTAAATGTTTTTCAACTTGTATTAGCTCTTCAAGCTGATGATCTAAAGATTTTATTTTTTCAGGGTTTTCTGTAGGTGAATCGGAATTTACCAAAGCATCTACTTTTTGTTGCAGCAATGCAAGTGTACGAGCATGTTCTGTTAAAGTATTTTGCAAAGTTGTTAACAATTTAGTCTTATTATAGCGAGGTAAATCATTTAACTTGTTAAGTTCCATATTGAAATTATCAAAACACTTATATAATTTATCCATTTGTATTGTAAAGTTAAATAGGTGGTTGGGAAGGTTTCTAATTGGCAAAGAGATTATCATCTGTATACCCCTATAGTTATAATTATTGTTGGTTCGTTAGATATTAATCTTTCGACCTGAGGGCTTATGAGATTAGATTGTAGAGCGCTGGGTTTTTTATAGCAATCGACAATGTCTGCACTTGCTGTAAGATATTGTCGTCATTTATGATCAGATTTTATAAGATTTGAGTAGGAAAAAGATTGACGGGTAGGTTGTTCCTTGTAATAATAACACGTAAAGGCAGTTAAATAAGAGTTTGTTCGGCCTTTTTGCATTTATAAAATAAAATAGAGAAAAGTTGAGATTGACATGATTTTACTTGGCCAGTTAAAAAACATAGCCTCACGGGCGCAAACCACTCAAGAAAAACTCCAGCAATCTACAGATAATATAATGGACGTGTATTAAATACAGGGAATCTGCGTTGAATGATAACCAAGCTGAATATCAATAGTTCTTATAAATCCTTTAAAAATTACCATACGTTTATGAGCTTACATGCGCACTTATGCAGCGCTCGAGGTTGTTCACAAAAAAAGCGTTTATATCCGTTATTGGAAAAGTGTTTATTTTCCATCATCATTTCTGATGAATTTTACAATGACGTTAATTGCTTTAGTTTTTTTATTAATTTATATGATTTTCAATTTCATGAGATGGGATTGCAAAAAGCCAAACCATTTTCTGCTTATGCTCGTATCTTGCGAGAGCAGTTAATAGCTGCATTAGAGCAAGAGTTTTCTATGGCTGTTGATGATTTTGATAAACTATATCAATTTCGGTCGAATCGTTTAGCGTTGGAAATTCTTTTACTAGAAAATTATTATCCAGAGTGTTATGTGGACGAATTAGATTGGGTAAAATTATTTTATGCAGCTCAACATGAAGCCGAAGTTTATATAAGTATCCGAGCAATGGCGTTGATTGAACAAGCTTATGCGAGTTTTCAGGTTTATGATTACCAGTTTAAATCTTATCAGGCATCAATCAATACGTCCATGCGGGAGACGTTGGTAATTTGAGTAGCCCCATATCTTTCAGTGACATGCTGGTTTACAAACTAACAAAGGGCGAATATAATGGTCAATTTCTAAATTATTCTTCTTATTAATTGGAGTGTTTACATAATGACGCTATATAGTTATGCCACGAGTCAAGTTGAAAATAATGAAGGTTTTGTGAGCGCTGTTTTAAATACCTATTGGAATATTTTAAGAAATCATCCTCGTCAAAAAAATAGAGAGTATCACATTGCCGGTGACTATAGCAGCAAGGTTGAAGTTTATTATAATCGTGAATCAACAGACAAAGCAAAGAAAAAAGTAATTGAGTTAGGATGGGATAATGTCAATAAGCGCTGGTATACCGATGCCTACAACAGTAGTGTTAAGTTTGATAGTGACTTTAAGAAATTAAAACCTTTTACTAACGATGAATTCAAAAATTTGAGTGCAAATATGAAAAGTTTGTATTCTAAAGAAGGACTGCAGCAGAATGTTTTAAAATTTTTGCAAGATGGTTTTGATATGACACCTCTTGATTTATCCAAAGCTTCAAGAATAAAACCATCAGATCCTAAAAATCTAGAAAACTTTTCCGAAAACGGGATTGTTGATGCTTGTAAGAATTTATTAAGTAATAACAGCGGGTTGTTTTTAGCAATAGAGTTCAGCATTTTAGGGCAAGACTTATCCGATTTGATATGCGACCTTATTAATAACCTTTATAAACAAAATGTAAAACATATTTACGTTGATGAGCCAGGGTCCTCTTGCTATCGTGCATTTGAAAAGTTCAATTCAATTCCTCTTGATGGAAGAACAACGGAAGATGGCAGCGAAGATTTACTAAGTCAGTTGAGGTTGATAGGTGTCAACATGGCTCAAGAGAAAATCAAGATCTATCGTGCTGCAAGGCTACGTGGTATCGAAATCTGGCCGATAGGTACCCATCATGTGCCTACAACGTTGAAGGAATTTAATGAGGTATCCGTTCATTGTTCTATTACTAATATTGATTCCTATAGAAAAAAACTTAACGATGGTGAAAAGTTTCTAGTTATAAATGGAGCTGCATTTTATGCTATAGGAGAGCAACAGTGCATTCCGAGTGTTCGTATAAATTACAATACACCTATCATACATTCTAAGGGTCAGTTCGATGAAGTTGAAATAAATCAAATAACTGAAGAAATATTAATTAATACTCTTCAAGAATCGTTGGCTACAGGAAATCTCGGTTCACTAAATGACCATATAAATAATATTGTAAGTCCCAAAATAGATAAGATTCTTGATAACGATGATGTTGTTAATGGATCTAATAGTAACTTGTATACGCAACTAAAACCTTTAGATGCTTTGATGATGAAAAAATTTGGCTATGATTTCACTTATGAATATTCACAAGGCAGGATTCAAGAAGCTCGCGTCAAAAAAGTTACCATTCCCACCTCGCTATTCGATGCTTGTTGGAGTAATGACATTGATGCAATTAAATATCTGTTAGAAACGGGAGCGAATTTTAGTGAAAGGGATGAAGCAAATCAAACACCTCTCGATGTTGCCATAGCAACCGAGAATCAGGAAGCACAGAATATACTCAAGGAAAAAATTAATGTTAATAAATTATGTACGCTTGCTCAAGCAAAGGACATCAAAGAATTAGAGCAATATGTAATAGAGCTAAAAGCATCTGGTGTAGAAGTAAAAAAATTGATTAATACAGCTTTTCAAAAGGGATACACTGTCCTACATTACGCGGCCCATGCTCAAAATATGGAAGCGCTTAAATATTTAGTAAAGGAAGGCGGTAGTCTAACACTTAAAACTGACTCAGGTAAAATCCCAACCGCTTTGCTAAAACAGTCAACAAAATTTTCTGAAGAATTTTTGAAAGGCTGGATTACACAAATTGACAAAGAATTAGATAAAGCTGACAAAGAAGTTAAACAGAATAAGACTAATGTAAATCATATGTAGTCTGTTTAACATCAATTTTTATGCCCCTCATTCTTCCTTAAGCTTACTATGTTAGAATAAGTGCTTACTTCAGTAGCAAGAGAACACAAAGAAAACTACGGCTAGGGATTTCCGTTGTCGCATTCGTACTCGGTGGTTTGCTAATTAGCCAGTGTTGGAATTACTAGGCACTGGTCTAATTGCAGTCGGCATTTTTGCTAAGATTGTTTTTGATCATTATCAACAGCTCGTAAATCAGAATGAAAATTCTAAAAAATCATTTGACCTCATTAAACCGCAAAGCGATGTTCATCAAAAAGCTAAATTTAAATTAGAAAGAGATAATTTGGTTTCAGCGCTAATTGATTGGCCTGCAAAAATTTTAGCAGGGCATATCTATAGAATATCTGTAGCGCAGGGTGAGAAAAAATTACTAGCAATATTGGGTTTGATTATTTCACCTGTTCTTGAAATGACAGCTGATACATGTTTAACATTATTAGTTCGCCCTATACAAAGAATTTGGCGTCTTTTAACGAATTCCACTAGTTTTTATAATGTATTGCAAAATTTTTTACAAATATTTAATTTTACTCAAGGTACAGAGTATGACAAAAAGCAAAGGCCCAAACATCGAATGGCGGCATAACCAATTGGTATGATCACCAAGTGTTGGGGTTGACCGATAAGACTGCTGAAAAAGTACTATCAAAATCTAGCCAATATAAGGCTAAAGAAAGTTTATACAAGATATGAACCAGATATCTGCTTGACAACCTACAGCGGCGAATTCAACAATGAAGTGTAATTCTTTTAAAATAGAATAAGCTATCACACATGGCTGAACGTAAAGCAAAGGATTGCAAATGAAATACAAACAACTCACTTTTAATCAGCGTTGTAAAATAGCCGCATTTTGGACGAAATATTTAACAAAAGGCTCATTCATTTAAAGAAGAGCTATACTTCCACAAATCACATTATCAATAAAAGGGATTTTAACGATGCGAACAACTTATTATCAACGCGGCCTCATTTTTTTATTATTGCCTTGCAGCATGGCTTTTGCCGAAGACTCAGGTTGGTGGGTTTCTGTAGAAGGTGGTTATGGTTTTGCGATTGAAGAGTCGCATACCAATACGGTACCGATGCCCAATGATCCCTTACCTCCATTATATGATGATTATCAAACTAATGATCGAGAAGGCGGATTTATCGTCGGCGCAACAGGTGGTTATCAATTTGCGCTGAATGAAGAAGATGATGAAGATGAATCTTCTTGGTTTCCCACAGCACGCCTGGGTATAGGTTATGAATATGTGGGCTCTACAGATGTCAATGGACAAGTCATTAAATATCAAGAAAAACCTTATTATGATTATCAATATGACGTGAGCGCTCAAGTCATATGGTTGGATGGCCAAATCGATTTATTTGATTGGTGCAATTTCAGCCCATTTATCGACGCAGGCATTGGTATTGCCTTTAATCGCATGAGCGATTATGAAGAAAACAGAATCAACACCGAGGTACCCGTGCGCGAAAGTGCTGATTTTTCCGATGAAACTAACACTGAATTTGCCTGGCGCGCAGGGGTAGGGGTGAACTATACCATTCCAGAACAAGATGATGCCTGGACTATCAGTGTGTTAACACGTTACAGCGATTTGGGGGATGCGCAAACAGGTTCATCACAGACTTATCCAACAGTCGGCAGTATCAGTTCAGAATTAGTGAATATAGAACTACTACTCGCACTGCGTTACAATTTTGATTAAGGAATAAAAAACATGAGAAAAAATACATTTAGCATGGGATTATTCATCAGTTTTTTACTGATGTTTTCTGGCGTGAGTTTTGGGTATGGCATGGATTGTGAAAAACCGACTATCAGTCCGTCAGGAGGTTCGGCTACATTTACTTTTGATTGTAAAAACACGACCGACGTGACGTTTGGGTCATATCAAATATTCCCCATCTCTGTTTCAGGTGCAACGGTGACCGCCACCGCATGCAGTGGGTCTATAGCCCCAGGAGTTTCGTGTACAGTTGAGGGCACTTTCACGACCAGTACGGTAGGCTTATATGAACTAGATTTTGATGATAAATATAGTGGAGAGCGGCATTATGGTATTTTTTGTAATAATCCACAGAAAGGATGCATAGAAGTTGATGTGACAACTATTATTCAAGTCGGGGATTACCTAGCTGACGAAGGCGGGGTTGTATTTTATATTGACCCAAATGGTGGTGATACGTTAATTGTTGCATTGAATGATGCGGGGAGTTTACAATGGAGTCCTAATCAAAATAATGTAACGACTTCTACCGCTTTATATAGTGGCGCAACTAATACCGATAATATGAATAATTCAGTGATGAACCCGGGACTCAGCCCAGCTGCTACAGCTTGTATTAATTATCCCGATAGTCATCATGATTGGTATGTTCCTTCGAGAGATGAGCTTCTTACGTTATGGAGTAATAGCGTTCCTGTAAATGTTACATTAGCAAGTCATGGAACCGCGATTTCACCCACTCTTTATTGGTCTTCGTCGCAGTTTGACTTCAATTTCAATTATGCGTCGAACGTCGACTTCTTTAGCGGCGGTCAGTTCATTGGCAATAAGGTCGGTACGCATTTAGTTCGCTGTGTCCGGGCTTTTTAACTATTTAACGACCGCCGTAAGGCGGTCGATTTTAAAAAATTGAGCATGACAGGCGGATTCAACAATGAAGTGCAAATCTCACCAGCAACCATATCCAGAGAACTTAAAAGAAACCGCCGCTGGAATGGTGTCTATTCTCCAGAACAAGCTGACGGATTTTACCAAGGTAGGCGCGAGAATTCACGCAAGTCAAAAACATTTACCTCTGATATCCAACAAATCGTCATGGAAAAGCTTGAGCTAAATTGGAGTACAGAGCAAATTAGCGGATATGGTAAGCGACATCAATTATTTTCAATCAGCCACGAGCGAATTTACCAATTTATTTTAGCCGACAAAGAAAAAGGCGGGGCGTTATATTTACACTTACGGCATGGTAAAAAAAGATACAGAAAACGTTACGGCAGTAATAAGCGTCTATCACCTGAATAATCGTCCTAGAAAATCATTGAGCTATGCAACGCCGAATGAAATATTTAACAAAAGGCTGAGAAACAGCATAACAGAAGGCCCTAAATAAGCATGTTTTATAGAAATCCCTAATATGTTCTTCTTAAATGTTTTCTATCCGCCGCATCTTGTCCACAGTATCCAAGTTTACAGACTCTAGCAATACAAATGGAATAAGTCTATTATATTTGTTGTTCATTACTTCATTTAATTAGGAATTAATCGTGAGAAATATAAAAAAAATTAGCTTATCTTTATTACTTGTTATACCCGTAGCCAGTTTTGCATTTTCTGCTGGTTCTGGTACGAAAGAAGACCCTTATCAAATACGCAATTGTCCTGAGTTACAAAATATTATTGGCTTTCCAAATGACCATTTTTTAGTAATAGATAATATAAACTGTAATTTGTGGGATTATGGTGATGGCGGTGGTTTTATGCCAATAGGCAGCAGTGCTTCCCCATTTACAGGTACATTTGATGGCAATAATTTTAAGATCTCATATATTACCATCAACAGACATTTGCAAGATCATGTAGGGATATTTGGAGTAACACAAGGAGTAACGCAAAGCGCAGAAATAACCAATGTGAACTTGGATAATATCAACATCATAGGTAAATCATATGTAGGTACCTTGGTGGGACGAGCAAAGTCTGGAACAAAAATTTCTAATGTAAATGCTTCTGCAAGTGAGGTTAATGCAGATAGTTCTCATGTAGGGGGGCTTGTGGGACGTTTAGAAGGCGCTTCTGTTGCAAGAAATACTATTCAGAATGCATCAGTAGATGTGACTGTAAAATCTTCGAATGCAGAGGTAGGAGGGATAGTGGGTTCTGTGGTCTATTCTGATATTTCTAATAGCCATACTTTGGGGACGGTATCTGGAAGTACTAGAGTAGGCGGCATTATTGGACGTTTCGAATACTCTTCTACATTATCAAATAGCTTCGCTGAGGGGTTTGTTAGTGGAAATTCCTACATTGGTGGGCTTGTGGGTGGTGCCGGTAGCTCTGCACAAATTACTAATAGTTATGCCACAGGTAACGTAGTCGCAACCAGTGGAGAAGCAGGAGGATTATTAGGCTCAGGTAATATACAGATAGAAAATTGTTATGCTACAGGTGATGTGGAAAGTCTAACCACCAGTCAGAGTATCAGTGCGGGCGGATTAGTGGGTAATTTCAATGGGGCCGGCGTGATCAAAAACAGTTATGCTACTGGCGATGTAATCAACAATATTGGCGTTGCGGGTGGATTTGTTGGTTGGATCCAGGACTCAGCTTCGGTGAGGAATTCTTATTCTGTGGGTAAAGTAAGTGGCACAAACAGTTGGTCTATCGGTGGATTTGTTGGAGCGCGTCGTGATAGCGCGTTAGATATCAGTAGTTATTGGGATACGATAGCTTCTGGCCAAACTTCTTCTGTAGCAGGAATACCTAAAACCACAGGAGAAATGTATCAACAAGCGACGTATGTGGATTGGGATTTCGCTAATACGTGGGAAATTAATCAAGGTTTTGATTATCCACGTTTGCAATGGGAAAAAAAATAATAAAGAAATGACGGACGGCAATAGATAATTATTGCCGTTTTCATATTAAATTAACCAAAATAAAACTATTCATGCATAAAAAAAAGCAGTGAGGAAAAAATTATGTGCTTAAAAACAAAGTTGAATTCGCGAATGGCATTTGATAATAAGTGTGATTACAGTTATAATCACCCCTAAGATACAAAGGGTATCCACAAGCATATAATACAAGGATTGTAGTATGAATCTCATCCCTATACCTTTATTTGATACTATTCAGAACATCCAAAGCGCTAACTTTTCGCAAGTTTCAGCTCATTACAACCAAGATGATTTGGTCCATGCCTGGCGGTTTCTAAAATCGTATACTGGTAGCCAAGGTACATTTAATTCTTATCGACGTGAAGTTGAACGTTTGCTGCATTGGAGCGCTTTGGTGGCTGCTAAGTCGCTTAAAGACATCAAGCGTGAAGATATCGAAGCTTTCACCAGGTTTTGCCTAAACCCACCTAAATCGTGGATTGGCATAAAAAAGGCGCCTAAGTTTATTATAAAAGATGGACAAACAGTACCCAATCCAGAATGGCGTCCTTTTGTTGTAACCATTTCAAAAGCCGCGCACCGAAAAGGTATTGAACTTGATCCTAAAGAATTTGAATTATCGCAAGGTGCTGTTAAAGAGCTTTTCGCTATTATAAGCTCTTTTTACAATTACCTAATGCAAGAAGATTATACATTAATGAATCCCGTTGCATTAATTCGCCAAAAAAGTAAATTTATTCAAAAAAACCATGGGCCATTACAAATACGTAGACTTTCAGAGTTACAATGGCAATACGTGATTAAAACCATCCAAGATTTGGCAGATGCTGAACCCGTTCCATATGAACGTCATTATTTTATTATGTCTGCTCTTTATGGAATGTATTTACGGATTTCAGAGCTCGCTTCAACAGCACGCTGGACACCTAAAATGAATGATTTTGCACGCGATAATGATGGCAACTGGTGGTTTACAACCGTTGGTAAAGGCAACAAGCGCAGACAGATTGCCGTGAGTGATGCCATGCTTAATGCGTTAAAACGCTGGCGAATACATTTGTCATTAACCGCACTGCCCTCTCCTGCTGATAATTCTGCTTTACTGCCTAAAACTAAAGGCAAAGGACCGATTACTAGTATCAATTATATTCGAAAGCTTGTGCAAGCATGTTTTGATAACGCAATTGAACAATTAAATAAAGATGGCCTTAGTGAAGAGTCAGAATCTTTAATTGAAGCAACAGTGCATTGGCTACGTCACACAGGTATTTCTGACGATGTTAAAATTCGTCCGCGTGAACATGTGCGCGATGATGCAGGACATAGCTCTAGTGCTATTACAGATAAATATATTGATATTGAACTTCGCGAGCGTCATCGTTCAGCTAAGAAGAAAATTATTTCAGAGTAAAACTCGCGCTCTTTGCAAGATAATTTTTCTCCTGATTTTTTTCTATTAGTTCATTCTCAATCATGTCAATAGCCAACATGATTAGCATGGCTGTTTCGCCATCGGGTAATAAGATTTTCTCGGAAAATGTATATGTTTGTTTCTGATGCGCCGTATCAATTTTTTCTAATGTTTTATGTAAAAAAAGTAATGCTTTCATTAAATCATCCTTTATATCATTAAGATAGAATGATGGAGGTGATTCTCCTTTTAAATTAGATGGCGTGATACTCTCAATCTTTTGCAATATATCCTTGGGTGTTAGCCTTTGGCTTGCATATTGATCACGATATTTCTGACGCTCTATGCAATATTTAGTTTCTCTTTTAATGGAATTATCAGTAGGTTTATGTTGTTCAATTAATGCAAGGGATTCGTTTTCTGTTTCGGGGAAAAGCAATTGTATCATTTTATGTACAGCAAAAGATTTTTGCATGGTTTTCTGCCATTCAATAAAAAAATCCTTAAAGTGTTTTTGCTTGTCTTCTGTTTTAAAGCAGCTAAAGATACTAGCAAGAACAATTGTATCTAAAGGGTTAGCGATGATATTCCCCCATCCTCCCAGCGCTATAATTAGCGAATTTTGCTTTTGAGTAGATAAATCTTTTAATACTTGAGAAAGAAAGCGATTTTTATTCTGATTCACATGTGATATATTCAGTTTGAATAAACGCAACAACAGAGCCACTTGTGTTTCGTTTTTCAATTCTTTTAAAGAGCATGAGTTAATTAAATGAACATTGTTATTAATAGCATTACTGAGCGTTTCGTCCTGCAAGCAATTTAAGAAATGAACTCCTTCAAAACCTTCGTTTTTTAATACTAGAAGTAATTTTTCAAAAGATAACTTTCTTGAAAAGTTCTTAAATAAATTGACTGCTTGTGTTGCCGTGATCGAGCGCAGCACTGCTGAATTTATTACATCCTCTTTCCAAGCATATCCCGCCTCAAAACTTTCGCTCTTTATAATTTTATTGAGCTCAATAATTCGTTTATCTAAAACAGCCATCATCGCATCATAAAAATCATATATTTTCTTCTCTTGGGCTGTGACTGTGCTTTCATGGATTTGCGCAATCGCTCTTAAATCAAAATCAACTTGCTGCTTGAATTGATTTGAATTTAAATTCTCCTTGGTTGAGGGTTGTCGATAAGAAACTATCATCTCTTTGCATTGTTGTAATTCGCAAAGAGATAATCCTGAAATTGAATCATAAAAGAATTTATTAAATACTCTGTTATCAATCCAATCAATTGTTCTACGAGGTGAGCAAAAATCTATAAACATCTCTCGCACAAACGCACCGCTGCAGGTTCTTTTTTGCTCCTCGGCTGAACGCTGGTGGTTTGATAATGCTTGTTTGGCCAACGCACACAAAGTTTCATCACCAAGTGCAAACCGCCAAACAATATAATGATACGCTGCAGCATAATCCTTAGAAGAGCTAGAGTTAATCTTATGAAAATTCTCTGGCAATAGATAATAACGAATGTTATAGGCCTTGCGTTGCAACTCTGGGGAAAGCGATAAAATGCTATAACTATTACCACTGAATGCCGCTTGCAATATTTGTCGCTGTTCATTTTCTGTTAAGTCAACCAGTGCATGATCCTCACCTTGCAATGCCGCATCAATATCTTTTTGTGCATCAAGACTAAACTGATTAACATCAGGATAATCTCCATGGGGAACGAATGATGATAAATTTTTTCGTAAATTATTAGGTAGATGTAAATTTGCACTATTAAATAATTGCTGAATTTGAGTTGATAAATCTTTAGGTATAATATCATCACAACCATACTTTTTTTGAATAGGTGCAGTTGTATGTGTAGTGAAATTAATTATTTGATAACTAGTGTTATTGTTGTTAGGATTATAGACAGCACGTGCCCAAGAGTTTTCTACTTCACCAACCCAATAACCACCATGACCACCCTGTTTGTAGTTTTTTTCTTCATGCCCGTACGAGCTATCTTTCTTATAAGGGAAATAACAAATCAATCGATTATTTTCTAGCACAACAAACGGTTTTTCACTGCCAGACGGAGGCCAAGTTATTTCTTTAGAAGCTTTTTCCTTATTGAAAGCAAATCCACTAAAAAACCCTGTTTTTTCATAAAAATAGCCGGTTATTATACGTTTCATCTAATCTGCTCCGTTGGAATGCTATTTTGTTGCATTAAACGGCAATTATATCAATAAGATAACTAACAATCAATTTTACGCCACAGCAATTGAACGTTTTATTATTATTTCTAAAACGCATTTATCGGGATATGCCACAGCTCAAAATCAATTATTTAAAATAGGATAATCAGTATAACCTTTCGCATCGCCACCATATAAAGTTTTAGGATCAAGTGCATTAAGTGGTGCATTGATTTTAAATCGTTGCACTAAATCAGGATTAGCAATATAAAGCCTGCCAAATGCTACCAAATCAGCATAACCGCTGGAAATGGCTTCTATCGCAAGTTCACGGGTATAACCATTATTCACCATCCATGGGCCATTAAATACTTTGCGTAAGGCATGAAAATCAAATCCACCCACATCGCGTGCGCCACCTGTTTGTCCTTCTATCACATGAATATAGGCGAGTTTTAATTGATCTAATGCTTTGACTAATGGAAAATAAAGTGCAGTTGGTGCGCTATCAACAGTATCATTGACGTGAGTAACCGGCGATAAGCGAATGCCTGTACGATCGGCGCCGATTTCAGCTATTACCGCTTCTACAACTTCCAAAGCAAAACGTAAGCGATTATCAATAGAACCACCATATTGATCAGTCCGATGATTAGAACCATCACTTAAAAATTGTTGAATTAAATAACCATTGGCTGCATGAATTTCCACGCCATCAAATCCTGCTTGAATAGCATTTTGTGTAGCTTTACGATAATCGTCAATCACTCCAGCAATCTCTGATAATTCTAAAGCTCGCGGCGTGCCAACGGGCGCAAAACCACCTGTTTCAATAAACGTAGATTGTCCTTTAGGCGCAATTGCAGATGGTGCAACAGGCGCTGCGTTATTAGGTTGTAGCGATGGGTGAGAAATACGGCCAACATGCCATAATTGAGCAAATATTTTTCCGCTCTTGGCATGAATAGCATCCGTTACTAATTTCCATCCCGCAACTTGTTCTTGCGAATAAATACCGGGTGTCCAAGCATAACCTTTCGCCGTAGGGGAAATTTGTGTAGCTTCTGAAATAATAAGCCCTGCGCCCGCACGCTGCGCATAATATTCTGCATTTAAAGTATGAGGCGCATCAGCTCCATGTATAGCGCGATCTCGCGTTAAAGGCGCCATAACCACCCTATTACTTAACTCAAGGCCACGAAGATTAAATGGGGTAAATAAGATATTGGGATCTAGGGTCATGGTTACAATCCTTTGTTTGTGATATGCAGTGTGTTTTTAAATTATAGAGCAGTTAAATGAAACGTTCTATTATCCCAGTCGAAAAATTCAACGAGCATTATAGATAAATCTTTTCATTTCTATTGAAAAATAAAGGTTCATCTATTCAGCAGAAAAATTTTTCTGCAATATACTAATTGGAATTACATTTTGATAGTACAAAGAAAATGATTTTTCAATCAATTCAGATTTGTTATAAACATTCATCTTATATTTAATATGCTCAATATAACTCTCAACTGTTCTTTTAGAAAGAGAAAGAATCTGAGCAATTTCTGGTGCTGTTTTACCTCTTAAAAGGTAGTAAAGACATTCAGATTGTCGATTTGAAAACATAATATGATGATAATGTAAATTAATTGCATTCGCATTCATGCCATGAACTAAAGTTCTAACGAATTTATCTTTTGTTAATTCCAGTTTTAAACCTTCTATAATGAATGTGCTATTGGTCTTCACAAGCTTTTTATCAATTAAAAATATACGTATATCATCGTTATCATTATAAATTCTCAGCTTAGCATCTCTGGTACGATTGGTAATAATTTCAGTATCATGATTTATACATTCGTCAGCAAAACGTGCAAACATTGGGCAAAGCTCATAATCAGATTTACCCTCAAGACTTTCTATGGTTTTAAAGCCAAAGAGATTAGCAATATTATCACTCGCTTTTAGGTACTTTGAATCCTTGTCTTTTGTAAAATAACCTATATTATTCAATTAGTTATCTCCTGATTATGATCTAAGCTTATCATATCACAAATCTTTATAGCAAACTACCGTATTGCTAACGGTAGCAGACCATACGCTAAATTTAAAATTCAAAAAACAATATGATTTATTCATGAAAGTTAAAAAATGAGGAAATCAAAATGCTTACAACAATGTGGAATTCGGGTAGACCCTATATAAAGAAAGGATTAGAAATAGTTGCCACAAAGGCATGTGAAGAAGTAGCTGTCCGCGCTGTAAAATCTGTGTTTGATAAGGTTGTAAATACTTCGCAAAATGAAGCAAGCACTGACCAAGATAAGAAAAAAACTCAATCGGTACCTAAGCCGCCTACTCCTTAGCATATAATAAAAAATGGCAAGCTTATAGCTTGCCATTGATAGTTCTGCGACAACAGTGTTACACTTGATATAAGTATTGGTTATAAATCAAAATAATCATTTTTTACACTTAAATGGCACGCTTTCAACAGCACCATCATCACCCATGCTGATATTAGAAAAATCAATTTCTGGCGTTTGCGTATTACTGTCAAATTTATCTACGATTTGTTTACTTATGTCATTTTTCTTATGACTTAGATATCCAGTCACGCCTATAATCACTGCACGCGCATGAACTTCTTCTTGTTTAAGTTCGCGTCTGTAGTACATATAGCCCATCATTCCGACTAGAAAAAGAGCCCCCGCTACACCTACTGTTGAAAAAGATAAACCTACAGCCGCGATACTTATAAAAATTGTAGCTTTGCTCCAGTATAGAGCTGCTTTTCTTTCGCGCACTTGGGCAGTGGTTAAAATTCTATGTACTTCAGGAAATGATAATTTTTTAAGCGCTTCTTGATTTATTTCGACACCATAACGCATTAATACCTTTTTGGTTTCATGTTGTATTTGAGATATAGCGAATTGTTCTGAAGGAGTCGGATTAGGTTTTGTCCAGCCTGCTCTACCTATCAAATCAATGTGAGCGATGTGTTGTTGTAATTCATTGGCTCTTTTTCGCGCAACTGCAAAGCGTATTGCTGTATAAAAAGCCAAAGCACCCAATGCAATAGACCCGCCGGCAATATCGACAATATATTTTATGGTTTGCTCTGTTGCTTCTAAATAAATACCAAAACCTGTCAAAGCGCCCAGTTGTACACCACTTAGAAAATTAATCAGGGCTTTATTGTTATCATCGTTAGCGTAATCTGTATAGGCATTTGAAAAAATATTTGCCATTTCAAGAACATTAGCAATTCCAATAACAGGTGCCATCAAACCATATTCTGTTCCGACTCCGATAAAACTAATAAAATCGTCAAATCCTTTACTACCAGATTCGATGCCACTAAACACGCAGATAGCATATGCCGTAAGCATGACATGGGTGCTGGGAATAATTTTAGCTCCGAAATGGTATCTTTGTGTCTGTTTTTTATAAGAAAGCTCAATGCCCTCTAGAATTTTTTGTATATTATTGATTTTATTAATCGCCAAACTCGATGACTGAGCATCTAATTTACGCATTTTTTCTACAATACTTGAGTGTTGAGAAATACTACTTTTGCCAGTCGTATCATCTAACAAATATCTCAATATGCTTGGGGTAATTTTTTCAGCAAGCTCTTCATCTTCTTGCACCAAGCGGGCCAGTTGACGATATATTACAGGAATATCTAGATTATCTGCATCATTCAAGACGGCATAAAGATCTGAGGGTTGTGCCCCAGGCGATATATAAGCCCCACTGATCTGATTAAGCAGATTAATATTATCTTGAAGTATTTGTGAATAAATTTTTTGTTTATTTTGTTGTTTTTCCAAAACTACTGTTAAGCCTGTTAAAATATTTTTTTCTATAAACTCTGAAACATCTTTTTGTTGAGTGCCATAGATCTCAAAATTGCTCCATATATGTATTTCGTTGGGATTAGGATTTCCAGTCTCTGAGTTTAACTTGTAATTTTGAATGG
Organism: Legionellales bacterium; assembly: GCA_041660525.1. Lineage (GTDB taxonomy): Bacteria > Pseudomonadota > Gammaproteobacteria > JABCZS01 > JABCZS01 > JABCZS01. Next base: position 17,567 of record JBAZWD010000002.1, on the reverse strand, counting down.
AAACAGCATCATAAGTTTCATTAGGTGCTTTGTTTTCTTTATGTGATCGGCGTGTAAATATCAATGTTTTATCATGGTTGATATCTGTAGATGTGACATCAGGCTCAGCAATTAATCCCCAAGGCTTATACTTTGCATGACCTAGCGCACGTGATGAAAATTCAGGTGAAGATCCTTCTTCCAGAAAAGCAAGTTCTCCATTGTCCATCTTGGAAATAGGTATAGTACCAAGGGGGAAGTTTTGTAGGATACGATTTTTTTCAATCGGATTAAGAATAGGATCGATCACATGGATGACACCCAATTGCTCGGTAATATCACCCGGGCTCAAGAGCAGTGTCACTAATTTGCCTGTATTGGCTGTATATAATTGATTAACAACGAGCAGACAGACAACGCCCATGGCACCTGAAGTTTCACCACCCTCTTTATTTTGTAAATATTTAAGAAGTCCCGCATCTAACCCATTAAAAAATGTTTTAAGTGCATACTCGAAAAAAATATCATAGTTATCTAAAGGGCTATTGTTGGTTATAAATGATATCGGTTTTTGTGCTGTATTAGCATTTATAAAAGTTGTCTGAGGTTTACTGTTGTCAACGGAGAGAGGTTTTTTTTGATTATTTTTTTCTAAAACTGCTCTTTGTTGTTGTGCAAACTTATAATTATTCTTCATGTTTTATAGTATCATATTTTCTTAATCAAATGCAATCATTTGCACTCGAATCTAGACACTCGGATGACTGACATAACTGACTATTTGAATGGATTATATGAAGATTCAGGACGCTGTTATACCCATTCTACAACCATTTTTTCCTTTTAAAATATTTATAAGGTATCCAACCTGAAATTAACATCAGCATGATCGAAAGCGGATAACCTAAGTGCCATTTTAATTCAGGCATAAACTGAAAATTCATCCCATAGATACTGGCAATAAGCGTGGGCGGTAATAAAATAACAGCAGCTATTGTAAATATTCGGATAATATTATTTTGCTCTATCGATATCATTCCTAATGTTGCATCAAATAAAAATTTCACTTTATTAGAAATGAAATTAACATGCTCAGTTAAGGATTTAGTATCATTGAGCAAAATTGTTAATTCAGACTGTATGTTTAAATTAACGTGATTGTGAACATTGCTTTCAAAGAAAAGTATGAGCCGATTAAAACTCGTCAGGCTCTCCTCTACTTTTGTATATAAATCACTGCTATAACCAATTTTCTGCAGAAACTGTTTATAATCATGATGAATTGAAGATTTATCATCAGCACTATTTTGGAAAATAGCTTGAGAATAATCATCTAACAATTTAGAAACATTTTCAAGTATATCTGCCAATCTATCAATTGATGCATCAAGTAACCCAATGAGCACGGATGTGGCATTATATTGTTCAGGCAATAGTTTTGATAAACGTGCAATAAATGATACAAATGAATGGGGTTCAATATAACGAATCGTAATAAGTATGTTATTGACAAGAATCAAAGTCACCGCATCGCTTTTGGGTGCGTTAGAGTCTGATGTAGCTACCATGACGACCGTCATATAGAGTGCGTCATTTTCTTTATATAGCCTGCTTGATAATTCAATCTCTTGCATTTCATCGCGTGTAGGCACGCTTAATCTAAGTTTTTTTTCAATCAGATGTTCTTCTTCTTTAGTGGGATTGAAAAGATCAATCCAAAGTGCATCATTCAATATATCTTGACTATCAACCGTTACAACTTCTGGTTGGAATTTATTTTTACTAAGATAAGCGGTAATCATTGCATTGTCCTTCGTTGCCTTGCCATTCAAATAAAATTTACTGGGATCTGAATAATATTTTCACTCAAGAAAGCTACATTTTCTGCGCTATTTATTACAATGCCTATCGGGCAATGATATTGATCAATAAAATTTTTTAATGTTTTCAATTGTTTTTCTTGAATATTAATGCCTGATTTAATTTCGATAGGAATAAGACCTATGGGCGTTTCTAAAATCAAATCAATTTCAGCTTGTCCGCGTGTGCGATAAAAATAAGCTTGATGCTTTATCATTAGCGCGTCACAGTTTTTTAAAATTTGTTCAATAATAAATGTTTCCCATATTTTTCCATATTGAGGATGTGATTTTAATTGCTCTATATTGTTAATATTAAGCAAATAATTTATTAATCCCGTGTCTCGTATGTGTCCTTTTGGCATTTTAATTAGGCTTTTTATTTGATTACTTTGGAAACTGGGTAGCTTCCTCCATAAAAAAGTACCTGCAGCAATGTCAAAATATGATTTGGCTGTGGGTTGAGATACGTCTAACGACATCGCAAAATTTGACGTATTAATTAAATCGCCAGAAGAAAAAGCAAGCATTCTTATGAATCGTTTATACGCATCCATATTTAATTGCGGAAACAAACGTCGTATATCTCTATCAATATATGTGCGAAAATAATTTTCCATCCATAGATCATAAAATTGTTTTTCTGAATGTTTTAAAAACGGCTCAGGATATCCACCATAAAGCAAAGCATCATAAACTTCTTGTTTAGTAATATTGCTTTTAATCTTGTCTATCCGTGTGAAATCTCCAGATTGTAAATGTGAATAAAACTCGGGCACACCTTGCTCCACACATTCTGCGGTAGTAAAACTGCCTAATTCAACAATCGCTACCCTACCCGCTAGACTTTCACTGATATTTCCTAATAATTCTGGTGAACTTGATCCACTTATCAAATATTGTCCGGGTTGTTTGCGATTCTCATCAATCTTAACGCGCATGGATTCAAACAGTTGTGGGCACAGCTGCGCCTCATCGATGCATAAAGGTGTTGGGTTATCCTGCAGAAAAAATTCAGTATCACGGCTAATGCGCGCAAAATCACTTTCCCTTTCTAGATCAAAAAAAGGTGCATCAGGGAATAATTGATGCATTAGCGTTGATTTTCCAACCTGCCTAGCCCCAATAATCGCTACACATGGAAAATGTTCAAGCATGTATCTTATTGATTTATATATATTTCTTTTCGTATCTGTCATTTTCAAACTCTATCTTTGAAATTTACATGTTCAATTATAGCGATTTAAAAGCCATTTATCAATTGCAGCGCGTGTGTCTTCGACTGGACGGCTTGCAGTTTCTGTATAAAAACAGGTTGACCAGCGACATAGGTTGCAATAATACTTCTATCATCACCTAATGCCATTAAAATAAAAAGTTTATCATCCAATTGCTCGGCAAAAGTTAAGCGTCTTTTTAATAACGGTGTTGCACCTTGGATATCTAATACCACAAAATCAGCTTCTTTCCCAGGTAAAAAATTTCCTAATTTATCCTCTAAATTAAGTGCTTTTGCTCCCCCTAGTGTTGCCAGATAGAAAGCTTGGAAAGCTGAAAGATTATCCTGTTGTAATTGCATTACTTTATAAGCTTCATTCATCGTGTATAATGCTGAAAAACTGGTTCCAGCACCTACATCCGTGCCTAATCCTATACTCACACCATGTTTATTGGCTTCATTAAAATCAAATAATCCACTGCCTAAAAATAAATTAGAGGTAGGACAAAAAGCAATGCTTGTTTTTGTTTGTGCAATTCTGTTGAACTCTGGGGGAGTTAAATAAACGCCATGTGCTAATAGTGTATTTTTTCCTAGTAATTCATAATGATCATAAACTGCCAGGTAGTTTTCATGCTGCTTATAAAGATCTTTTACCCATTTCACTTCAGCTTTATTTTCTGAAATATGAGTATGAACATATACATCTGGATATTGTTTTTTTATCCGCATCATTTGGGTAAACATTTCAGGTGAAGTAGTTGGCGCAAATCTAAGTGTAATGGCATATAAAAGGCGAGTATTCGATTTATGATGCCATTTTTTAATCAATTTTTCTGATTCAATATAAGCTTGCTTAGGCGTTTCCATTAAATAATCAGGAACATTTCTATCTGCAACAACTTTTCCAGCGATGATGCGCATATTTTTCTTTTCTGCAGCAGAAAAAATAGCGTCTGTAGCATGCGGATATACAGTTGTAAAAATAAGAGCGGTTGTTGTTCCATTGCGCAGTAGCTCTTGCACAAAGAAATCGGATACATTTTCTGCATAGGCTTTATCGGAAAATTTTTCTTCAAAAGGGAAAGTATATTTATTTATACCAGTGCAACAGATCGCCGCCGCCATTTGCGGCAATCATATCTAACTGAGGATAATGAATATGGGTGTCAATAAAGCCAGGTATAATCAAACCAGAAGGATAATGCGTAATATCTGCAGAACCAAGAATGCTGTTATTTAAATCTTTCCAGGCCCCTATTTTTTCTATTTTGCCATTATTAATCACTCATACACCATCTTTTATCCATTGATAACTGCCGTCCTGTGCTTTATTAGGATCAGATAAAAGATGAAATATATCACCTCGAACATAGCTATATTCGGCTTTTACAGGTGTAATTAAAAAGTTAAAAATAACAAGAAATAAAATTATTTTTTTATTATTTTTCAGTGATTTCTCCAAAGATATTAGTGGCCTCATTAAAGTCCTCCAGCGTATCAATCTCTATCCATTTTAAGCCTGTAATATCTAGCGCATAAAAAGGTACTTGTTGTTCTATTAATTGCTCGTACGCCGCTTCGTAATATTCCTGATGCTTACTTTTATCTTCCATCATCAATCTTAATTCTGCAAAAAGCTTAATAGCAGTTGCGTTGCTGATTTTTTCAATGCCAATAGATTCGCCAATAGCATCGGCGGGATGCACTGATTTATTTGCTTTTACAACTAGATTATTCGTCCCGATAATCACCTTGATTTCTTCAGTGTTTAACTGAATATTTTTATCGATGCATAAACTATTTTCATAGTCACATTCTATGAGATTTTTTAGAATGTTTTTATCAAAAACTACATCTGCATCAAACTTGATAAATGAAGAATTGCCAACATGTTTTTCAGCCAACATTAAAGAGTAACCGGTATTAGTAGCCGCGTAGTTTTCATTGACAAGGTAAGCAACATTAAGATATGGAAATTTGTTACTGACAAATGCTTTTATTTGCTCTTGTAAATAACCTAAGACAAAGATGACCTCTGTAATGCCGCAATCCAGGATATTGTTTATCATCATTTCTAGAATAGGTTTATCTTCTATTTTTAATAAGCTTTTATGGCAATTATCGGTAAGCGGTCTAATTCGAGATCCTACACCAGCAGCAAGAATAATAGCTTTAATTTGCGGTTTGTGTTTATTAGTATTCATTTTGTTTTTTTAATTTTCTTCCTCGCTCTAAACTTCGTTTTATCCCGTAATATAATTGACTTATCGCGAAAACCAATAACATGGGTGTCAGCACGTTGAATATTAAAGCGATAGATAACATAAAAATAAATACGCCTTCATCAAAATCGAGAATCTTACGCTGCTCGGCTAGAAACCAACGAATATTATCCGAAACACTAAAACCTATTCCGGCTTTATCGTTTTTTTGTATAACTGATGGATTAGAGTCTTTATCCATTTTAGTGTAATGGTACATATACTTAACGTAACCGCGCAGAGAAAAAAATGCGACGCCAGTAAATGCTAGAAAAATGGGCGCTACGCTTTGAGATTGACTGTAGGCTGCATATCCAACGGCACCAAACCAAAGAATAATCTGGATGTGATCAGTTAATTTGTCATAATAACTACCTGCGGGTGAATTGCTCATTCTATAGCGAGCCATTTGTCCATCCATGCAATCAAGCACATGGCTCAGCTGGATCAATACTGCTGCAATGATAAAGTTAATGCTACCGCCGATCACAATAAACACAACGGATATGAGGGCTACCACAAATGATAATAAGGTGATGATATTGGGTGTTAGCCATTTTATATCGACCAAAAAATAATTAGCGATTATCGCTAAGACAGAAGTGACAAAGGATGACCACCATTCATCATCTTTATTTTTAGTTGCCCATAATCGGATTAATTTTTCATTAGAAATATTCACCTAAATTACACTCACAGACGGCACCATTATTGTTTGAATGCCAGTCAATAAAGGTTTGCGAAGAGGCTCTGTAATTGATTTATACTTTTGGTTGTAGCGCTGTAAAATTTCCTTTTGTGTGTCCAAAAAAAATTGCATGTCATCAAAAGATATCTCACCAATATTTCCTACCTGAAATACTTTATTTTTAAAACATCCCTTGCCCTCGTAAATGATGATAGATTTATCTCGTAATTTTCGACGAAGTACACAAACGTCGATATAAGCAGGAACATAGACAGTAGTTAATATTGAACACATATCGCGTTCATTCAGCAGAAACTTAAGTCCTAACGCTCGCATACCTTTGCGTAAAAAATTGGCTTTATTTTTTAGATCGGCATAACGATTGCTGACACCTTCCTCGAGTATATTGCTCAAGGCTTGTTCAAGTGCAAAGAAAAGCGGTACGGCTGGAGTGTTAGGCGTTTGTGACACTGTTTTGAGAAACGTATAAAATTTATATAAATTCAAATAGGCCGTTTTTATTGGATAATTTTTTAATTTTTCAAATTCAACTGTTTTGCCTATCACAAATGACAAACCAGGGAAGGAGCCTAATGCTTTTGAACTTGAGCTTGAAAAAAAGGCAATGTTATTTTCTTCAACATCTATCACTTCAGCACCTGCACTGCTAACGCAATCGACTATAAAAATAGCGCCATGAGCTTTTGCTAACTTGCCGACAGGTTTTAGTGCATTGAGTATGCCTGAACTGGTTTCATGGTGAACCATGGCCACAACATCAATTTGATGGTGCGTTAAATAGTCAGCAATTATTTCTATATCTAGATTTTGTCCCCATGCAAACTCAAGTACAAAAGTGTTCTTGTTATGGATCTTGGAAATTTCATGTAAACGACTACCAAATTCTCCATTAGAGAGAATAAGTATATTTTTATCACCAACCACCGAAGAGAGCATTGCTTCATTTGCTGCAGTTCCAGATCCTGTTATTACTACTGCCCTGTAGTCATCAACAGCCTTTACTTCAAACACTTTAAGCAATTTACCTTCAATACTTTGTAATAAACAATCGAAATCAGTTTCTCGATGACAAATGTCTTTTTTAACCATGGCTACTCGCACATTGCTTGCAACGTTCACAGGGCCTGGTGTTAATAATAAATACTGATTCATGCTTATATCTCCCAATTACGATAACGATACCAAAACACATAACGTAATAAGGTTCACAACTGGATAGTCGAGCAGACAAATTGAGGCATTTTCATTAAGTCTGTTAACAAGAAAGGAGTGCTAGTATGTAGGTTACATTACGTAATTGTAACACTAATCGTAGTGAATTAGATAGGTGGGGGGTAATCGCAATGAAAGTCGCCTGACATTTTAGGGTGCGGAAAATTCCTGTCCTACTTGCCCCCCTCAAGTTAAGGTTTTGGAGTAAAGGTTGGTTTGGATTCCGTCTCTGATATCGTTTTTTTATCCAAACTATCTTCCATTTTTTCAACTGTTTTTTTCACTACTGTAGTCCCGGTCATAACCCCTGCTCCCCATGCAACACCTTGAAAAAACTTATTTCCTAACTGTGCAAACGTAGGGCCAGAAAACATCTTAAGTGATTTTGTATACATTCTGTTTCTCCATTAATTACTGTTCATAAACAGAAAATACTATTTTGCAATCTATGTTATTAGAGTAACAACAACCACCGTTAACTACCCGGTGAGATTAGACCATCTCATCTGGTATAATTAGCTAATTGAACATAAATCAGAGGCTACTATGGAATTACAAGCATATATTAAATCTAGCGAAAAATTACTGCGCCAATTACCGAGTCAGATATCCATAATGGACACAGATAATGCTTTTGCATGGGCTAGCGACAAAGTTATTAGTTCATATGGCTTCAACGCACTTAATGAAATGATTGGAAAAAAATATTTAGATTTAAACTGTCGGCTTTCAGAAGATTATCAAATATTAACAATGCACGATCAATTGGTAATTTCTAAAAATAAAAAAATGGCATTCATGGGTTATCATGAATTTGTAGATGGCTGGAAAATTACCATGTGTGAGAAATCACCTATATTGAATGACGATAATACAGTGATTGGTTTAATTACATCATGTAATGATGTTACTCCCTATGCCATGATAGACACCAATCAATTTATATTTAAACTGTTTACAGAATTTAAAAAAGGAGAGCAGCTTTGCGTTTGCCTTGATCGAGAAAATATTCCTGACTATGGACTAAGTCAAAGACAACAAGAATGTTTATTTTATTTACTTAGAGGTAAATCTGATAAGGATATTGCAAAGAGATTAAATATATCTTCTCGGACAGTTGAGAGCTATATTAATGAAATTAAGCATAAAATGAATTGCAACAATAGATCTGAAATAATAGAAAAATCACTTAATGAGGGATTGTTGCATCATTTTTTGTTTCAAAAGAAAAAATTTGTTGGTTTGAGGAATATTATGGTTTCTTAAAGGATTTTAGCAATTGTTTGGGTCCATGCCCACTTTTCTCCAAAACTTTTCACGGTATAGCTAATGAAAAAATCTAGCATTCTTGCTGTAGTGGCAGGTAATATGATCGAGTGGTACGATTTTGCACTCTATCTGTTTCTTGCGCCAGTGCTGGCGCATAATTTTTTTGCAGAAGAAAATCATTTAAATGCGATGCTCTCTACTTTTTTGATTTTTGCTATTGGATTTTTCATCAGGCCATTAGGTTCTATTCTTTTTGGACATTTAGGCGATAGGATAGGCAGAACAAAAACACTCAAAATATCTATTTTACTTATTTCCTTGTCCACTATCCTGATGGGTCTGCTGCCCACCTATCAGCACTTTGGTATATATGCAGGATTAATGCTCGCATTTTTAAGGCTTATCCAAGGGTTATGTATTGGTGGTGAATTTGCAGGCAGCATGATTTATTTGTCTGAAATGGCCGCAGCAGATAATCGCGGCTTTATGAGCTCGATGGCGAATAATGGTTCTAACTTCGGTGTTTTGTGTGCAACATTGATCGCAGCACTTATAGCAAGCGTTATGTCTGAACCTGAATTTTATGATTATGGTTGGCGCATTTCTTTTGTTTTCGGAGGTATTTTAGGATTGGTGGGATTATGGTTTCGACGAAATCTAGTTGAAACACCTGTATTTGACGCATTATCTTCTAACAAAAAAATCCTCAAATTGCCCATTCTAACGGTTTTTAAATACCACAAAAAAGATATGTTGAATATTTCTTTATTACTGGTGATGTCTGCAACAGGCAGTTATGTATTGCTGGAATTTATGAGTACTTATTTAAATCAATACTTTGACTATCCACTTAGCAAAGCGCTACAAGTACAATCTATTTACAATGTGTTAACTTTTTTGTTTATCGCAATTGCCGCAAAATTCTCAGATCGTTATGGTCGTCGCCCTTTGCTGATGTTATCCGCTATAGGATATATTATCTGCACTATTCCTTGCTTTTATTTTTTAGAAACGACAGGGCTTTGGATATGCTTACTCCCGCTAGTCATTTTTTATTGTATTGAACAAGCTACAACACCCGTAACTATGGTGGAAATTTTTTCACCAAAGGCGCGCTACACAGGAATATCTTTTAGTTACAACACAACGATGGCATTAATAGGCGGAACAGCTCCCATGATTAATACCTGGTTAATTGCAAAATTTGATAACCCTATGATCATTGCCTATTACCTTGTAATAGCTGCTTTAATTTCATTGCTTGTTATTTATAAGCGCTTGCCTCAGAAATTTGGTCGAGAACTTGATTTGATCTAAGGTTTGTAAAAGCTATTGTAATAAGGCACACTCAGATAGTGAAAGCTCGCGAAGCGCACGATTGAAGATAGGTAAACCTTCATCTGGTGATTTATCTGCATGATCATGCACTAATTTTTCTCTTGCATCAGCATAATCAAACCACGGAATACTTGCGCTATATGCTTGTGCTTGATCAAGCACTTTGCAGTAAATTTGAAAATTATGATCTCGACTTGCTCTTTTTAATGCATAGAGATAGTTATCCCGATGTACAGTTGGGATAATGATTTTATAACTATTATCTTGCACCAACTCCGCATTCATCATGATTCTGGCGATGCGACCATTACCATCTTCGAAGGGATGTACTTCAGAGATTAAAAAATGCATAAATAACGCTTTTTCTAATCCAGATTGCATGCGGGTATAAATATCAAATCCTACAGTGAGCGTACCAATAACTTCTGATGGCAACACAAATGTCGTATTGCCAGCCATATTCACATGATTTTTAAATTCTCCGGGCCGTTTATCTAGACGCTCTTGCATTAACAAACTATGTCGTGATTGTAAGAGTTCTAAAAACTCACCAATTGAACGTGGCGTAACACTGATTTGTAAGTAATCGTTTGTTAAATAATACAGCGCTAGCACATCATGACTATCTGCGTGGCGATGCTTAATTTCCGTTTTATTAAACACAATGTTTTCCGCTTCATCAATAGTGAAGCGTGTGCCCTCAATGTAATTAGAGAAATAAGATTCAAAAAAAGATAAATTGTTAAAACTTTTTTTATCATAAAGATATGCTCTTTTCATGAAAATACAACGTTTTAAATAAAGTGCGAGTGATTCAAATAATTGAATGCGAGTCGCATCATAAGGCACTTTCTTTGCCATAGCTTTGGCGTAAGGTGTTTTTAAAAAATCATCTGAGTGAGTCGATAGTAGCGCGCTAATAATTTGATTCAAGGTTTTATATTCACTCTCTAGTGAAAGGAGCATTGCTATTTGTTTTGCATCATCACGAATGCGGTTTAAATGAGCCTCACCACGCACACGCAGAACTTTACTTAAATAATGTTCCACACCTTGCTGGCCAACTACTTTGATGAGTTTCATTGTTTTAGCTCTGACCACACTTAAATTCTCTAGCAACATTCGTGTTTCATTGCTTCTTGATAAATTAAAAGACACCGGCTCAATAAAGTGTTGATAATCACCCTTTTGTACTTTAATCGTAAGACCGGGTAACGGAATAGTTTTAGTATATGAACTTGTCATTAATACAATGTTTTCAACAGGCTTTAAATCAAATGCCGTTCTAAAGCTTAAAATGCCATTTGAGACGATATAAGGAATAATGGACATCCAGTCTTTTTGCACAATCTGGGTTAAAGGTGTTTCTAGATCCTCAGTGTAAATCCCTTGATGAATACGGCGTAGCTCGCCTTTTAATAAGCGCTTAGATAGCGATTTAGCACTTTGTGTCACTCCGGCGAATATCAGCTTGCTCATTATGCGAATTCCAGTATGTCTTCTATCAGTTATAGGGAATTATAGCATAGTTTAATGGCATAAGTAGAATTCTAGTATGTTTTAGAAATGCTATATTCTTAAGAGCCATCAAGTCTTGGCATGTAACCAACTGTTTTATAAATAAATATTTACTTTAAGTATAGAACTTGACTTTCTAACTATGCAAATGTTATGTTATGTTTCATTCAAAAAAGCTTGTAGAAATGAAACCACATAATAAACCCTTAAAAGAAAGTCCAACCCAAGAAATGATGTCCGATCTAGCGTTGGCTGAAAAGCTTTGGGGTCATTTACAAGATAATCCAGAACTCACTTCGAGAAATTTTGAGAAAATATTAGTAAATTATGGATTTACGATTAATTCAGACAGTGGATCCTCACATTATAATGTGCAAGCACCTAAAGAACTCAAAGGTTTCGGCAGTTTTACATTAACCTCCAAGTTAAACAAATATTTAATAAAAAAAATGGTAGAAAAGAATTTCACCCAATTTTTTAATAAATATGCGCCTGAAAAAATAGATAAAATATTAGCTTCGTCGTCGCAAACTAAAGATGATCTGCCAAAAGCGCTAACTCTGCCTGCTTACAATAAACACATTCAAGATGAACAGCCAAAGAAATTAACTAAAGAGGAACTAAAGCAAAATTTATTAGTTCGTGCACGATCCATTTTTGAAAAAATAGAAGACAAAGCACAATTAAAAATTGCTATTGAAGCTATAGAGCCTGAGCTTAATGATTTCAAAGAGATATTAACGTTATGTTATCTCAAATGGTTAGGGAAATTAGAGACCTTAGAAGAAAGTATTCCTGTTATACAAAAACTGGCTGAACTTAGTGCAGAACAAGTCGTTAAAAGCTCTTCGTTTTTAACAGACACTATACCTACTCTCATATACTATTTTTATGCAGAACACATAAGCAATTTAATGCTTCAATTAAAATCAGAAAATCTAGAAAAAATTCAACGTTTTTTAATCATAGAACAATGTATCGACTTAAATATACATGTCATTTCTATGCTAAGGCCACCTATTCCATTACATAAACCAAAATATCCTATCGTGATATTTGAAAAAACCGCGTCAGTAGAATGGATTTATGCGCTGAAGAATACTTCTTTAGCTTATATTACATCCTGTACAAACATGCTAGTAAATTTAGATAAAGCATTAGGCACAATAGGACAAGCATATGACATTGCACCTACACAAAACAATAGTTCGCCTTCCCCTGCTTCTGCTGTAAATCAGAAGAAAAATGAAGCCGTGAAAATGCTCATCCAAGCATACGAAGAAGTAGTAGTACCAGAAATGATGTCTAGACCCACAGCTAACGTAGCAGTAATAAAGCTTGATTGGCATCTTGTAGCTCTCGTACTCGCCGATGCTCAGGTATGTAAATATCATTTCCGCATAATACATGCGACCTTAAAGGAAAACGGAAAATGTTGCATTGAGCTTATAGAATCAGCCATATCTTTATTGAAATTCTCCAGGGGTTCGCCTAAAAACCTTGAGGAATTAAGAAAGGTAGAGGAGACAGATGATATAATAATTGGATTACAGACTCTTCTTCCTATGATTTTATTCAATGACGGCCAAAGTGGTAAAGCAATGTCTGCTTTAAGAGAAATTATTAAAAAATTCGACAAGCAAAAAGATCTTGCTGAAAAGTCAGCGAATGATAGAATCCAGCACGAAATAATGAACTGCATAGATTATCTAATTAATCATATAGAAACAAATCATAATCTTATTTATTATATAGAAATCTGCGAATTATCTGCAGAATTTGCTGAACTAGACCCGTGCAATATTATTGATGAATCAGAATCGAGCACTATTTACAATCAGCCAAAAGTTGCTGCAATATTAGGCGCGCTTAATATTGCAGCTCGATGTCTTGTTTCTTTAGATTTATTAAAAAATTCAGACGAGAAAAAAATACTGAATGATTTTACTGCGCAAAAATTCCCAAGCATTGTTGTAACTGAAACCAGATATGACGTTAAAACTGAAACTACTTTCACTGTTAAAACTGCAACGGAAGCTTTCCAAAAGCTTCTATTGAAAAAACAATTTGATTTAAGTGCGTCTTTAGCAAAGCTAGATAAAAAATCTATGCAAATACAAGCCCAGTGGCAAGAACCATCTCGAAGCTCAAGCTCAAATGCGGGTTTAAAAATAAAGAAAAAGTGAATGCTTTGGCTGTAAAGGGATATCAGGAGCAAGGATATGAGAGGTTTTTAATTCATGATGCTTCCAATAAATATTTCCAGAAAAAATAAACTGTCATAATCCAGGCAGTGATCATAACTGCGATGCGTAACAATTCAGATGATAATTTTCGAGCATAGTGGGCACAAAAATACCCTCCCACTATCGCACCTGCACACATCATGAGCATGTTAGTCCAGACTACTTTGTCGGAAATAATGAATATAAAGCTGGCGATACTATTGATGCAGGCTGTAGAGCAATTTCTTAGGGCATTGGCCTCGTGCATGTTTTTCATTCCGATAATGCCTAGAAATGCCAGAAACATGATCCCCATTCCTGCACCAAAAAATCCACCATAGATAGCTATAACCAATAAAGGAATCCAAATGCTGATATGCCAATGCTGTCTAGTTGACCAATCTATCAATTGTCTTTGAAATGTGAATACTAAAGTGGCTAACAGCAACATATAAGGGACTACGAGTGCAAAATGTGAATTTGACAGCGTAATAAGAGTAAAGGCACCAATTCCTCCGCCCAATAGGCTAAGAGGAATAAAAAGTGGTAACATTTGTGTGTGAGACAATAATTCCCGTCGCTGTGCCCATAGGCTTGCAAGAGTGCCTGGCCAAAGAGAAACTGTCATTGTCGCATTTGCTTGGATAGGAGGTACGCCAAGAAATATCAAAGCTGGGAAAGCAATAAATGCTCCACCACCTACGACGGCATTTAGTGCTCCGCCGATAACCCCTGCTATGAATAATAAAAAAGCATCAGTGATTTCCATTTTGATTAGCGTTTCCCTCAATATTACATATAAGTGATTATAATTTAATTACCGTCAAAGAAAAAATATTTTTGGAGTAATAATAAAGTTTATGCAAATTATACGCATTTTAAATTCACATGAAGTATCAGATATACAATGGAAACACCTAGTAGAATTGTTTATTGAGTACCATCAATTTTATAAGCAAAACACGAAGTTTTCGATAGCTAGTAGTTATTTATCCAAACGATTGGAAAGTGGTCAATCGTTCTGTTTACTGGCAATTGACAATCAAGAGGTGCAAGGTTTCATTCAGATATATCCTATTATCAGTTGTTACGATGATAAATCGGGCTGGATCCTATACGATTTATTTGTCTGTCCTGCAGCAAGAGGAAAAAAAATCGCTAACCTGTTATTAGATGCTGCAAAGACTTATGCAATAGAAGCACATGTTGATTATATTCAGCTAACCACAGCCTATGACAATAATATAGCTCAAGCATGTTATATTTCTCACGGGTATCAAGTTGATAATCATCATGCATACTACACACTTAATCTTAATGAACGCATTCTGTCTATGCAAAGTGCAGAAGTAGACTTAATAGTAAATACTCAAGATTTAGAGAAATGCACATCCACTATAAAAATAGCTCACCCGCAATTAAATCTAGCGATAGTAAAAAGTGAGCTGCTGTCAAATAAACTTGTCATTTTTGTTAAAAATGATGAACAGAATTTACCAAATATTCTGTTTGCAACAGTTTCATTCTGCTCGTTACAAATGAAACCCATTTGGCACATTCATATGATCTGCAATTCAGAAACTGAAGCAGTACCTCTATTGGCAAAAGCAATCGAGTATGCAAAAGACATTAACATCGCTGAAATCAATATAAAACTTAATAAGAATATGTCTGAAATGACTAAATTACTTGAGAAATTTGCATTTAAAACTACTGATCAATGGGTGCAATATATTCTCCCTATCTGTAATACGAGAAGGTGTCTCCTGATCCTCAGTGTAAATCCCTTGATGAATACGGCGTAGCTCGCCTTTTAATAAGCGCTTAGATAGCGATTTAGCACTTTGTGTCACTCCGGTGAATATCAGTTTGCTCATTAGGCTCACTGAATATAGCAGCTCGATGTATTGATTCTTTAAATTTATTAAAAAATGCAAATGAGATAAAAATACTAAAATATTTTTTTGCATAAGAAACCCCTGATATTAATGATTATTTTTAATCACATTCTCTTTTTATATTAAGTTTTTTTGCTATAAGAGCTTGCTCATCATTTGTTTTAGGCAAGATATCATCTAATGTATATTTTCCTAAAGTGCTTAGAAAAGCATGACTGGCTTCGCATAAAATTTTACTTAAACGACACACTCCATTTAAGGGGCAAGCCAAACCTTCGCAGTCAATTGGTTGAAATGTTGGTTCAAAATGTTTTACGATTTCTGACAATAATACTTGGCGAGTTTCTGGATTAAGCTTTAACCCGCCACCTTTGCCGCGAGTAGCAGTAATATAATTTAACTTTGCCAGTTTCCCGATAATTTTAACCAGATGTTCACGCGCAATATTAAATCTTACTGCGATATCATCAATCGTACATAAATGTTGTTGCACGCCTAAAAAAATTAAGGCACGCAAAGCGTAATCTGTTTGTCGATTCAGTTGCATTTTTTTGCTGCCTTAAATAATTCCTTACATCGTATAGATAATAGCATGTTGATCTTTGATTTGAGTATGTTACAATAAGTTGCATATATAATGCAACTTATAAAGGACCATTCCATGCTTAGTGAAAAAACCATTACCATTGTTAAAGCCACCGCCCCTATTCTTGAACAAAATGGGGAATTACTGACTCAACACTTCTACAAACGTATGTTTTCACATAACCCAGAGGTTGCTCCATTATTTAACTCTGCCAATCAAGCATCGGGACGTCAGCAAAAAGCATTGGCAGGTGCCATATGCGCTTATGCAGCACATATAGATAACTTAGAAGTTTTAGGTAACGCAGTAGAATTAATCGCGCAAAAACATGCTTCATTACAAATTAAACCTGAACATTATCCTATTGTAGGTGAGAATTTATTAGCCTCCATTCGCGAAGTTTTAGGCGATGCTGCAACTGATGATATTATCAATGCTTGGGATGAAGCTTATTCTTTCCTAGCCCATATTTTAATGGGGCGTGAACAACAAATTTATCATGAACATGCAAGCATGCCTGGTGGTTGGAGCGGCTTTAAATTATATCGAATAATTAAAAAAGAAATAGAAAGCAAAAATATTACTTCATTTTATTTGACGCCTCTAGATGGTACTAAATTACCTACATATAAACCTGGGCAATATATTACAGTACGTGTATCAACACCAAATGGCCAAACTACCATGAGAAATTATAGTCTCTCTGACAAACCTGGGCAGGAATGGTTACGCATCAGCGTCAAACGTGAATTAGGATTAACTGCTAATTCCCCTGCTGGTTATGTTTCAAATCTTTTACATGATCAAATTGATATTGGCTCAACTATAGAAGTCGCACCACCTTGCGGTGAATTTTTCTTAGACGTTACAGAACAACATCAACGTCCATTGATTTTATTGGCAGCAGGAGTTGGCATCACACCAATACTCACTATTTTACTGCAGGCACTCGATGCTATGCCGCATCGCTCAATTGTTTTTATTCATGGCAGCTTAAATGAAGAGACCCAAGCCTTCAGGCAAACAATCGATGAACTCGCTGCAAAACATGCTAATTTAGTGACCCATTATCGTTACAGCGAACCTGCTAAAGCAGGTATTTTACGTAAAAATAATACCAGCACAGGATATATTGATGCAAAGCTTATTGAATCATTCGCGCCAAAGCGTGAAGGTGATTATTTTTTCTGTGGTCCGCAAGCATTTATGGTTGGAATTTATCATGAATTGCTTGCTTGGGGTATACCGCCAGCACAAGTACATTTTGAATTTTTTGGACCTAAACAAGATTTAGAAAAAAAATCTTCTTAAAATAACGGGCTTACTCATTCGGAATGAAGCATTTAATATTTATATAAAATAAATATTAAATGCTAATTAAGACAGCAACACTTCCGCTTCCATCGGAAATGTTTTTGGGTTTACTAATGATACTTGTTTTGATCTAGATTTAAAACCGGAAACAATAGTAACCTGTGATTTAGAAATATT
>JBAZWD010000001.1:0-461777 GCA_041660525.1 Legionellales bacterium | reverse complement strand
GTAGGCTTTAAATTCGCCACGGCCCATCTTCTCAGACATCACTTTTGTGATCGCCGCTGTCAATGTCGTTTTACCGTGATCGACGTGTCCGATAGTTCCTACGTTTAAATGCGGTTTGGTTCTTTCAAACGCTACTTTGGCTGACATGTTATTTCCCCTTCATGATTTAAAATTACTTAGATGTTCTGCCGTTAATAACCGCTTCAGCTACGTGAGCTGGAGCCTCTTTATACATGGCAAACTCCATAGAATACGTTGCTCGTCCTTGGGACATAGAGCGCATATCTGTTGCATAACCAAACATTTCTGACAATGGTACCAACGCGCGAATACTTCTGCCCGCAGGTGTATCATCCATACCTTGCAATATACCGCGACGACGATTTAAGTCACCCATGACATCACCCATATATTCTTCTGGTGTGATCACTTCGACTTTCATAATAGGTTCAAGTAAGATAGCCTGCGCTTTACGAGCACCTTCTTTGAAGCCTAATGAACCGGCAATTTTAAACGCCATTTCATTAGAGTCCACATCATGGTATGAACCATCAAACAGAGTCACTTTAACATCCACAACAGGATATCCAGCAATAACCCCATTTTCCATTTGTTCTTGTATGCCTTTGCCTACTGCAGGAATATATTCTTTAGGAACAGTACCGCCCACGATCGCATTTACAAATTCAAAACCTTTGCCCGCTTCTTGTGGCTCAAGCTTCAACCATACATGTCCGTATTGACCACGACCACCTGATTGACGCACAAATTTACCTTCTTGCTCAACAGTCTTTTTAATCGTTTCACGGTATGCCACTTGAGGATTACCGACAGTGGCTTCAACATTAAACTCGCGTTTCATGCGATCAACAATAATTTCTAGGTGTAATTCACCCATGCCTGAAATAATTGTTTGGCCAGTTTCTTCATCTGAGCGTACGCGGAATGAAGGATCTTCTTGTGCCAATTTACTTAAAGCAATACCCATTTTCTCTTGGTCCACTTTAGTTTTCGGTTCAACAGCAACAGAAATAACCGGCTCAGGAAACACCATTCTCTCTAATATAATAACTTTGTCTTGATCGGACAGCGTATCGCCTGTAGTAGTTGCTTTTAAGCCTACTGCAGCACCAATATCACCGGCACGAATTTCTTTAATTTCTTCACGTGTATTCGCATGCATTTGTAATAAACGGCCAATACGTTCACGTTTACCTTTTACAGAGTTATATACAGTATCACCACTGTTCAAAACGCCAGAATACACACGGATATAGGTTAATGTGCCCACAAATGGATCGGTTGCGATCTTAAATGCTAGGGCAGAAAAAGGCTCTTCATCACGTGGATGACGCACTAATTTCACATCACCTTCTTCAAAATCTTCGCTCTCACCTTCTAGTGGTGGAACATCAATCGGTGAAGGCAAGTAATCCAATACTGCATCCAGCACTGCTTGCACACCTTTATTTTTAAACGCACTGCCACATAAAACCGGAACTAAATCATTAGCCAATGTTCTCAATCTAAGGCCACGTTTAATATCTTCTTCTGATAATTCACCAGACTCAAGATATTTCTCCATCAATTCTTCATTAGCTTCTGCTGCAGCTTCTACCATTTCATTACGACGCTCTGTCGCTTCTTCCATTAATTCAGCAGGAATATCACGGTATTCAAATTTTGCGCCTTGAGATTCTTCATCCCAAAAGATCGCTTTCATTTTTACTAGATCCACAACACCTTCAAATTTTTCTTCAGCACCGATAGAAATCTGGATAGGAATTGCAGTTGAACCTAAACGCTTACGAATCTGCTCCACAACGCGCATAAAGTTTGCACCTTGGCGATCCATTTTGTTGACGAATGCAAGACGTGGAACATGGTATTTATTTGCTTGACGCCATACAGTTTCAGACTGTGGCTCAACGCCAGAAACAGCATCAAATACTGCAACTGCGCCGTCAAGAACGCGCAATGAACGTTCTACTTCAATTGTAAAATCTACGTGTCCAGGTGTGTCAATAATATTAATGCGATGTTGCACATAATTTTTTGCCATACCTGACCAGAAACAAGTCGTCGCAGCAGAAGTAATCGTGATTCCACGCTCTTGCTCTTGCTCCATCCAATCCATAATGGCAGCACCTTCATGCACTTCACCAATTTTGTGAGAAACACCTGTGTAAAACAATACGCGTTCTGTAGTTGTTGTTTTACCAGCATCGATATGCGCCATGATACCGATGTTTCTATAATTTTCTATTGGTGTTGCACGTACTGCCACAGCTTTGTCCTCAAATAATAATCAAGATTTGAATTAGGTTTTTAACGAAAATGCGCAAACGCTTGGTTTGCATCAGCCATTTTCTTCGTATCAATACATTTTTTCACCGCTTCACCGCGACCGGCTAACACATCGAGCATTTCTGCTGCGAGCTGTGCAATCATGCCTTTTTCAGAACGGTTTCTTGCAGCTTGAATTAACCAGCGCATAGCTAAAGCTAATTGACGTTCGGGTCTTACTTCCACAGGGATTTGATAAGTTGCCCCACCGACACGGCGTGATCTTACTTCTACAACGGGTTTGATTTTGCTCAGCACTTTTCCAAATGCATCATCAACAGCTAACTTGCTGGTATCCGCTAACTTTTCCAAGGCAGTATATACAATTTTCTCTGCAACAGATTTTTTACCACTATTCATAATGTGGTTAACAAATTTTGCAATCATGACGGAATTAAATCTTGGATCGGGCTTAATTTCATGTTTCTTTGCTACGCGACGTCTTGACATAATGAACCTTACTTCTTATCTTTGGGTTTTTCTGCGCCATAACGCGAACGACTTTGTCTACGTTTAGTCACACCACTCGTATCCAATGCACCCCGAATAATCTGGTAGCGCACACCTGGTAAATCTTTAACACGACCGCCGCGAATCAGCACAACAGAGTGTTCCTGCAAGTTATGCCCTTCACCAGGGATATATGCGGTCACTTCCATGCCGTTGCTTAATAAAACACGGGCTACTTTACGTAATGCAGAGTTTGGCTTTTTAGGTGTTGTTGTATAAACACGCGTACATACACCACGTTTCTGTGGGCATCGCTTCAATGCAGGAACGCCTACTATGACTTCTCTGGACTGACGACTTTTACGTACCAACTGATTGGTCGTCGGCATAATTCAAAACTCCAAATTTTATGATATTTAACTAATAACCCAGTCTCTATGCTCCGAATGCGGCAGTTTATAGTGCTTTGCCGCTAACGTCAAGCATCCCTTTCATTCTCACTTGAATTTAATGCTTCACTTAAAGCATTTTCTACTTCTTCAGCGGTAGGTTGGCTTTCAACAACCAAGTCCATTTGCTGACCTTTACGCTTACTGGTGTGATAAGCCAAACCAGTACCCGCTGGAATCAAGCGACCCACAATGACGTTCTCTTTTAAGCCGCGCAACTCATCTCGTTTACCTGCAATCGATGCTTCCGTAAGAACCCGCGTGGTTTCTTGGAAAGATGCTGCAGAAATAAACGATTCTGTTGCCAGAGAAGCCTTCGTAATCCCCAATAAAACGGGATCAAAGGTTGCTGGAATTTGTTCAGCTGCCAACGCTTGGTTGCCTTCTTGAACGCGTACCAATTCCAATTGCTCACCGGGTAAGAACCGTGTATCACCTGAACCTTGAACAATAACTTTGCGCAACATTTGACGAATAATAACTTCAATGTGCTTATCATTAATTTTTACGCCTTGTAAACGGTAAACATCTTGTACTTCGTTAACAATATAATTAGATAAAGCATTGACGCCTAATAAACGTAAAATGTCATGCGGATTTGCTGCGCCGTCTGCGATAACTTCACCGCGCTCGACATGCTCACCTTCAAAAACAGTCACATGACGCCATTTCGGTATTAGCTCTTCATGCGCTTCACCATTTGTACCGGTAATCATTAAACGACGTTTACCTTTAGTGGCTTTACCAAAATTAATCATACCTGAACATTCTGCTAAAATAGCTGAATCTTTAGGTTTACGTGCTTCAAATAAATCCGCTACGCGAGGTAAACCCCCGGTAATATCCCGTGTCTTCGATGATTCTTGTGGCAATCTTGCGATAACATCACCCACACCTACTTCTACACCATCATTTAAGTTTACGATCGCACCAGAAGGTAAGAAATAATAAGCAGGCTGTGTTGTTCCACCTAAGCAAACATCTTCACCGGCTGCATCAACTAATTTCACCATCGCACGTAATTCTTTACCACTGCTGCTACGTTGTTTAGCATCGGTGATCACGATGTTGGTTGTTCCGGTTGCTTCATCCGTTTGTTTTTGCATGGTGATGCCTTCAGTCATATCGACAAAGCGCACATAACCTGCAACTTCCGTAATAATCGGATGCATGTGTGGATCCCAGCTAGCTACAATTTGCCCAGCTTGAATTGCATCATTATCCGCAACTGTAAATACAGCACCATAAGGTACTTTATAACGTTCACGTTCACGACCATTTTCATCCAATACTGTTACCTCACCAGAACGCGAAACAGCTACAAATTTTTCATTGCTGCGTTTTAATAATTTTACGTTGTGCAATTTAACGCGACCAGAAGATTTGACTTGAATATTATTCACAGTAATTGCTCTAGATGCAGCACCCCCGATATGGAAAGTACGCATGGTGAGCTGTGTTCCAGGTTCACCGATAGATTGCGCAGCAATAACACCGACAGCTTCGTCAATATTCACCAAATGTCCGCGCGCTAAATCACGACCGTAACATGCTGCACATAAACCATAACGCGTTTCACAAGTAATCGCTGAACGTACAAAAACTTCATGCACACCTAGTTGATCAAGCTCTTCTACACGCGCTTCATCTAATAATGTACCTGTTTCAAAAACCACTTCTTGTGTTTTGGGATGTAAAACATCTTGTGACAATACACGACCTAAAACACGTTCATGTAAAGGTTCAACAACATCACCACCTTGAATTAAAGAAGCGATACGTATGCCATTCGCAGTGCCGCAATCTTTTTCAGTGATAACGAGATCTTGCGCAACGTCTACTAAACGACGGGTTAAATAACCTGAGTTTGCAGTTTTCAATGCGGTATCGGCAAGACCTTTACGCGCACCGTGCGTAGAAATAAAGTATTGTAAAACGTCAAGACCCTCGCGGAAGTTTGCAATAATTGGTGTTTCGATGATCGAACCGTCAGGTTTGGCCATCAATCCCCGCATACCTGCAAGCTGACGAATCTGTGCGGCCGAGCCCCTCGCGCCGGAAGCTGACATCATATAAAAAGGATTGAAAGATTCTTGTTGTACCACTTCGCCTTTTTTATTTTTCACTTTTTCAGTCGATAATCTCGCCATCATCGCCTTAGCCACTTTATCGTTGGTACGTGACCAAATATCGACGATTTTGTTATAACGTTCCCCGTAAGTCACTAAGCCAGAACTAAATTGTTCTTCAATGCCTTTAACTTCTGTTTCGGCTTGGCTAACAATTTCTGCTTTTTCTTCAGGAATTTCTAAATCATTAATACCTACAGATGTACCAGAGCGCATTGCATAATAAAACCCGGTGTACATTAGTTGATCTGCAAATACCGCGGTTTCTTTTAAACCGACTTTGCGATAACACATATTAATAATGTTAGAGATCGCTTTTTTATTCATGGTTCTGTTCACATAAGAGAACGGTAAACCCAGCGGCAATAGTTCCGACAATAAAGCACGACCTACTGTCGTTTCAATTAAATGCAATGTTTTATCATCGGGTGTATCTGCATTTAACATATAACCCGGTAAACGCACTTTAATTTTGCTTTGGATACCGACTTGTTTAGTCGTATAAGCACGATGTAATTCATTCACATCCGCAAATATCATATCTTCACCCAAACCATTCACGCGTTCACGTGTCATGTAATACAAACCTAAAACCACATCTTGTGAAGGCACAATAATCGGTTCACCGTTTGCAGGTGATAAAATATTATTAGTCGACATCATTAACGTGCGCGCTTCTAATTGTGCTTCTATTGTTAGAGGCACGTGAACAGCCATTTGATCGCCGTCAAAGTCGGCGTTGTATGCAGCACAAACTAATGGGTGTAATTGAATCGCTTTACCTTCAACCAATACAGGTTCAAAAGCTTGAATACCTAAACGGTGCAAGGTCGGTGCACGGTTTAATAATACGGGATGTTCGCGAATTACATCATCTAGGATATCCCAGACTTCTGCTTCTTCACGCTCAACCATTTTCTTCGCCGCTTTAATGGTCGATGCTAAACCTAAACGTTCTAATTTGCTAAAAATAAACGGTTTAAATAATTCCAATGCCATTTTTTTCGGCAAGCCGCATTGATGTAATTTCAATGTGGGGCCCACAACGATTACAGAACGACCAGAATAATCTACACGTTTACCTAAAAGATTTTGTCTAAAACGACCTTGTTTACCTTTAATCATATCCGCTAAAGATTTCAAAGGACGCTTGTTGCTGCCGGTAATTGCACGGCCTCTACGACCGTTATCTAATAAAGCATCAACGGCTTCTTGTAACATACGCTTTTCATTACGTACGATAATATCCGGCGCGTTCAAATCGAGTAAACGTTTTAAACGGTTATTACGATTGATCACGCGGCGGTATAAATCATTCAGATCAGATGTTGCAAAACGTCCACCATCAAGCGGTACTAAAGGACGTAAATCCGGTGGCAATACTGGTAATACTTCTAGGATCATCCATTCAGGTTTGTTCGTTGAACCTGCGAATGCTTCCAAAAGTTTAAGACGTTTAGCGATTTTCTTGAATTTAGTATCTGAGCCTGTTTCAGCTAAGTCGATACGTAATTTTTCAATTTCTGCTTTGATATCTAAGCTTTCTAATAAGTTGCGAATACCTTCGGCACCCATGCTCGCAGTAAATTCATCACCGTATTGCTCGAGTGCTTCTGAATACGCTTCATCAGACAATAATTGTCCTTGCTCCAAAGCAGTCATGCCAGGATCAGTGACCACATATGCTTCAAAATATAATACGCGTTCAATATCACGCAATGTCATATCGAGCATTAAACCAATACGAGACGGTAAAGATTTTAAGAACCAGATATGCGCAACTGGACTTGCAAGTTCAATGTGCGCCATACGTTCACGGCGAACTTTCGTTAACGTGACTTCTACGCCACATTTTTCGCAAATAATACCACGGTGTTTTAAGCGTTTATATTTGCCACATAAACATTCGTAATCTTTAACTGGACCAAAGATTTTGGCACAGAATAAACCGTCACGTTCTGGTTTGAACGTACGGTAATTAATAGTTTCCGGTTTTCTGACTTCACCATAAGACATGGCACGGATAGATTCCGGCGAAGCCAAAGAAATACGAATGATATCGAAATCATCTACACTATTTTGATCTCTTAGAAGGCCTAATAAATCTTTCAAAGCAGTATCCCCTATATGCAGTTAAATTTAAGGTTACTCACGATCCAATTCAATATTCAGCGCAAGCGCTCTAATTTCTTTAATTAATACATTGAACGACTCAGGCATTCCCGCTTCCATACGATGATCACCATCGACGATGTTTTTATACATCCGCGTGCGTCCTGCGACGTCATCTGATTTTACAGTCAGCATTTCTTGTAAAGTGTAAGCAGCACCATATGCTTGAAGTGCCCATACTTCCATTTCCCCGAAACGTTGACCACCGAATTGTGCTTTACCACCCAATGGTTGCTGAGTAACCAAGCTGTAAGAACCGGTAGAACGCGCATGCATTTTATCATCGACCAAGTGATGTAATTTAAGAATGTACATGTAACCTACAGTTACAGGTGTATCAAAAGCATCACCGGTTCGACCATCAAATAAAATAGTTTGTCCAGACTCAGGTAAATCCGCTAATTTTAACATCGCTTTGATTTTCGCTTCACTCGCGCCGTCGAATACGGGTGTTGCCATCGGCACACCTTTACGCAAACGTTTTACTAATGAAAGCAATTCCGTATCGTTTAAAGATTTCAAAGCATCTTTATTGTTATCACCGCCGATTTCATAGATTTTACCCAAGAAACTACGGATGTTATTTAACTTTTCTTGCTGATCCAACATTTGGCCAATTTTTTCGCCTAAGCCTTTTGCGGCCCAACCCAAATGTGTTTCTAATACTTGCCCAACGTTCATACGCGAAGGTACGCCCAATGGATTAAGTACGATATCAACAGGTGTACCATCCGGTAAATACGGCATATCTTCAACAGGAACTATCGTTGAAATCACACCTTTGTTACCGTGACGACCGGCCATTTTATCACCGGGTTGAATATAGCGTTTAACAGCCATATATACTTTAACAATTTTCAAAACGCCAGGTGCTAAATCATCACCTTGAATAATTTTCTTACGTTTTTCTTCCAGTTTTTCATCATATGCTTTACGTAAGATTGATAATTGTTCACGTGAACTTTCAAGCTGCAAATTATCTTCATCTTTCTTCAAGCGGATTTCAAACCATTTTTCATTAGGAATCGTATCTAAATATTCTTGAGTAATTTTATCGCCAGATTTCAATCCCTTAGGACCGCCTGCAGAAACTTTATCCAATAATAATTTATTGATACGTTGATACACATCGTTTTCAACAATGCGGTATTCATCATTTAAATCTTTTTGGATTTTCTTCAATTCAGCAGCTTCAATAGCGCAAGCACGTTCATCTTTTTCAACACCATCACGGGTGAAAATTTGCACGTCGATAACCGTACCATTCATACCTGTAGGTACGCGTAATGAAGTATCTTTTACGTCTGATGCCTTTTCACCGAAGATTGCACGCAATAATTTTTCTTCCGGTGTTAATTGGGTTTCACCTTTAGGGGTTACTTTACCCACCAGAATATCACCGGCTTTTACTTCTGCACCGATGTAAACTACGCCCGCATCGTCTAATTTGCCTAATGCACTTTCACCGACATTGGGAATATCGCCTGTGATTTCTTCAGGTCCTAATTTTGTATCGCGTGAAACACAAGTCATTTCTTCAATATGAATTGAAGTGAAGCGATCTTCTTGCACTAAACGTTCGGAAATTAAAATAGAATCCTCGAAGTTATAACCATTCCAGGGCATGAAGGCTACTAATAAATTTTGCCCTAATGCTAATTCGCCAATATCAGTAGATGATCCGTCAGCTAAGGTATCACCTTTACTGATGATATCGCCGGGCTCTACTAATGGGCGTTGATTAATACAAGTATTTTGGTTAGAGCGTGTATATTTTACTAAATTGTAAATATCTACGCCGGCTTCGCCCGCTTCTGTTTCTTCGTCGTTGACTTTAACAACGATACGACCTGAATCAACAGCATCAACAACACCGCCACGTTTCGCTAAAACGGTTACACCTGAATCACGCGCAACAATACGTTCCATGCCGGTACCTACTAAAGGTTTATCAGCAATTAATGTCGGAACAGCTTGACGTTGCATGTTTGAACCCATCAAAGCACGGTTCGCATCATCGTGTTCTAAGAAGGGAATTAATGAAGCCGCTACAGAAACAATTTGTTTTGGCGATACGTCGATATAATCAATTTTATCTGTCGTCACAAATGTATTTTCATCTTGATGACGGCAAGGTACTAAATCATCAAGCAAGCGATTGTTTTTATCAACAGCAGCACTGGCCTGCGCAATGTGAAAATCACCTTCATCTATCGCTGATAAATAATCAATTTGATCGGTAATTTGACCATCAACAACTTTGCGGCACGGTGTTTCTAAGAAACCGTATTCATTTGTGCGCGCATAAACAGCCAAGGAATTAATCAAACCAATGTTTGGACCTTCCGGTGTTTCAATCGGACAAACACGACCGTAATGTGTTGGATGCACGTCGCGCACTTCAAAACCAGCGCGTTCACGTGTTAAACCACCTGGACCAAGTGCAGAAATACGACGTTTATGTGTAATTTCAGACAATGGATTATTTTGATCCATAAATTGTGATAATTGACTTGAGCCGAAAAATTCTTTAATTGCCGCAGAAACGGGTTTCGCATTAATTAAATCTTGTGGCATCGATCCTTCAGAATCGGCCAAACTTAAACGCTCTTTCACCGCACGCTCAACACGCACAAGGCCAACGCGGAATTGATTTTCTACCAATTCACCTACGCTACGTACGCGACGATTACCTAAGTGATCGATATCATCGACAACACCGCGGCCATCACGAATATCAATTAACGTTTTAATAACATCAATAATATCTTCTTTGCTTAATACGGAAGAACCTTCTGCTTCTTTACGACCTACGCGACGATTAAATTTCATCCGACCAACTGCTGATAAGCTGTAACGATCTTCATTGAAAAATAAATTAGCAAATAAATTTTCTGCTGCATCTTTAGTGGGTGGTTCACCAGGACGCATCATGCGATAAATTTCAACTAATGCTTCGAGTTGGCTTTGAGTAGGATCAATACGCAATGTATCAGAAATATAAGGGCCTCTGTCAAAATCATTGGTATGTAATATTTCAAAAGTATTGACATTGTTTTTATGCAAAACAGTAATAAGCTCTTCGCTAATTTCAGCATTCGCAGGCACGATCACTTCACCTGAAGCTTTATCAATAATGCTGTGTGCAATCGCACGCCCCATCAATTCTTCAACGGGTATATCAATCGCATTAATTTCGGCTTTTTCTAAAAGCTTTACGTGACGGCTGGCTATACGACGACCGCGTTCAACGATCACATTACCTTTTTCATCGACAATATCGACAACTGCAATTTGGCCGCGCAATTCTTCAGGCTGACATTGCATGGTCGCTGTGTAATTATCTTTTAATACAAATGTAACGGTTGTGAAAAATTCTTTAAGAATATCATCAACGCTCATACCCAATGCACGCAATAAAATAGTGACTGGTAATTTACGACGTCTATCAATACGCGCAAACACGCAATCTTTAGGATCAAATTCAAAATCTAACCATGAACCACGGTAAGGAATAACCCGTGCAGAATATAACAATTTACCTGATGAATGTGTTTTACCTTTATCATGTTCAAAGAAAACACCAGGAGAACGATGTAATTGCGATACGATAACACGCTCGGTTCCATTGATGACAAATGAACCGGTTTCGGTCATGAGAGGAATTTCTCCCATGTACACTTCTTGTTCACGAATATCTTTAATGACTTTTTGATCAGCAGGCGCTTCTTTGTCAAAAATAACTAAACGTACTTTGACGCGCAAGGGCGCAGCATAAGTGGCACCACGAATTTGACATTCTTTAACATCAAATACGCTCGTACCTAAACGGTACCCTACGTATTCTAAAATCGCGTGACCTGAATAACTTTCAATAGGAAATACAGAAGAAAAGGCTCCTTCTAAACCCACTTTCTTGCGCTGATTCTCAGGCAAGCTAAGCTGTAAAAAATCTTGATCATAGGATCGAATTTGGACGTTCAATAAATCTGGAACATCCAACACATGAGGCAGGCTACCGAAATCTGTACGAATACGTTTCTTTTCAGTCAATGAGTATACCATTTCAGCCATATGAAACCCTCTTTTGTAATTATGCTAAAAAATCAAATTCCCCCGGCCAAAGACCGGGGGAGTTTTACTATGCTTTTTCAAGCAGCACTATTTAACGTCAACCTTCGCACCGGCTTCTTCAAGCTGTTTTTTAATGCTTGCAGCTTCGTCTTTAGAAACAGCTTCTTTGATTGTTGAAGGAGCGCCTTCAACCAAATCTTTCGCTTCTTTTAAACCTAAGTTTGTAACTGTACGTACTGCTTTAATAACAGAAACTTTGTTATCACCAAAGCTTGTCATTACAACATCAAATTCAGTTTTTTCTTCAGCAGCAGCTTCGCCACCACCGGCAGGTGCAGCAGCAGCCATCGCTACGGGCGCAGCAGCAGTTACACCAAATTTATCTTCCATAGATTTAATCAATTCGACTACATCCATGACGCTCATATCAGAAATAGCTTGTAAAATATCTTCTCTTGAAATTGCCATGACTTAAACTCCAAATAAAATAGTATTAAATGTATTCACACACCTATGCGGATTTTTCATCACGCACAGCAACCAAAGTCCACACCAGTTTTTGTGGTGTTGCAGCCAAAGTACGCACCAATTTGCTGATCGGCGCTTGCATAACTGAAAGTAAAGAAGCAATCGCTTCTTCTTTGTTCGGCAAACTTGCAATCGCATCCAACTGCTTCGCACTGTACAATTGACCGTCTACTGCTAATGCTTTTACGGTTAACGCTTCGAATTCTTTCGCAAATTCTTTCAACATACGCGCAGGCGCACTTGGAGAATCTTTAGAAAAAGCTACGACTAAAGGACCTGTTAGCGTTTCATCTAAACACGCAAACTTCGTATCTTTAACCGCAAGACGCGTTAACGTATTACGCACCACACGCAAATAAATGCCACGTTCACGAGCAACGCTGCGCATTTTATTCATTTGAGAGACCGTTAAACCACGATACTCTGCGGTGACTGCAGCAATACTGTCTTTTGCAATCGCATTGACTTCCCCAACAATGGTTTTTTTATCTTCCAATCTAAGTGTCATATACACCTCCATTGATAGGAACACACATTCATCTGTTTGTTACAACAGACACCTTTACGGCGAAACTACAATTCGTTTTACACCGTCTGCGTAGGCGATCAGATCATTAAATAGCCAAGCTATGCCTACGGTCTTTGACGATCAAAAGCAAATGCTCACGCATTGCTTATGATACAAAGTCTTAAATACTCGCTTGATCAACCACAATACCAGGACCCATAGTCGTTGATAATGTGATTTTTTTCACATAAATACCTTTTGCTGAACTGGGCTTTAATTTGCGCAAATCAACTAATAAGGCACGTAAATTTTCAATTAAATCTTCAGGATTAAAATCAACTTTACCAATAGTGGTGTGAATAATACCGGCTTTATCGGTACGGTAACGTACTTGTCCGCCTTTTGCATTTTTCACCGCGGCAGCTACGTCTTGCGCCACAGTACCGACTTTTGGATTTGGCATTAAACCTTTTGGTCCAAGAATTTGACCTAATTGCCCAACCACACGCATGGTGCTCGGTGTTGCAATTACAACATCGAAATTCATTTCACCGTCTTTAACAGATTGTGCTAGATCATCAAGACCCACAATATCTGCACCTGCATCCAATGCGGCTTGGGCTTGTTCGCCTTCCGCAAATACAGCTACACGTACTGTTTTTCCTGTGCCGCGTGGCAATACTGTAGAACCACGAACGACTTGATCAGATTTACGTGGATCAACGCCAAGGTTAATACTGACATCAAAAGATTCTCTAAATTTTACAGAAGATAATTCTTTTAATAGTGTAACGGCTTGTGTTAAATCATACACTTTACCTGCTTCAACACGCAGATCGACGGCCTTCATTCTTTTGCTTTTAGTAGTCATTAACCTTTCTCCTCAACATCAATACCCATACTGCGTGCTGTACCCGCAATGGTGCGAACAGCTGCTTCTAGATCGGCTGCAGTGAGATCAGGCTCTTTCATTTTTACAATTTCTTCAAGTTGTTTGCGTGTGACTTTACCGACTTTTTCTACGTTCGGTTTGCCACTGCCTTTTGCAGCACCCGCAGCTTCTTTTAATAGATAAGCAGCTGGAGGTGTTTTAATAATAAAGGTAAAGCTGCGATCGCTATATACCGTGATAACCACAGGTAAAGGCATGCCTTTCTTCATGCTTTGCGTTTGCGCATTAAACGCTTTACAAAATTCCATAATATTAACACCGCGTTGACCCAACGCAGGACCCACGGGAGGACTAGGATTAGCCTCGCCCGCTTTTACTTGCAAGCGTACATACGCTGCAATTTTCTTTGCCATGATTTACTCCATTGAAGTGCAAACGCTTAAGGTAAAACTCAAGCTCCTTCGGTTTATTACGATTTTTCCACTTGACTGAATTCTAACTCTACAGGAGTTGAGCGCCCGAATATTAATACGGCCACACGTAAACGGCTCTTTTCGTAGTTAATTTCTTCAACCACACCATTAAAGTCTGCGAACGGACCATCGGTCACGCGCACCACTTCGCCGGGTTCAAAAATAGTTTTAGGTTGCGGTGTTTCATGTCCGACTTCAATTTGCTGAAGAATATTTTGTGCTTCTTTATCGGTAATCGGCGCAGGTTTATCACTGGTGCCACCAATAAATCCTAATACTTTAGGAATATTACGAACGGAATGCCAAAGCTTTTCGTCCATTTCCATTTGCACTAATACATAACCTGGGAAAAACTTACGTTCGCTTTTACGCTTTTGGCCACTTTTCATTTCAACGACTTTTTGCGTTGGAACTAAAATTTCACCGAACATATCTTCCAGGTGTTCATGCTTAATAAATTCTTCTAAATATTCTTTTACCCGGTGTTCAAAACCAGAATAAACTTGTACTACATACCAAGATTTGGCCATTCGATTACCCCTAGCCTGTCGTCAATAAGGAGATAAGGCGGAACAAAATGAAATCTGTCACCCACAAACATACGGCAGCAATTAATACCACCACTAACACAATAATCGTCAACTGCGTCGTTTCTTGGCGTGTTGGCCAAGTCACTTTACGCACTTCACTACGCGCACCCTTGAAAAACTCTAATGTTTGTTGCCCTTTAACTGTTTGTAAGGCCAACAAACCAATCAAACCCGTCACAATCAACAAACCGACCACGCGTAAATAAAGCGCATAGTCTGAAAAATAATAAAACCCAACAATGCCGCCAACCACGAGCAATAGCACACCCAACCACTTCAAGGTATCCAATGCCCCCGATGGCTGCGCGTCAATATTCGTAAGCTCTTGTTTTTTCATGAAAAATTTTGTGGTCGCGTTTAAAGTAAAGTTTTTGATATCAAGGTTGCGCATCATAGCACAAGGTTAAGCGATATACAATAGGTATCAATTTGTGATGGCAACGACTTCTTTGATATGTTTTGCCCCAAATGCCAATAT
Organism: Legionellales bacterium; assembly: GCA_041660525.1. Lineage (GTDB taxonomy): Bacteria > Pseudomonadota > Gammaproteobacteria > JABCZS01 > JABCZS01 > JABCZS01. The sequence continues at coordinate 446,688 of JBAZWD010000001.1, read as the reverse complement.
CATTAAGCGATCTAACCCTAAAGACACCCCCGCACAATCAGGTATACCGTGCCTTTGCGCGGCTAATAGTTTTTCATCGATTGGGCGCTCTGGCAAATCACGGGATTTGCGCAATGCGTTATCTTGGTGAAAACGTTTTTCTAATTCATCTGGGTCTAATAATTCATAATAACCATTAGATAGTTCCATACCTTGAAAATAGACTTCGAAACGTTGCGCTGTGACTTTATCAGGATTTATTTTAGCCAGCGCTGCTTGTGAAGCGGGATAATTATAAATAAAAGTGGGCTTGGTTTTTCCGGCGACGGGCTCAATCAAATGCGTCATTAAAATATCCAGCCACGTATCTTTGTCTGCATCATTAAAACTATCACTTAAATGAATATGGTGTTGCGTGGCTATATTTTTTAATTGCTGGATATCGGCAGTAATGGGATCAATTTTTAAAATATCTAAAAACAATTGTCGATAAGCAATGCGATCCGGCCGCTCACATTTTAAAATCAATTGCAATAAATCAGACATTTCATCCATTAGATCAGATAAATTAAATCCAATGCGATACCATTCTAACATGGTAAATTCAGGATTATGCAGGCGCCCTACTTCATCATCACGAAAAGCTTTGCATATTTGAAAGATATCGCCACTGTTTGCTGCGAGTAAACGTTTCATTGCATATTCAGGTGAAGTTTGTAAAAAATTAGAACCTAATTGAAATGCTTTTTGCACAGGATCAGTGACTGTGGATTCATAAAAAAGAGGTGTTTCTACTTCCAATACATTACGATCAGCAAAAAAATTTCGAATTTGCTGCATGACTTGTGCGCGTTTTTTTAAATTTTCTATCGACGCTGTAGGTTGCCAGTTACTCATAGCACAATACTTTATAGCTTTAAGAAAAGCTAGTCAATAACTCTCGCTCAACGCGATATAGAAACTGTATTTAAAACGCCACCTGCGGGTAAGCCATCGTCACCAATAGTGGAACTCACATTATCCCACGTACTGCCACCATCAAGACTCGTTAATAAATAAGCAGGGTTAGAAATATTTCCGCCCGCGGCCATACAAATAGTCCCTGAACAGCCTGTAGCATAAAAACCACCGTAACTAGGAAAACCGCCCTCGCCCGTAGCTGTCGTAATTTGGTACCAAGTTTTACCACCATCTGTGCTTGATAATAACAAATGATCATTACCTTCTTGTCCAGCAATACAATTATTATTTGAACAACTTACGTGATCAAGGCCGCCTGGCAAAGATGATGGATCTTCATCATCACCTAAATGCGTTACTTGTATCCAATTAGTACCCGCATCTTGCGTATAAAAAATAAGCGCTGTACCCGTACTATCATTAGAACCTACCGCAACACAATTACTTTCACTACAAGAAAACGCGTTAAAGCTACCTAGGTCACCTTCAGGAAAATCAATCACAACTTGTTCCCAAGTACCTACCGTAACAGAACTAATAAGAAATGGAACTACAGAAAAAAACTTGGAATCTGGGCCGCCCGAATCATCTACAATACTTCCGCCAGTAATACAAATTTTATCACTGCAAGAAGGTTCAGTTTGCCTAAATTGCGCGCCCGCAGGAAAAGGCTCGTCATCCGCTAAAGTCGTAATTTGTGTCCAAGTCACACCACCATCCGAACTACTTGCAAGTAAAGGAGGACTAGAACTCGTTGTATAATCTGTGCCAATCACAATACAAAGATTATTATTACAGCTAGCGCCCAATAATTCTGCTTGACCAGGTCCGCCCGTGATAGTTCTTTTATGCCAAGAAGCGCCCGCATCAATCGAACTCACTAGCAACGGAGAATCATTGGATAAATCAATTCCAGCAGCAATACAATTATCACCACTGCAACTTGAGCCATTAAAACGACCCGGCGCTGGAAGATCCACCAATTGATTACCATCCAGCACTTTACCTACCACAGCCCAATCGTTACCACTATTTAATGTTGTGATTAAAAGTGCTGGACTTGAACCTGATGTTTGAAAACCACCAATGATACAAGTTTGATCTAAATTGCATGCGGAGTTAGAAATTGTAACTGCATTTGGAATATTTTGTACTATTGAAGTAAAATTTTCCCAAGTAACACCATTATCTTGGCTTTGTATTAACAACGGAGAGTTATTAGCACCTGTACCTCCTGATACTTGCAAAAATATTTTTTCTATCCCCGTTGCAATACTAGAAGTTAATGCACCCTGAGTGGTATTAATATAAATAATTAATTCGCGATCAATATTACCTGCTTCGCACGGTTGCAAACTCACCGTAATATTACACGTTTCATCAAAGGCAAGCTGTTGTCCCTTCACACAACTATTGCTCGCTGAAGATACTACCGTCACTGCATTATCGGGCAAATGATCATGATTTAAAATTTTAATATCTTGTAAAGTTAAAGGCACTGGTGTTCCGGAAATAATAGTATAAGTCGCTAAAACAGGCTTAAAACAAGCGCTTGTGGTAACATCAGTGATCTCAGGAATAATTTCAAAAAATAAATCGCCTGCATTTTTTTCAAGAGCAATACCTAGTCCAGCAAAAAATAGGATAAAAAGTGTAATTCCTGGACGTAAATATGACATGTCTTCTCCTAATATTTAAAAACCAAAACGCAAACCCAATAATAAAGTTTGTGCATTCAAATCAAAATCTTCAGTCTCTACATGGGTTTCTATATTATGTCCCTCTGTACCATTTTCACCGAGCTCTACATTCGTAAAACCCGTAAATAAATATTCACCTGTAATCGATAACTGTTCACTCAGCGCATAACTCACACCGGCGCCAAATTCATAAGCAAAATTAGTTTGGTTTTGTTCATTTAAATGTAATTGGGCTTCATTGTTAACGCCCGTATCATAACTGACACGATTCCAAGCAGGACCAACTCCTGCCAGAGCAAAAACTGAAAAATTTTGATAAGCAGCAATGGTTAAAGCCAAATCAAACATTAAACGTGTGCTTTCAAAATTGCTCTGATAATCCGTGTCACTAAAATTACCTTCGTATTGATAAAAGCGATCGACATAGCCATCAATATTGCCTTGAAGATAATAAAGGTTAATTTGTGGTTGAATAGAAGGAAACCACGTTAAGTCTTCAGCTTCGTATTCATCATCCGATAATGGAATTGTATAACCAAGACCTAATTGCACACTCCAAGATTTCCAATCATCATCATTGGTTTGGCTTATTTTATCGGTTTGAATATCGCTTGCATAAATCAAAGTGCTATCCGCATCCAGCGATGCAATACCACCTAATAATAAAATTTCCCACGGATTGGCATCATTTGTAATTTCTTGTGCATTTGCGTTTATTGCTGCAAAGCTCGTAAAAATGACTAACAATGCTTTGTTTTGCATATAAATCCTTTTGGGTATTAGAATCTATTAAGAATAGTACATTTTGTTAGGGTTGCGTATCTTGCGCAAATACATTACGCTTTGCAAAAAACACTTGGAAAACAATATGTCTACTTATGCCATCGGCGATGTGCAAGGTTGCTATAAAGAACTTTTAGACTTGCTTGAACGCATCCAGTTTAATGAACGCAGCGATACTTTATGGTTTTGCGGTGATTTAGTGAATCGTGGCAAGTCTTCGTTAGAAACTTTACGGTTTATTAAAAATTTACCGCACAAAATTACCGTTTTGGGAAATCACGATTTACATTTATTGGCTTATGCACAAAACATTCGACCTAAACATCCTACGGATACACTCGATGAAATATTAAACGCACCCGATAAAGATGAACTTTTAAATTGGCTCGCGCACCAGCCTTTATTGCATCATGATGAAACATTAAATATGACCTTGGTGCACGCAGGAATTTATCCACTATGGGATTTAACGCAAGCAAAAAATTTAGCGAAAGAAGTCGAAGTGCAATTACAAAGTTCTAACTGTGGTGACTTGTTAAAAGATATGTATGGTGAACAACCAACGCTTTGGCAAGATAATCTAACAGGAATTAATCGCTATCGTTTTATTATTAATGCGTTCACACGTATGCGTTTTGTGAATGAAAAATGTGAGCTAATACTAAAAGCTGATGGCGCACCAAGCGATCATCCCGATTTAATTCCCTGGTTTGATTTTCCAAACAGAAAACCTTGCGGCCGTATTGTGTTCGGCCATTGGTCGCGCTTAGGAAAATTTAATAAGGATGATGAGATTTTTTGTTTAGACACCGGTTGTGTTTGGGGAGGAGAGTTGACAGCAGCACGACTTTAAACTAAACTAATTGAACTTAGTTTAAATAAAGGTTGCTATGTACACCGTAAACATCCATGAAGCCAAAACTCATTTATCACAATTGGTAGAAAAAGCATCTCATGGTGAGCCTTTTATCATTGCCAAAGCAGGAAAACCCCTAGTAAAAGTAACTGCTTTAGACGCACCTGCTTCTGAACAAATGAAAAGACTGGGATTTATGAAAGGTGAAATCCTTGTGCCTGATGATTTTGATCATATGGGTGACAAAGACATTGAACGACTATTTAATGGTGAATAATGAAATTTTTACTGGATACACATCTCTTGCTTTGGGCAGCAAATCAAAGTGAAAAGTTATCTGCAACCGCACATGCGTTAATTACAGATCCAGAAAATCAATTAATATTTAGTGCGGCCAGCCTTTGGGAAATCACTATTAAATCTGGACTTGGCCGAGATGATTTTCGCGTTGATGTACGTGTATTACGCCGTGGATTATTGGACAATGGTTATAATGAATTACCGATTACAAGCGAACATGCCGTAGCCATCGATAGTTTGCCTTTGATCCATAAAGATCCATTTGATCGCATTCTAATCGCCCAATCCATTGTTGAAGGTATCACTTTGTTAACCACCGATATATTAATTTCTCAATATCATGGTTCTATCCGCACGGTTTAAATATTTTTAAACTTGTTTTTCCCTCATTTTCCTGCGAAAATGTCGCAGGGTATTCACAGTTTGTGAGTTAGCCGCCATTATTTGGAGATTAGGCATGTTAGGGCTCAAAAATTTACGTTTTTTACTTTCTACTTGGCTGGTATTATTCAGTTCAGCTTCTTTTGCACAAGAATGGGGTGTAAATATGCCTGTGGGCGTCACACCGCTAAGTGCATCTATTCACAGTCTGCATATGGCTATGTTTTGGGTTTGCGTCGGTATAGGCGTAGTTGTATTTGGCGTTATGACGTATGCCATTATTAAACACCGTAAATCTAAAGGCCATCAAGCCTCTAATTTTCATGAAAATACCCATGTGGAAATTATCTGGACGGTGATTCCATTTATTATATTGATCGTCATGGCTATTCCTGCCACAAAAACATTGATTGAAATGGATAACACCGAAGCAGCCGATGTTACCATTAAAGTGACCGGTTACCGTTGGTATTGGCATTATGATTATTTAGATGAAGAATTAGACTTCTTCTCTCATCCTACAACCACACAAGAAGAAATTCGTAATCTTGTTGCTAAAAATGAACATTACAATTTAGCGGTTGATCAACATTTAGTGTTACCCATCAATAAAAAAATTCGTTTTGCTTTTACATCCAATGATGTGATCCACTCTTGGTGGGTACATGAATTAGGTGTGAAAAAAGATACGGTTCCTGGATTTATTACTGAATCTTGGGCCATCATCACAGAACCTGGTATTTACCGCGGTCAATGCGCTGAATTATGCGGCGCAGGTCATGCGTTTATGCCGATAGTGGTTGAAGCAAAAACACAAGAAGATTACGACGCTTGGCTATCAGAAATGAAAGCCCCAAAAAATCCCTCTTAAATAAAAGGTTGATAAATAATGAGCACAGCACATGATCATGACCACGCACACGGTCCGAGTAAAACTGGCATTTTGCGTTGGATAACCACCACCAATCATAAAGACATCGGTACGATGTATTTAATTTTTAGTTTTGTTATGTTTTTTATTGGCGGATCGTTAGCGATGGTGATCCGTGCAGAGTTATTTCAACCCGGTATGCAAATTGTTCCTGCTGAAGCATTTAATATGCTAACCACCATGCATGGTTTTATTATGATTTTTGGTTTTATTATGCCGGTGTTTGTGGGTCTTGCGAACTGGATGATCCCTTTAATGATCGGCGCGCCCGATATGGCATTGCCACGGGTCAATAACTGGAGTTTTTGGTTATTACCTGTTGCTGGCGTTATTTTAATTAGCACTATGTTTATGCAAGGCGGCGGTCCGAATTTTGGTTGGACTTTCTACGCACCTTTATCGACGACTTACGGTCCTCCTTCTACAGATTATTTTATTTTCGCTATTCATATTATGGGTATTTCTTCTATCATGGGTTCGATTAATGTGATCGTCACCATTTTTAATATGCGCGCTCCTAATATGCGTTTAATTGATATGCCTATTTTCGTATGGACATGGTTAATTACTGCATTTTTGATTATTGCTGTTATGCCTGTTCTTGCCGGTACTGTTACGATGATGTTAACCGATCGTAATTTTGGCACGAGCTTTTTCAATGCAGCCGGTGGCGGCGATCCGGTATTGTTCCAACATTTATTTTGGTTTTTTGGTCATCCTGAAGTTTATATCGTGATTCTGCCCGCTTTTGGTATTATCTCTGAAGTGATCCCAACATTTGCACGCAAAAAACTTTTTGGTCGCACTTCCATGATTTATGCCTTGGCCTCAATTGCGTTCTTATCATTTATTGTCTGGGCGCATCATATGTTTATGACTGGCTTACCACTGGCAGCCAGTTTATTTTTTATGTATGCCACGATGTTAATTGCCGTGCCTACAGGTGTGAAAATATTTAACTGGGTCGCCACTATTTTCAAAGGTTCTATGACATTTGAAACACCGATGTTATTTTCATTAGCATTTGTGATTTTATTTACCATTGGTGGATTCACAGGATTAATGTTGGCCTTGATTCCTTCAGACGTGCAATACCATGACTCGTATTTCGTAGTCGGACATTTTCATTATGTATTAGTACCAGGTTCCTTATTTGCAGTTTTTGCTGGTATTTATTATTGGCTACCGAAATGGACTGGGTATATGTATAACGAAACATTGGCTAAATTTCATTTCTGGATTTCAGCAATTTCCGTGAATTTAACATTCTTCCCCATGCATTTCTTAGGTCTTGCGGGCATGCCGCGTCGTATTCCAGATTATGCGCTGCAATTTACCGACTTTAACCAAATTGTCAGTGTCGGTGCCTTTGTTTTTGGTGCTGCACAATTAATATTTGTATATATTGTGATTCAAACCATGCGTGGTAAAGGCGTCCAAGCAACACAAGAAGTATGGGAAGGTTCGCACGGTTTAGAATGGACAGTACCATCGCCCGCGCCTTACCACACATTTACTGAGCCACCGACACAAATTGAACGCCACTAAACGTAAAAGTCATACGCGTTTAGTCGCGATATTATTGGCCGCAACGTTTGGTATGTTATTGTTTGCGTTTGCAATGGTGCCACTTTATGATGCGTTTTGTGAAATGACCGGCATCAATAATAAAGGTGGACGTGTGCGCTTAGAAGCGCCCACAGAAATTGATACTTCACGTGTGGTTAAAATAAAATTTATAACCCATGTGCAAGGTGATACGCCGTGGGAGTTTTATACAAAAGAAAATAGCATAGAAGTGCATCCGGGTGAAGTGAATAAAGTTTTGTTTTATACAGAAAATCACACGGACCAAGATAAAGTTGGACAATTTGTTGCGACGATTTCACCAGGGCAAAGTGATCGTTATGTGAAAAAAGCAGAATGTTTTAGTTTCAACAAACAATATGTTGATGCTAAGCAAACAAAAGAAATGTCGGTTATATTTTTTATAGATAAAGATATTCCAAAGGATACGGAAGAACTTATTTTATTTTATACTTTGTTTGATCAAACGGGAGATGCCAAATGACACAACTCACACCACCTACAAGCAACACAACACATCATTATTATGTGCCTGATCACAGCTATTGGCCCATTATTGGTGCTGTAGGCTTAGGTATTCTGGTTTGGGGTCTTGTAGGTATGATTCACGACATTTCTAAAATACACCACGTATTAACTTTTGGGCTTGGCATGGCCATTATGTTATTTTTAATCGCCGGCTGGTTTCACAGTGTGATCAAAGAAAGCATGGGCGGACTTTATAGTCCACAAATGGACAGATCCTTTCGCATTTCCATGATTTGGTTTATTTTCTCCGAAGTTATGTTCTTTGCCGCATTTTTTGGCGCACTCTTTTTTGTGAGAATGTTTGCGCTGCCTTGGTTAAGCGGCGCACCCGGTCATTATGAACTGACCGGACAATTGTTATGGCCTGATTTTGTTTACAACTGGCCCTTATTGCACAATCCTGATCCCAGTATCGCGGGTCCACAAAGCACAATTCCAGCCATGGGTATTCCCTTAATTAATACGGTTTTATTGTTAAGCAGTGGTGTTACTGTCACTTGGGCACATTATGCTTTGAAAAAAAATAACCGCAGAAACTTAAATATCGGATTATTCTTAACCATCGCTTTAGCCATCGTTTTCTTAGGGTTTCAAGCATATGAATTTTCCCATGCTTATAACGATTTAGGATTAACACTTAATTCTGGTATTTACGGTTCAACCTTTTTCATGCTCACGGGCTTTCACGGCCTACATGTGACCATCGGTACGATCATGCTCATGGTTATACTATTTAGAAGTTTGGTAGGACATTTCTCCCCCGATCATCATTTTGCATTCGAAGCTACCGCTTGGTATTGGCATTTTGTAGATGTTGTTTGGGTTGGATTGTTTATTTTTGTTTATATATTCTAAGGACTAGGAGCATTAAAATGATAACTTATCTAAAACGTGCTTTATTATGCTTAGTATGTTCCAGCGCTTCTTATGCAACAATGGCAAATGATACTGCCATAATTGTCTGTGATGCAGAAGAAAAATTGCGCGTAGTCGCTTTTTCTGTAAGTATCATTCCTTTTCCTGAAGAAAAAAATCTTCTTTGTGCAAGCTTATTAAAAAGTTTAAAAGCTGAGGGTTTTACATCAGATGGTAATCCTGTTACATCTGATGGTTTAATTATCTATACATTGGGGCGTTAAACTATACAGACAATCAGTACCTACACTCCCGATTATCTAGATAAACGGGAGTGTAGGTACTGATTGTCTTGACTTTCCATAAACCGCTCGTTATTTTGATTTATTAGACCGTGCAGTAGAAATGCAATTTCGCCTAAATCCCGGTTTACTAAAAGAGCTGATCAGTGCAAGCCTTGACCCTTTGGTGATAGTCGATGAAATTCAGAAAATTCCAGCATTACTAGATGATGTCCATTGGTGCTTGGAAAATACGACTAGCAAATTTATTTTATGCGGCTCTAGTGCACTTAAATTAAAACGCTCGGCTGCTAATTTATTAGGTGGTCGCGCATGGCGAATTGAAACTGAAAAATTTTATTTATTTGATTGTGGACTTGCACGCGGGCTGCAACACATTCCTTATATTGAATCTAAAACTTCAGAATTTGGCCGTGCATTTGAGCACATTATTATCAATGAAGTACGCGCTTATCTTAATTATAAGGACAAACATTTACCTATTTATTTCTGGCGCACCAGTACGGGGCAAGAAGTTGACCTGATTGTAGGCCAGCTTGATTTATGTCTAGAAATAAAAGCAAGTTCTTTTGTACGTGAACAAGACTTGAAAGGTCTGAAAGCACTTTGTAGCGATCAAGATGTCAAGCAAGCCATAGTTGTTTCTCAAGATGAAGAAATGAGAAAAATTGGTGATATATTGATTATGCCTTGGCAAGTGTTTTGTGATGAATTATGGTCAGGAAAATTATGTTAAATTTTCTCAATATCCAAACCGATGCAGCGCAATTGATTGAAAAACACTGAATGAGCCATGTAGTAATTCAGCTAAATTTATGATATCATTATCCCCATGATTACTAACTTAGATAGACAATGCATAGACGCGGTGATTGCACAGGCCTTTAGCGTCATTTACCTTTATGACCGCAAACACCCAGAAACTCATGAAGTTTTGGATAAGCAGCTATTAAAACTAGCCCGCAGTACTGACAATACCATAGTCAACAACCCTATTCCAAATGAACTTCCTGAGCATATTCAACTCGCGTTGAAAGATATTGCTGCTTATCTCTATAGTGATAATCCAAAAAGAGATTTTTTTCTCATAGGTAAGCTTCCGCCAACCTTAGAGGAAATACAGTCTTATATCCGAAGTATGCTCTTTAGCGTCAGCTATTATATGAATCCTGATCCAAACGCTCCGGCTCCAAATGCATATGCGATCGATACTGATATCAAGCAAATCTTAAACCCACGATCGATAAAATCTAAAAAAGATATCACTTATAAAGATGCAATTGATCATGCGCATAGACATTTGAATAATGAAGAAAATCTCACTGTTTATAAACAGATAAATAAACCTATAAATAATTTACGTATTGAAAAAAGAAAATACCAAAATAATGCTAACCATTTGCAGTCCATTCTATTTAATCAACGATTATATTTTCTAGAGCTTTTAAATGATGGTTTTTCTAATGGATATAGCAGCACGGGTCCTGGAACACGAAAACGACATTTAGATAATCCACTAGAGTTTGAACCGCAAGTTGAGCCTCCTCTTGGGCTTTTAGACGCTTCACCACTCACCACACTCATGCGCTTTTCTGTCGCAATCTGTTTTCTAGTCACACTCAGATATTATTATGTTGATACTCCATGGTCACGACCATTATGGCCTGCAGGCATGACAGATTTATCTCAAAGTACGGCTAATCTAGAGCAAATGGGCACTGATGTTACATTAACTAGTTTGTATAATACTTCATTTCCATTGAAGGATATTCAAAAATATTCTTTATTAACGATCGTGTCTTTCAACATACAGACAGCACGCAACTGGGCTAATAATGGCGATCCAGCTTATGGCCTTAAACAAATACTCGAGCACACACATTCTAGAATCAATCATAGCGATATGAAGTTTATGGAAATTTATACCAGCATATGGGCATTTTTGGCAGAGCATGGCCGTAATGTTGCCTATCAACTAGAAACATACGATATCTCATTACCCATTCCTCCAGAACACGCGCAAGGATTACGTGCCTTAGAAGCGTTACGCTCTGGTATGGAAGCTTTATTAAAAGAAAAATATCCAGAATATTATGCACAGCTATCTTGTAATAATCATAAAGATCCGCTGCAACAGATAAGTGCTTTAAATGATTTGATAAAACTTGAATTTGAGTCGCAACATAATTTGTATGATGAGCGTCTTGCTTTATTCGAAAATTGGTTAGATATGATGCAAACATACGGTTTACAATATCCTTCTTTAAAAATACCGTCTTATCACAACAAGGCTAAATCCGTAAGAATATCATCGTTTGTAAATAAGGCCATGCGCGATGTCATGGAAGATAAGAATTGCCCTTGGTGGCAAGCGCCTTTAAAATTTGTGAGTAAAACCGCTGGTCACGTTCAAGAAACCCTTTGTGCCGCATGGAAAAGTACACAACCGCGTTTAGAAAATTCTAATAAATATTATAGAAATGATCGCAATGTTGAAAATAAAGCTCGCAAATAACAACTTATCCCAATGGATGTAGCGCGATAAATCCAGTGGCAATTCCTACTAATAAAATAATTAATAAAATAAATGTGAATCCCGCTCTTATCATTAGCGTTTTTAAAGTCCGCTCGCTGTGACCTTTATCTTTGATCAAATAAACAAGTCCTGTTCCCAGGGTCACTAACATACTCAGTAGTATTAATAATAAAAATAGTTTTACTAACATAAGCTCTCCCATTGTTTATAATCTTGTTCCAAATCGGCTTGTAATTTTGATAATTTATTTAAGTTCTCTTCAGTATACTGCGCGGGTTCATTCATTTTTTCATTTAAATCAGAAATTTGTTTCTCTAATTTTTCGATTTTAATTAAAATAGCATTGAGCTCACGTTTATTAGTATCATTATTTTTAGGATTTTTTTGCACGCTTTCAGGTTTTTTAGCAGATGCTTTATTTTCTTCACCTGATTGCCATAGCCAATCACTATAACCACCAAAATAAGTTTTCAGCGAACCATCGCCTTTAAAGGCAATACTATGTGTGGCAATATTATCAATAAATTCTCGATCATGACTAATGATAATCGCGGTGCCCGAATAGTTTTGTAATAAAGTTTCTAGGACTTCTAAAGATTCTACATCTAAATCATTTGTCGGTTCATCGAGTATTAATAAATTTGCAGGCTTAGCAAATATTTTTGCTAATAATAAGCGATTACATTCGCCGCCTGATAAACCTTTGGCAAGACTTCTAGCCTTTTCAGGTGAAAATAAGAAATCGTTCAAGTAACTGATCACATGTTTGCGCGCACCGTCTAATTCAATAGTATCAGAGCCTTCAACTACATTTTCTATCAAGGTTTTCTCAGGATCAATTTGCAAACGGTGTTGATCATAAAAAGCAATTTGATTATGTGAACTTTGCGTCACTGTGCCAGTATTGGGGTTTAGATCACCCATTAATATTTTAATTAATGTTGTTTTACCTGCACCATTTGGACCAATCAGTGCAATTTTATCACCTTTTTGAATGGTGATCGAAAATGGTTTAATAATCGGTTTATCGGCTTCATAACCAAAGCTAATATTGTCGGCTTTAATAATGACTTTACTTTGACCTGAAGTGGTATTTAAAGTAAATGCTGGATTTTTCGATTGTTCACGTCGCTTGGCACGTTCCGCACGCAAAGCTTCTAAATTTCTGACGCGACCTTCATTACGGGTTCTTCTGGCCTTCACGCCTTGCCTTATCCAAACTTCTTCTTGCGATAATTTTTTATCAAATAAAGCATTTTGACGCTGTTCATCTTCTAAAGCTTTTTCTTTTAATTCTAAATACATCGTATAATTATTAGGGTATGAAGTAATATGACCGCGATCTAATTCAATAATACGTGTTGCCATTTTGCGCAATAACGCTCTATCGTGCGTGATAAATAATATGGCTTTCGGATAATTTAATAATACTTCTTCCAGCCATTGAATAGTCGCCACATCTAAATGATTGGTCGGCTCATCGAGTAATAATAAATCGGGCTCGCGCACTAATACTTGTGCAATCGCAACTCGCCGACGCCAACCACCCGATAATGTGGACATCAGCGCATCGCTGGGTAATTCTAATTCAGTAATTACGCGTTCTATTCTTTGTTGCAATAACCAACCATTGGATTTTTCAATTTGTTGCTGCAGTTTATCCATACGTTTAAACAAAGCATCATGATCGCCCTCATGTGCCATTTGCTCAAGAATCTGATGGTATTCATTCAATACTTTACCAATATCACTTAAACCCATCGCAACCGCTTCATAGACGGTTTGATCATTAGCAGGCAATAATGTTTGCGATAGCATCGCAATATCGATATGACTTTGTTTATCAATACTACCGCGGTTAGGCTGAATTATTCCGGCAATAATTTTTAAAAACGTAGACTTTCCTTCACCATTGCGACCGATCAAAGCCACTCGCTCACCGGGTTCAATGGTTAAATTGACCTTATCGAGCAAGGGAACGTGGGTAATTGCGTATTCGAGTTGGTTGATGTGTATTACTGGCATATGGGTATTTTATCATAAAAGAAGAGCTTAAAAAAGAATAAAAACCATTTTAATCTTGCCTCAAATCCAGCTGACACAACCAAGAAACCACATTTCTAATTTCAAGGCCATCTGCAAATGTTTTTTCTCTGGAAATATTCTTAACTAATTGTACGGCTTTTGCTTCGGGAAAATAAGATCTAAAATATTTAAATCCATTTGCAGGTTTGTCATCACTCCATTTTCCTTCGATGAGATAACAAGGTTTGTCATTAATAACAACTAGAAAATCTAACTCTTTGCCATCTTTCGTACGCAAATAATGTAAACCTGTTTGCGCACCGGTTAAATCTTCAAGTAGTTGTAATTCTTTTAGCAAACTACAAGCCACTAAATTTTCTAATTTATTACCTTCATTAGATGCTACTTGTCCGATATCATAAAAAAAATATTTTGGCTCTTTTAATAAAGAGCGTGCGATATTGCTGTGATAAGGCGATACTTTAAAAATAATGTATAAATTTTCAAGTAATTGTAACCAACGTTTAACTGTTGTGGGATCACGTTCTAAATCTCTAGCAAGATTTGCATAGGATACGCATTGACCTACACGTGTTTTCAATAAGGTAATAAGCACCTCAATACCTTGAATATCACGCACCGCTTCTAGATCAATCAAGTCTTGTCTTAAAATAATATCTAAATGCGTACGTCGCCAACGTTTATAATATTCTTCACTGCCTTTTAAAAAAGGCTCTGGGAAACCACCGCAATGAAATAATCGTTGAAAAATTTCTTCGCCGTCTTGTTGCCAATAATGCCACGCTTCTTTTAAATCTAACGGATGCAAACGATGTTGGAAAAAACGCCCTGCAAGCGAATCACCGGTTTTTTTATACGTATCCAATTTTGCGCTACCTGTCACTAATAATCGAGGACGCACGCCCTGCTTATCATAAATACCTTTTAACCATTGCTTCCAATTTTTCATTTTGTGCAATTCATCAAAAATAACCAATGGTTTTTGCCTATCCCAACTCATTTCTTTTAAGGCCAAGCGATCATCTATAAAATCATAATTAAAGTAATCATATTGGTCGAAAAGCTGTTTAGACAAGGTGGTTTTGCCGCATTGGCGAGGGCCTGATAAAAGAACAATTTTTTGTTCAAGATCGTGTTTGATAGGTTTTGATTGTGGCCTTTGCATACTGACTATTCTAGCGCATATACCGGAAAAGTCAAGACTATTTGGGGATACATGCTTGGATAGTCAATAATACGCCTTGCACATTTCAATCAAACGGCTTTGCGTGCGCATAAATTATTTTCTTTACCAATATCATTTAACATTCTTCACAATTTGTTGAAAATGATAGCTCAAGATAGCAAATTAAGACTTACCGTGCCGCAAATGCCCAAACCTTGCTATGTCTAATTCAATCAGTTCCCAGCCCCAAAGCTGAACCTATCAAACTATGGCTTGCAAAAGTAGGTTATGAGCGTATGCAAGAAATGTCTGATCCATCCAGATCTCTTGATAGAGCAAGACAAACTTGGCAAAATTATTTGCCTATCAACTCAAAGGAATTGGATGAACAAAAATTATGAATCCCCGCCTGCACGGGGATAACGCAATAAAACTACTTTCTACGACCAACAACTAGCAACACAATTCCACCTAAAAGCGCTATGCCACCATAAATAGGAGAAATAAAAACTGTTTTTTCCTGGTTTTCAATCACATGAACATTGCCTATTTGTGCAATTTGTTCAGGCTTGGTGTAGCTGATAAACCCTTCATAAGCGATAAGTAAAATGCCAGCAATGACGAGTAAAACACCGATAAGACTTGTAGTTGATTTCATGTTTTCACCTGTATAAATAAAATTTAATTTTCAATATCTTTGATATTAATCGTCAATGAGCGACCTGTCCAATGGCTCACGGCTTAAATAGTTTAATGTACGCATTTCCATCAAACGACTTTGCGTACGCATGAATTCTTTTTTTAGATCGAAGCCTTCGTATAAATCTAATACATCAGCAGCTGCGCTGAAAATTAAAATGATTTTTTTATCGTACAAGACATCAATTAAATGCACAAAACGCCTAATGGCTGAATCATCTCGCGCAGTGCATATGGGCATGTCGGTTACAAATACAATTTTAAATTGCTGCACCAATGCTAAATAATCAGGATAAGCTCTGGGGTTTTTACATAGCTCTTCAAAACCAAACCATACCGCATCAGAACTTGCTGCTTGTGTTAAAAATTCTCGTCCATGAATTAATAAAATTTTATCAGGTTCAAATTTATTATTGGTTAAACGTTTAAATTCATTTTCAATTTTAATTTTATTTTCATTTGTTAAGGGTGTAAAAAATACACCTGATTCTTCTACAATTTTAACACGGTAATCTTGGCCTTGACCTATAGATACTACGTGTGAATTTTCTTGAATGAGTTTTATCACTGGTAAAAAATTTTGCCGTTGCACACCATTTTTATATAAATCTTCAGGCGCTGTGTTGGAAGTAAAAACTAATACGACGCCATATTCATGCAAAGCCGTAAATAACCGTGCGAGGATCATGGCATCTGCGACATCATCCACCATCATTTCATCTAAACATAACAGTTTGGTTTTTTTAGAAAAATCTTGCGCTATTTTCTTTAGAGGATCATTTTGATGCGGGTTTAAAAACATTTGTCTATGCACGTGTTGCATAAACGCATGAAAATGGATGCGCATTTTATCTTTTTGTTTTACGCTTTCATAAAAGATATCCATTAACAAAGTCTTACCGCGGCCAACTGAGCCGTAGCAATAGATACCTTTGGGCATTTTATGAAAAAAACGACGCCAACCTCTCACATCATGCAAGTCTTGCTGCAAACGCTCAAAGTGCGCTAAAATTATTTTTTGCTGATCATCAAATTCCATGTATTATACCTAATGATATGAACACTAAAACTACAACCTTAGATGTCAATGGCCTTGTTGTCACGTTGCTGCGTAAAACCGTTAAAAATTGGTATTTGCGTGTCTGCCCGCCTGATGGTCGCATTCAAATGACCGTGCCAAGATTAATGTCACAAGAGCGCATCAAACAGGCAATTAGTTTACATTTAAATTGGATAGCACAGCAACAACAAGTCGTGCGCCAACAACCCCCACCGCCCGTATTCCACCGCTTAGATCGCATTCAATTACAAATATTGGCTCAACCTCTATTTGATAAATGGCAGCCGATTATCGGTGTCCGTATTAATGAGTGGCGAATTAAAAAAATGAAAACCCGTTGGGGCACATGTAATATACAGGATAAACGCATTTGGCTAAATTTAACGTTGATTAAAAAGCCGGTCGAATGTTTAGAATATATTATTGTACATGAATTGGTGCATTTATTAGAGCGGGATCATAACAAACGTTTTCATGCATTTATGGATCAATTTTTGCCTAATTGGCGGGAGTGCAAGAAATTATTGGAAGTAGACTATAATTAGGGTTTTACTTCTAGAATAAAGGATTATTTATGCGTCAATACATTGAATGGATTAATTCAACCATTGATAGTTATATGCAACTTGCCAGCACTGTCCATGACTACTTGCCTAACTTAATCGGCGCCCTTTTATTTTTAATTATGGGTTGGGTTTTTGCCAGCTTAATTCGATTTGCAATTTTAAAGCTAGGCCGAGGTTTAGATAAAATTATTACCGCCGTCGGCAAGCAATTTGGTTTTAAAAAGCTCAAAGCGCATCCAGCTATTGCGAGCATCACCGCCAACACAATTTATTGGCTCATTATCTTATTCACACTAGGAACGATTCTACGCGCTTTAGGTTGGCCTGGCTTTTTAATGTTATTACACGATTACCTACCGCGTCTTTTAGGCAGTTTATTAATTGTATTAAGCGGTTATATTGTGGGTCATTTAATTGCTTATGCATTGAATAGTTATAACGGTATTAAAGAAGCGAAATATGCCCACACCTTAAGTAAAATTTCAAAACTCATAGTCATCAGTTTTTCCGTCCTTATGGCCTTAGAATACCTAGGTTTTGACATGATGCTGTTTAAATCTTTATTTTTAATCATCATTATATTTTTCTTATTCGGTGCATCATTGGCCTTTGGCATGGGCGCAAGACACTCCATCAGTCATTTGCTCGCGATGCGCAATGTCCGTCATTATTGTCAAATCGGCCAACAGGTCAAAGTCAAAGATCTTGAAGGTCAAGTGATTGATATCAAGCCGCATGTGATTGTTTTGCAAACGGCCCAAGGTAAAGCCATAGTGCCTGGCGATATTTTTTATGAAAACATTACTTTCTTATTAGAATCTGAAAAAAATGCATAATAATCTGGTTCAAAAATTTTTACACACGCACCCAGAAGAATGTGCGCGCGAGATTGAAAATTTTTCTCTAGATGATATTTTAGTTTTTATAAAGCAATTGCATAAAAAAGACACCGCTGCGTTGATCGCAAACCTTATTCCTTCGATTGCAGCGGTTTGTTTTCAAAATTTACCTATAGAAACCAGCAAAGAAATTATAAAAATTCTGCCTTTGGATTCTTTAAAAAAAATATTACCCCGAATACATGAAGAACTGCGTGATGTGCTGACGCAAACACTGCCACGTAATCAAAAAATTGCCTTGCAACATGCGCTTAAATTTTCTGCAAACACAGTGGGTGCATTTATAAATACGCATGTTTTATTTTTGCCGCTTGATCATACGATTGAGCAAACCATGAATTTTATTCGCAAATTTCCTGAAGAAATTAAACCTTGGATTTTTTGTATCGACAATGAAGGAAAACTCCAGGGCATGATCACCCTGCAAGATATTCTAACAGCACAACCTACGCAAATGCTCAATCACATTATGCAAGATTGTCCCATGATTTTATTGGCAAACACCACTATACCTTCTATTGCTTTGCATACCATATGGCAAACCCTTTCTATTCTCCCTGTGACTAATGAGGAAGGCATATTATTAGGCGTGCTTGAATATAATCAAATAGTGCATGAAATCCAGCAGTTGCTCTTTAGCGATCGCAATGAAAATATGGCGCAGTCACTTGCTGATATTTTATTTATGTTTTCTCATACCACTGAAGATATTCTTACGGAGCTGAGTCAACATGTCCACCATTGAGACCCGTCTGCAGCAACTCTTTTTACAAAACCATCCGGCGCAGGCCGCTGATAGTTTGGAAAAAATGCATATTGAAAAATCTACCGCTTTAATTGTTGATTATCCCCCGCAAATTATTGCACCTATTTTTGAAAAAATTTCTCCCGATATTGCCAGTGAAATAGGAAATCATTTACCTGAAGAATATTTAGCCAGTATTATCGAAAAAATATCAACTTACACCGCATTGAACATACTTGCAAGATTTTCTGAACAAAAACGCAAAGACGTCTTAAATTTATTACCACTTAAAACGGAACGTTTTTTAGAAAAAGCCTTAAGTTATCCCAGTGATAGCGCGGGTGCGCTAATGGAACCTGATTTTGTTGCTTTGCATGGCCATATTACTGTTGCACAAGCCATACAACATTTACAACGGATTACACAATACCAGCAACGAAGTGTTATTTTTATTATTGATGAATCCTTTCATTTAAAATCTAAAGTGGATTTACAAACACTCTTACTCGCGCAAAAAGAAGCAAAATTAAGTGAGCTTGCCTCACCGGTGAATGCCTTTGTTAGCGTGACGGATGAAAAAGATCATGTTGTCTCTATCTTAGAAAAATACCGAATCACTGAACTACCCGTAATTGATTATGAAGGACGACTCATGGGTGTGATTCCGTATGATATTTTGGTGGAAACCAGTAAAGAACAAGCCACCTTAGATATTCTCACCATGGTCGGTGCGAGTAGAGATGAACGTGCTTTATCATCGCCTTGGTTTGCAATTAAAAAACGTTTGCCTTGGTTACAAATTAATTTAGTGACGGCTTTTTTAGCAGCAAGTGTGGTGGGATTATTTGAAAATACTATCGCAACTTATACTGTGCTGGCCATATTATTACCCATAGTGGCTGGGCAATCAGGCAATACGGGATCGCAAGCTTTAGCCGTAACAATTCGTGGTCTTGCTTTGCGTGAAATTCATACCGATCAATGGCTGCATATTTTATTTAAAGAAGGTCGTGTGGGTATGTTTAATGGTTTGGCTGTGGCGTTGACTACGAGTTTAGGGGTTTTTATTTGGAGTCGTTCTTGGGGATTGAGTTTTATTATTGGGATATCGATGATTATTTCGATGTTTATTGCGAGTATTGCTGGGGCGGCTGTGCCTTTAATTTTAAGTGCATGTAAGCAGGATCCTGCGCAGTCTTCTTCGGTTATTTTGACAACGATTACGGATGTGGTCGGGTTTTTTAGTTTCTTGGGAATTGCGACAATGTTGTCATTTTTATTGGCATGACTGCCTGCGTCAATTCAATCGATTTTTCCAATTAAAGGCAAACATTCCCGGGCGAAAGATTTTTCGCCCCTACGGATGGTGTGTGTTCATCATGCGTGGATATTCAACAATATAGGGCGCTCAAATATACAAAAAGATTTACAAAACATCCTATGTGGAAAAGCCCAACATCCGTAGGGGCGAAAAATCTTTCGCCCTCCGGATATGCATCTATCATTGAGCGGGTATAGGCATCGGAGCAGGCGCCACCGTTTGCGAGTGATCAGAATGATGTGCAAAAATATTCATTACATCTTCTTTGAATGATTGCATTTTGCTGTGAACATTTGGATCAGTTTGTTTTGAAGTTTCGCGCATGTGATTTGCTAGCGTTGCTGTTAATTGGTCAAGTTCTTTTTTGATTTCAGGAGAGGCTTCTCTAAAGCCCGCGACTGTTTCATCAAAATTATTATTTAAACCATTATTGAACTTTACTAAGCTGCTAATCAAATCAGCAAAAATTTCACTGGTTATACTTGCTTGACGTGTTTGCACATAGTCTACGCGCCATTCATTATTTTCTTGTACTAAATAAGTATTGAATGCATATCTTGCACCTGTTTCTTTATTCAGTATCAAGGTATGAACAGTGGCTTGATTATTCACGACTTCTGCTGAACCTAAAGTCAGTTCCATATTTTTCCAATCAATTTTATTTTGAGTAAAATCAACCGAAGCTTGTGTCGAGGTTGTTGAATACTTACGCACAACTTCTTGATCTTGAGCAAGCACGCCATCCCAAAATTTCTTGGCAACACCTTCGGGTGAATGAGGGTTAGTACAAGCGACTAGAGATAAACATGTTAAAACACCTAATATCCATTTAAAATATTGTTTCATGATTTGTCCTTTTTGTTGAAAACATCAACCGCCAGTATAGCTGGGTTTGTACACCAAAATCAAAGCATCTACGCGACCTTCTGGTGTTTGATAATATTCTTTGCGTACACCCGCACGTTTAAAACCAAAACTTTCATATAAACGCAAAGCTGCTGCATTATTCAAAGCGACTTCTAAGCTCACTTGCCTCACATGATTTTCGATTAGAATATGCAAAATAAACTGTAATAAAAATCGCCCAAACCGTTGCCCCTGGAACTCAGGTTTTATTACTAAATTAAGAATATGCGCTTCGTCTTTGATGTGGGAAAAGATGCTATAGCCGACGATCTGGGAATTTTTCTCCAAAACAAATGCAGGGTAAACACCGAGTGTTGCTTGGATAGCTGCTTTTGGCCATGGCGCAAAATAAGCACTATTTTCTATTGCAGCAATAGTTTCAATATCATGCGCCTGCATCGGGCGAATAGCTAAATCTGATGACGTTTGAGTTGTTGCCATAATTCTCGCTTGGCATTAATGTCTTGGGCCAGAGTACTTAAATTAGCACTCGTAATCACTGAAATATCCGGAGCAAATAAACGCTGAGCCTGAAATTGTTGCAAAGGCTCTTCACCCATTAAGACAATATATTGTAGTTGCGGCAAATCTAAGGCCACCTGCGTTGTAGCGGCATCATAATAAGCAATCGCCACAGTTTTCGGCGTTTGTTTAATTGCCGTAAAGATAGCTTCTAATAGTGTTGCTTCTTGCGTAAGCTCTTGTTTTTCTAAAATAAATAACCATTGCGCGTCTATAGGCAAGGCTTGTGGTATTAATACCGCAGGCGCTGTTCGCAAGTGCCATTGGGTGATTCCCATTAAATCCAAATAATTCGTTTTTGTTAACATAATACCTATATGATACGCCAAAGAGTCAAGAATATGTACCCAGCGTCAATTTTAAGTCTTGTGCATAACTCTGAGTATAATTATTTAAAAGACTCATATCTACAAGCCAAATAATTGCTTTTACTCAAATGCTTGCTAAAAATAAGTATTTTAACTCTATCAGAATCAAGCAGTTATAAGCTATTAACGGCTTTCACCCAGCTTATCCACACGTTATCCACAGTCAGCGCCGCACCTTCTCACCTGTGTGGAGTACTTATTCTACCCAATAAAATCAATAAGTTGTCAAGGTTTTGGCTGTCAAAAAAAAGGCGTGTGAATAAATTTTGACCTGGGCATACATTTACGGTATGATCTCGTTTCGGCATGAGTAGAACCACTAAGTTGAGTGATATACTAAGCCTCTGCAGGAAGCAGCCTACCCTTGAGGGATCATACCTAAAATGCAAAAAAGATGAATATAAAGAGGTATGCATATGAAAATGAAAGCCAAAACCTTGGTACAAAGCTGGCTAGAAGTCGAATTAGTGTTTAACAATAAAACCTTAGCGGATGCACTCCGGGATTTAAATAAACATTTAAATAGTGCTCACACCCACTCTCGCGTTCGCGAATGGGAAGAAAACCGTAATGGTCGTGGCGCAAGATTACCGCGCGAAATTCGCTTATATATGGCCAAAGTTGTGTTGCGTCATGTATTAGAATCAAGCGGTGTAAATGCAAGCACGCTACAAAGCCGTGCGATTAGTCGGATTGCTGAACAACTATGTTAATTCAGTAGGGGCGAAAAATCTTTCGCCCTTCTTTCTTTCAAACCTATTGCTGCAAATACTTCCAAGCCGGAATCGCTTGGCCTTCAAATAATTTCTCCGCCATAGCCACTACTTCATCCGATTGATAGGCTTTAACCAATTCTTGAATACGTGGATCATTTTCATGACCGGCTTTAACTGCAATAATATTCGCATATTGTGGATTTACTTCTTCCACAAAAATCGCATCGCGATCGGGCAATAATCCCGCAGGCATCGCAAAGTTAGTATTAATCACTGCAGCATCTACATCACCCAACATACGTGGTAATTGCGCTGCATCAATGGCAATAAACTGTAACGCCAAAGGATTTTCTTTAATATCCACTTGCGTAAAATCAGCGCCTTGTGGCTCTGGATTCAATGTGATTAAACCGGCTTGCGCTAATACTTGCAAACCACGCGCTTCATTGCTGGCATCATTAGGAATTGCAATACGTGCACCTTGAGGCAAGGATTTTATATCCGAATGGTTTGTTGAATAAACGCCCATCGGATAAATAAATGTGTAACCCGCGCGCACTAAATCATAGCCTGTCGCTTTTAATAAGCTTTCAAAATAATGTTCACTTTGCATTGCATTGGCATCAATTAAACCATCGACTAACGCTGTATTGGGTAATATGTATTCAACGAAGGTGACTATCTCAATGTTTAATCCCGATTTTTTTGCGACGTCTCGTGCAGCTTCCATTAACTCTGTTTCAGGACCAGCAACCGTTCCCACTTTCAATACTTTCGATTTTTCTTCAGATTTTTCGCAAGCAATTAATGTTATTGCAAAAATAAAAACTAAAATACTTTTAAAAATTTTCATTCTATCCTCTTTATTTACTATGATTTAATTTTTTCACCACCCAAAAATCACCGCACCATTGGATCAATTGTACCATCACAATTAATTCAACCACGGTTATAATCATGACCTGCGTATCAAAACGTTGGTACCCATATTGATAAGCCAAATTGCCTAAACCACCGCCGCCGATTACACCTGCCATGGCAGAATAACCGATTAATACAATTAATGTAATCGTCATGCCGCGCACTAAACCCGGCATGGCTTCGGGCAATAAGACGCGCGAAATAATTTGCAATTTTGTTGCACCCATTGCAATTGCAGCTTCAATAAGTCCACGTGGCACTTCATTTAAAGCACTTTCATGCACACGCGCTAAGAACGCTGCAGCGCCTAATGCTAAAGGCACTATCGCTGCGGTTGTACCAATCGGCGTACCGATGATAAAACGTGTCAAAGGAATTAATGCAATCATAAAAATGATAAATGGAATGGATCGCACTGCATTAATAAACATACCAAAGGCATGATTAAAAATAGGATGTTGTGCAAAATGTCCACTTTGAGTCATATACAATATTATCGCGCATGGTAAACCCAGCAGCAGCGCCACAAAACCAGAAGCGAAAACCATATACAATGTTTCGAGTGTTGCATTAATAAACAGTGTTAACATAACCCAGCACCTCCACGCGCACGCCTAAATTTTGTAAAAATGTTAATGCTGATTGCTCTGCATTTGGATTTTGCAACATTAAAATGGTTACACCCATGGTCTCTTGTTGTATCACTTGCATATTTGCCAATAAAATATTTACGCCCGTTTCACAATGCGTCATGAGCTCTGCAATCAAAGGTCGCAGCGCACTCTCACCACGAAATGCCAATTTCAATAAAGGCAATGCTTGTCCATCAGCGTTATTTTGTAATTTTAATTGCACATCTTCAGGCAAAGTTAAGCCCATATAACTTTCAACAAAACGCTTGGTGACATCATGTTGGGGATGAATAAATAAATCAATCACGCTGCTCTGCTCAACTAAATGCCCATGATCAAGCACAGCAACATGATGGCAAATATGTTTAATCACATCCATTTCATGGGTGATCAATAAAATGGTTAAATTTAATTTTTTATTTATTTCTTGTAATAATTGTAAAATATTTTGCGTGGTGTGTGGATCTAACGCGCTGGTGGCTTCATCACATAATAAAATTTTGGGCGATAATGCTAATGCACGCGCAATGGCCACCCGCTGTTTTTGTCCACCGCTTAATTGGCCTGGGTAAGCATTACGCTTATCAGTTAAACCAATTAATTCTAATAATTCTTCCACACGTGCTTGAATTTTATCGCAAGACCAATGCGCAAATTTTAATGGCAGTGCAATATTCTCAAAAACCGTTTGCGAATTTAATAAATTAAAATGCTGAAAAATCATGCCGATTTGCTGACGAGTACCACGCAGCTGCGCAGTATTTTGCGCATTTAATTCTTGGCCATCAATATAAACGCGACCGCTAGTTGGCAACTCCAATAAATTCACCATCCGCAGCAAGGTACTTTTTCCCGCACCACTTAGGCCAATAATGCCAAAAATCTCACCTTTTTGGACGCTAAGATCAATAGGATACAAAGCCTGCAGCGTCTTTTTGCGGTGCATGTAGGTTTTGCTAATGCCTTGTAATTGGATCATACTCTGCATGAAGATAGTTCCGACGTTAAAAAAGGTATTATAACCGAAGACTGCTTTTTAGTCTTCTGCTCTATTTGCCAGCATGTCAATAATAAGGGCTTTAATTCTATTATATCTTCACTTTCTAAACTCAATTTCCTATGATAGTTTTCAGTACTTTGATATTTTTCTTCAGATGCTTCCCAATCTTCTTCATATGTCGTAGGCTTTCCTTGAATTGAATTAGTTAAAAAAGATGCTGCACCTGCTGAAATGGTACAAAAAGCACCAACGCTTAGATCCCAACCCGATTTTATAATATTGCCCGCTTCACTAGCAAAATCTTTAATATGTTCTGCGCTTTTTAAAATAAAACCTGCCGCAGCTTCAAAAGAATTCATGCTTGAATTCCCAGCGCGCACACCTTGAAACTTAGCCTGTTCCGCCACGGTTACTTCTGGGCCTACGGTTTTTGTAACACCATAAGCCAAATCAACAATACACTTTGCGCCACCGCTAATAATCACGTTAATATACGTCAAACCTGCAATTACACAAATGAAACCACTTAAAAAATTGGCAAGTCCATAAGCCCAAGAGAAAGCTTGTGCTAAATTAGCGCGCGCTAAAAACTGCGTCACTACAATCCCAAGCAACATAGCAAACATGAAAATACATGTGAAAAAAAATGTTAACCTAGAATGCCATTTAATAGAAGATGCTGATTTTCCGTTTTTAAAACGCTCAAGTTTTTTAATTAAAATAATACCTATCGTACTCTCATCTACTGCTTCATTCACTCTATCTATAAGCGCTTGGCCCTTATAATATTGTCCGTAGTGTTTTTGAGCGTCTTCTCTTAGTGTATTAAGTTTATTTCTAATGCTTTGCTCATCATAATCAGTCATTGCCAAATAAAATTCGTATATATCATCCCTTATCTTGCCTCTTATTGTCGGCTCATACAATGAGCGAAAAAAATATGCCGCAACTGCAACAGCACCTTTAATAAATATCGGCAAGACAACAGCAATCAAAATAAGCGGGACTAGCCACGGGAAGCCTGCTGCCAAAACTGCAAGTCCTGTTAAATTTAACAACGATAAAGCTGCTGGCGTCATTTCTATTAATAAAACATAAAATGCATAAGAAGCCATAAAGCCGCACACAATACAAAAAAATGATACTAGGCGTAATTTATTTTTTTGTGCTCGAGTTAATGACACATCTGTAGCTATCAAAAACATATTCCGCAGCGTAATTAATGTTTTAGGCGTAAGACCACGAAATAATACCCAATTGGAATATCCAGTTGAAGGCACTCCTAGAATCATAATAGGAATCACAATGCCTAATAACCACGACGCGGTACCAAAAGCAGATAAAACTAAAACACCCAGAAAAATCATGATAATGATTTGCGTAATCGTATAGGCTATGCCCATTGATTTGCCTAAACGGCTTAACCAATAATCATTTTTTCTATTATCTTCAATGGCTTTTGCTTTTAATAATTCATAAAATGATCTTAGCTGGATTTTATTTTTCAAATCCCTTAAGGTTGCTTTGTTTGATTCCAATTGAGCCGCAAGCGTCACACTATTGTTGTCTTTATTACGTATTCTATTGTGCAGTGCTTTTGCTTCAACTAATGCAGCATTATACTCATCTAGGAGCGGACATTTTTTCTCTTCATTTCGATCTACATTATTTTCAAACTCAGCTGCATTTAAATCATTTAAATATTTTCCTGTTCTTTCTATAGATTGCTTAACAAGTTCTTCTTCAATTGTTTGAAAATCAATTTTTTTGACATGCACGCAAGCTTCTCTATATTTTATTTCTGCAGTAGCAATGCGTATTTTGGTTTCTTGATCTGCACTTTTAAGAAAAGTTTCCGCAGTATTTGGATCTAGATCAATCTTGGATAATTTTAAAACAATCTCCCAATCTTTTTTGCTCATTTTGTCAAAAGCAACAAAGGGTTGCGGTTCAAAAATTTTGAACCACCATGTTTTACGCTCGCGTGTAAAATTTTCATCATCAAAATAAGCTACTGCCTTTATGGCGCTGCTTCTGAGATCTTCGTTGTATTGATTTTCTTTTTCTTCGAGAAGTGCTATTTGAGTTGCGGGTTCAAGATCAAAATAATTTTGCTTTTTGACTCCTAGCAATTGATCTATTTCAGATGTGATTTCTCTTAATTCTTCTTTTGTTTTATTAAGTTCATCAACAATATCGGTCGTACGCGGATCTTCAATTAATTGTTTTAATTTGTCATCAATCACTTGCTGCAAAGCTGCAAGTTGCGCCAGCTCTTTTTCCTTTGCGCTTTGAACATGAGTCAAAAATAATGTTAAATATTTTTCTGCACGCTGTGTATACAGTTGTCGACGTGATTGATCCAAAATAAATTCCCCATAACAAATACAAAAATGCCGCTTAGAAAATCAAAGATTAAGCAGACATTCGCATTCGTTGGGTAATAGAGGGGCGAGCAGCAGCGCCGAATGGGGTGTGATGTGAATTAAAAACGTTACACATTGCTGCCTCTGAGAAAATAAAACCTATTTTTTAATTAGTAACATGGATTTTAGTAGGCGTCAAGAGGTATTTTTTGTCAAATTTTATAGTTAGTTTACAAATCCAAAAGCAACAGGGTTACTACTTACTCTTGAGGACGAAGCTTGTGACGTCTCTCTCATTGCTTTCACTTGATTATTAACTTGGCTATCCTCGGATTTTGAAGCAATATTCCAATGTGCAAAGATGTTAGCTACAGGAACCATATTTTGCTGTAAGGAAATAATCAGTTTCTTATGTTGAACATTACAAAAAAAAAGTAACTCTTCCATTGCTTTTTCATCTATTTTATTCGGTAGACTAACAGTATATCTATACTCTGCTCCCATTCCATTGTAAACCGTCCCATACGTCTTGACTACCGCTTCAACAGCCATAGCATATTCTTCATTCATTCTTACCACCCCATAACGATTATCTTGGTTTGAAATGACCTTGAACCACTCCCCCATATTGGTTTGACGAGTCCTTGGTAAACCTGGCTTGTCAAAATATGGTACAGGATGAAAAGATTGATCAATTCTACAATACTGATTAACCACATGGACTGGCAGAAGAAACTGTGGCAATTTAATATAACTATAAATATAATCATACTTATTTTCATGGGCTATTTTTCCATTATATAGTTTTAAAGCATCAATAAGTGACTGCCAGCTTACTTTTTCACCATGCTCTTTAACCCAGTCTCCCGTACTCAATTGTTCAGCTTGTGCTTTAGCTTCCTTAAGTGGCAAATATTTTAAAATCATTGTCCACATATGCCAATCTAATGCCCAAACTGCATATTGAAAAGCAGTAATGTTTTTGAATTTCCTCTTTGATAAATCAGTGACATCTCCTCGCTGAAATAGCAATTGAAGATTAGCTTTAATCAGTATTTCAGCCTGATCTTGTTCCCCTTCAGCAACTAAGCGCAGCAATAATAATATCCCACCACACTCTATGCTAACACTTGGGATTTTCGCAATTTCTGGAATAATATCTAATAATCGAGGCTCCAAGCCTAAACATTCCCAAATAGTTATTTTTATATTTCCGCGCTTTGAGAATTCCGTCAACCAATCATACTCTCCTGTCCATCCTTTAGTGTAACCGGTTAATCGAGGACAATTTATCAATTTAATATCTGTAAGATTGGGCAATCTTGAAACTAGTTTCAAAAGATCATCATCTGTTAAATATGGATTATCTCTAAATATGAGACAAGTAATACTTGGAGAAATAGCTTGAATAAACATTTGGTGCACAGCAATGGTAAAGCTGCTTTGACTATAGTGTTTTTCATTTAGATTTTCTAATACCATTTCTTGTATTTGAATTTCTCGACTAAATGATGACATATCTCCTTTAACGATTTCTTGAAGTACTAAACGTAATAAACTTGAATCTTTCTCAATTGCAGGTAATGAACGTAATACTTCCCTTGGATTTCGTTGAGCTTTCACAAAATCATTATGATTTCCCAAAGACTTACCCAGATTATGCCGAATAACTTTTCCAGTGGTGGACAAAGACAATCCTGTTAACCCACCTATACTTTGCATTCTTCCTAATAATGTATGTGTATTATTTTTCATAAATGCTTCTTCGTATGCTTGAGCTATATTTTTTCGGATCGCTTTAAATAAATCCTGATGCGTTTGAAGTGAGGATTTTTTTAAATTATCACAGATCATAAATAATTTAGTAGCCGGTTGTAATATACCTTGTGAGTCAAAGAAAGCGGAGACTACAACTTGTTCATTTTCGTTCGTCCGCTCGAATAGTTCTTTTTGCTCAGTTTCGCTGAATATTTTATTAATCGTTTGATTATATTTAAATACACTAAATAACCAGGCTCGAATGCGCGATAAAGGTGCAAAAGAAGAGTGAATAAAATGCTGAGCTATTTGTTTATCTACATTTTCTTGCATTTGCGCTAAACAAAACACAAGATTTTTAACGATCATCTGTTGCCCAAATAAACCTGATTGCATTTCATCTCTCACAAATACGCAATCATTATCTATACTGAATAACTGCTTTAAACTAAGAACAAAATTCGCATCCCTAGCATCGCTCATATTCAGCATAATGTTTATAATCATTAAGGCGCTAAAATGCAATGGAGATAATGTTTTAAGTGCTTGTGGATCAAGATTTTTAGACAGTAATTCTTGTACATTATCACCACTAATTGTTGGGCTTAATTGTACTATAACGGGTGGTTTATCTTTTCGTAGTATTTTTGCAGGTTGTACTGGAATTAATCCCCACTCTGTAGGTGTCTCTGATAATCCTAAAAATACCCAACGTGATAATGCCCAAGCTGCAAACGCAAGACCAACTAAGCCAGGGTTCTCTTTAACATATAATGGCCCTATTTCTGCAACCGCATGAGTGCTTTTGCGAGCGGGTGCGCGCTTATCAAATGCCTCGATTGTTTTTTTATTTAATACCCAAGTGCCATTAAAGGATGTTTGGAGTAATACTGCATCATCATGATCTACTAAATACTTTTTAGCATCTTCAGATGTTAACTTTGTACCAACGTGAGGTAAATGTTTTTCAAAATCATGATGGGCATCGCCTAAACCTAATTCGAATAATCCATTTAATGCCATTATATTCTGTTCATCATAACGTAGTATTTCTAGATAGATCAAACTTTTCTCCCATGGCAGAGCTTTTGAGTTTAATTCTTCCCATAATATCGAGATGATTTTGCTGGTGACTTGCATAAATTGAGCGTCGATTTCAGTTTTATTTTCTGTCTTTAAATCTGATAAATTTATTTTTAATAAATGATATGCATTAATAAAAGAACTTTTAGCCAAACCTCGTGCTCGTGTCAACAGGGCATTCTCTCCTAATTCTAAATAATCGAGATATGTTAAAACACGAGAAGCAGCCGATTGCGCATGCTGGACGGTATTATTTTCATCTTCTAAACCTTGAAAAGTTGCTTTAACTTCAGGTAACAATTTCACTGTGTGTCTTATCTGTATTGCTCGAAGACGTTCACCGGGTATTAAGTCTTCATTGCGGCTTACTTCATCCAACGCAAAAAATAATAAATTCTTAGGGCTGGTATTTTCTTGATAGCCTTTTATTAATGCACGCAAAATCGGGTGATCTTGAATGGCCTGTAATTGGATAAGTATTTGTTTGACATAATCATCAACATATGACTTTTTATCATTCGGTAAAACTTCTGGAAGACTCTGCAACCAATAAGTTAAATCAATCTCATCATTCTGTCCCAACAACACTATCTCAATATCATTTTTTTCTTTAGCAATAGATACTAACAAATCCAATACTGCAATTTGAGCCAAATAATGAGTTAAAGGTTGGTCTGATAATGCACATCGTAAACTTTGTGCATCTCTTAAAAAATTGGGAATTTTCAGGAATACCGCAATTAGCAATAAAGAAGCAAGATTACTATCGCCTAAAATATCTTTTACAATTGCATCAATATTTTTCAATACTGCTGAATAATTAACCCCTATTTTTATCGAAAACAAATCCTTAAATGCATCTTTATCTTTTTTTTGACATGCAGCAACTTTAAGCCAAATAGATAAATTTTCAGCAGCCATTACCAATCCTATGTCCCCTAAGGATTGATAGTATTTTAAGTGTTTTTCAAGCCTTGCAAGTGCGTTCTTGATAGGATGACTAAATCCAACCCCTCCACTTTGATATAATTCTTTAATAATCTTTTGTGTAAGTGAATGCAAAGTTTCTAATTGATATTTCAATGATTGTGAAACAAAAGTTTCACGAAAGACGATACTTCCCAAAGATTCAAATGTCTGAGAAACGCGTGGCCCAATTTTTAAAAAATCAGGTAAAACTGCATCATAAACATCCTGTATTATTTTCTGTGAAATAAAATACATGTAATATAATTGATTTATTGGCTGTGTGTGAATAGTCCCATCATGAGTATTATTTCTTGATGATTCTAACGTATTCAAAGTTGTAACCGTGGGGTTTATATAAGCAGGTAAAGCGGCATCGTTATGACTTCTTGCGTGCTCAGTTAATCTCTCTTGATAGGCTAATAATTGATGTGATGCTTGGTTCATCTCCAAAAGAGCGGCGGCAGAAGATTTATCTTCCCAATTAAATATTTGTGTAACATCAGGCAATGAGTATTCAAAACCGATATGCACATAACCTAATGCCTCTGGCAATATCATTGGAATTGGATCATTCGGATGCGTAAATCGATATACATTTTTTGTAAATTCTTGAGATAAAGCCTTAGTAGCTATCGGCTGTCCGAAAGTAAATACTGTTAATTTATCTTGGTGTTGTTTGTATTGTTGAAAAAATCGCGTGGATGCTAACAACGCTAACGCACCACCTGTAGAGTGTCCAATAAAAATAAAACGCTTAGGAGGAAATTTAGCATGGTATGACAATCGATGTCCCAAGCCATCTTTGCAATCCCACATGCTTTCTAAAATATTTGCAAAACTACGAGGTGAAAATTCCAAGCTTTTAGACGAACCACGAAATACACATATAACCGTATCATTATTAGCCAAAAGAATACAACGATTTCCATTGGCGAATTGATAAAAAAATGATTCTGGTTTTTTAAGTTCATAGCCCCATTGCTGAATATAGGGCTCAATCAATGCTTTATCTTCATAAGCAAATTGTGATAAACGCAAAGCTTCTAATGCAACAGTATAACGATCAATTTGAGATAATTGATGAAATTCACCATTGAACGCTAAATTAATTAAATGCGCGTCATTAACTACTATTAATCGCTGAGCTAAATATTTACCTAATTCCTCTGATACTAAATCCCCACTTTTTTTGGCATCAACAGCTGCATTTAAACCTTCCATTAATTGCACTAACAACTCTTCAATTAATGTTTCACGTGCAGGAGATAATTTAATTTTCTCAGGTAAAAATTTATTCATCACTGCTGATGCAATCGCTTTTAACTCAGCACTAAGTATTTCTAGATTGTCCTGTTCAAGTTCATTCTTTAAAATCCGAAAATGGTGATAAATAACTGCTTGATAGCAAAATATATCAGCTGTTTCATCTTTATGTGCAAAATTGGTTAAGACACTATTAATACGTTGTGCTTTAGCTTCTTCATATTGGTTACTCGCCATTGTGAGGGCTTTATTGATATAAGTACCGGCAACTGGTACAAAATGCCAAGCTGCTAAAAATAAGCTTGTCACCGAATCATTTTGTGGGGTGAGTTTTGAACTAGCAATCCCACTCATAGCCCCCAAAGTTGATGAAACGACCCTATTGAGTTGTTCATAAAAATCGCGGAGAATATATTGTTCATTAACTTTATATTGCAATAAAGTTTTTTCAAATAATGCTACATAGTACTGCTTATCTCTGTGCATGCGCCACCTATAATTTGTAAATTACATAGTAACTTAACTTAGCCTAATTGATTAGAGCTTATAGAGGATCTTTTTGTAGGATATTAGCTATTTTTATCAATCTCAATGTATTTAGCTGATAAATCAAAAACATTATCCCATGCTTGAAAATGCACGTCGAAAAAAATAACTCTTGATATTCTTTATCAAAACGGTACAAGCACACATAAAATACAAATATATCTTGCAAACCCTGATTTAATCGATGGTAGTTAACATTTCTATGTAGAAAAAATACAGCCCTTATTAAATGAATTTAAAATAAGTTTTACGAATATTGCGGAAAGCTTATATGCGAATGAAGAACCCTGCATACACCTTCATTTAAATGATGACAACTATCAAATCACGCTTCAAACTACTTCTTATTTTAAAAGAAAAATATTCAAAAATAGAAAAGACGACCAACAGCCTTATGTAGATACAGTACAAAAAAAGAAACACTTTGATTACAGCATGTTAATTCAATTATGCAGCATTCACCCAGTTTTCTAATTTTAAAGCTCGAATCCTAGAGAATTCTTTTAAAATAAATCATCTAAAATAACTACTTGATCCACATATTCTTTTACAAAAGCAGATTCTTTCAAGCCACCTGCACATATAAGCGCTAAAAATATATGTTTAGATGTTTTGGTTTTATTTTTAAAAATAGCTATCTTTTTCTGCAGCATGGCGGCATAAGATTTATCAATATTAAAAGGCTTGCTGGTATATTTTATTTCACACAAAGTGATAGCTTCATCGCTTCTATCTATAAGTAAGTCAATTTGTGCGCCAGATTCGCCTAGTTCGCTGCTCATAAATCGCCATGAGGAAATTGCTTCTGCCGTTTTTATATTCAGTGCTTTTAAGATGGCATCAATATGTTTTACGCAAACGGCTTCAAACGCATAGCCTGCCCATGCATGATACGCAGGTTTATTTTGTTGTTGCAGCCAGTAATCAGGAGTTAATTGGGTATTTTTTTTAGATAGTAACCAATAAAGATAAAACAAACAAAACTCATCTATCAATTTAAAATATTCACCTCTTTTTTTTCCAAAAGGTGTAAAGACTTGGATAAAATTAGCTTGAACTAAGTTGCTGAGTCGTGAGCTTAATCGGCCACCCGTAGATATTTTTTTTGATAAAGATTCTAGGTCCATGCGTGACACACCCTCTTTTTTACTAGCGATTATTTTAATCAATTCAATATAATGATCCGCATTATTAAAAAGTGACATAAATAATTTTTTAAACTCATCTTTTAAAGGCGCTGTTTTATTAAATAATATTTTTTGGATATTTTCAGCAGCAGTTAAGCCCGGTTCTACATAACGTAAATAATAAGGTATGCCGCCTAAAGCCAAATAAAGCTCAGTAATATGAGATCGATTTAATTTAACCCCCATACTTTTTAAAAAATCTTCTGTTTCAGATAAAACAAAAGGATCAATTTTTAATTCACAGGTACAGCGATTATGAAGGCCTCCTTTGTTATAAATAATATTATTGATTAACCAAGAAGCGCTCGAGCCACACACGACTAAAATTACTCTAGGATTCCCTGACCAAAAATGATTCCAATAATAATCTAGGGCTTCTAGTAAACCTGACTTTCGCGTTGCCATCCAAGGCAGCTCATCTAAAAACACAACTATCTTGCGCTCACTGCGATCATTTAATATCAATTGATTCAAAGCGCCAAAGGCCTCATCCCAAGATTTAGCAGGTTTCAATGCTATCCCAGGCATAAAACCTTGGGCTAAGCTTTCTGCAAAATGGGCCAATTGTTTTACTAAGGTTCCTTTTTGCAAGCCTGTCGCGTGAACAAATAAACATGCTTTTTGCCGAAAGTATTCACGAATTAGAAAGGTTTTCCCAACACGGCGCCGTCCGTAAACTACGGCAAACTCCGCTTGTTGCGAGGTATAAGCGCGCTCAAGACGCGCAAGCTCTTTTTGTCTGCCAATAATCATATCAGTCCTTAAAAAATAGCGGCCACTTATAGCCTCATTATAAGTGGCCGCTATTTTCAAGTCAAGATTAGCGGCCACTTATAATGAGGCTATAAGTGGCCGCTATTTATCTCATTGATTTACCCCCCTAAACCCCTTAAACTATTGATAATTTCAATACTAAGAGGTCATTATGCCCCCTAAAAAAAAGCCCACATTTAATTTTGAGCAGTCTTTGGCTGAGTTAGAGACCATTGTTAAAAAAATGGAAACTGGGGATTTGACGCTTGAGCAATCTTTAGAACAATTTGAACAGGGTATGAAGCTATCTACCCTATGCCAAGAAGCTTTGACTCAGGCTGAACAAAAAGTAGAAATTTTAACTGAATCTATTTACGAAGAAAATGATGAAGATGACTAAAACTTTATCGCCTTTTTTACAACATTATCAAAACCGTATTAATCAACGTCTGAGTGATTTATTTTCAACATTGACTGCGCCGAGCCCAAAGTTACGTGATGCCATGCAATACAGCAGTCTTGCTGGCGGCAAACGTTTACGCGCATTATTAGTGTATGCAACGGGTCATAGTTTTAATTTACCACCCGAATATGTGGACACCCAAGCCATCGCAGTAGAGCTCATGCATACTTATTCTTTAATTCATGATGATTTACCTGCCATGGATGATGATGACTTACGCCGTGGACAACCCACGTGTCATAAAGCATTTGATGAAGCAACGGCCATCTTAGCAGGAGATGCGCTGCAAACATTAGCGTTTGAACAATTATCAAAACCCAATGCACAATTGGCACCCGCGCAACAAATACGCATGATGCATATTTTAAGTACAGCTTGCGGATTGCAAGGTATGGCCAGCGGACAAGCATTAGATTTAGCCAGTCTTAATCAAAAAATAAATATTAAAACCCTGCAAAATATTCATCAACTAAAAACCGGCGCTTTAATTATTGCTTGCGTGCATTTAGCTCTAGCCGCCAGCTTAAATGTGAGTTCCAATCAAATGGAACAAATGCATTATTTTGCAGAAAAAATTGGTTTAGCATTTCAAGTGCAAGATGATTTATTAGATGTGTTAAGTGATGAAAAAACTTTAGGCAAAAAAACCGGACAAGATGCAGCGCGGGAAAAACCGACTTACCCATCATTACTGGGTGTGGATAAAAGTAAAAAATTACTGACAACCTTAGTGCAAGAAGCGTTAGGACATTTGCAATCTGCATTGCCTAATGATTTGTATTTGCATGAGTTGACACGAACGATGATTTTTATAAAAGAATAATAACATAAATTATTTTATTCTGATAATATGGCTTAAAATATAACTTGCAGGTGAAAAAATGAGCCCTACTGTTTTTCGGAAAGATGGATATAGATTTTTTTCTTCTCACGAGAAGAAGGACGCAGACATGTACATGTCATCTCTGGAGATGGCGAAGCCAAATTTTGGTTAGATCAAAATGTTGAATTAGCAAAAAATCATGGCTTATCTGTTCAAGAATTAAACAGAGTTAAATATTTAATCGAGGAAAATCTAGATGAAATTAAAAAAAGCTGGGACAGACACTTCTCCGATTGAAGTAGTTAATATTTCATCTCATGGTTTTTGGATTTTTCTAAACCATCAAGAATATTTTCTTAGCTTTAATGATTTCCCATGGTTTACCAAAGCCAACATCGAAGATATTCTCTGTGTCGAGTTACTCGAAAATAATCATATATTTTGGCCGAATCTAGATGTAGATCTTAATATTGATATGATTGAACACCCTGAGAAATATCCATTTATCTCAAAATCATAAGCATTTTTTCTGCATATTTTGATCAACTTTTGATTTTTCAACAGCGGGTTTTTCTGCCACCGTTTTTACATTTTGCATGACATCAAATAACGGTGACCACATTTTTAAACAATTATGCGATGCCAAACCTGTAATGCTCGCTGCAATTATGCCTCCTATACAATATTCAAGTGCTAATATCGCAAGAGCAGGTGCAAACAACGGCGCGCACGCTACAAATATAAATCCTGCTACGCCTAATCCTGACATTACGAACATCGCGCTCACCAAAGGGTTATAAGCCGTTTTATCGTATGGTGTTTTGGTTTTTTCTCCGATTCCACTTTTAATTACTGCGATTATTAATTGATTGTATGCTTTTGGATCTTCTGGAGTTGTGTTTATTATTTTTCTTAAAAGTGCATAATCTTTATCGTTCAGTTGTTCTGGATCTAAATTCCCTATGATTGTTTTTAATTTTTGTTGAGCAATATTATCTTGGGGGTTAAATCGCGACACTTCAACTTTATCTGAATTTCCCTTATTAAGAGCACGGATTATATTTTCAAATGCTTTATTCCAACTTCCTAGTGTTGTGGCGTCAATCGTAGAGTGTCCTGCAATTATTCTCTTAAATTCCTCTGTTGTCTTTGAAATAAAATTTAGAGAGATTGACTGAGTTACAATTGTATTTATAATGTCAATTAAAAAAACAAAATCATCATTTGTCAGACGCTTTGTATCTTTAATCGCTTCAAATAAATCAGACCAAATTTTATTTAACTTTTCTCGTTTTTTATTATATTTTGCTCTAAAATTTATATTAGCATTTGAATCAATATGAGCACGTTCAAATTCGTAACCACCCACATCTAATTGCAATTGATCGACTGCGGTTTTTAAATTTTCACTCATTTCCTGCGCAAGATTTGCATTATCTTTGGGTGCATATCTAGCGATCAAAGTGCCGTCTTTTTGATACACTCCGACCACATGAAAAGGCGTATAATTTTTAACCGGGTGTAAAGGATCAGCTGTTTTATCTTCGACGATGATATTTTTCTCTATGATCACAAAATGTTTTGTTTTTTGATCATCATCAAAAATACAATCGAATTCCGCTTTGCAAGTGAGATCTACATTTATATCTTTATTTTTATTTTTTATATTGACTACATAATCAAAAGTGGTGGCATTGTCAACGCAATGGTGTATAGAAGGTCGGTCTGCTTGTTTTTTTCCAATCCAAGAAGTAGTAGCACGTTGCTTTGTAACATGCTCAGGTTTTCCGCCCATAAAATATGCACTACTTAGATTTGCATCATCAACAAGTGGTTCATAACCCAACTCTTTTAATCTTTGTATTGGATTTTTAACGTTGTACATCATTTCAAGTTTGATGCCTTCGTCTAATTCCACTAGCTTTCCCTGTTCCTTTTTGTCTTTTTCTAAATCAGGCAATAGTTCGAGTTTTATAGCGTCTACTTGTTTTTTTAACTTCGGTAAATTTGCAGGCGCAATGACTTGATCAGCAGACTGCAAAAATTCATTAACATCTATCTTGGCACATTCATTTTTATTTTTCTCTGCAATTGCTTTAACTTTAGAAAGAAACACTAACAAGCAGAAAATATTCTTTTGCTCATCAACATTTTTCAGGGGCGTTAATTCACCAAGTTGAAACCCTATTTTTTTTAAATTTTGATTTTCACTCAATTCTTTTTTGAGCGATTTGTATTTTTCATCAAATTGCGACCAAGCATTGCCTCTTAAAGATTTATCTACTTGAAATTTGAAATGATTTTCCAGGGTATCAATTGCGGATATAAAATTTAAATATTCCTGGTATAAATCAAGTGGAAGAGGACGCTCCTGCGTCAAATCGGCAGAAATTTGTAAAAATATGATAATATTTTGATACGCATTATCGATACTTATCAGATCTTGAATCTCAAATGCTTGAGTTGCATCAGGCAAATTTTTAAAAATTGCCTTTAAATTTTCGGGGCAGTCATTCTGCTCTGCTAGCAATCTGTCTTTGGTTTTAGCAATATGTAAAACATGATTTCTTTTAGCGATCGCCTCAACACAGGGCTCAAGAGAAGAAAATATTTTATCTTCATGTTCTTCTATTGTCGCTTTCACAATCTGATAATGGTGCACTATATCATGTGATGTTTGACTCTCAATGATATCAACAATACTTGCAACCATCATTTCTAACGTCTTAAAATCTTTCACTTCAAAATTTGTAGCATCTAAACCTTCAAGAGCTGTAATTAAATTTGAAATGTATGCTTTTAATTCTGCATCTGTAACTTCCTCAAACTTTACTCTTGACGTCGAAAATTCTTTATAAATAATTAGATTTCTTTTTTTAGCAATCGCATCAATCAATGGAAAAAATGATGAGAATTTTTCATTTTCTTCTTCTTTTATTATTTCTGACAAACCATGATGATGCCGATCTATTTCACGTGATGTTTTGCTCTCAATGATTTTATTAACTGTTGTAACTATTGTTTCCAACATTTTAAAATCATTGCCATTTAAATCATTCAAATTTAATTTTACAAGAAACTCAATTAGTGCTGAAATACACTCTTTTAACGCTTTATCTTCAAGTTCTTGAAGCTGTGCTCTTAAAGGTGATAATGCTTCGCTGATGTAGTTTTCTTCTGCCTTAATTTTTTCGCGATCTTCATGATTACTTTTGACGACCGCATTAGGATGTAGATGTGCGTCAATATATAATTCAACAAGAGTACAGAATGCTTCTTGTACATACATGCCTTCTCTGTGCAATTCATATGCTTTAGATTCGCTATCATTAGTTTGCTGTTTTTGTCTTACTTCATAGATTGTAACAATATTAAATAGATCATTTTCTTTCACATCCTTATGCATTCTAATATTGCTTTCAACGGAAATGTAATAATACTTCTCACCTATTTTCTTATATATGTGGCTCACAGATAAAGAATCTGGCTTGAATTTTTGTTGCTTAATAAACTCTTTACTTGCTCTTTCATCTAAAACAATTTTAGTGTCTTCTGAATTTTCAAAATAAGGGCTGCGGGTGTTTATAATCAGATTGATTAAATTACAAAATGGTTTATTATGCTCACTTTGTTGATATGCATTATAAGTAAGTTGATATGCATTTTCCGAATTGACATCATATGCGGGTAATGGAGTTTGCGCATCGTAACGCTCCCTATCTATATAGGTGATAGCTTGAGTTGTTCGCCCATGATCAATTTCTGTAGAGTTAGTATAAGTCCCAGGCGAAGCACGGCCTTTAAGATCTGCGCCTTCAAAGCTTTCTGCTTCAAGAAGAAGTTCATCTTTAATTTGTGCAAAGCCTAGAGCCTGTACTAATTCATTAGTACTCGCATAAGATTCTTGTACAATATCTTTCTCGACGCCTATTTGTCCAAAACTCATATATACCCCGAGGTTACAATCAATGTAATATATTACCATGTTGCTATTCACTATTTATTAAGGCAATCTTAGGAGTTTATGATGGCTTACTGGCTAATGAAATCAGAACCTACGACTTACAGCATTGATGATCTGGCTAAAACCAAGAAACAAGGCTTTTGGGACGGAATCCGCAATTATCAGGTGCGGAACCTCTTAAGGGACGTATTTCAACCTGGGGATTTGGCATTTTTTTACCATTCTAGCTGTAAAGTCCCTGGAATCGTTGGCATTATGGAAATTACCAGCCGTGGCAAACCCGATGAAACGGCTTTTGACCCTCAATCTCACTATTTTGACCCGAAGTCAGATCCTAAAAACCCGCGCTGGTTTGGTGTAAATGTTAAATTAGTAGAGAAATTTGCAGATATTATTACATTAGCTGAATTAAGAGATAATATTGCTTTAGAAAACATGCCCTTACTTCAACGCGGCAATCGTTTGTCTATTACACCCGTGACAGAGAAAGAATGGCAGGCGATTATAGAGATCTTGTAGGGAATTTATGGTATATTGCCGTCCATAATGACCACAATTACGCCTGATTTTACCTTATTAAATTCAATTGCCTCACCAGAAATGTTGCGGGAGATGGATGAAAGAGAGCTTCCCCAGCTTGCCGATGAATTACGCGCATTTTTTATAGAAAGCATTAATATTTCTGGCGGCCATTTTGCCGCTAATTTAGGGACTGTAGAACTCACCGTTGCTATGCATTATGTGTTTAATACTCCTACTGATAAATTAGTTTGGGATGTCGGCCATCAAGCTTATCCACATAAAATCTTAACCAAACGCCGCTCCCTGATTCAAACCATACGCAAAGCCGGTGGTTTATCGGCTTTTCCTAAACGCAGTGAAAGTGTTTATGATACGTTCGGCGTTGGCCATTCTAGCACTTCTATTAGCGCAGCATTGGGTATGGCTTTAGCGGCCAAACAATTAAAACAAGATTATAAAGTCGCCGCCATTATTGGTGATGGCGCGATGACGGCGGGTATGGCTTTTGAAGCTTTAAATCATGCCGGCGCCATTCGTGCCGATATGTTGGTGGTTTTAAATGATAACGATATGTCGATATCAGGTAATGTTGGCGCGTTATCCAATTATTTTGCGCGCATTTTATCCGGTAAAACTTATATTACGATGCGTGAAGGCAGTAAAAAAGTTTTAAATGTTATGCCTAAAACCATGAAAGAAATTGCCAAGCGAGCAGAATTGCATATGAAAGGCATGATGGTGCCCGGCACGTTATTTGAAGAATTAGGTTTTCATTATATTGGCCCTATTGATGGTCATGATTTACCGTTACTGGTGAAAACATTACAAACGCTTTATCCTTTATCCGGTCCAAAATTACTGCATGTTGTTACTAAAAAAGGTAAAGGTTATGAGCCTGCAGAAATTGATCCGATAAAATACCACGCGGTTTCACCCGGATTTTTAACTGCAGAA
The DNA here is from genome assembly GCA_041660525.1 of Legionellales bacterium. Lineage (GTDB taxonomy): Bacteria > Pseudomonadota > Gammaproteobacteria > JABCZS01 > JABCZS01 > JABCZS01. Next base: position 404,773 of record JBAZWD010000001.1, on the reverse strand, counting down.
AAAAAATCCACTGCAAAAGCAAAACCCACATATTCACAAATATTTGGCGATTGGTTATGTGACATGGCCGAGCAATCACCGCAATTAGTTGCGATCACACCTGCAATGTGTGAAGGCTCTGGCATGGTTTCGTTTGCACAACAATTTCCTGATCGTTACATAGATGTGGGTATTGCAGAACAACACAGTGTGACTTTAGCTGCTGGTATGGCATGTGAAGGTTTAAAACCCGTTGTTGCTATTTATTCTACATTTTTACAACGTGCTTATGATCAATTAATTCACGATGTGGCCTTGCAAGATTTAGATGTTTTGTTTGCGCTTGATAGAGCAGGACTTGTTGGCGCTGATGCACCTACACATAATGGCAGTTTTGATTTAAGTTTTTTAAATTGTATTCCCAATATGATTATTATGGCACCGAGTGATGAACAAGAATGCCGTGATTTATTAACGACCGGATTTTATTATCCAGGACCTGCTGCCGTACGTTATCCACGTGGTTGTGGCACGGGCCTTGAAATAAAAAAAGAATTAAACAGTTTACCCATAGGACAAGCACGTGTTTGTCGTGAGGGAAAAAATATTGCATTGCTTTGCTTTGGTACCTTATTACCTGCTGCACTGACAGTAGCCGAACAACTCGATGCAACGGTTATTGATATGCGTTTTATTAAACCATTAGATACACATACGATTTTAAAATGTGCAAAAACACATACAACGATCGTCACACTCGAAGAGAATACGATCATCGGTGGCGCAGGAAGTGCTGTAAACCAAGTGATTTTAAATGCGGGTGCACATTGCCGTATATTAAATTTAGGTTTACCCGATGAATTTACGCCACACGATACACCCGAAGCATTATTAAGCCAATACGGCCTAGATGCCGCTGGGATTATGGATCGCATTACAAGGTATACCGCACATGAAACAAAAAACGTTCACCATCAAAACAGTTAGCCGTTTTTCTGCAGCGCACGTAATTCCAGGACATCCTGGTATTTGCGCACGCCTGCACGGACATAACTTTAGAATGGAAGTAGAAGTTAAAGGCACGCAATTAAATGAAATTGGTATTTTAATTGATTTCCAAGATCTCAAAAGCGCAACGCAAAATTTAATTGATAAAATTGATCACCGTTATTTAAATGAAATTCCACCGTTTGATAAAATCAGTCCTACCGCAGAAAATATTGCGCAATGGGCTTACTTTGAATTAAAAAAACAATTGAATGAAGACGTCGCACATTTATCTGCGGTTTCTGTTTGGGAATCAGAAAATAGCGGCGTAAGATTCACTGAAGAAGAGGTTTAAAAAATATGACTGATACTACGCTGATTGCAGATGTCCAAGCACGTCATGATCATCGCAATATGCCGATTAATAAAGTCGGTGTGAAAGGCATTAAGCACCCTATTTTAGTAAGCAATCGTGAGCAAAAAAATATTGCCAGTGTTGCAACTATCGATATGTATGTGGATCTGGCACCCAATACGCGCGGCACACACATGTCCCGTTTTTTAGAAGTATTGCAAACGCAAGAATTGATTAACATGAAAAATTTTCATGACTTATTAAAAACCATGACAGAACGCTTAGAAGCGCAGCAAGGTTTTATTGATATGACATTTCCATTTTTTATTCGTAAATTTGCACCCATGTCAAAAGCTGCAAGCATTATGGATTACCAAGTTAGTTTATTTGGCGAATGGTTTCATGGTCAAGCGTATGTAACCATGAAAGTCGTTGTTCCTGTTACCAGCTTATGTCCTTGTTCAAAAGAAATTTCAGAATACGGTGCGCACAATCAACGTTCACACATTACCGTGATTGCACATGTGGCACCCGATATTTGGTTTGAAGATCTAATCGAATATTGCGAAGCGCAAGCGTCTTGCGAATTATTCGGCGTTCTAAAACGTGCGGATGAAAAATACGTCACGGAAAAAGCGTATAACAATCCTAAATTTGTAGAAGATTTAGTGCGCGATGTCGCCCGCAGTTTGAATGAAGATGATCGTATTTTAAATTTTGCCATTGAATCTGAAAATTTTGAATCGATTCATAATCATTCAGCTTATGCTATGCTTAACAAAGAAACGAGTTTGACTAAAAAGGATGCTCATCAACATTAATTTACACGGAGGTTTTTAATATGCGGCTATGGATACATTGTATATTCTGTCTACCACTTGTATTGGCTACGTCTATTGCTTTGGCGGATACAACACCTGCAGATGATGCTGGCTTAGTAAAAGAAGCGTATAACACTTGGATAACAACTGTGGAATCAGCTAAAGGTAATGCCACAGAAGTTGCAGCTCTTTATGCACCGAATGCCGTTTTGCTTCCTACGCTATCACCTCAAATTAAAATCAAACTCAGCAATGATACTTCGCAAGAACTGTATGATTTTACCAGTTCAGACATTCGTGCTTATTTTGTGGAATTCACAAAATTAAAAGATTTAAAAGCACAAACAGAAAAATTGTATACACAAGTATTCAATGATGTTGCCGTCAATACCGGTTTATACACATTTGAATATTTGGATGATAAAGGCAATAAGGTCGATGTGCCGGCACGTTTCACCTTTGTTTATGAAAAAATCAATGGTAACTGGCTGATTATCAATCACCATTCTTCTTATTTACCCGACGGTCATCATTAGTCAATAATGTAGCAGTGCACTACCGTGTGCACTGCGCTGCATGCTGCGCAAAATCTTTTATTAATCCTTGCAAACGTTCCGTTAACTTTTTATCCAGCAATTGGTTATTTTGATCAAATGCAGTATAAGCATTGGATAATGAAAACATATCGGGATAAACAAAGCTCCCACAACATTCCAATGGGATACGTGTCGCCCACAAGCCACGATTACCACCGACCATTGCAGGCGATGCCGACAACAATAAAATATATTGATTTTTCCAAGGTGAAGGTTGTATACGTGAAACCCAATCAATTAAATTTTTTAAAGTACCTGGCGTTGAATGATTATACTCAGGGCTAGAAATAATCACCGCATTTGCTTGTTGCATACGTGCTGCAAAATCTTTTGCTATTTGTGGAATGCCTTGATTTGTTTCCATATCACCATCATAAAGCGGCAACATAAATTCAGAAAATTCTGCAAGATCAACTTCATGCCCTGCTTTTTTTGCTAAATCGGCAGCAATATTAATTAATTTTTTATTGGTGGATTCAGCGCGTAACGCTGCTGCAAACATGAATATACGCATGGTTTTATTTCCTTAAATTTTTAATGAATAACTTGTGCTACGCCCACCCGCCTGATCTTTTATTAAAATATCTTGATGAATTAATTGCTGGATATCACGCAACGCCGTGTCTTGTGAGCATTTGGCAATCTTACTCCATTTGCTTGTTGTTAATTTTCCTTTAAAACCATCTAACAATTTATTGAGCATTAATTTTTGTCGTATATTGATATCAAGGCTTTGATGAATTTCCCAAAATTGTTTTTTAAATAAAACAAGTTTAATAGTCTGTTCAGTATTTTCAATGGCATGCAGTAAACAAGATAAAAACCACTCTAAATATTTCGTAATATTTAAATCCCCTTTTTGCGTTGATTCTAAAATAGCATAATATCCTTTACGCTCAACTCTTATTTGTGCAGACATACTGTAAAAACGTTGTGCGCTTTGTTCACTTTTTGCAAGAAAATAATCGCTAATTGCGCGAGCTACTCTGCCATTACCATCTTCGAAAGGATGCAAAGTCACAAACCATAAATGCGCAATTGCAGCCTTTAAAACCAAGTCCGTATTATTTTGTTCAATCCATACAAAAAAGTTTTGCAATTCTTTTTCTAAAACATTTGCACTGGGTGCTTCAAAATGAATCTTTTCTCGACTTATTGCACCAGAAACAACTTGCATTGGACCATGTGCATCATCACGCCATCCACCTATACGCGTGTAAATATGATTAATATCACCCGATAATAAATCTATCTGCCATTGTAGTATTCGCTCAATCGTTAATGGTTGATCAAAATTTTGCGTAGCATCCATAATCATCGCAACAATACCTTCCACTTGACGACTGGATTTTACATATTGCGCTAACGGGATCCCTAAACGTTTGGCAATAGAAGATCGCACTTCATAAGCATTCAGCATTTCGCCTTCAATTTCACTGGATTGCGTCACGTCTAGGGTTAACATTTGCAATACTGTTTCTTTTTGAATAGTAAAGCCTAACGCCTGCATCAAACCAATTAACTGGCCCTGACGCTGATGTATATTAGCAAGTTGATTAGCTATTTTCTCTTGGTCCCAATTAAACATTGGCCAAGTAGACAGTTGATAGATATAGCGCTGCATAAAACCCCCATGCGGAGATTATAGCGCATATTCTCCGCAAAAAATGGCACTTTATGCGGAGAATAGATGATTTATTCTCCCCATTATAGCAACCCTATGAATTTTATTTAGAATTAACTTGCTGGTGAATCAGAGTTTAATAAATAAGTGGCTTCATGGGAAGATTTTTACGAATTCCTAGCTTTCGCGGTTTGCTTTTTAGCTTCGAAATAGATTTCGCTACCCTTCATATTAAGATGACGATTTTTATTTTTCGTCCAATGATAAAATTGGACTGCGGTTTTCATGACAATTTCTTTATCGTATTTTTCTGCAATTTTTTCGAGTGCAGAAGATACTTTGGGGCCAGTTGCTCTTTTTTCTGTTACACCAAACATTGCTAATAGTGCAGGGTAATATGCACCCATATTGAGTTGAATATTGACAATAGACAAAGCTTTTTTTAGAAGGTTCAAGTTTGTAAATATATTTACACCTGTGTTACCACTTGGCCAACCTAAGGTGTAATTAAAAATATAGTCACGGTCATTATTTGATGGTTCAATGTTTCTGTTGTTTACTCGATTTGATTCTAATTCAAGTGCGCTGACCAAGGATTCTTTATGGTTTGCGACTAAATTTACAACCTCACTAAACTGTATATCTGTATTATCATCAAATGGTAAATCAAATAAAAATCGTGAATAATTATAATCATATGCCGTAAATGAACAAGAATGCCTTTCTTTCATTATGATGGCTATAAGTAAGCAAAGAAAGCGTGCGTATTGCGAGTTTTTTTCGCACCAAAAATCAATTTCAAAGCTTGTTAGACGAGTATTGATATATCTTTTATAAACACTAACGCCTGGTGAGTTCGTGTTGCATAAGTAGTCTCTTTCAAAATATATTTTATATATCGGCTCATGCAGCATGCTACTTGCAAAGCCAAAAATTGATATCTTGCTTTTATCATTTTCAGCTGGCTTAAAATGCAATGCGTTTTTATCTTTGAAATTTATTGGCACATTTTCATCATTGTCTTGCGTTGGCGATAATGCTGTTTCTCTAAAAAAGTAATTGCGATCAGTCAGTGTCAGTGAATTTAAATCTAAAGTGATATTTCCTTGTTGTATAAACGCAATATTATCTGAAAAAGATTCCTGTCTAAATCCTTCGGTTGTAAGTTGATAGTCTTTCCCATTAAAATGGCTAAATACATAACGTTCCGCCATAAACAAATACATTGGATAACTATTCGTCGTGACCGGACCAACAATGAGGTGTCTTAAATGAAGCATTGTATGTACAGCACAGTTAATACGCAGTGCTTTATCAGTAAACATGAGTTGATCAATAAAAGCCTTATTTCCGATCGTATCATTTGGGTATAACGAGATATAAAGTTCTCTGCAAATTTTGCTATCATCAGATAATTTTTTTCCATCTGCATAAAACTCCAGCCCCAAAGGCCGAGTCGACCATCCACCTCCTAAAATTTTATTTACTTTATCTACTCTGGTTTCTCCATTGTTTATATTTACAGTAAAGTATTCGTTGTCTAACGTTTTGTCAAAAAAAAGTCTACCAAAAATAATATTACCATTAATATCAAATGATACCTCATATGTGGCATCCAAATCTTTAATTGATGCGCAAAAAATTCGTGACTTTTGGGTAAAGAATTCTTTAACATACTCTATCGATGAATACTTTGCAAAAAGCATGTGAGGATTGTCAATGTTATTTAAAACATATGCTGCACAAGCAAAAACTTCAGCATAATCATTCAAAGCATCATTATTTTCTAAACCTACAGTAAATCTTAATGACGTGTTAGCATAGTTAATGCTAGACAGAGGAAAGCCGATGCTCATTCTTTGGCTGATGGGTAATCTCATAGCTTTACAAGTAGGAACGATGAAATATTCAATAAAATGTTCTGCAAATTTTTCCGCATCATACATGTTAAAATCAAAATTGGAATCTATTTTAGCAAATAAATTATTAAAATTTAATGAAACATAACATGAACCACCATCTGTGCTCGTGGTGATATTTAAAAAATTTCTGCTACTTACGAAGCCGTTAATTTTATCAATTATTCTGTTGTATAATCTATTCACACCATCATTAATATTCTGCATATATAATTTTGGTAGCTCAGGATAGATATAGAATGATGAGAAATATTTAAGCGTTGAGTGATCCGCTCTCTCTTGTTTGCCAGTGTCTTCAATCTTATTATTAAAATCACTCCACTTTTCAGGCTGATTGATCGCAATGAGCAGTCCAGCGCTACGTTTATCTAAGCCAAGTTGTTGAAATTTCGTTAAACTCTGAATTAATATTATATTTAGCCGTCCGTCCTTGATTAAGGATGCGGCTGAATATAACAAACTTTTTATATAGTCATCATTAATCGAATTCAGCGTAACATCAAGTACAACGGTGATTCGTTTTGGCGATTTGAGATTTTCATTTAATGAATCAATCACGGCAATAACATCATGCTGAAATTGTTTTGACTCAACAAAGTTATTAGGATGAGGCTCTAAAAATATAACATCACTGTCATAATCCAATTCATTGGTATGTCTTATTCGGTAAACCTCACATGTATTTTTATTGATCCTATCAAGATTTTGCAACCATTCAAAATAAGATTGGTTTGTAACACTGACTTTCAACTTTTTTGTAGCGGTGGCAGGCGGTAATGCTTGAAAAACTCTGGTAAAAGCACGCATGGCATACGGTGTCACCATAACTTTTTGCACTGGGAAACCCGCAAAATAGGCGTTTGAAGTTTTAATATGCCTGATAATCTCTTCGCTCTGCATGTTTATCGAACAATCGAGTATCATTGTTTCAGTGATAAGTTGAATGTATTTAATAAAGTGTGCCATATTATCATCAGATGAATATTCTATGATGTTTTTTAACGCAAGCTTTATTTCAATATCACAGAGTAATCGTATCGGATTTTCTTCACGCATTTTTAGATAGGTGTCGCGTAAATAGAGTCCGATAAATGCTCTGTGTATATAACACATGCTCTGTTGATAATCCTCTGCCGTATTAACGATTTTCTTAACATGTTTCTTAATATCAAAATCTTCACATGCATTTAGACTCAATTCCTCTTGCTTTTCTTCATCTTCATCTTCATCTTCATCTTCATCTTCTAAATTATCTATTTTGCCTGCATCATTTTTAGCTTGTGGCATTTGTGTATTAGACATAATTGCTAATGCATCATCAAATAGTTGTCTTATCTCCTGAAGCTCTAGAGCATCATGCTTCTGCATTTCTTTGAAAACAATATAATCATTAAAAAATTTCTTAGTGATATCTTCTTCAAAAAACAGTCCTGGGTAAGCGGAAAGAATAATGCGTATAATTTTAATGGGGTCTATGCGATAACCCAAGTTATCTATCATTGATTTTGCAGATGGAGGTAGATTTTTGTGCCCAAAAATCGTTACCGCGTGTACAGTGTTGCCTTTGAATTGATAAGTGTCAGGGCTGCAAAAAAGAAGTGCGCTGGTAATTTTCTTAAAATCTTTATCAATATTATCTTTAATCCATTCATTTATATTATTTTTATAATCCTTTAGAGAGGGTAGGTCATTTATTATGCTGTCTCTCAGCACTGTAATTAATTCTAAAAAATCATCATTATTACTTTGTGAATATTCTTTGAGCGCATTTGCATTTTTAAAATTGCTTATCTCAGTGAGCTTATGGTATTTCATTAAGCCATATATTTTAGAATACCAGCCATCATCCTTATAAGATGTCGCGATACCATCAAGAGTCAATTTTTTCTTGTTTTGTGGGAATAATCTGTTTAGAGTATCATAAGTTTCTTGTGAGTGAATAGCTTGAATTTCTAGCCCCTGTGCCTCAGCAATAAATATATTTATCAATGCTTCCGGAAGATTTTTTTCACTAAGAGACAACTTAATTAATTGTGCTTTTATCTGATTTTCAATGTTCAATTTGATATCACTAAAAGTATTAAAACTATTTTCCCGTATTTTTATCCATATATCATCAGGCTGTTCTGTGGCTGCCCATCTAGATTGGTTGATAACAATATCAATCAAATTTGCATTATCGTACTCAAGTAGTGTGCAATATCTATTTATCTCATCCCAAACTAATCTAGAATCGACCCAGATAGGATAAAAATTTTCAGGCTTGTGTTTTTTATCCTGAATGTAATATGCACGTAACATTTCCATTGCCCATGTTTCTGATGAGCGTATGTAAGTATGTCTATTCGTAACTGTGAATGGAAAACGAAAATACTCTAATCTGGTCAATTCATCAGAAGTAAAATTAGCATTGTATTGACCAGCGTTAAGTAAAAACAGTTGAAATTCTTGCGTCTGATTTTGACCTATTTTTTCCCGTATATTGAATAAACGGGCGAAGCGTTGTAACCATAAATCGTAAGAATTTTTCATTATATTTTAATCAAATAACCAAGGCCTGCCGAAATTCCGCAATCACATCGGTATAATCTTGAGCAGAAAAAATCGCACTTCCAGCAACAAAAGTATCAGCGCCCGCGCGCGCAACTGATCGCACATTCGCAGGCGTGATACCACCATCTACTTCTAAATGAATTTGAGAACCACTATTATCAATCATGGTGCGCACTTGTTTAATTCTATTAATGGATTCTGGAATAAAACTTTGGCCACCAAAACCAGGATTTACAGACATCACTAATACTAAATCTAATTGTGCTAACACAGGTTCTAATACCGAAACAGGTGTAGCGGGATTTAATACTAAGCCCACTTTGCAACCATTTTCTTTTACTAACGTAATAGTGCGATGTACATGACGACTGGCTTCAGGATGAAATGAAATTAAACTCGCACCTGCTTTTGCAAAAGGTTGAATCAAACTATCCACCGGTTCCACCATTAAATGAACATCGATTGGTGCTTTAATGCCTTCTTTGCGTAATGCATCACACACCATAGGACCAATGGTTAAATTCGGCACATAATGATTATCCATCACATCAAAGTGTATCCAATCGGCGCCGGCTTTTAATACGGCATTTACTTCATCACCTAGACGCGCAAAATTTGCAGATAGTATGCTAGGAGCGATAATATAATTAGACATGATGACCTCTTGTTAAATAGAATTTATTATTTCCAACTGCGCGATTGTACCGATATTTTCCCATAACCCTTGATAATATTCCGCGCTAATTTTTCCATCACGAATTGCAGGAATGAGTACATCGCGCATTTCAAATTTTGGGGTTACTACAGATTTAAATAAATCTGGATGAAATACACCTATATTCGCATAGGTTAAAGGTTTTCCTGTTTCTAAGGATAATAATCCTTGTGCATTTAAACAAAAATCACCGTTGGGATGAAAGCTAGGATTGTCGATCATCACTAAATGCGCCAAACCATTTAATTTTTGTGGTAATTTTTCATAAGTATAGTCCGTAAAAATATCTGCACTGACCACAATAAAAGGCTCATTATCAAAAACACTCAGCGCTTGGTAAATACCGCCGCCGGTACCTAGAATTTCTGGCTCGAAAAAAAAGTGTAAATTAAAATCATAACCCCAATGCTGTTCAACGTGATCAATAATCTGGCTGGCTAAATGATGTACATTAATGACAATATCACTCACCCCGGCTTTTTTTAAAGCATCTAAATGGTAATCAATTAAAGCTTGCCCATGGACCTTAACTAAAGGCTTAGGTGTTGTTAAGGTCAACGGTCGCATGCGTAGACCTAAACCTGCGGCTAGAATCATGGCTTTCATTATGTTAATCCTTTTGCTGCTAAAGCCGGCAATAGTTTTGTAATTAATAATTCATGTAAATCTTTTAATGCAGGATATTGCGCGCTAATGATGCGTACATAATTTAAGGTGCGCGGAATGTCATTTAAATACGTATCCACATCATCGCGTAAAAATTTGCGTGCAAAAATAAAAGCTGCTTTTAAATGCCGCTCTATACCCATGTAATCAAACGCTTGAATGAATTGATCGTGTGATAAATTGTGTCTGCCTTCAATGCGTTTATAAAATGATTCTGCCCATTGCGATACTTTTTCAGCGGGCCAATCGATATAGGCATCACGTAATAATGAAACAACATCATAAGTAATTGGGCCTATCATCGCATCTTGAAAATCAATAATACCTGGATTTTTATCATTGACTAATAAATTGCGTGAATGATAATCACGATGAATTAATACTTGCGGCTGCGCAACTGCAGATTCAATCAATAAATCAAAAATATGGGTTAATTTTTTTTGCCAAACAGCGTCCAATTCGCAATTTAAAAATTTCTCGACACACCAAGTGCGAAAATTTTCTAATTCTAAGCGCATATGATCGGCACCAAAAACTTTAAACTGGTCTAATGCGTTTATGGTTTGTAATTGCGCTAAACTATCCAATGCGTCAGCGTATAAATCATCTGCCGTATCCAGTTGCAAAACATCTAAATATACGGTATTACCCAAATCGGAAATTAATAAAAACCCACGCTCTAAATCATGCGCGTGCACTTTGGGCACATGCAAATCAATATCTTTTAATATCTGCGCAATGGTTACAAAGCCATGATTATCATTGGCTAAATCAGGATCGGAATCTACGGCAATTAAACCGCCAAAATCCTTAATCCTATAATAATAACGAAAGCTCGCATCACCCGTCATGGGCAATAAATGAACATCTTTTGCATTTAATTGCGTGGCCAACCACTCTAAGAGTGCCATGTGTCGGCTTGTTGTTGAATTCATAGATACTTAACCTTATACTCAATCCGATGAAGCACCGCTATATATTTCTGCTTTGCCTAGCGCAAAGCGCGTACGCAGATACGTCTTATAACATTCCACCTGCCATTTCTTATAGTGATGGCTTATTTTATGACTGGCAGCCGCATTCGTCCAATTGGACTGTTTGCGAGGGCGCATATATGCCACCCCAGTTTGATGCCAATTTCTCGGAAAATGAAACCCTAATCCAAGCGAACGAAGTTTTTCTCGCTGATTCAGGCGCATCTATTCTAGCCGGCGATGTTTTGCTGAATGAAAAAAATCGTCGCATTTATTCACAAAAAATTTATTTTCACCGCGATGAAAACGGTGAAATCAGCACTATTGATTCTCCAGGTGCTGTATTACTGGAAGAACCTGAATTTCGTTTAGCCAGCGATAATGCTTTAATTATCCCAAATGGGCAAACGACATTAAATCAAGTGTCTTACCGTTATTACCCACAACATGCCCGCGGGCAAGCACAACGCGTTGAATATTTTCAGGATGAACCTACATTATTATATCACGCAGATTACACGACCTGTAGCCCAGACTCCAATGTATGGCGCTTAGAAGGTAGCGAAGTACATTTAAATCAAGAAACCGGTCGCGGTGAAGCGTATAACAGCGTCATGAAAATACATGATATTCCAGTATTTTATACGCCTTATATTAACTTCCCGATTGATGATAGACGCCAAAGTGGTTTTTTAATGCCTTCTTTTGGCAGTCAAACCGACAGCGGCTTTATCGTTTCAACACCTTATTATTTTAATTTAGCACCCAATTATGACGCAACGTTTTATCCTACGTATTTTACGGATCGCGGTTTACAATACGGCGGTGATTTGCGCTATCTGGATGAATACCATCAAACACAATTTTATGGTGCTTATTTAAATCATGATCGCGCTTTTTCTGCTTTTCAAGCGCAGCAACAAAGCGATCCCACATATCCCGATCCTAACGACCCACGCTTAACCGGTGTTACAGAAGTTGATGATAATCGCTGGTTAATTGCATTGACCCATGCCGGGGAATATGGACAAAGCTGGGATACAGAGCTTGCTTATAATAAAGCATCCGATGATAATTATTTTGAAGATTTAAGCACAGAGATTTTTGACAGGGATCAACGCGAATTATTACAACGCGCCCAAATTAATTATGTGGATGATATTTATTCAGCCAGCGCGATGGTGCAAGATTATCAAATTTTGCAACCGTTTGATAATGATCTCTATACCATTCCTTATCAAATTCTTCCACATATAGAAGTGGATGCAATGCCGGATACCGAATTTTTAAATAGTGCTTTTGCTGCTAATGCACAATTTACTTATTTTGATCATATTGAAGATCCAACTTTAGATTATGAAACCCCAACAACCGGCGCGCGCAGTCATATCAACCCTGTGATGCAAACACCGATGCGCAAAACGTATGGTTATTTATTACCATCGGTAGAGTTTCGTTATACACAATATGATTTAGCGCTTTCTGAAATGGATGCAGCTGTTGAAGATAATAATCAAATCTCGCGTGCATTACCAACATTTTATCTAGATGGTGGTTTAATGTTTGATCGTGATACCAATTTTTTAAATAAAAATTATTTGCAAACTTTAGAGCCACGCATATTTTATTTATATACGCCTTATGAAAATCAAGATGACATTCCTTTATTTGATACGAGTTTATACGATTTCAATACCGATCAATTATTTCGCACCAATCGCTTTAATGGTTTAGATCGTATCAATGATGCGAATCAAATCAGCGCCGCTATTACGACACGTTATTTTGAAGAAGAAACCGGGGTTGAACGTTTCAAAGCAACTGTCGGACAAATACTTTATTTTGAAGATAGAAAAGTCACACTCTGTGATACCGAAATTGACCCTTACTGTTATGAATATGAAGATGCAGGAAATGATAGCGTGGTTTCACCGTTTGTTGGTGATCTGCGTTATCAATTTAATCAAAGCTGGTATAGCACGATGATGCTGCGTCTTGATCCCACGCCCGCATATACGGATCGCTACCATTTATTATTTCACTACCTTGCGCCCCAAGACGGCATTTTGCATTTTGGTTTTAATTATGATGAATCCGGCAATGTTGTGACTGGCGCCGAGCCTGGCAGCAGCGAAGCGGAATTATTACAAACTGATACCGGAATTGTTGTTCCCATTAACCCCCAATGGAGCCTACAAAGCCGTTGGTATTATGATATTCAAAACCAATTTACCGTTGAAATATTCGGTGGTATTGAGTATGAAAGTTGTTGTTGGGCCGTACAAGCTGGAGCACGGCGTTATTTAGAAGGCTCGAATGAAGTGATTACCGAGCGCCAATACGATTCACAACTGTTTTTTCAGTTTATTTTCAAAGGCTTAGCAGGTATAGGCAGCAGTCCAGCCAACTTGCTGGTTGAGACCATTCCGGGGTATAATGATAAATTTAGCGGGGGAAATTGGTAATGATGAAACGTCTATCGATTAGTATCACTTTATTACTATTCTTTGGCACACAAGTGTGGGCTGAGTCTACCCTAGATCGCATTAGAGCCACTGTTAATGACGATATTATTACCGAAAGCGAATTAAATCAGCGCATTATCGGCGCAAAAAAACAATTAAATGCCGTGGGCGTAAAAGCACCTGAAGAAAAAGCTTTAACCGAACAAGTTTTAAACCGTTTAGTAGAAGAGCGTTTAATCCTGCAACAAGCAACAGCCATGGGCATGCAAGTCGATGATGCCGCTTTAAATAAGGCGTTGACTTCCATTGCGCAAAACAATAATACCGATTTGGTTGGATTTCGCGAACTACTTGAAAAAGATGGATATGATTATATTGAATTTCGTGAACAAATTCGTAAAGACATGTTGATTAATCAAGTGCAGCAACAACGTGTGGGCTACAATATTATGGTGAGTGACGAAGAAGTGAATCGCTTGGTAGATGAAATGAGCACTAAAGATACCTCGCAAACGCAATATCGCGTTGGGCATATTTTAATTGCGCTGCCACAAAATCCTTCTTCTGAACAAGTGCAAATTGCACAAACTAAAGCCGCTGCTGCAATTTCTTCCTTAAAAAAATCAGCAAACTTTACCCAAGTCGCATTGCAATATTCTGATAGTTCAAATGTATTAGAGCAAGCCGATTTAGGCTGGCGCACACGTGCACAATTACCGACGCTGATTGCAGATACAGTGCCAAATATGCAACTGAATGAAATTTCAAAACCGATACGCAATGCTGGTGGCTTTCATATTATTCAGCTCTTAGAAAAACGCCAACAAAATCTGCAAAGCGCACAACAAGGCACACAACGCCAACAAGCAAAAGAATATTTATACCAACAAAAATTACAAGAAGCCATGCAAGCGTGGCTCACCCAACTACGCGATAACGCGCATGTTGATTTGAAGACTTAAATGGCTATTGTCCTTACCCCGGGAGAGGCTGCCGGCATTGGTCCTGATCTGGTTATTCAATTAGCGCAAAAAAATTATTCTGATCAATTAGTCGTTGTTGCCGATCCTGATTTATTATTACAACGCGCAAAATTATTAAATTTACCTTTAAAATTAAATGAATTTATAAAAGATAAACCGCATCAAGCCGGGCAATTATTTATTATCCCAGAAAAATTAAATTCACCTACCATTTGCGGACAACTGAACGCTGATAATTCAGAATATGTTTTACGCACATTAACCACAGCAACACAAGGCTGCTTAAACCATACATTTACTGCACTCGTCACCGGCCCTGTTCACAAAGGCATTATTAATCAGACAGGCATTAAATTCTCAGGACATACAGAATTTTTAGCCGACCTTTGCCAGGTGAAACAAGTCGTCATGTTACTTGCAAGCGATAAATTACGCATCGCTTTAGTGACAACGCATTTACCGTTAAAACAAGTGAGCGATGCCATCACGGCAGAAGAAATAAAATCCATTATCCCTATTCTTCATGATGGATTAAAAAAATATTTTCATATTCATAATCCTCATATTATTGTTGCAGGCTTAAATCCACACGCAGGTGAATCGGGTCATTTAGGTGATGAAGAAATAAATATCATCTCACCCGCTTTAGAATTTTTACGCAAACAAGGTTATCAACTCGAAGGTCCTTTATCGGCTGACACGATGTTCAGCGAAAAAAATCTAAAATCTGCCGATGCATTTTTATGCATGTATCATGATCAAGGTTTACCGGTGATTAAAACTCTAAGTTTTGGCAAAACCGCCAATATCACTTTAGGTTTACCATTTTTACGCACATCGGTTGATCATGGGACAGCATTGGAATTAGCGGGAACAAATAAAGCGAGTGCGGATAGTTTTATTTATGCGTTGGAGCAGACGCAGCGATAATTTATCATCAAAATTCGCGGACATCGCGCGAATTTTGAGGCATAGATTAAATAGCCAATATCTCACAAGATGTTCAGCAATTACTCACATATATCATATCTATTTATCATTGCCATTAGATTAACCTATGGAGTATCTTAGTTTTCTTAATCACATATAAAAATTGTCTGCCTTGTAGGCCTAAGGAGAATGACACCCGTGCCAAGAGATACTACTTATTACACCACATTATTAGCCCAAGCATTAGCGCAAGCCACTTTAGCTGAACAACGAACGCTTTTAAATTTTAAAACTCATTTACAATCAGTGATCGCGTCATCTTTAGATGGCTTAAGCATAATCGCCAGCGGTCGTGTCGCACCTGATTTACCTATCTATATTAATATGTTTGCAACAGCATTAAATGTTGCTTTTGATTCTATTGCCGGCACTATTGCAGGTCGAGCAGTCATCACGGTGTCATCACAATATTTTCAAGGGGAAGCAAAGCGTTTAAATCCTTTATTGGTAGAGAAAGATACCATAGTTGAAAATTTTTGTGCTCAAGCGATCATATACCATCGTGCGCAAATTCTAGATATAAATACACCAGAAATGGGCATAGTTGATACTGCGCTTACACCTTTGAAAAAAGCCATGCATCAAGTTATCAAAACTTGTTTGCCATCATCAAAATTAACATATGCGCATGAAACACTAATTAATGATCTTTCAGCGCGATTGATGGATAACTTAATTAAAGCAGCAGTGCTTTTTGAGGAAAAACATTTAAGCGTTGATCATATAGGTGATTATTTAGCGCAACAGTTGGTTGTAGTAAAAGACTCTCCCTTAACACCAGCATTGGCTCTTACTGGAGCATTTGATACATTGTCGCTAGAGGCGCGTTATCAAATTTCTTTAGATGCAATCAGATTAGCCTTGCTTACTTATGAAGATAAATCGTTTATTCACTCAATGGCTAAGCAGTGGCACTATAATTTAAATAACCCAACCTCATTTTTTTATCAATTTAAAAGTGATAGCCGCAGTATCCTATTGGCTAATCAAGATACAGTCATATGTTTATTTCGTGGCGCACCGGATATAAGCAGTAATTTGCTTGCTGCATTAAATGGAGGGTTTAATAAAGCGCTAAATGATCTTTGGAACGAAGACGAGGGTTTGGGAAATCGTCTTGATTATCATGCTAAATTTCCGCCAAAACGATTTTTATTTATAGGCCACTCATCAGGTGCTGCTTTGGCTTTATTAGCTTCAGCACGATTTTACCAAAAATATCCTCAACATCATGATAAATTAACAGTACTCACATTTGGACAACCTCGTCTTGAAAAAGGTTTGCCTGCAGGATTAGACAAACATGTTCATCGCTTTGTTCATACTGACGATCCCATTCCATCCTTACCACCCGAAATAGGATATGAGCATATAGGTGCAGCTTATTTATTGCCAGATGTCACAGAAATTTTTAATTGGAAAAGTGATCCGAGCGTACCAAAACAAATGGGCACGCAAAAAACAGCGCACAGTTTAACTGCCTATCAATATCGATTAATGGAACATGCACGCAGCTATAGTGATGCGCTCAACATTCAATTTGACGATCCCATGCAAGAAAGCACTTATACACAGGCCTATGATTTAGGTAATATTGTTTTTCGTACAAATTTTTTAACGCAATCTCTTCAAAGTCAGCAGGAAAATCTGGAGTTATTTTCTAGCGTATTAATACAGGGATTATATCAAAGCGGTGGCGTAGGATTTATTCATGAAATTAAAAATGGTTTAGCAAAACTTAGCGCGATATCTGATCATTATAATAATAAAATTACATCAGCGACTTCTGATGCGCAACGTTTTTTATATTGTAAAATATTGGTTGAAAGCCAACGTTTACATTTTTGGTTAAGAATAGCAAAACTTCAGCATATTGATGTAAATCAACTAAGAGATGTGTTTGATTATTTAAACATAGAAGATAAGGACAATGATGATATTGTCTTAAATCAACATTTAATAAAAGTTGAAAATGTTCTTGAGGAAAATGATAGTATAAAAACAGATAAAGATTTAGCGTCATTGGTATTTATCCAAGCATTTATGCAAATGCCAAACTTCCCGAGAGGTAAAGCAGAAAGTCTACGGAGGGTATTAGCAACGCGTTCATTATCAAATGAGCTGGTGCAGATAAGCGTATTAGAATTATTAACGCGCATTGTAAAAGACAAGAAAGATTATTGGCCAGTATTATTGGGCGATATGGGTGCGGTAGACTTAAATATTTGGTTTAATAAAATATATCCAGATTCGTTAATAATATCATTATATGTGCAACAAGTAATCATTGAGCTGCAAAGAGTAAAGCCCAATGATGACATATTAAATGCTTTAAATATTAAATATGCGCAGCTTAAAAACAATCCGCTAACAAAAGATTTGTTAATGCAAGTGTTATATGAGGTGAGCGTTAATACAACAATATCTCCCTTAGTGCGCTTACAAGCATTGCAAGGAAAACAAAAAATCCAAACACTGCCGCATATTCAACAAGCTGATCAAGAAGGAGTCGTTGATGTTATACCTAGCGCTCACTGCATATTAACTTATTTAGATTATCAAGCTTTAGGAGAGTTAGCGCTGCTTGCAAATGAATTTACACTTGCTACATTTGCAATGACACAAGCCCATCAATTATTAACCATTGCTTTAGCGGGCGCTGACGCAAGCAACAAGTCAGAATTAGAAGCAAAATTAACAATGGTTAATAGTAAAGTTATTGCTTTGCACTGGCAAGAAATTCAAACAAAAAATAATCCTTGGGATAAATCTTTAAGCTATCAAAATATTCTACGGTTTGATGATGGCAATTCTGCTGCTTCTCAAGCTTTATTTGATCAAGGCCTAGGTATTGGTCTGCAAGGGTTTGAAGAAAAATTAAAAGGCATTGCAAGCCCTATTATTCCAGCACCCTCAGTGCAAAGTATTCATACACGATGCGCTAACGGCGAAGTCTTATTGCAAACCACTTTTAACGGTTGGTGGGCTTTAAATGAAGATGCAGTGAAAGCCCTTGATAATAGAAAGTTTATACAAAAAAGTACGCATAAAATTGCAATCGTAGGCGATTTACATATTAAAGAAAATCCGGGTTGCATAGGTCTTGCATTTGCAGCCTGGGCATTATCCCGTTGGATGTTTTTTGATATGGCAGAAGCCGCAGATGATATAGGCATTATTCCCGTTCAACCAGCAAAAATAATGCGTTATCGCAACGGTACCCCTGTAATGGAATATGTGCAACTCAGCCCAACAGTGACCGGTGATAATGTGCAAACATTACTGAGCACCAATTCTGATCCCGAACAATTAAAAAACTTAGAAAATTTTTATTTCTCAGCAATGCTAATAGTAAATTTATTACTGAATATGGAAGATGGACGGGATGCTAATTCTGTGGTGCGAAATAGACAACTTTTAAGTGTAGATAATGATCATGCATTTGTTCGTGATGAACTGAGCGACGGAATATTTAATACTCAAAATGTCGAAGTCAAAAATATAGTATTTTGTATGCAAGCTATGCAACAACCCATAGATCCCAAAGTACGTCAATTTATAAGCGCGATTACTTTTGCACCTTTATCGCGCATACGCGCGTGGCTATATACTGTGCGACATTATAATCAAACCGTAGATAAATTATTCGGCAAGGATATTAAAGCTTTATATGAACGTCCAGATGATAATGCAAAAGTCGTATTACAAGCATTTTTTGATGCCAAGGGTTTAGCGCAGCCTTGCATGAAAATGATTAGAATACAAGATGCGCTAAAAACTTTAGAAATTGTTACACATCAAGATTTGTTTCGAAAAATACAACCAAAATTAGCAAAAATTTATGAGGATAGCTTTACGCAAACCACAACACTTCTACAGCGAATGCAAAAAATCGGAGGCTTAAGCGGTGTTTCACAAAGCACACATTCACAAGTAATAGCAAAAGTCACGGGTAAGAAAACAAAAGATTATTTTGAATTTCTTAAAAATCAACAAGGCCCCAAAGATTTATTGCTAGTATTACGCGAAGTACAGAGTGATAAAATGTTTGTGGATATCATCATCAAAGAAATCACACAAGGCGAGTTTACTACATTTGCACGAGAACAAGACTTGCAGGAATTGGTTTTAACTAAATTAAATGCTACGCAGTATGAACACAAAAATTATACGTCCGTAGCACACCAAGCTTTTTTACAAGCCATAAGCACGGAATTAACAAGCTTAGTGATTAAAGGCAATCCCTTACTTACCGACGATGAATTAATGGTTTTAATTAAAAAAATGCCAAATTTAAGGAGTATTACTTTTATAGCATGTCCGAGATTAACAGGTTTTGCTTATCGGTTAGGTTTGGTTGGTAATGTCCGTTATGACTGGTTGAACGAACTATGCGAGCATGGAGTAAATGACATTAAACTTAATAATTGCGTTAATTTAGACCCAGTCTTACTGCAAATCTTGCCACAAATCTTTCAAAAATACCCTAAAGTAGAATTTGATATTAATCCGCCGAAAACATGGAATAGCGCTCTTATGGGGCAAGTTGCAGCTGTTTATCCTGACAAGGGCTTACTTATACCAGAATTTATCTGTGATTTCCCAACAGGCGAACCGCCAGATGATGATGATGGTGAAGTTATGAATGTTCAAGAACCTATTTATGCGCTAGCGGTCTTGCCCAACAGTTGGCTTGTAAGTGGAGCACAAAGAAAATTACAAATCTGGGAAGTTGTAAGTATCCAGCAACTTAAACTCTTGCATGAGCGGCCACTCTCAAAACCAGTTTATGTATTAACTGTTTTGATGAATGGATGGCTTGTCGGCAGTACATTTTCGGAAATTAAAATCTGGAATATAAGGAGTAGTGGCAGTCTTCAACTCTTACATAGCTTAGATGAGTATGTATTTGATTTAGCGGTTTTACAAAATGCTTGGCTTGCTTGTAGAATATCTGCGGGTATTAGCTTCTGGGAAATTAGCAGTGAGAGTCAACCTAAACATTTATATACTGTAGAGCATGAAGGAGGCAGGTACGGAAGATTAACCGTCCTGCGCAATGGCTGGCTTGTTAGTTCATCAAGCTATTCTGATCAGATTAAAATCTGGGAAGCTAGGAGTAAAGGGGAACCCAAGCTTTTGCATATCTTAGAGAAAGATAGCGAATCTAATTCATCCTTATTGAATAGTTGGCTTTTTAACACATTAAACCATGGAACGGTAAGAATCTGGGGAATGAAAAGTAAAAATCATCCTGAGCTTTTGCATCAATGGTCCTCCTTTAGAAGTCGCATACTATCACTAACTTATTTACCCAATGGTTTCGCGGTCGGAGGATTAAACTATGGGGCAATATTTCTTTGGGGTGTTATTGATAGTACGCCTAAATATTTGAATAGTTACTACTTCAAAAATAATTTTAGCATTATGTCAATAACTATTTTGAAAAATGGTTGGCTAGTTATTGGATCAGGAAATGGTACGATAAGACTCTTGCCTTTTGGGGAATATGTGGTTAATCCACAACTAGCTAATAAGAGTAAAATCACACGTTTCTCATACAATATCAAAATGCTTTTAACTCATAATCAATTAAGCATTGAACAAGTTTCTTTAATATTTAACAAAAACATTACTAAAGATTTAACCAGTTTAAATTTATCAAATACAGCAATTGATGATCCATTACTTGAAGTGATCTTAGACTGTTGCCCTCGATTGATAAATATTAAATATGACAGTTGTTCAGAATTGACTGCCGTAGGGAAAAACATGATTGCGAATCGACAAAAGCGTCTTCATGGCATTATTCAGTATTCGGCTATTCCGGATACCAATCCAACGAACAATATAACCCAAAGAAATAATACACCACCTGCAACAACTAACACATATACCACTAAAGGTTGGATGCCATCGTATACTACGATTGCGATTGCAGCTACTACTTTAGGCGTGGGAGCAATCATCGCATATGGATATAAAAAATTCAAAAAACTATGATGAAGTCGCATACGAAATTTTCTTTTCCTTAATACCCCTAAGGTAAGGCTTATGCTTGCTTTTAATTTAGTGATTAATGAAGCCGATCGATTAGAAGTGGGATATTTTTAAATATCTTTGGTTAGTTTATTTTCGTTTATTTTTGTATTTTCGTTTACTTTTATATTTTTATTTCCTTTAGACGCATTATAAAACGATGTGGCTGGTTTGCTCGTATAAGTCTTTAATTCCGTTTCTGCATGTTCTTTTGAATTTTTTACGTCTTTATATAAAAGACCAGAAAGAACTGTTGAGCCAGCACCCGCGCCGACCAAAGCAGCCGCTGCATCTACGGCGAAGGCTAATAATGGCGCGCCAGCCCAAGCACCAATGCCTGAAGCAAGGGCAAGAACACCTACAATGACAAAAAATATTATCATGGCTTTTGTTAATTCGGTATCATATTTATCATGAAGCTGATTTAAAAGACCATAATGTTGTTTAAATGGATCTTCCCATTCGTGATTTTTAACCTGTTGATATACGTCCACTACTGCTGTTGCAGTTTTCATTAACAAATTTAAGTCAGCAGCCTCGGGATGTGATTCCTTAATTATTGATATTTTATTATAAATTTTATTAATCCACGGTCTAATTAAAGCATTAATAGGCAATGAAATAGCCAACGCTTTTAATGATCCCATCGCTTTTTGATATTCTTCTTCTGCTTGCGCTTTTTGGATATCTGCATCCGTTACTCTTTGAGGATCAAGACTATTAACAAGTCTATTGAGTAAAGAATTTGACACATCAAGCCCGATCCAGTCAAAGCCTTTTCCTTTCTCTGTATTATTGAATTTGCTAATGGTGAATATAAAACCTGGAATGATGATTTCAGTTGAGGACCCTGATTTGTCATCGTAACTATGATATTTATATCCTTTGCATTCTCCTACACAGGAAATTTCACCATCTACATCTGAAAAATAAATATTGGCTTCAGAGGCTTCTGGCGCTTCGCTTAGAGCATTCATCACAAATGGTCGACCAGCGGCCATCATCGCAGGATCGTAATATTTTAATGCTTCATCAAGGTTTTTATTTTTATTTTTTATTTCTATAAATTCATCTCTAGAAACTTCTCTACCATTAAAAAATACATGTTGGGTTTTACCACGGAAGAGCTCATCTTCGACTTTTTGCCCTTTCTCAGTAGCGCTCTTACTTTTATCTTGAGATTTCTGTTGAGATTCAGCTTTTTTATCCACCGAACGCAGTACTGTTTTTGACGGAAGAAAGCTTTTCTTCTCTGGAAGTTTTCGGCTTTCAGCCTGCAAGCGTTTTTTTGTAGCCTCCGGTAAATCTGATTCCCCAAGACGTTTTTCTATATTATCTATCCTAGATTGCAAAATAACTTGATTGCTTTGTAATGGTTTAATTTTTACATGTATTGATTTATCCAATCTATAAATTAATGCAAAAATGGCATCATCTTCTTTGGTTGATTCTTTTATTTCAATATCAAATTTTTTGTTTTCGTCTATTTGTTCTGAATAAGCTTCATCATTATTTTTTGATTGCTTATTATTATGGATATTTTGCGCACCTTTCTCTTTGAGGGCTTTTAACTTTTTTATTTCTGCATTTACAATATGTTGATATTTTTTACCCACATTAGGAAGCTGTACTTGCCAAATTGAGATTTTTTTATCTAAAAATTCTGTATATTTACTATGTTCAGTTGAACGCACACGAAATGAATTGTTTAGTGCTGCCGTAAGAGTATTGTGATCTTGTAAATTTTCCGGCGTGAGTGTTTCTGCAAAATCAGAATCATTTAGAACTATTGATGCTAATAAATAATGAAACGGATAGCTTGGATTATTTAAATCAACATATAAATCTCGTTTAACATTTGGTATTGAATGATTTTTTTTAGCTAAAATGGCATTGTACTTTATATTGTCGTTTAATCGAGCCTGCATAGTAGCTTTTAACACAGGAATAACTCGTTGCGCCAAGGCCTTTGAAATTAAATTACCACTATTACCGTTGCCATCGAAAACAGCAGAAACCTGTATTGAGTTTTCAGGCACCTTTGTTTGTGCTACTTTTACTGTAGTATTTTTAGAGCCTCCACTAGCTAATACTTTTTGGACTATCGCTTGTCCAGTATCACCTACACTTTTTTTTCTTTGCTCCTGAACTTCTGAAGGTTTTAAATGCGTACCTACGCCAGAGGAAGCTAAAATTATATAATCATGCTCTTGTACTATTTCACGCGTTACAAATGGAATGTGTAATGTTCGATTCTTTTTTTCAAGCGCTTTATTTCCAAAAGAACGCTGTTCATCTTTAACACTAAGCTGCTTAATTTCTTTTGATGTTGATTGATATGCTGCGCACTGACCTAAGCTACTCGTATATACAATATTTAAACCAGCATGATCTTTACGTTCTAAACAAATAACTGCACTTGCCCCTGAACCATTAAGATCGACGCCTGCCACAACTTCGCCAACCATAGACCCTTCCAATTCCTTTTCTAGCGCAGCATAAGTATCGATTAATACTTGTTCAAAGAATTCATCACCCATTTCTGTTAATGCGGGAGAAAATATAAACATTTCATCAATGTTGGCATCTTGCTGTTTTTCTTCGTTTCCTTTTATCGTAACTGTAGCTATGGTTTCTTGCGTACTAAGCTTAATTAATAGACTTTCTTGTCTTGGTGCTCGCAATATGGTTGATGAGGCATTTTCTGAAAAGCCTTGCTGGTTTTCTGCTTGTTTACCATTTTCTACCAATTGTTTTTTGGGCATGTGTATTCTCTTATTAATATGGGTAAATTCTAACCCACTCACATTAAGACTGCCTTAAGGTTTACCACTCTCTCCCTTATATATCGGTCTGATTTATAACATAATTAAGCTTTTTATATACAACTCACCCTAGCCTTAATATTTAGTTAATAATTTAACTGTATACTGTAAAGTAACCTTTTGTTGAGAGATAAATGCCTAAACAAGACTCTGCCGCTTTAATTAGCAACTTCTTTGAAGCTTATCTACAAGCCTTACAAGCGGCAGGCGAAAACACGCCTACTGGTTTATCGATAAATGAAATCTGCACGCAGGCTACGACGCTTACCAAGAAACAAGCCTATAAGATTACTTTTACTGATCTATCTAAGCTTTTTAAACCTTTATATCAATTATTGAGAGACAATGAAAATGAAGCCATCAGGCTTGCTATCCAAAAATTAGGCGCATCCTTATTTGCGTTGCTGCTTTTATATCTTGAAAATGATAAAAGACAACAAGCCCTGCTTTATTACGCTTTTAGATATGAAACTTTGAATTCTTTCATCCTAGAAGTAGCTAATGGCTTAAATGCTGTTCCAAGTATATTGGTTAATGATGAAAGCTCCATTTCACATTTAGATGAGGACTTGTTACGGTTTTTAACCACCCTAGCCTTAAAATATATTAACGAAGCAAAAGGTCGCCCTTATAACACAAACGCACCCAATCACAATGCTGATTTTGCCGTTGATCTTTTGAAATATCTAGGCGCATTAATAGTAGGGACCGCTTTATTATGTATTTTCATTGAATTTGCAGTTGGCGGTACTGGGCTTGTGATTAGTATTGGCGCCCTTAGTCTTGCGATTGAGCATATTATTGGTGGAATGCTGATCACTGGAGCCTCTTGTTTTGCTGCTAGCGCGGGCGTCCATTATGTTTATGAATTGTCTCTAGAAAATAAAGAAGACTCTCAAAACAATAATAACCTCTTAAACATTAAGCCTTAAATAAAAATCTTCAAACACCTTTGAACGTTTTCATTACACTTGCGCAATATACTCTTGCCAATACTAAATCTTTTATGATAAATTTACTTAAAATATAAATCACTTTAGACTTGCTGCATATAAGAGTAGGAAATCATGGATGATACAACACAGATTAACAGTCTATATCTACTCCTATTATTCTTTTTTCCAGGATTCATTTCTCTAAAAGTCTATGATTTGCTAGTACCTAATGAGAAACGGAATTTTTCTCATGATTTTCTGGAAGCCGTGAGTTATAGCATTTTGAATTTGAGCTTGTTGATATTTTTGTTAGCACCAGCTTTTGCACTTGGTTGGTATGAAAATATTTGGGTGTTTTGTGTGTTGGCATTTTTAACTTTGCTTGTATTTCCTGCAATATGGCCTATCTTGATCTATCGCTTGGTAATGCAAAATACATTTTTTTCAAAATGGTTTGTTTCTCCGATGAGACGACCCTGGGATTGGTTTTTTAGCCGCAGGCAACCTTTATGGGTTATTGTACATTTGAAAGATCGGCGTAAAATAGGCGGGGTATTTGCAAGTAAATCTTATGCTTCTTCTTATCCCATTAAAGAACAAATTTATTTAGAAGAAGTCTGGGAATTAAATGAAACGGGTCAATTTAAAGAGCCGGTTGAAACCTCAAAGGGGGTTATACTATTAGGCGACGATATATCATCTATTGAATTTTTTGAAACCAAAAGTCGGGAGAACGATAATGAAAAAACTAGAACGTAAAATTTTAGAACTAGGCTATCGTCCAACAGGAAAGGTAGATACTCGCTATCCTCCAAGAGGTGGATCAGGTGTACCTTCCCATATTCCTGGTCACACATCTGAACCGTTACAAAAACAATCCAACCAAAATTAAAGTGTCTTACCATTACCAATTTAAACCCAAGCTCATCCCCAGCGTTGCTTTTTTGCTGTTATTTCCTTTTTTATTAAGCCTAGGCTTTTGGCAATTAGGCAGAATGGAGGAAAAGCAGGATATCTTGGATTCCATGGCTTCTGCAAATGTGGCACAAGCTATGGAGTTAAGTGCTAATTCTGAGCCTTTGGATTATAGCAAAGCAAAGGTTCGCGGAAAGTTCTTGTATGAGTTTTCTGTTTTATTAGAACATCAAATGCATAATCAGCAAGTAGGCTATCATGTTTTAACACCCTTGGTTATTTCAGATGATTTACCTTGGCTATGGGTGAATAGGGGCTGGATTCCAGTTAACGAAGTTCTCATTCCGCGAGAACAATATCGTCAGGCTTTCAATTTAACTGGGCTTGTTTATTACCCTAGCGAGAATCGTTTTATCTTGGGTGAGAATTTTTCTAAAACTTCTGATGGGCAAGTTAAAATTCAGCGTATGGATTTTAAAGGTTTAGAGCAAGCATTTAAGCATAAATTTTATCCTTATGTTTTATTGCTCGACCCTGCATCTGCCCAAGGATTTGTCCGGAACTGGGAGATTAAAACATTGCCGCCTAGTAAGCACTTAGGCTATGCGGTACAATGGTTTGGTTTGGCGGGTGCTTTGTTCTGCATCTATATTATCGTTAATTTGAAGCGAAAAGATAAGAAATGACAGATAAAATCGTTAATAAATCTAGATTATCCCGAAGCGCTATTTGGGGGCTTTTTATTGTTTTTATCTTGCCTTTATTCTTAGCATTTGGGCTTTATGCAACACGTTCAAATTGGTCATTAGCCAGCACGCCCAATGGGGAATTATTAAATCCACCTTTGCATTTAACAACTGATTATAAATTTGACAAGCGTTTATGGCGAGTTATGTATTTAACACCCGAATGCCTAAAAGACGTGTGTGAGTTGCAACAAGCAAAAATTACGAGTATCAAAGAAGCGACGGGCAAAGATTTTAACCGCGTGGATACGGTTTTGGCTATTACCACCGAACTCCCTGAAGGTTTATATATTATGGATCCCGATAACCATATTATTTTAAAATATCCCACAAATGCACCTGGGAAAGATATATTGGAAGATTTACGACATTTATTAAAGGTTTCGCAAATTGGCTAATGCACTGAAACGTTATCAACATTTTACTTTCCTATTAACACTACTGACCTTAACTGTGGTTATGGTTGGCGCTTTTACGCGTTTAAGTGATGCAGGTTTAGGTTGCCCGGATTGGCCGGGGTGTTATGGTTCTTTGATAGTACAAGCCCATACGTTTGAAGCCGATAAAGCTTGGATTGAAATGATTCATCGCTATATCGCCGGAAGTTTAGGTTTATTTGTTTTTGGATTGACGGCTATGGCATTTAGAAAAAGTAATCCTGTGTTACGCCCCGTGCGCGGATTATTATTATTCACAAGTTTTTTGATTACATTTCAAGCCTTATTGGGCATGTGGACTGTCACAAAATTATTACATCCAACCATAGTCATGTTGCATTTATTAGGCGGTATGGCAACGTTGTCGATGATTTGGTTAATCCATTTACGCATTAAAAATCCTCACACCTTTAATACACGCCCGATTTTGGGCGCAAAAATTGCGAGCATAGTCGGGCTCGTGATTGTTGTTTTTCAAATTGCATTAGGTGGTTGGGTTTCAACAAATTACGCAGCCTTTGCTTGTCCGGATTTTCCGACCTGTCAGGCGCAATGGTGGCCACCTTTGAATATGGAAGCGTTTAATATTTTTATTCCCATAGATCGTAATTTTGATGGTGGATTTTTAGATCATCCAGAACGTGTCACGATACATTTTATCCACCGCGTAGGCGCGCTGGTAACTGCAGGGTATTTATTAATTTTCAGTTTATTTTGTTTATATAAAAACTTACCGATTAAAAAATTAATTTTTTCTTTATTATTTGTATTGTTTCTGCAAATTTCATTAGGCATTGTCAATATCGTTGCTCTTGTGCCTTTATGGGCCGCCGTTTTACATAACGGCGTCGCTGCACTTTTATTATTATGTATGGTAACGATTTATGACTCATTGGCATGATTACTTACAATTAACAAAACCCAAAGTGGTTTTTCTAATGCTGATTACGGCGTTGGTTGGTATGCAATTGGCCACGCCATCCATGATTCCTTTACCTATTTTATTTTTTGGTTTAATCGGCATTGGTTTAGCTGCTGCTTGCGCTGCTGTTTTAAACCATATCGTTGATCAGAAAAAAGATAAAATCATGCAACGCACTGTGAATCGCCCTATTCCACAAGCACGCATTTCGCAATCACATGCGATTATTTTTGCATGCACCTTAGGTTTGGCGTCCATGTTTGTTTTAACGGTTTATGTCAATCCTTTAACGGCCATATTATCTTTATTAAGTTTAATTGGTTATGCATTTTTTTACACGGTGATATTAAAACGTTTAACACCTCAAAATATTGTTATCGGTGGCCTAGCAGGCGCGATGCCGCCGCTATTAGGCTGGAGCGCTGTGACTGGGCAAATTAATGCGGATGCTTTATTATTAGTGCTGATTATTTTTATTTGGACGCCACCGCATTTTTGGTCGCTCGCCATTCATCGTCGTGATGATTATGCCAAAGCTCAAATCCCGATGTTGCCCGTTACACACGGTATTGAATTTACAAAATTATGTATTTTGTTATATACCATTTTATTATTACCAATTACCTTATTGCCTTATCTTGTCGGCATGTCCGGCTTTATTTATCTCGCAGGAATATTAATTTTAGACATCATTTTTATTGTTTACGCAGTTTTATTAAAATATCGCCCACAACCTTTAAGCGCGATTAAAACATTTCATTTTTCTAATATTTATTTGTGCTTATTATTTGCTTTATTACTAATCGACCATTTTTCAATAGGGACTTTATCATGAACAAGAAAATTTATATTATTCTAGCGTTATTAGCGATAGCGGCTTTTGCCGGATTATTTATATTTAAAAAAGAAGCACCCAAAGCGCTCGAGATTCATGGCATCGTACTCGAGCAAACCAAACCGCTGATTACATTCGCGCTCGAAGATATGGATGGTAATAAATTTACCGATCAAAGCTTTCTCAATCAGTGGTCATTGGTATTTTTTGGTTTTACTACTTGTCCTGATATTTGCCCCATGACTATGAGCATATTAAATCAAGCGATTAAAATTATTCACGATGAACCAGGCATTCCTACACCTAAAGTCATTTTTGTTTCAGTTGACCCTGAGCGTGATACACCGGAAAAATTAAAACAATATGTGCAACATTTTAATAAAGATTTTCTCGGCGTAACAGGCAATCATACACAGCTTACCGAATTTTCTCGCCAGCTTGGTGTTGTATTTGAAAAAGTGTATACGAGCGATCAAGAATATTTAGTGGATCACAGTGGCAGCATTGCGCTGATTAATCGCCAAGGTGCGATACAAGCTTATTTTACACCGCCACTGGATGCTAAAAATATTGCTAAAGATTATACCGCAGTTGTATCGAATGCGAGCCCATGCACCATAGCGCCTTAAGTATATTAAAAAACGGTGGCATCATTGCGATGCCCACCGATACTGTTTACGGTTTACATTGCTCACCGCATCATTTAGCAGCTGTTGAAAAAATCATTCACCTCAAACAGCGCGATGCCAGCAAAGGTTTGATTTTAATTGCCGATTGCTTAGAGCGATTTAATGAATTCATCGCACCTTTACCTGAAAACATCCGTGAAAAAATACGCACCCACCCTGGTATCACATGGGTCGTGCCCGCACAAAAAAATGTTTCGCATTTAATTACCGGCAACTTTGATACTGTTGCGATCCGCATTTGCCAACAACCTTTTATTGCAGAATTATCAAAATTATTAAATTCACCTTTAATTTCAACCAGCGCCAATATTAGCCATTTGCCCGTGGCCATTAATAAACAAGAAATTCTGGACATGTTTCCGAATGGGATAGATTTGATTATTGAGAGTGATTTACCTAGAGATGCTAAATCCTCGGAAATTTGGGATGCGTTTTCGGATGAAAAAATACGATAAGGCTTATTGACACTATTAACAAAGAAATGTTACGATACGTTACATTTTCTAAATTTTGTGATACAATTAAGGATAATTGCTTTGAGGCGGCCTGCTTACAATCTCAAGGAGTTTGAGACTATATGTGCAAAACCAAAGAGTCACGGCGTGGTCTTAGTCCGACAAGAGGCAGCTAATGATGCAAGAATTGATTTTGGCTTAGATACAAGACAAAAGGTTATAAAATTTATTGGCAGTGGAGGATTAGAGCGTCCTCGACTGATTAATTCAATACCATGGGAAAAGAACCCTGAACCAAGTAATAAAATCATGGTGGATGCCTATGAATTTTATTCAGGGCGCATTTTTGATTACATGGCATTTTTATATAACCCAATAAAAAAAATATGGTTAATAAAATCTTTTAAAGAGCATTGGCAAGACCCAGCAAGAAATTTGCCTTTTATAGAGTTAGATAAAATTAGAAAAACTTTCCATTAATAGAGATTAACATGAGTAAACAAAAATTAACTTGCCCCGTATGTGGTTCTGAAAAAATAAAACGCCATGAAAATGAAAATCATGCTTATCTTACTTTAGGAGAACGTTTTAATTTTCAAGAAATTTATTATAAATGTGAAAATTGCGAAGAAGAAATTGACATCTTAAATGAAACTGACAAAAGCTATTTGTTAGCAAAAAAACAAGCAGAAAAAGCTTTAGTTAAAAAAATTATTGCAAAGCTCTCTGCTCTAGGAATTAGTATGGCCTATTTTGAGCGTGTTTTTGAACTACCTATTCGAACTTTAACACGCTGGAAAAACGGCGATTTTTCTGCAAATGCTCTAGCTTTATTACGCATAATTAATACTTATCCATGGATGGTGGAAGTTGCGGATGAAAAATTTGAACCCACTTTCGCAAAAGAAATTTTATTGAGAAATATTGCAGTCATCAATTTTCCCAAAAATAATATTACTATTTCAACCAATCCAGTTTCTTACATAGGAATGGACGCTTGTAACGCTATGGTGACTTAAATGAAATTAACCGATATAATTTTCTGTGATGATATTCGTATCGAATTAAATAATAAATTCTCATTAATGGGAGTTTATAATGATAAAATTATTTTTCACGCACAAAATAGTACTATCAAATTTCCATTGCCATTAAAATTAGCATTATTTTTACGTTTCAAATTAGATGTAGAGGACGAGCACCCAGAAAATTTCGAATTTATTTATTTTATGAATAGAGAGGAAATTTTAAAAATTAATGGGGATATTAAATCTAATGATGACACTGTATTGTTAGCTCTTGCGCATCAAACATTACCACTGAAGAAAGGTGAGCTTAATTTTTCAATTAAATTATTGAAAAATAATAAAACTCTATTCCAGCAAGAAGCGAAAGGTTTGGAAATTTTACAAAGCATTTAAAAGTAAAATACTGTGCTTAATAATTCATACAATATGGCATCGCTAATGCCATATTGAGACTCAAATTGGCATTAGTGATACCAATTTGCAAGAATAACACTATAATTGACCCAACCTACGCTCAATCACATCTAAAATCTTACCCAAATCCCGCTCGCCAATACTGCATGTGATCCGCACATAACCTAAACTCGGATCTAAACCAAAATAAGAACCTGGCATTAGCATGATATTGTCTTCGAATAATAATGTATAAACTAATTCTTCATCTGTTTGAATAATACGGGTTGGGTTTGTAAATACTTTATTGGCAGCTTCTGACATGGGTGTGCCCAATAAAGCTTTTAAATTGGCCAATACATAAAATGATCCTTCAATTTTATAATCCGGATCGGGTAATTGCGCATTCATTGCTTGCAAACGTTTTTGCACATACTCAATTTGCGGTTGATAAAATAATTTTAATTGTTGTTTGTTTTCATCTGTAAATGCATCTAAGCCTTGTGCAAAAGCCATTTGCAAATGACGCGGTGGATGAAAACATGTGGTCACATTAATTTCTAATAAACGCGCCATGATTGCAGGATTTTGACACACTAAAACGGCTAAACGCTCACCTGCTGCCGATAAACCTTTTGTACCTGAGCGCATTAATACGATGCGATCACGTAATTGTGGCGCAACAGAAAAAAGTGAAGCGCCATCATCGGTAAAATCTAATTCGGCATAGGCTTCATCTAAAATAATTAAAACATTTGGCAGTTGTTCTAAAACTTTTGCAATATCTTGCCATTCATTTTTCCTAAGTACCGTACCCAATGGATTATTGGGGTAACATAATACTACTGCGTGAATCGCTTCATGCGTGGCTTTAATACTTTTTTCCAATAAATCTGCGGTTAAACGATAGCCTGGATTATCCATGACCGGGATAGATAATAAATGATTTCCTAAACTGTAATAAGGATAATAAGGGAAAGTGGTTAAAATCCGCCCTTTTAAATATTTACGTTGCAAATATTCAAACACACAATACAAACCGCCCACGCCACCGGTCGTAAATAAAATATCTTGTGCATTAATTTCACATTGATACCATTTTGTTAATGCATGTGCCATTTTTTCGCGTGCGTCTTTATCACCATGAGGGTCGCCATAATCAATGGCTAAATCTGCATCTACAATTTCTTGCGTGAGTAATTGCGAAGCATTATTTATTTTTTGTGATAAGTTTTGCCAATAAGAAGTCGCATAATCCACAACGTGTTTATTTACAGGAAAAGTTGGCTTACCCAATCCTGCACGTAATTTAACACCTAAATAGTGCGACCAAAGTAATAATAATACCGGCGGATCTATCATTCCTGCGGATTCGCCGGTCGGTAAAAGTAGCATGGTTAACGTGACCGTCCTTTAACAACCTGCTCCTACTATAGACTATTTCTGCGTCCATCATCGTTGTTAATACCTGCATACTCAGAATTGGAAGAATAAGCATCATATACCTTCTTCCCTGCATACGCCGCGCCTGCAACAAGAAAAGCTGTTGCAAAAACATTCTGAACAACTGAGTCATCATGCTTAGATGCAGAAGCCTTTTCACAGTGCTTTTCCATATCATTAAGTTCGCCAATAACGTACTCAATCAAAGTATTATTACCCGTCTCAATAGCTTGCGTTAAATTACTTGCCATCCAAGCTGACCATTGTCCAACATCTGTATGATCTGCAGAACTATCAGCTGAACTTGCACCAAAAGCGTATAAAGAAGCAGAAGTCGTAATTGATCCGCCTAATGCGACCACAGCCGTGGAATTTTCTTTCATTTTTTGCCAGAGATGATTAAACATAATACTTTCCTTAAAATTTTTAATTTGGGAAGCTGATTTTATCATATTTGCAACTTACATCTCTAGCGTTATATAATAACGTCTCAAAATAATTGACTAGAGCAGTTCATGAATACCCCTGAGAATTCAGCGTTTTATCAACAATTTACGCAAAAAAATATTGGTGTTTACAGCCACGCCCAACAAGAGCGCTTAAAACAAGCACGTATTATTATTTTAGGCTTAGGCGGCGTCGGCGGTTTAGAAGCGATGTTAGCCGCACGTCATGGGGTTGGACATATTACGGGGGTTGATCCCGATACATTTGAAACATCCAATATCAATCGCCAAATGTTTGCTTATACCGATACTTTAGGAGAATCTAAAGCAGCGGTTGCTGAACGTGAACTCAAACGAATTAACCCTGAATTACGCGGTGAATTTCTTTCTATCAGTGTTGATGAGCATAATGCACATGAATTGATCGCAGGTCATGATCTTGTACTTGAAGCTTTAGATGATATGTGTGCACGAGTCTGTGTTCATAGAGCTGCACAAAAATTAGGGATCCCCAGCATCAGCATGTCTGGAAGCCCGCCGCACCGTGGTTTTATTTCAAGTTTTCTGCCTGGCGGCATTGATTATGAAACTTTGCTAGGATTGCCATCCCAAGGCAAACCATTAACCGACGAAATTAAAAAATCTATTCGCGAAGTTAAAAACAAACGCGCACAATATTCTGTACAATTAGGTGCCCCACAATCTTGGGCTGATGATTATTGTGAAGGCAAAGCAGGCTGGATCATTACGCCTATTCGTGCAGCACTATTAGCCACTTTCAGTGTACATGAAGCGATACAAATTCTTGTTGGCTTATCTCCACTGGCTGCTGCACCCAAAGCATTATTAATTGATTTGGATAATTTAGAGTCACCCGTTCGTGTTGCAAGCCCAGAGCATGGTGTTTGGCCAGCTGAACAATTTTAACTGGAGGATTCAATGACTACACAAACAGCACAATATGAAAATGTTTATGCGCGTAATTATGGTGTTTTCACAAAAGAAGAACAAGAACACTTAAAAAACGCGCGCGTTGCAATCGTCGGTGCAGGTGGCGTTGGTGGTGTTACATTAATTTCTTTAGCACGCATGGGATTAGGACATTTAACCATCTGTGACGGCGATCATTTTGAAGAAAGTAATATTAATCGGCAAATGTTGGCTTTTTTAAGTAACAAAGGAATTTCAAAAGCACAAGTTGCAGCAAATACTGTACAAGACATTAATCCTTTGATGAGTGTTACACATCATCAAGTACGTGTGACCGAAGAAAATGCAGAAGAGTTATTAAAAAATCACGACGTGATTATTGATGCTACAGATAATTTAGTCTCACGCGTTATTATTCATCGCGCCGCAGCTGCAATCGGTATCCCTTCCATTTGGATAGCCGTCACGCCGCCTTTTCGTGGCGGAGTCATGTGTTTTAATAAAGAGGCTATGCCTTATGAATTAGCCTTGCAACATCCTTCTTATCAGCAAGCGCTCACGCCAGAAATGCGCACAAAAATAGAAGCATTAAAAGATGGTCGAGCACGCACTGCGGTAAAACACGGTGCATTACCTGATTGGGCGGAAGGTTTTATTAATAAACAATCGCCATGGGCTGTTATTTGTCCTGTTGCTAATATGATAGGTTTACTTGCCAGCTTTGAAGCCATGAAATTTATTATTAAACGAGAAAATTTGGCCCCCACGTTAGCACCGCAATTAGTCAAAGTTGATTTATCTAGCCCCGACATGGTTAAAGTACATACTCCTGCGCAGGGAAGTTGGAATAATGAAGAGTTATAAATATTTTTTAATAGCGATCGCTTTTTTTACTTCTCCATCTATTTTTGCAGCAGATTTAAAATCTTATGATTATTATCTTGAATATCAAAATGAATTAAAAATTCATCTAAAAGAAAAAAAATTAGATAACAATAAACAGGGCAAAGTGATTGTCTTAGTTAATTCCTTAAGCATTCCATCACTAGAAGCCTTTGATGTTCCGAATTATTCATTGATGGATATACTTGCAGAAAATGGTTTTGATGTTTGGGGAATTGATTTTGTAGGCCAAGGAAAATCATCGTTTCCTGAAAGTATGAAGAAAACTCCAGCCCCCACAGGATTATTACCGCTACGTGCAACTGATGCAAAGCCACAACTGGCTACAGCACTGGAGTTTATTTCAAAAAAAACAGGCAACAAAACTGTCTCTTTATTAGGATGGTCGTGGGGTTCTATAGTCGCTGCAATGTATGCCATTGAACATCCCGCGCAAGTCGATCATTTAATTTTATATGGTGCGATGTATTCTGCATCCCTACCAAAATCTGCACAAGAATTATTTCTTAAGCCCTATACAGATAATAACGGCGCATTTAATAATAATTTACCAGCGTATCAAAATATCCCCTGGAAAATAATCCAAACACATTGGCAAATGATGACTGAGGCAAACACAACTATCGCCTCGCAAGATGCACTAGATGCTGTAGGCAAAACCTATGTTTCTATTGATAAGCATCCAATTGAAAAAGACACATTGAGAAGACCCATGGGCCCCATGAAAGATTTATTTTTAATCTGGCACAAGCAAGCGCTGTATCCTATTCATAAAATTGCCACACCTACGCTGGTCATTTATGGCGATCAAGATATTTTTGCTGATAAACATTTATTCTCGCAATTAACAGGCGTTAAAAATAAAAAAGAAGTAGAGCTTAAAGAAGCAACGCACTGGCTTATTTATGAAAAAACCCGATCCCAATTTTATAACGAAGTGATAAGTTTTATAAAAGATGAATAGCCCTAAAAAAATATTAATATTAGATAGCACTTTACGTGAAGGCGAACAAGCGCTTGGTGTATGCTTTTCTATACATGAAAAAATTGAATTAATTAATAAACTAAAAGAATTTGGCGTACCCATCATTGAAATTGGACATCCTGGTATTTCAAAATCAGAGGAAGAGTTGTGCAAGACTATTTGCGCATCCATCAAGGGCGTAGACTTATTGGTACATGCCAGAGCATGTGAAGAAGATATACTTGCAGCAATAAACTCGAAAGCACCATGGGTAGGCATTTGGGCTTCATATAATGATATTTCTCTAGCAACAAAATTTAATAACAAATCTAGAGGATGGATAAGAAACCAAGTTAATGAGGCCATTCGGCTGGCAAAAAAACATGGCCTGAAAGTAAGATTCACTATTGAAGATGCTTCAAGAACTTCGCAAGATTTAATTCATGAATTAGGCATGATTGCAGTAAATGCCGGCGCCGATAGAATTAGTTTAGCGGATACCGTAGGTATATGGCACCCAAGAGTATGCTTTAAAGCAGTGCAAGGTGCTGTCGCTAGTTTTGCATGTGAAATAGAAGTACATTTACATAATGACTTAGGCCTTGCGCATGCTAATGCTATTTCAGCACTGGACGCAGGCGCATCGGTCATTGATACAACTGTTATAGGTATAGGCGAGCGAGCAGGTATTTGTGATTTATTTGCCATCAGTGCTTCTTTAGAAAAATTTTATAATATGCCGGCATATAACTGGGAACGATCTCAAGATCTTGTGCAGCTTGTGCAAAGAGTGGGATCTTTTAAAAGTGAACCGCACCATCCTATTATTGGACGTAATGTTTTTACACATACATCTAAATATCATATTAAAGCCGCACTCAATAATCCCGATGCTTATGAATCATTAGTTCCAGAAAATTTTGGTATGCAAAGAAAAACCATATTAAATACCCTAGCTCGCTCCGATCAGCAACGATTTTTGCATACCCTACAAATTAAAAAACCTTTTGTTAAAGGTGCATCAGAATTACTCCACCATCGTGATGGCGTAGGAAAACGTTGGGTGTTGATGGATAATCGTATTGATGAGAGAAGTCCTGTCTATATCATAGAACGCATATTTGATAAAGATTATAAAGATGAATATCAGCCACACGTGGATGCTCATGCGCATCATTGCGATAGCTTTTTTGTATTTATGGGGAATAATCCTGACGGAAGCGGTTTAACTATCAGTGTTACATTCGGCACCAATGGTTACGAAGAAACAAAAATATTTTCAAGCCCAGCATCAGTATTAATTCCCGCACAGGTTGTACATAGTTACAAGTACATCCAGGGGACCGGCAGATTTTTAAATTTTGTTTTATCCCCCAGTTATAACGAAAGTTTATTGAAGGAATCTCAATAAGAATTGAATTTATCTGACATGGATGTTGTCACATGAAGTTTAAATTGTCAGCACAGCTCATAAATTTATTGAGCTGTTTCATTCTTTGAAGGATGCATTTATGAAGTTTCTATTGTCTTTTCTGCTTTGTTGCTATTTTTTTATACCCCTAACCGTACTTGCCGCTGAAGAAACTACAGAAGATGAGGCGATGAACTTTCCGGATGCTGCCTATGCTCCACCCATTGAAGGTGA
This sequence comes from Legionellales bacterium, assembly GCA_041660525.1. Lineage (GTDB taxonomy): Bacteria > Pseudomonadota > Gammaproteobacteria > JABCZS01 > JABCZS01 > JABCZS01. The sequence goes on along the minus strand of JBAZWD010000001.1, from coordinate 366,596 downwards.
AGTAGAATTTCCCTGGGATAAATATTTTGGTTATAAAAACGGCTTTTTTATCCGCACCCCAGATGATGATTTTTCTTTATTTTTTAATGCATCATTTCAAGCAAGATATTTGTATTCTCAAGTTGATAACGTAAATGATTATCAACGATTTGATATGCGTCGAATCACGTTATATTTTTCTGGACATTTTATTGATGAATCTTGGACTTATGTTTTAGGTACTGCGACTAATCCAGCTGGCGATATTATTACAGATGATGCTTATATTGCGAAAGCATTTAATGATTATACATGGGCCCAAGTAGGACAATTTACCACGCCATTTCTACGAGAAAGCTTAGTATCTAGAACAAGACAACTCACAATTGAGAGATCCCTAATCACTAAATATTTTTCAACGAATACCTCTACTGGCACTTTATTCGGCATAGAAAATGAAATATTGAAATGGACTGCATCCATGACTAATGGTTATTTTCAGCATGATAAATCACAAGAAGATGAAGAAGAAATAGGTAATCATGATTTTCAAAATGGTCAAACATATGCTTTTATCTCACGTTTAGAATTTAAACCTTTTGGTAATTGGCAAGAATTTCGTGATTTCAATTCCCCAGGTGATAACCAAACTGGTTTGCTCATTGGCATTGCCGGCGGATACCAGCGTGATAATGATACCGCTGATATTGAAGAAGTCTCCAGCACTGTAGATGTAAGCTTTCAAGGCAGCGGCTGGAGTTTATTCAGTATGATGGCAGCCACTAAAGATCGCATCAATGATAGAGCTACTTCTTATGGTGCACAATTACAAGGCGGTCTGTTTGTGGATGAGGAGCGTGACACGATAGAATTGTTTTCTCGTTATGAATGGGGAAATTCTGCACAGCTAGATCCTGCTACAAATTCTGATAGTGAAGATCTCAATGTACTAACAACAGGATTTAATTATTACATTTACCCTGCACATTTAAAACTTACAGCTGATTTTGGCTATGCATTTGGTGGTCTAGGCGAAAACTGGGCTGATGAAAGAAATGGTTGGCGTGCAAACCCTGATGATGGTCAATGGGTTGCGCGCTCTCAGATTCAATTGGTTATATAGTTTCATTATTTACCTCGTTAAGGCTTTTACAAGTTTAAATGCCGCGATTGATTCGCGGCATTTAGCCTATTTATCACTGAAAACAACATGAAAATGATTTTTTATTATTTTCTTTGGGTAGCAAGGTTGATGATGGATTTGCGTGGTCATTATCTGCATTTAATGAAACAGTTGTACCCGAATTGAAATTACCGCCACCTTGCAGCAAAGGTTGTCGGGTTCCGCTTGTTTGCTCTTTAACAAAATTAACTGCGCCTTCAACAGTGATCCAAGACATTACACAATCCGGCAACCCAAACGCAATAAAAAATGATAGCACTCTTAAAGCACGTTCTTTTGTTTTGGCATCTTCTGGTGTGATCTCCTCATTAAGACCGAATGATTCCGGCATCACATGAAATAATATTAAAGATAAACAAGAATATATAAATAACATCAAAAGATATCTTGCGGCGGTATGTTCGATTGTTTTAACATCATACCAAGTTTTGCGCGGACCTTTGCAATTTTGTACACCGGTCAATTCACTTCCAGTATGCATAATGGCACCTATCGTACCTAAACTGCCTGCAATCACATGTTGCGTCAATACAGATGGATATTTTCCAAAAAATAACAAACCTAAAGCTTTTGTTGCTTCTCTGGATGCAAAATATCCGGCCAAAGCATGCGAACCCACACCACCCCAAGCAAGCCAAGCTTGCTTAAACCTATCTAAAAACTTTTTATCGCCGCTTAACACTTGTGTAATTAATTGATCAAACATTGCATTTAACATATTGCCATGATTATGCTCTGCTTCATCGATAAATAATTCATGAAATTTTGCTTCAACATAAGTGTACATCAAACCGCCAAATGCAATGACGGCACACACGATGAGGCGTTGTTGTTCATCTTCAGGGGCTTCATCATTGAGCAAGGCATCATAAAGACCACTGATCGCAAAACCAAAATTGTAAATATATAAACCAAAGATATGCATGACATGATGTAATATGAGATCAGTACATTTATGATGATGATCGTCATGATGAGACTGACACTCTACATCACCTGAATGACTGTGATTGTGGCTGTGGCTGTGACTATTGCTGCGCGAACGGGATTCTTTTTGATCCTTTACATTTTGATAATAAAGCATCGCCATACTTTGAATTGCAGATGCGCAAAATGAAACTCCAAATCCAAGGCGATACACTGTATCACTGCCTTTGTAATCAGGATTAATATATTTTACTAAATGCTCGAGAATATACGCATTCACAGTCCCTGCAACAAACGGATTTACTACCGCCGCAACCGGCAACATAATTTGATTAAATTTAGAACGTGGCATTTGGGTACTCCAGTATCAGATTGAAATAAATAAAAAATATTTTTTAGATAAACAAATCTGTTACTGGCGGAGCACGGTTACGTGGAGGCTGTAGTGTGGATAAATGAACTGATACAAAACTATAGAAAAATATCAACAGTGTCGCGATTAAGCTTAAGGATATGATAATATTAACGGGTAATGTATATTGACTTAGCGCATTCGCGCCTAGGCACACTTGGCATTCTTTGGCCATTTCATCTTCATGATGTTCATGATCATAAAATGTGTGGCCAAGTTCATGTTGAAACAGCGCATACTGCATGAACAATAACAGGCTGGCCACGAGGAGAATGTTAAGCTTAATTTTCATAGACATCGATAAGACTAACATAGCTTTACCACGAAAACAATGAAGATGATGCATAGCCCAGGGAAAATGATATAATAAGGACATGCGCCATTTACTCACTCTAGAACAGCTCAAGGCCCAAGACTTAAATCATATTTTAAGCCTTGCGGAGCAATTTTTAACACCCGATAGGAAAATTGTTGAAAATCCACCTGCTTATTTACAAAATAAAACCGTGGTCAATTTGTTTTTTGAGCCCAGCACGCGCACACGTAGTACTTTTGAATTAGCCGCCAAAAAATTAGGGGCTTATGTTTTAAATTTGGATATTGAAAAGTCTTCTACTCAAAAAGGTGAATCACTTCAAGACACCGCGCTTACGATGCAAGCAATGCAATGTGATATTTTTGTGGTTCGTCATAGGCAAGCTGGCGCACCGCAGTTTGTTGCTGATATTTTAAATGAAAACAGCCATGTGATTAATGCGGGCGATGGTGCGCATGCGCATCCTACGCAAGCGCTGCTTGATATGCTCACCATTAAACAATATAAAAAAGATTTTAAAAATCTAAGCGTCGCTATTGTTGGTGATGTTTTACATTCACGCGTAGCAAATTCTGATATTCAAGCATTAAAAATTTTAGGTGTATCCGATATTCGCGTGATTGCGCCGGAAAAACTATTACCAGAAAATCCAAAAAACTTAGGTGTAACTGTATTTCATGATTTAAAAACCGGCTTAAAAGATGTTGATGTTGTTATGGTATTACGCCCACAACTTGAGCGTATGACTGAAAACTTTTTTTCTAAAGATGATTACGTTAAAAACTATTGCATAACCTTAAATAATTTAACTTATGCAAAAAAAGATGCCATCGTTATGCACCCAGGTCCTGTTAATCGTGATATTGAAATTGCGAGTGATGTGATCGAAAGTCCGCAGTCTGTAATTTTACAACAAGTCACCAACGGTGTTGCTGTGCGCATGGCCGTGATGACTTTGTTACTAAATCCTAAGATCTAAAGCCACAACTGGATAATCCTTGTTTTTTTAAATATTTCTGATGATATTCTTCGGCGGGATAAAATGTTGAAGCGGGGACGATTTCTGTCACTATAGGGTTTTGAAATTGATGCGCATCCTCGAGGGATTGTTTAGATTTTTCTGCTAATTGCTTTTGCGCTTCATTATGATAAAAAATAACAGAACGGTATTGACTGCCCACATCCGGACCTTGGCGATTTTTTTGGGTCGGATTATGATTATGCCAAAATACTTCGAGTAATTTTTCATAACTCACAAGAGTCGGATCAAAAGTTACTTCCAATGCTTCTGCATGGCCTGTGGTATCACTGCAGACTTGTTGATACGTTGGATTTTCTGTATGTCCGCCCGTGTAACCGACCCGCGTTGCAAGCACACCTGGGATTTGGCTAAATAATTCTTCAACGCCCCAGAAACAACCGGCGGCAAAAGTGGCCACTTGTGAAATATTCGACATAATCTAATCCTTAAATTAAAAAATACTTGACTCTAATAGCCTTAATGTTTTAAAATCATAATCATTAGTGATCATGAGACAAATTACTATTATCAGCTATCTATAATCATTTAAAATGATCTATATAATCACGAAGGAAAATAGAATGCTCAACAAACACAATATTACTATAGATAAAGTGAACGACAAAAGAAAAGTCCGTCATTTTAATGAGCTTGCAGCATCTTATCGTGAAATGGCTACAGATAAGGAACGTGAAGCGGAAGCAATGGCCTGGAGTGAAGGAACACTTGGAGATATCGATTATGAAACGCGGTGAAGTTTGGTGGACTAATTTTGAACAATCTATAGGTGGAGAAACTCAAAAATCTCGTCCTGCCATTGTTGTTAGCAATAATGAATCCAATCACTCTCTCAATAGAATACAGGTGATTCCCTTAACTAGCAATATTAATAAATGCTACTCTTGCGAAACTTTAGTAAATATTGGCAACAAAGTAAATAAGGCCATGGCAGATCAAATTACAACTGTGAGCAAAAAAAGATTACAAAATAGAGCGGGAGTTATTTCTAAACAAGACATCATTTCTATAGAAAGAATAATAAAAATACAACTTGGGTTATCTTAAACAAACCTTGTCAAAATTTCATCCAAAAACAATTGACCCTGCTGCGTTAATTGTATGCGAGCATCACCATCTATCAATAGATTTTCTTTTTGTAATGATTTTAATTCGGATTCTAATTCTAAAATATTTAAACCCGTGCGCTCAGAAAATAAATGTTTAGGAACGCCATTAATTAAACGTAAACCGTTCATCAAAAATTCCAATTTTAAATCGTGCGCATTTAATATTTTTTGGCCACCAATAAAATTTGATTCTTTATTTAAATATTTAAGTGGCGTACGTTGTTTCCATAGGCGCTCAATATGATCAGGATGGGTTATTTTCCCATGTGCACCTGCACCGATACCTAGATAATCACCAAATTCCCAATAATTACAATTATGCCGCGCGTGAAGACCTGGACGTGCATAAGCAGAAATTTCATAACGTTGTAAATTTTTACTCGCTAAATATTCACGGCCATTTTTTTCAATTTCAATTAATCTTGAATCAGAGGGTAAATGCTTAGGCGGACTATTATAAAAAACTGTATTAGGCTCTAATGTCAAATGATACCAAGATAAATGCTTTGGGGAGAATTGTAATGCTTCTTGCAAATCGCTCAATGCTTCCTCAACAGTTTGCTTAGGCAGACCATACATTAAATCAATATTGTAATTGGTAAATCCTGCTTTTTGAACGGCGGTAATTGCCGCAAACGCTTGTGCACTATTATGCGCACGCCCTAGCTTTTTTAATTGATCAACATTAAAACTTTGCACGCCAATTGAAATACGATTCACGCCGGCTGCACGATAACCGATTAATTTTTCATAATCTAATGATTCAGGATTAGCCTCTAAAGTAATTTCAATATTTTTTTCAAAACCAATATGCTGATGGATATAAGCTAATAAATCTGCAATGTGATCAGGTGAAAATAAACTCGGTGTTCCTCCGCCCATAAAAATACTGACTAATTTACGCCCTTGTACTTTTTCTAAATCGTTTTTTAAATCTTGTTTTAATGCAGCAATATAATCGGCTTCTGGAATGGGATCTTTTGTTTTTGCATAAGAATTAAAATCGCAGTACGGACATTTACTGGTACACCACGGAAAGTGAATATAAAGTGCCAGTGGAATTAACGATAACACCGTTCTAACTCTGTACGTAAAGCATGCATCGCTAAGCCACGATGACTGATTTGATTTTTAAGGTCTGGATCTAATTGTGCAGCGCTGCAATGATGTGTCGGAACATAAAATACGGGATCATAACCAAAACCATGTTCACCAATCGGCGCTAGTAAGATTTTCCCGTGCCATGTACCTTGCGTCACAATAGGACTTGGATCATCTTTTGTGCGCATAAACACACACACGGACACAAAATACGCATTGCGTTCTTCGTTCGGTACTTCCACTAATTCGTGCAATAATAATTCAATATTTTTTTTGTCATTGGAATGCTCGCCAGCAAAACGTGCTGAATATACGCCCGGCTGACCATTTAATGCAGCAACCACTAAACCCGAATCATCAGAAATAGAAGGTAATCCCGTTCTCTCACAGGCATGACGCGCTTTGATTAAAGCATTTTCTACGAAAGTTAACGCGGTTTCAGCCGCAGGTTCTACGCCAAATTCAGATTGTGTCATGATTTGAAAATCAAAATCAGCAATAAGTTCTGCTAATTCTTTTAATTTTCCATGATTACTACTGGCTAGTACTATCTTCTGTGACATGTTGTTTTATTCCATATTTATTTTTAATATAATCAGTAACGATCACTTTAAATTCTTCAGCAATATGATCGCCCCGAAGCGTCATGGCTTTTTCACCATCAATAAAGACTGGCGCAACCGGTGATTCGCCTGTTCCAGGTAAACTAATGCCTATGTCTGCATGTTTGCTTTCGCCAGGACCATTCACAATACAACCCATTACCGCAACTTTCATATTTTCTACGCCGGGATAAATATTGCGCCATGTAGGCATTTCATTGCGAATAAAATCTTGAATTTGTTGTGTAAGTTCACGAAAGTATGCACTTGTTGTTCGACCACAACCAGGACAGGCTGTAACGCTGGGCGTAAATGCACGCAAACCCATGGCTTGTAAAATTTCTTGGCAAACAGTGACTTCTTTCGTGCGTAATGCGCCAGGCTCTGGTGTTAATGATGCCCTAATGGTATCACCAATACCTTGCTGTAATAAAATACTTAAACCTGCGGTTGTGCTCACAATACCTTTTGAACCCATGCCTGCTTCGGTTAAACCTAAATGCAACGCATATGTACTGCGCTTGGCTAACTCTTGATAGAGTGATACTAAATCTTGCACCGTGCTGACTTTACACGCAATAATAATTTTATTTTTAGCCATTCCCAATTCTTGCGCATATTCTGCACTACTTAGCGCGGAAGTAATTAAAGCTTCGCGCGTAATTTCGCCTAATGGTTTGGGAGTTGATAGTTTTGCATTATCATCTAATAATTTTGCCAATAAATCTTGATCTAAGCTTCCCCAATTCACACCTATACGAACAGGTTTATTATGTTTAATGGCAACTTCTATCATGCTCGCAAATTGCAAATCACGTTTTTGGCCATAACCCACATTGCCTGGATTGATGCGGTATTTATCTAATACTTGTGCGCATTCTGGAAAATCATTCAGTAAACGATGACCGTTATAATGAAAATCACCAATTAAAGGCACATGACAGCCACGCGCATCTAAACCCGCGCGAATCAATGGAACTGCGCGTGCGGCAGCTTCATTATTTACCGTTATTCTAACAATTTCAGAACCGGCTTCATGCAAATCAAAAACTTGTTGTATGGTCGCTTCAACATTAGCGGTGTCTGTATCTGCCATGGATTGCACAACAACGGGCGCGCCGCCGCCTATGGTTACAGAACCTACTTGAACAGCGATTGTTTGATGACGTTGAATAGGATTATCACTAAGTAACATAGCTTAAGACCTCGATTTTATACTACGAAATCTGGTATTATACTACGATGTCACACTTTAATGTTAATCGCGCACCTTTTCCGCTGACACGCATGCGCCGCAACCGCGGACAAGCGTTTGTGCGTGATTTTGTTCAAGAAAATCAATTACATATTAGCGATTTGCTGTACCCTATTTTTGTAACAGCCAACAGTACGCGTGAATCGATTGCCAGTATGCCTGGAATCGAGCGTATTCCCTTGAATGAGCTTGCACAAGAAGTTCAAGAAATTCAATCGCTTGGGATAAGAGCTGTGGCTTTATTTCCCTCCAGTGAGCATGAAAAATCAGCTGATGCTAAAGCCGCTTATAACCCTGAAGGTTTAATTCAACGCGCTGTTAAATTAATTAAGCAAACATGTCCCGATTTAGGCGTCATGACTGATGGTGCTTTAGATCCCTATACCTTAAGCGGACAAGATGGTTTAACCAATTCAATCGGCGAAGTTTTAAACGATGAAACGATAGCGGTTTTAGTAAAACAAGCCCTTTCTCACGCGAAAGCTGGCAATGATATTTTTGCGCCATCGGATATGATGGATGGTCGTATTGGTGCAGTTCGTAAAGCATTAGATGAAGCCGGGTACCCACATATTATTTTACTCGCCTATTCTGCAAAATATGCCTCTAATTTTTATGGCCCCTTTCGTGATGCCGTAGGCTCATCTTCACATTTGGGTAAACAAAATAAATTAACGTATCAAATGAATCCTGCAAATAGCGATGAAGCCTTGCATGAAGTTGCGCTAGATTTACAAGAAGGCGCTGATTTGGTAATGATAAAACCGGGTTTGCCTTATTTAGATATTGTTGCGCGTGTAAAAGAAACATTTAAAATGCCAACGGTGGTTTATCAAGTCAGCGGCGAATACGCGATGATTAAAGCTGCGAGTGAAAAAAAATATTTAGACGAACGCTTAGCAGTGATGGAAACTATGATCGCATTTAAACGGGCGGGCGCGGATATTATTATTACTTATTTTGCGAAAGATATTGCCAAATGGCTTAAGGACAAATCATGACCGATTGTTTATTTTGTAAAATCAAAGATAAAAAATTACCCGCGGATATTGTTTTTGAAAATGATGAATTTATGGCGTTTAAAGATATACATCCAAAAGCGCCGGTCCATTTATTATTAATTCCTAAATTACATATTGATAGTTTAGATCATATCGATGCCTCACACAGCGAAATGCTGGCGAAAATGATGCTGTTAATCCCCCAGATTGCCAAACAAAATCATTTGAATGGCTACCGCACTCAGATCAATACCGGCAGCCGCGGCGGACAAATTATATTTCATTTACATGCACATATCTTAGGAGGCTAATATGGGTTTTGGCGGCATTAGCATTTGGCAATTATTAATTATTCTACTCATAGTCGTCGTCATTTTTGGCACTAAAAGAATTAAGCATATGGGTTTTGATTTAGGCAAAGCCTTGAAGAATTTTCGCAAAGGTCTTGATGACAAAAGCGATGATAAAAAAGAGGATAAATAATGTCCGGCATCGGTCTTGGGGAAATACTTTTAGTATTGGTTGTCGCCATACTGGTTTTAGGCCCAAAACAACTACCCAAAGCCATGCAATATATCAATCGTTTTATTAAACGCTTTAAGCAAATTAAAGCTGCGATTACGCGTGAACTTGAATCATGAACAGTACAGTCGAACAACTCCTTGAATTACGCCAGGTTTTATTACGTTGCTTTTTAAGCATTGCGCTTGTTTTTATCGCTCTTTTATTTTACGCAAAACAACTCTACACAACGCTTGCGCAACCTTTATTGAAATTTTTGCCGCCCAATAGTCAAATGATAGCGATCGATGTGGCAACACCATTTTTAGTCCCGATGAAACTCGCATTAACACTCGCGATATTTATTGCCATTCCTTTTGTACTTTATCAACTTTGGAAATTTATCGCGCCGGGTTTGTACCAACATGAAAAGAAATTTTTCATGCCGGTATTTCTCTCTAGTCTCACTTTATTTTATGGCGGAATTTTATTTGCTTATTTTATTGTTCTGCCGATGACGTTTTCATTTTTTATTTATAGCGCGCCAGCTGGCGTGACCGTCATGACAGATATTGCTTCTTATTTAAATTTTGTTTTAAAAATGTTTTTTGCTTTTGGATTAGCATTTCAAATTCCGATTTTGATTTTAGTGTTATGTAAATTGAATATTCTCAATCCTGTCACACTCAGCGCGCAAAGACCTTATGTTATTATCGGGGCGTTTGTTATAGGGATGCTTTTAACACCGCCGGACGTAATATCTCAGACTCTTCTAGCGATCCCGCTTTGGATTTTATTTGAGGTTGGCCTGTGGTTTGCCAAGAAAAGCAAGACAAACACGCCGTATTAACTGCGTCTTTTTTGTTAAAATACCAAGTGATTGCGGCCAAAACCACTATCACTGCGGGAATAGCCAACAACACTGGCGTTGCAAATGTTGCACCTGCACCCAATGTTAACAGTGCTAAAAATCCTAATAACCAATTGATTGCACCACCTGCGCCTATTACTTGGGTGATAAAACTATGCAATAAACCTGGTTCTGCACCGATAACATATAAAGCTGCAAAAGCTAAAATCGCTCCTACTGCTGAGATTGCAAACATAATCCCTAATGACAACGCTGCTGCGGTAAATGCTAAACCGATCCAAGTTAGAGAAAAATAAATTGCCCCACCTACACTAAAAATTTTTAATAAAAAATCCAGCAAAGGCGATAATAGCAGCGCTGCTTCTGATTTTGGCCACAAGAAAGTCATTAAAACGACAACTGCAAAAACGCAAGCTAAAAGTGGTACAACCAAAGGAAACAATGTCGCAAAACTACAGATAATAAAGAGTAAACCCACACCCCAGGTAAAAGCACCTGCAGCACCTGGGCCATTTAAAATCAACTCCAGCATCGATAACCATAGCCGTATCAATAGATCCAGCAATAATGCTAATAAAAACAATGCTTTTATAAATGCAATATAAACTTCAAGTTTCATACTTACATTATCGCATTTAATTACTATTTAATTAGCTTTCAACCTTGTCCGGACGTGTCAAAACTCAAACTTGACACATTTAGACACAGTTTTTTAAGTTGATATTTGCTAGAATCAAACCATGGAAACACGTAAAAAACGTATATTAGTGGTCGATGACGATAATCGTTTATGCAGCCTATTGTCTGAATATTTGACTGAGCAAGGTTTTATCGTTGACACCCTAAATGATACACCCGTGGCCCAAAAGTATTTAGCGCATAAAAACATTGATTTATTGATACTTGATAGAATGTTACCCACCGAAGATGGCATTCATTTTCTGGCAAGACTGCGACATGTACAACCTGAACTACCTGTCATTATGTTAACTGCTCGCAATACAGATATTGATCGTATTACCGGATTAGAATTAGGCGCTGATGATTATTTAGCTAAGCCTTTTAATCCTCGCGAATTATTAGCGCGCATTGGTGCTATTTTTAAACGCGCCGAGCGCAATTTGGGTGCGCTGGATATGGCGCCCATACAAATTGGTGCTTACACATTTATTCCAGCGCAACGTTTATTAAAAAATGATAACGAAGAAATTGTTTTATCTACTACTGAATTTGCTATTTTGCAAACGCTGGTCAGTCATCCGGGGCAAGCATTAAGTCGTGATCGATTACTGACTTTAGCGCACGGGAAAAATCATGTAGCGTTTGATCGCTCGATTGATACACAAATTTCACGTTTAAGAAAAATAATAGAACCTAATCCGCAACAACCGCGTTACATTCAAACGGTATGGGGCACAGGTTATATGTTTATGTCGGATGAAGGAAAAGCCAGTGAATAAAATCTATCCTAAAAGTTTATTTAGTATTTTAATGCTAGTCATAGCCGCTGGATTAATATTTTATGCCGCCATCACCGGCACGCTGACTTTTAAAACAGATAAAAAAAATCAAGAATCTATCGAAGTTGCACAAATAGAACATTTATTATTAACACAAAAATATGACGCCCTTGACTTAAGGCAAGTGCCAGATGATTTAAAACCTGCACCTCCGCACATTCAAAAGAAATTTAAAAACACTGCTATTTTTCATGATCCGAATATAAAAAATATATTTTGGATTCAAAGCAGTTCGCAAGAATGGCAAAAGCTTACCTTGACAACGTCACCCTTTTTTCTTTTTACGTTTCTGGCACCTAAGCTGATTTTATTATTCATTTTAATTTCCCTAAGTGCTTATGTTCTCACGCGGATGATAAAAAAACCTTTAGCGCAACTCACTGAAAACTTATTATCCTTTAAAAATAATCGTGAAATAAAACCTGCATTAACTTCGGGGCCCAAAGAAATACGCGAAGTTTCGCAAACCGTTTATCAAATGATGATGGAAATTAATGAATTTGACAAGCATCGGCAATTGGTTTTGGCAGGCGTTGCACATGATATTTGCACACCGCTCGCACGTATACGTATCGCAATTGAAATGCTACCTCATTTAGATGCGCAAAAAAAACAGGCTTTAATTAATGATGTGGAACAAATTAATTATTTACAAGAGCAATTTTTAAGTTATACCAGCACACAAGAAAAACAACCTTTACAAGCCGTAGATTTAGCAGGCTTATTAGAAAGCTGTGCAGAACAATATCCACCACAAAGCATAGAATTAAATCTACCTGCGCAACCACTTTTAGTGCAAGCAAACCCAAGGCAATTACAACGCGGCATTGATAATGTTTTAGCGAATGCCTTCCAATATGGCGCAGCGCCTGTAAAAATTTTAATGCAAAAAGAAAATAATGAAATCATGATCAGTATTACCGACTCAGGTTCCGGCGTTCCCGAAGAATTATTATCAAAAATTACACAACCGCTTTATCGTGCCAATGTCGCACGTAGCAATTCGCAAGGCACGGGTCTTGGTTTAGCGATTTTTGTTGAAATCATTCAAGCATTAAAAGGACGTGTGATTCTAACGAATACGAAACCACAGGGCTTACAAGTAAAAATATATTTACCTATTCAGTCTTAAGCTCAGCTAAAGTATATAAAATTAATTGAGCTGAATTTTTTGCTGCTTCTTCTAGAAAATCATTGAATGAAACTAAAGATTCTTTGCCCGCAATGTCGGATAAAGCGCGGATGATTACAAATGGAATTTTGAATTGATGGCATACTTGCGCAATGGACGCGGCTTCCATTTCAACTGCATGTACGCCTGGAAATTTTTGTTTTATTTTTTCAATATCCTCTTCTTGGTGAATAAAGCTATCTCCTGAAACAATTAAACCTTGTGTGACATGCATCGACATTTTTTTTGCAGCACAAAGCGCTGCTTCAATTAATACTTGGCTGGGGGTAAATACCGCAGGCAATTTCGGCAATTGCCCATGCTCATAACCCCAAATAGTTAAATCAACATCATGGTGACGTACAGAAATAGAAATAACAATATCACCTACTGATAAACTAGGATGCAAACCACCGGCGACGCCGGTATTAATCACAAAAGTGGGTTTAAAGCGTTCAATTAATAAAGCAGTGCCCACAGCTGCATTGACTTTGCCAATACCACATTGCAATAAAACAACAGGCGTATGATTGATTTTACCTGTAAAAAAAATACACTCGCCGATAGACACAGATTCCACTTCACTCATATGTTGTTTTAAAAAAACAGTTTCTTGCTGCATTGCAGCGATAATACCTATCATTGCTTACCTTTTATATCTTTCATTAGTTATCATTAAGATGGCCGCGATACTACGCGAATCAGTAAAATCATCGCGCGCCAATAATGCTTCTGTTTGATCTAAATGCCATGGAACAATTTCGATCGGTTCAGGTTCATCACCTGGTAATTTTGAAGGATATAAATCACTGGCTAAAATAATATGGGTTAAATGGCCCATATAACCGGGTGCTAACGTTACTGTTTTTAAATGTGTTAATTTTCTAGCACCATAACCTAACTCTTCTTGTAATTCACGGTTTGCTGCAGCCAACATTTCTTCACCTTCATCAATTAGGCCTTTTGGAAAACCTAATTCGTAACGATCAACACCGGCAGCATATTCGCGCGCGAGCCAAACCATGCCGGGTTCCGGTTGCGGAATTACTAATACAGCGCCATGATGTAATTGTAAACGTTCAAAGTCACGCTCTTGCCCATTGCTAAAACGTAATTTCATACCTTCAACGCCAAATACTTTGGTTTGCGCAAGTTTAGTGAGTTTAAGTATTTCAGGTTTTTTCGTCATCAGTTATAATACCCTTGATAGTTACCTAAGGACAAGTATATGAGTTATGTTAAACAGTTTTTTTGCCTAATTCTACTTACTGGCTTTTTAAGCGCTTGTCAGAATGAAAAAGAAGATGAAGACGAAGGTCCTTTCGCTGATAAATCCCCTGCCTTTATTCAAGCTGAAACTTCTTTTGCAGAAGGTGATTACCAAAGAGCTGTCGCGCTTTTATTACCACTCGCACAAAAAGGTGATCCGGATGCACAATATGCTTTAGGTTTTGCGTTATATGAAGGTTTAGGTGTGCCACGCGATCGTCTGCAAGCTTATTTTTGGATTCAAGAATCTGCACTACAAGGTAATTCTTCCGCCTTAATGGCCTTAGAAATATTTGAACAAACGCCAAACTTACCTACCGATGATGGCGGGCCATTGTATTAAGATTTTTTGTATTCTAAGGAATACTCAGTATGAATATTGGATTTAAATTTAAAGTAATTTACCAAGACGTTGACTTTTTGAAGATTCATATTTCAGCTTGGAATGGCGAATTTGGTGGTAGTGCTGATGTTTATGTTGACGTTGGTAGGCTAGAGGAGATAGCAGAAATGATTCGAGGATTTCCCAGGAATTCTTCGGATCATCGCGAAGTGGTTTTGGGCAGTGTTGATCCTAAGTATGCTGAAGACTTCGTAAGCATGCAGTTTTACTGTGTCGATGCAGCAGGACGTTCCTATATAAGAGCAAAAATTGAGAGAAAAATTTTGCTCGCCGACACCCGCCAATCTGTAACTTTGGTACTTCCGATAGAAGCGACAGCAATTGATTTATTCACTGAAAAACTTCATCAACTGGGAACAAACAAAAAGGGCATTGCACAACTATTAAGTTCTTTATACATAATATAGGTGAATATCTGACGCCCAAGTCTAAAAATAATTATTCAACTTTTATAGCCTTTATAACCTGATACTGACACTAATATTTTTTCCGGGTAACGCAAAGCCGTTAATCTTCCACCGAAGACACAACCACTATCAATACAAATTGTATTATTGACCCACTCTGGTGCCAAAATAGCTGTATGACCATAAACAATTAAGGCTTCTCCATGGTAATCATTCATCCAGGGGTGGCGCACGGGGAAACCTTGTGCATCAATTTCATTGGAAGTTTCACCATATAAACAAAATGATTTAATATATAATGTATCACTGCCAATATCTTTTTCCTTTATCCCTGCATGCGCTACGACCAATTTACCTTGATCAAAAATATAATAATAAACTAAATTTTCTAAGAACTGCAAAACTTCGTGTTTAAAAACAGGCGGCTGCGTAGCAAGTTGTGCCAGCGATTCTTCTAATCCGTGTGAAATTTTTACTTTGTTACCTTTTAATGCACGTCTTAATTTATCATCATGATTACCTCTTACACAATACGCGACATGACTTGCGATCATATCCATAACTAAACGCAAAACCTCTGGTATTTTCGGTCCCCTATCTACTAAATCACCGACAAATATTACTTTTCTACCCATGGGGTGAGTAACACAATAAAAGCCATTTTTTTCTATTTTATAACCTAGGAGAATTAATAGCGCGTGAAGTTCATCAAAACAACCATGGACATCGCCGATGATATCGAAGGGACCGGGATCTTTAGAAGATAAATAGAGACTCATTTTTTATTTGTCAAAGATTTTTTAGCGCCAAGTAATACGCTAGCTTCTACAACACCCACCTCATCCGTTTTTGTTGCTATAAATTCATGCACAATAACACCTTGTCTGGAAAATGCATAAAGCCATTTGACGAGTGTTTCATAGACAACATCATTAAATGCAAGACGCACTTGATGACCTGCGACTAAATCGAGCGCAGTAATTTTTCCGGATAAAGCGGCTTCTTCTAAAGAAAATTCTACTTGCGGTAGAATGTTTTGCGCAGTTACTGGCTCGCCTACCACTTGCGTGCGTGCCACTAAAATTTGCTCAACCACGGGTTTCATCCACGTCAATAATTTTTGTTCTCTATCCAATTTTTGTGACATGAGCGTCGCACGTCCTGCGCCTGCATCAATTAATAAATATAAAAAAAATAAAATTAAAAAAACACCGCCCGCTAATAATATTTTTTGTTCACGTGCTTGTAAATTTTGCCAATGGCTTAATAATTTTTCTTTCATTGCGTAACCTGTAATCGTGCTAAAACTTGATCTTTTTCTAAACTCGCGGATTCTTGTTTTACTGTTAAACCTTTTGCGGTTAATGCATTTTCAAGTTGCGATAGCGCTGCAAAATCTTTAACTATCACTTCTATTTGCAATGATTTTTCATGCAAAGCAATTTGTTGCAAATTCACATCCGGTGAATTTAATAAAGGCTCACTAATGGCTTGCAAATAATCAAATAAAGGATTGCTTACGCCGCCTCCGGTGTCTGCCAATAGCGTTTCTAATTGTGCGCGTGCATTTGTAGTTTGTGTTTCATTTGGAAAAACAGAGGTATAAAGCGCTAATGTTTTTGCGTGCACTGCGTCGTATTGTTTTTGGTAATGTTGAAATTCAATCGATGATTGCAATACGAATGCAACAATAATCGCAACGAAAACCGCTGCAGATTTACGCCAAATCTGTTTAACTGCGCTAACTTTTGGCTTCACAAAAAATTCACCTTGCAATAAATTTAAAGCAGCAGGCGATGTAAAATTTTCTGTCCATAATAATAAAGACTCATCGGAAACAGCTTCATATGCCAAGGGAATTTTTAGAGTGGTTAATTGCTCTTCCATATCAGCAGCTTCTAAAGCCAAATGATAAACATGCAAACTCTGGGGTTTTTGTTCAGCTTGTGATAACGCTAATGTTAACATCGGCATTAATAAACTTTTTTGTATGCAAAATCCTAAATCTTTTGCTTGACGCACACAAGCTAGTTCTTGTGTTAAATGCAAGGTCCAAGTTTGCTCAAACAAAGGTAAACATAACCAATTGGGCACGGCTTGTTGTAAATTCAAATTCTGGTTTTTAAATGCATCTTTTAAAACTTGCATGCGGTTTTTACTGATAACTGCAACTGGTGTTATTTCACCCAATTGATAAACGGCTGGTAGCGCAATGTGGATATTTTCTAAATCTTCGGCTAATTGTTCTTCGAGTAAAAACGGAATGGCTTTTTTAATTTGTGAAGCGCGACCTTTGGGCAGCGTAATAGAAAAAATATTCAACCAAGTGCCGGGTAATACAGCAATCATCGGCACGTTAGGGGCGATTTTCGCTAAAGTATCTAAGCTACCTTGTTTAACCTGCAACTCTTCATCCGGGGCGTAAGCACACCAAGAAACTTGCTGCCAATCATCCGTCAAAGGGTATACTAAAAAATACTTATCCATAAGTTCTCACTCTTTACAACTGTTGTGTCCGTCGATATACGAAAGGTTCCTTTTCTGGCGACCGTTCAATGAAACTATAGCTGATTAAGGTCGTTTTATTGCAGGTTGCCGTGGTTTTTAATAAAAAATATTGGCTATTCACATTGATCATGTTTAAAAGGGATGCTTGATCGCTGATCGCTATTCCTTTGGCGCTCACGCGCTGAATAAATTCTTGCGTACTATTAAATGGAGATGATAAACGTTCATCCGCTAAATTCAAACCTGCACTCAACGTGGTATTTAATATGGCAGCTAAAACTTCTGCCGGTGCAGTATTGATATTCATGTTCTTATCTTCAGGTAAAGTGCTCACGAGCGGATCCAATAAAGTTCTAATAGGCTTCGTTACGCCTTGAATTAAGCCTAATTCACTAATACTTGCTAGCGCATTATGTGCTGGACGATAAGCAGGTTTACGTTCTAAATAAACTTGATCCAATTCACTGTCAGGATCACCTACCCAGTCTGTAAGTGATTGTTGTAAATTTTGCGCAGTACCAATATTTAATAAAACCATTAAACGGCTAAAAATTAATTCTGGCGTATAAATTCCCTCTTGGCCGGGCGCACGTAATAAATTAATATTAAATTTCCCCTGCAAATCACTGATTTGTGCTTTTAAACGGATGCCTTGTTCTAACTGCATTTCAAAAGGCTGTGCCCAAGGCTGGGTTAATTCCGTTACAGCGAGGACTTCATTTTTAGATTGTGTTAATAAATCTTTAGCATAAAGTTCAGACGCATGCGCGGCTTGTTTACACATGTCCATATTATTTAATTGGGTTGTGCGACGCACCGCAAAGGTACTGGTTTCAATTAAAGCATAAGCAATCACAGAAGTAATCGCTACTATCATCATGGCTAAAACCAAAGCGCTGCCTTTAGGTTGTAATTTCATTAGCCACTCCACCCCCGGTAATTGCAAACAGCCAAACTACACTGCGGCCATCTTCATCGGTAATTTTCCACTCAATAGCCATAGGCAATAAAGCTGTTCCACTGTAATCGCGCCAATTAGTATAATAAACCCCTTTATCACTTAAATACCGCAATTGGATCGAAGCCACATGATGTAAAATCACCTGCGGTTGCACAACCGTTGAAGTCACAGCATCTAATACGGGCCAGGTATAACGGATTAATTGCTGGTCTTTAAATACATAAGCGACGCGTTGCAATGAACTTAAATTATTCGGTGAACTAATACCGCCACGGGTTAACACTAATAAAATATCACCGTCAAGACCTACTTTTGATAATTCAGTATCGTTATTGAACATGATTGAGGTCAAACGTTCACCATGCGGATTTAATACATCACGCGCAATATATTCACCTAAATCTTGTTCTAACCAAGTGTAAGAAAATTGCAATGCTTGTAATTGATGTGCAACGCCGACTTGTTTACTTTGGCTGCGCAATACTGCATTTAAGCCTGCCACAGCTGTAATGGACATGATGGATAAAATAAATAATGCGACCATGACTTCCATCAATGTAAAACCATTTTTATTTTTTAGCATAAGATTCTCATTGCATGGGAGCATAAGCCACAAATTCACTTAATTTTGGCCCACCTTGACGTGAGGATACAGTCACTTCTATCGCTAAAATTTGACTTTGAGGTAAAGGATTTGCTTGTGCTGACCAATAAAAATTGCGCCCTAACATGGTATCCACGCCTTGAAATGCGCCTTGTCCTAAACTTTTTGATTCTAGTCCTAATTGCAAACGCGTGCCGGCATTTTTTGCAACCCAATGCGCAGTGGCTACTTCTTGAACACGTGTTAATTGTTTAGTACTCATCCCGGTGGTTTGCAACACGGCCATTAATGCAATTGCAACAATGGCCAGTGCGGCTAACACTTCGATTAAGGTCATACCGGAATTGTATTTATGCATGCATTACATCGCCCGAAGTTGTTCCGAAGATGAGCGTGTTTGTTGTGCGACAACCGGTGTAATTAAGTGTGCTTCAGACCAAGGTGTGGCACTAAGCTGATTATCTTGCTCACTTAATTGTAAAGGCGTATTTTCTTGCCAACCTGTTGCGAGCCAGGAAATAATACCCATTAAACAAACGATAAAAATGATTTGCATGACTTGATGCGGGTTAGAACGTGATTGCATATAGCCCTCCATGAATAAAGTGCGATGCTTACTTAACTATACCTGTTTGAGAGGAAAATGTCTAAAAGAAAAAGGCCATTGAATAATGGCCTTTAAGAGAGTTGCCTAAAATTTTAAATGTAAGTGCTTTTGCCGGAATCACTTAGTTCGTGCCAATGGTGGTTATTTTTTTCCTTTAAGCACTTCTTCTTTTTGCTTATCTTTTTTCTCTTGCTCTGCCTTCCGTTCTGGAGAACTTGCCATAGCTAGCCCTGCACTGCCCGCTCTCTCAGCTGCACTGCCAGCGCCAGATGCAAAACCAGCGACAGCTTGGCCGCCTTTTTCTACGCCGCCTTTTGCACCTTGAAGCATGGCTTCTGCGCCAGGTTGATCACGAGTTCTATCACCCAATACTTTCAAGACATTATTAGGAAGCTCTGTTGTCAAACTGAATGTTTTTTCTACAATTGTGATTAAGATTCCAATATAGGCCAAAGTTACGACGATATAACCGAAGAAGTGATTTTCAATCTGCGCAGCATCGATAATAAAAAAGTAGAAAGCTGCATTGAGTAATTCAATAGCGACCCAGGTTAAAATCATCCCCGCAACAAAACCAATAATGATCAAAGGCGGACGTAAAAATAAATTTAAAATCATCATATAAACAGGTTCTGCTTTACCCCAAATATCTTGATTCGCTTCTGGGAAAATAAGACCCACTGCGGCTAGCGGCGCAACCACCACCATTTCTATCATCGCAATAAACCACCCAATGGCCGCGGTAAAGAATATGACAAAGGGAATCAAAGGCAAAGCGACCGACAATAAAGCACCTTGTACATATAAAAAACCGACAATACCAAAGATCAAAGGTGCCGTAATCGCAAAAAACATCGTCGCGAGCATTTGACCCACTGGCGTTGCGGTATAACAAGGACCGGCAGAAAAGCCAGCTGCAATGCCCAATACTAAAAATGCAGCCATAGATATAGCTAACATTTCTGTGGCAATAGCTGTCAATTTACCACCATACGCTGCTGCGCGAAGAATAGGATCTTGGACAGCTAGTCCACCGGAATCTGAATCTTTACTAAATCCAGTGAGCTCGCTTAAGTAAAAAAGCGGATCCATTGTGTCAGCATCTCCTGTATGAGCCATCGTGCCTATTTGCGAAAGATTCTTTTTAATGTCATTGAGATCTTTTCGATCTAATTTACTTAAGTTTTCAGGTTCTGTTCCTGTTTTACCTGAAACATCGCCGTGACCTTCAATGATATATTTTCCATCCCAAGCCCAAAATGTATACTCTGCAGGATTTTGTTGATCACCCCAAAAATTAACGGCATTTTGAATCGCGTTTTTATAGCGCTCTTTTACCGCATCTTCAGGTTCTTCAATCGTTGAGTCACTGATAACCAGCTTGATCCCTTGAAGCTTATCTTCATAGTTACTTAAGGTCATGTAATAATTACCGGCCAGAATCCATCCGAATTTTTTTAATTCCTCTAAACCTTCTCTACCGGATACTGTATTGTCTTGATCGGGATATAAAATATGACTAGCTGCATTGAGCGTCTCAATAAAACTTACGGATGAATATTGAATAGGATTTAAAAAATACTTTTCCCACTCCGGCTTATTATCACCGCCTACACCCGTGCCGTTTTCACCCGCTAAAAATATAGCTAGGTCTTCCAAGCTTCTAGCCATAGCGTAAAATGCATCGTTATACGTTTGGGCAATGGGATCTAGGGGCATAGGTTCAGTTTGCGCAACGGCACCTGTAGGAACAACAATATAGCCACACTCACGACCACCTTCATTAGTTTCTGGATCAAACGTATCTGGATTACCAAAATAAAGATGGTAATAATCATCACTCTGATAAACTTCATATTTACCATAAATTTTTACATTATCTTCGCTGGCATTATTTGCAGCTATACACGTCACATTTTCTGTGATCGCTTGTTCAAGTAAATACGTGCTATCTACGGTTTGCTTGTTCATATACGAAGCAGAATAATTAGATTGTGTAGAACCTGTTTCTTTTGCACGAATAGAACCACCTTCAATGAAATAATCTAAAGTTTTATTCCAGATCGTATCCGCAGCGCCAACACCTTGCAGTCCCATCCACATCACCATGGATTGCGCTAATACATAACCGGAACCTGCATTTGGCACTAATAAAGCTATCCCTAACATAATCCGAATGGGTAGCCAAGTTGCGCTCCATTTTTCACCCAAAACTTTACCTTGTCCTGCAGTTTCAAGCACACCAACTATCATCGTGTAAATAATAATAATAATGGCCACGGTTAAACAGACGGCATTAAAAATTTCAAAAATATCGGATAACAAAAACGTTTCGGCGCCGCCAGGCACTAAGTTTTTCCCAAAGATTTCACCTAAATAATAAACAGACACATCTTCCGGTGCGATCTCAAATAATGAAGGCATCTCAGCAAAAGCCAGAGAAGACATGGTACTTAATGCGATAATAAATAATAGCCGCAACATATTAATTTGACTCCTTAACGGATGCATTTAACCATTCTCGCAATGTGCATCCCAATTTACGTTGATTAATTTGAAAAATCCAAAAATGACTTTTTAATGCGCTGACAATTAAAAAAATAATTAATAAAATTGCAAAGGCTACAGAAAACCAATAACCGCCTTTAATCAAATAGTAGGTATAAATACTCACACACAGCGCACCGAATAGATAAACAAGCATTTGGATCAAAAACATTTTCTTGCGCGCAGCTAAATCTTCCGGTGTTAAATTAAAACGCACCATTGCCTCTTCAAAGGTTTCTACCTCGCCTTTTTCACGTTTATAAATAGGCGTGAGCAGTTCTTTTACGAATGTCAGCATTCTTTGCATTAACGGCAAATCTGCACGACGCGCAGTATTGGTTGCCATTTTTTTTGTACGTCGACCTATCCATCCAAACATGATTACCTACCCTTAGTAAGTTTATAAGTTAGAGTATAAAATAAATATAGACTGACCCATAACAAAGTTAAAGTCATGAAAACTAAAAAAATACTATTTAAAAAATAATAGCCGCTAGAAGCGAAAAATAGGTAAATCATGGTAATCAGCATAAAAAAATACGTTTGTTGCCCTAACATATGACGCAGACGTCTGGGCCGTTTTCCCATATGTTGCGGCATCAAATCAACCCACGCCATCTGTAAGGATTTTGACCCCATAAAACAAAGCAGTAATACAAAAAGCGATCCTATTGAGATCAGTGATGCAGGCCCAACCCGATACACTACATTTTCAAGCCCAACAGCTACAAAATGAACGCTCGGCACCCAGGCATAGCCCCATTGATATACCATTGGCAGTCCAATACACAAAGGTAATACTAATAATAAAGCAGCAAACCTCATGGGCAAGCCGGATAATATGCGCACTAAAAAACGCGCTAATAAAGGCGCGCTCATGAGTGCTACCGTAAGCGTGATGTACAACCAAGTTTTTTCATAATCAAAGCCCGTGAAAATATTCACGAGAGGTTTTGCTAAAGGTAAAATCATCTCTTGTGGGAAAAAAATAATAAAACCTTGTCCCAATAGTAATAACGCAATCACCCATGCAGTTTGCATGATGAAAATACGGCCCACAGACACGGATTGATCGGATAATTTTAATAATCGCTTTTTAAGACCAAATAAGTAATAACCTGCCCATAAAAATAGCGCTAAAATAAACGCTGTTAATTCTGGGTAAGCCGGTCTTTCATATCCTGCATAAGCAACGACGCTACGCGTCACCTCAACAGACACCATACTCATAAACAATAACAAAGCAAAACCTACAGAAGAAGTAATAATCGTATCCAATACTAATGCATAACGAGAAGTAGGCTTTATTAAAGGCATAAAAAATTGACTTATTTTTTCTTTATCTAAAGCAGCCATTGCCAATGCTAAACCACTGGCAATCACCCAAGCCATAACGCTTAATTTTAAAGCCCACAATAATTGTTCATCATTGAAAAATTGGCTAAATACCGGCTGCCCTTGTACATCGTAACTGGCCGCTTGATAAAGTAATAAACCATGCGCAAAACCAAAATAAAAAAAGATGAGTAATAAAAAAGCACCGAGTACTTTAACCGTGATCAAAAACCATGATTTGCTTGCAGCCTCAATGGGTGATATTTTTTTTTGATACTGAGTAATAATTAATAAAAAAATAAAGAAAAAAGGAATATAAATAAACTGCGCCGTTTGAAATAAAAATGAAGAAGCCAATCCCATAGCGAGCACAACAATCACTAAGAGAATGGCCAACAGATTCAGTAATTCTCTGGGTTTAAACGCAGTAGGCTTTTTCACTTTTTATACCTTTAGTTAAAACCCCTCAAGCATTTCTTCTGTACTTGGCATGGGTGGAGGACTCAATAGAGAACTCAATGTACTCATTTGTGACGCCACCATCGCTTCTACACGTTGACCACGTTCATAATTTTTAAATTGCATATAACTTTGTGAAGCTAAAATAAACGCTATTTCTCGCAGTAAAGCTTCACTCGAGAGTTGATTCATGGTGTTATACCAATCTTCAGACATGTAACGACGTTCCACTTCATAGGCCATCACTTCCATTAAACTAGCGCTTTTATCTTCAGGATTACCTATGGGTAAATTCTGTGCTAAGCCTGGAAAGCGTTGTTTTTCTGTATGAATAGAAAGTAATGCATATTGCCCTAAGGTTAATCCAGGCAATTGTTTATAAAAACTCATCAAGTATTTTGTTGCTTCTTCAGGATCTTTAAACCCTTTGCTTGGATTATTCGGATCAATAAATAATTCATCTGCTGTCATTTGTGCATCCGCAACTTTTTTCTCGGGATCGGAAGTTAATGCAGGATGTGGATCCATATTGGTTATATTACGGATATATTCATAAGCAAGTGCAGCTTGTACATCATCTTCATACGCATAACCATCGAGTAAAGTACTGGCTAATAAATCATCTAACCCGCCCGATGCTGGATCTAATAATCCTTCCACACCAGAATCTAAACGTTTGCTGATAAATGCTGTATCACTAGAAGCATTTTCTGGTGTAAACATATTGTAATTCGTGGTATCAATCACTAATTCTGATTGAAACGAAGGTAATGATTGTTCCAATTCAAAAACCCGTGCACCTAAGGATACAGTACTATCAAAAAATGGCGTGAGCATTAAACGCATGACATTTTGTGTTTCTAAATCTTTTAAATTTAATAAACCTAAATACTGTTTCATGTCTTGAGCAACAGCGCGCTGGGTTTTTTCTTGTTCTAAAAAAATATCTTTTACACTATCGCTCATGCCTTCAAGCGTAACCGGTGAGGGCGCTGCAAAAGCGTGTTGTGCTAAAAATAATGATCCGATTAATACGCTGGTATTAAATTTTTTTAAAGTGTTCTTCAACATAAGCCATCCTATTGATTATATTCGTAACATTTATAAGCGGGTTCAAGACCAAACCAAGTATTGCTGTCTATATTAATACATTCCGCTGCAGTCGGTGGATTTGCACCTTGAGAAAAATCTAAGGAATTAGTGTTAGCAAGACCCACCCAAGTTTCCCAAGTGGTTTGTAAGCCAGCACAGGCTTCAGAATCTAAAATACATTTACCCGATTCCCAAGAATAAATAGGACTCGGTTGTTGTTGCGCTTGCATATAACCTTGGAATTGCTGTGAATTTAAATAAATTTGCTCGCATTCTTTATCATCAGGCTCGCAAGCTGAAGGCGTTCCTTCAAAGTTAAGTTCTTCTTCTGTAGGCAGCATTTGTGTATAACCCAGAAGCTCATCGATTTCTTCTTCGGTCATCTCAGGATATTGCGCCTGCAATGCGCCAGCGCCTAAAACAACGGCAATAGCGATAATATTTAAAAATAATGCTTTCATGGTTTACTCTTTATAACTATTTAATCAAGTTTATCATTAGCATCATGCAAACCTATGACCATCATGGGCATTGCAGGCAAAAGACAACCTATCACCAGAGTTATTTTTCAGCTTTTTCTAAGGCATTCATCACGAGTTTAAAGCGCTCGCGGGCGAAGATGCGTCCTAATAATTGTAGACGCTCGAAGACGAGATTACGATTTAAGAAGAAACCGGGGATATCTTCAGGATTATTGCTGGCTACTTCTGCAAATACGAGTAATTTCGAAGCGGTACCAGGCAATAAACCATCAAGATGTTGCAAAATACGAAAGGCACGGCTGGCTTTTAAGCTCACTAGAACTTGAATGAGCTTATCTTCATCGGCCAATTGGAATTCTTTTAAGCCTTCAATACTATTAGCAAAGCGCAATAAAGCCGCTTCGTACTCAGGATCTTTGTCCAAACACCACTCTTCCACACTTTCCATAGACATAATAATGCGAAATAAAGCATAGTCATGCTTTTCTTGCCAAAAGGTCTGAATGGCTTGTGGACTTAAATCAGGCATGGGTTTGATCTTTTGTTAAACGATTGCGTTTAAGCATATAGAAAAATCCCTCTTTGTAAAGAAGGATTTTTTATCCGGGAAAACGAACGCTTGGCGTGTAATCGTTTTGTTTTGTAGAACCACTAGCCATCACATTCATATGTGTTAATAAGTGTGTATACAAACCTGTATGATCATTAAGCTTTGCTGCTGTAAATGCAGGATGCACGTCTGTCGCAGTTTGCGTGTTGCCTGCGTAATTATATGAACTAAATATACCTATTGTCATGTCAAATCTCCTTCCCTATAAACTACAAATACCACTATTTTCTTAACCAAACATTAAGCCTTATAATTCTTCTTCTGCCTTCTTACTTAATTCTTTAGCTTTTTCAGCAATATCAACACCGGTAAACTCTTTAAACAACACTTCGGAACGCTGCAAAGTTTGCGGGTGCACAAATTGGCTAATATCCGCTTTACGACGCTCAGCGATTCTGCGTGCAACGCCCACATCATGCGCTTCCCATTCTTTACGATCTAAAGTTTTCACTTCTTCTTCGTTTTCATGTTCCAATTCCCAAATCACGCGCTCAGGAATCTCAACACCTTCTTGATTCAAACGCTTGGCAATTTCTTCATCGGACAAACCCGATTCTTGGAATTTTTGCACATGCGGATAAACCAAAACCACAAATTCATTAAAACCTGCAATTTCGCGGATCGTATGTAAACGTTCACGCACTTTATCTACTAAATAATCATCCCAAGGTTTACGCCCTGGACTTTTTGCCCGCATCGCTGTCAATGCTTTGGCGATTTGTGCATTGTTATAACCTTTTTCAGCATATTCATCTAAAGTGCTGCATAAAGTTAACGCGACATCATTCATATCAATACGATCGAGTACTTTTTGTAATTGGCTGAGTACCCAATGCCCGCCTTCGGGTGCACTGAATCCTTCATCATTCAAGGTTTGTGCCATTCGACGTTGTGAATAACCTTGCATGCGATAATAAGCAATAATAGGCGATAAAATTAACGCAAATAAAATCGCGCTTTCAGTTTTAGGTTTATTAACCTTAGTAATTTCTTGCAAAGCATTGGGATTTCCCAATTGCGCCATGGTTTTTGCCAAACCTTCTGAAATTAAACGGCTGTGTTTTTCCCGCAAGAAACGAATATTTTCAACCACTGCACCTAATGTCATGCGATTGACGCGGGGTTGATCTAAACAATAAAATTCAATATCGGCATCTAATAAAGGTTTCGTAAAAGATTCAAAGCGCGTTAAATTTTGTAATTGTGGAATCACTAACATAGCATCCGCTTGTTTCGCGGCGTCTACCGCTTTTTTAAATTCGCGTAAATCTCTGTGTTTTTTATCATGGGTTTCAGTATATTCGGCTAATACATGCTTTTGCGTGCCTTTGAAACGTGTGAGCGCTTGTTTTTGTTGCACAATAGCCGTGCCCATTTCCTGTTGCACTTCAGGATCATCGTATTCCCAGTAATACACTATGATGTTTTCGCTCATATCAACCTACTATTATTCTCTGTTTTGGTAATATATTAAAATAGCATAAATATATCGGGACATTTCATTAAAGCTTAATTATCTTGACCTATCGCCGCAAATTGATTTAAACATTCTGGGTTTGCAAGGGCTTGAATATTCGTTACATTCTCGCCCATAACAACTTGTTTAACCGCTAATTCCGAAATTTTATTATTGATCGTTCGAGGTAAATCGCTCACTTGAATTATTTTTGCCGGAACATGCCGCGGGCTTGCTTCATGACGAATCGTGTCGCCAATTTTTTGACGAAGCACATCATCTAAAACAATACCCTCACGTAATACCACAAACAAAATAATCCGAATATCATCTTGCCAAGGCTGGCCAATAGCTAAACATTCCAGCACCTCGTTAATTTTTTCAACGGGGCGATAAATTTCCGCTGTGCCAATTCTCACGCCGCCCGGCTTTAACACCGCATCGGAGCGGCCATAAATAATTAACCCATCGTGATTTGTTATTTGCGCAAAATCACCATGCGCCCAAATATTGTCGAACTTGTCAAAATAACTATGCAAGTAGCGTGCACAATCTGGATCGTTCCAAAAATAAATCGGCATTGAGGGAAAAGGCGCGGTACAAACCAATTCACCTTTTTCTTCAATCACAGATAGACCTTGTTCATTATAAACTTCTACCGCCATACCAAGACCGCGACATTGCAATTCCCCAGGATAAACCGGCAAAATCGGACAACCTAAGGCAAAGCAAGAAATAATATCGGTGCCACCGGAAATAGAAG
This sequence comes from Legionellales bacterium, assembly GCA_041660525.1. GTDB lineage: Bacteria > Pseudomonadota > Gammaproteobacteria > JABCZS01 > JABCZS01 > JABCZS01. The sequence goes on along the minus strand of JBAZWD010000001.1, from coordinate 338,106 downwards.
ATAAACATACATCTTTTTTTATCGCGCGGTAAACATATTCAAATTCGTGCGCCATTAAAGGCGAACCGGTAGAGAGAATGGTTCGCAGCGCACTGATATCTTGTTTCGGGGAAAAATTCGCTTTATCTAATGTGCTAATGTATTTTGCGCTCGTGCCAAATACAGAAACTTTTTCTTTAGCAATAATATCCCATAAGCTCCCTGCATTTGGATAAAGCGGTGCACCTTCATAAAGTAAAAGTGTCACGCCACTTGCCAATGCACTTGCCATCCAGTGCCACATCATCCAGCCGCAAGTTGTGTAATAAAATAAAGTATCTGTGGATTTTAAATCCGTATGCAATACATGTTCTTTTAAATGTTGTAATAATGTTCCACCTGCGCCATGCACAATGCATTTAGGAACACCAGTTGTACCTGAGGAATATAAAATATAAATCGGATGATCAAACGGTACTTGTACAAATTCAATTTCATGCGCATCATTATCCCAGCTATCTGAAATAAAAATAGTTTTGACTAAACTCGGTAATTTTTTTTCTAAATTTTTTATGGTTTCAAGACAAGAAATTGTTTTACCTTTAAAAATATAACTATCTACGGCAAATAAAACTTTAGGAGAAACTTGTGAAAAACGATCCAGTATTCCTGCTTCACCAAAATCCGGCGAACATGCAGTCCAAATCGCACCTAAAGAAGTTGTGGCTAACATAGCAATGATTGTTTCTGGAACATTCGGCATAACACCGGCGACAACATCATTTTTTTTAACACCTAAGTTTTTCAATTCGTGCGCGCATTGAGCTACTGCTTTATATAATTCTAAATAAGTATATTGCGCTCTTTTCCCATTTTCATCATAACTAGTAATCGCTATTCTATTATTTTTATACCGCAATAAATTCTGCGCAAAATTAAGTTCTGCGCCCACAAACCAACGCGCATCACACATCCGATCGCCGGTTTGTAATATTTTTTTATAAGGTTTTGAAAATTTAACTTGGCAAAATTCGCTAAGCGTTTCCCAAAAATCTTCCGGATCTTGAATAGACCATTGGTATAATTCAGGATAATGATGAATATCTACAAGCCGCATAAAATCAGTGATTTGCGCTTGTGAAATACGTTTAGAATCGGGTTGCCAGATAGGATTGTTCATGATTCCAAGCATAGCGGCTAATCCCTTCAAATGGAAATAAGAAAAGAATAGTCCAATGTTTTCTTGATGCCCAGGTATAACTTTGGTTATACTCCATCTATGAAAACAGCTATTTCTATTCCCGATTCCGTTTTTGTAGCCGCAGAACAGCTAGGACAACATATGGGTATTTCTCGTAGTAAACTTTATACAAACGCAATCCGCGTTTATTTGGCATCACATCGCTATAAAAATGTAACGCAATTACTTAATGATATTTATCAAACGGAAGATTCTGGGCTAGAAACCAATATGCAACATCTCCAGTTCCACTCATTATCTCAGGATGAAAAATGGTAATTAAACGCGGTGAAATTTGGTGGGCATCTTTATCTGATCCACAAGGTTCAAACCCAAGCTTTCGTCGGCCTTTGGCTATTATTCAAGCCAATGAATTTAATCAAAGCCATATCAAAACTGTGATTGCTGCTGTCATTACATCCAATATTAAATTGGCACAAGCACCCGGCAATTTACCCTTACCTGCAAATAGTGCGGGTTTAAATAAAGATTCTGTTATTAATGTTTCGCAAGTGATTACTATTGATAAAACATTTCTTACCGAAAAAGCGGGACGATTAACATCTCATCAACTTCATCAGTTAAACGAAGGATTACGGTTGGTTTTGGCGATTTAAAATTTACTTAATGAGGGCTTTACATAGTCGGTTATCTAAATGTATAATGCAGGCTTATCTGTTACCTACGAGGCTCTCATGAAAAAGTATCTATTTATCCCTTTGTTTTTATTATGTTTTAATGCTTTTGCCGGCTTTGAAGCCATAGGCACATCTTTAAGTTCAGCCACGCAATTTGATGGATTTTGTCAACAAGACAATGGCGATTGGGAAGCTTGTGCAGATACGAATGCCGCCCTACCGGGTTACTATAACAGTTTATTTTACTCAGAAGCCACTCAAGAATCAGTGGCTTTTGGATTTTATGATAATGATCAAGGCAACTCTTCTTTTATAGCGGCTTGTAAAACACGCGGTGAAAATAATTGGCGCAATTGTACACCAGATGCAGCGCAAATTCCGGTTGGGGATTACGACGAATATATTCGCCCAGCGCATGATGGTAATGGCAACTTTATGGTTGTAGGCGATGGTGAAAATAATTCCCTGATTGCAGCTTGTCGCAATGCTGATGGTGGCTGGTATAATTGTTCACCTACTCAAAATACTGAAGGTTTTGCTGTAGAAACACTGAACTATACCAACGGCCAATGGATTACCTTAAGTCGTAATGACGACTGGGTAGATGGGTACACTATTATTCCAGCATTGTGCATGGATAATAAAAATCTTCATACTAATTCATGGCAAAATTGTGATATCAGTGTCCTTTACAGTGACATCGATGGTTCTTTCAATGGTTCAAGTTTAAAAGGCATTCAATATGTGCCTGCCAGTCAAGAATGGATAGGATTGCATTTAGGTTATCTTAATGGACGCAGTGGACTCTATTTAAGATCTTTTTGCCGTAAAGATAATGAATCTATTTGGGCTGATTGTACGCCTGATATTTTTCCATCCAATCGCGCTGTCAACTTTATACAAAATGCGCAAGGCGAATTATTAGTCATCAATCATGTCTTAACTGGCATTTCTTTAAAAACCCAAATTTTATGTAAAAAACCTAATACAGGCTGGAGAGAATGTGGTGAAAATATCAATCTAAAAAATCAAATTTATCTTGGTGCCACAATTAATGCGCAAGGCAAATGGGTTTTGATAGGCAATGATGTTGCTACTAATTATTCTGAAAATTTTTCTTACTTAACTGCCGTCAAAGAAGATGATGATTTTTGGAAAGTAACGAGACAACAACCTATTGATTCTAGTTCTATGTTAATGGATATCGTGTTTATACCATAGGTTGAATATGCATTATGCTTCCCAAGCAAGCGCCACTTTCGAACGTGGCGCTTTTCCTAATTTTTCACTGATCCAATGTGCAACCGCAACAATTTTATCTAAATCAACACCGGTTTCAATACCTAAGCCATTAAGCGCATATAACACATCTTCTGTTGCAACATTGCCAGAAGCGCCTTTTGCATAAGGGCAACCACCTAAACCTGCAACTGCACTGTCCATAATATAAATACCTTTTTGCATCGCTGCATAAATATTAATGAGTGCTTGGCCATAGGTATCATGAAAATGTATAGCGAGCGCATCGGTTGGAATTTCTTTCATCACTGCATCTAGCATTACATTAACTTTATTAACAGTACCAACCCCAATGGTATCACCTAAAGAAATTTCATAACAACCCATCTCGTATAAACGTTTCACAACTTTTGCCACTGCTTCTGGTGCAACTTCACCTTGATAAGGACAACCCAAAGCACACGATACATAACCGCGCACTTTAATATTTTTTTGTTTAGCTAATGCTAATATTGGCGCAAATCTCTCAAAGCTTTCTGCGATAGTGCAATTAATATTTTTTTGTGTGAATGCTTCGCTGGCTGCAGTAAAAACAGCAACTTCTTGAACATTCACTGAAAGTGCGCGCTCGAAACCTTGAATATTTGGCACCAGCGCAGAATAATTTACACCATCTGTGCGCTTTAAACCTGTCATGACTTCTTCTGCATCACCTAATTGTGGAATCCATTTTTTTGCAACAAAACTGGTGGCTTCAATATTTGTTAAGCCGGTTTCGCTTAATTTTTCAATTAAAGTAATTTTATCTTGTGTCGCCAAAACTTGTGATTCATTTTGCAAGCCATCACGTGGCCCTACTTCGACGATTTTGACTTTTTTGGGAAGAGACATGTTATTTATCCTTAAGATTTATGCTTGCTCAAACTGATCAATAATAACATCACCATGCGGAAAGTGTGCAATGATTTCTAATCTGCCGCCCATTGCCGCAATAAAACGAGATAGCGTGCTAATGTACATATCTGTTTGATGCTCCATTTTAGATATTGCTGCTTGATTTAAGCGTAATTTTTTAGCAACTTGTTGCTGTGTTAATTGCTGTGCCTGACGAAGCTCGTTCAAAGGCATAGCTAACAATTCTTGCTCAATTTGTGCAGCAATTTTTTTCTGCCTAGCTTTTGGCATTTTTTTGATTAAATCATTAAATTTTTTAGGCATTATATTAACCTCTCGTATTTCAGTATATTTATATGAATTTCATATAAATTTTCAGCTAATGGAATATATTTTTCATACCAGCGTTCATTACCCGTTTTATCTCCGCCTATCAATAAAATACATACTCGCCTCGGATCAAATGCATATAGAATACGATAAGGCTTACCTTGATGTTGTATACGCAACTCACGCAAATGTGTGATTTTGCTATTTTTAACATTCGATGATCTCGGAAATCCAAGATTAGTACCTATTTTTTCTAGTATCCCCACATTGACAGCTATTGCATCTTGGGTCGATTCATCTAATGCATCCCACCATAACTCGAATTCGTCCGTATATTCGATTTCCCACATATAATTATAACTCCCTTGTTATATAACCTCAAGGTTATTTTATGAGAGTATCTTAATATTGTTACGGAAAGGATACAAGCTATTTAAGATGAAATTTTTATATTTTTTAATCTAACTCTAACACTACATCTCCCTCATGCACCTGATCGCCAATTTGGAAATTTAATGATTTAATTTTTCCATCATGCGGGGCGCGTAAAGTGTGTTCCATTTTCATGGCTTCTATGACGAGTAATGCTTGATCGGCTTTTACTTCATCATATTCTTTTACTAAAACTTGCACGACTTTTCCGGGCATTCTGGCGTGTAAGGTGTTTTCGTTTTTTTCTTGGGATTTATTTTGATTGAAAATAGGTATGGTGAATACGATATCCTGTTCATCGCTTAAAAGCCAAATATTATTTTTTTGCAGAATAATTTGGCGTTGATATTCTTGGTTATTGATTTCAACTTTAAGCTCTTTCTGATTAAGGCTTGCGGATTTTATCTCGTAAAGATTATCTTCGTAAGTAATTTTATAGCCGGTTTTTATGGATTCAACTTGCAGTGCATAAACATTTTGTGCATGGGATAAAATAATGTTTTGTAATGCAGGTGCATTTAAACGCCACGCATCATTCGTTTTCCAGGGTGAAATGCTATGCAAATGGTTATTGTGATTTAAAATAATGCCCAGAGCTGCGAGTATGGCATCGATTACTGTTACGGGTTTTAGTTTGCATAATTCTGGATGCGTGTCGATGTAATGCGTGTCGACTGGATGTTCGGTAATTTGTGGATTTTGCGCAAGATTGCGCAGAAAATTTAAATTGGTTTTTAGACCCGCGATGTGTGTTTGCTTTAAAGCATCAGATAATTTTTGCCACGCTTTTTCGTGTGTATCGGCATGCACTAATATTTTAGCCAACATCGGATCATAATAAATTGTTATTTTATCACCCACTTGAATGCCGTTATCAATTCTTGCATTTTCAGGATATTCTAAATAAATAATAGTGCCTGTACTGGGCAAGAAATCTTCGCTCGGATCTTCAGCATATAAACGTGCTTCTATCGCTACGCCATTTATGGATAAATCCTTTTGTTTAAAAGAAAGTATTTCGCCGGAAGCCACACGCAATTGCTGTTCTACTAAATCAACACCGGTGATTAATTCGGTGACACCGTGTTCGACTTGCAGCCTTGTATTCATTTCCATGAAATAAAATTTTTCATCTTTATCTAATAAAAATTCAAATGTACCAGCGCCGACATAAGCAATGCCTCTTACAATATTAAGCGCCGCTTCGCCCATTTTTTCACGCAAAGATTGCGATAATTGCAGTGCGGGTGCTTGTTCAACTATTTTTTGATAGCGCCTTTGCAATGAGCAATCACGTTCGAATAAATAAACAGCGTTTTGATGTTTGTCCGCTAAGACTTGAATTTCGATGTGTCTGGGGTTTGTTAAATATTTTTCGATAATCACTTCATCGTTTGCAAAACTCTTTAGGGCTTCTCGTTTAGCGCTGGCTAGATTTTCTGCAAAATCTTGCTCCCTCCAAACAATGCGCATGCCTTTACCGCCGCCGCCTGCTATGGGTTTAATTAATAAAGGGAAAGATTTATCATCGGATAAAATAGGACAACCGTATTGTGAAGCTAAACGTTTCGCTTCATTTTTTAATCCCATATCATGAATATTTTTACTGCTAGGGCCTACAAAAATAATATGTGCATTTTCACACGCTTTAGCAAAGGCTGAGTTTTCTGAGAGAAAACCATAACCTGGATGTATAGCATCTACTTGTACTTGTTGGGCTACTTCAATAATTTTATTAATGTCTAAATAATTATCAATTGCATACGCTTCATCTGCTTGCGAAACATATAATGCTTGGCTATCAACTTCTGAATAAATGGCTATGGTTGTAATATTTAATTTTTTTGCAGTTTTAATAATGCGGCAAGCGATTTCTCCGCGATTCGCAATTAATAAGCGTTTAAACATGTTTTTTCTCAAAAAAATCTTTGAGCCTTGATTGTGCTTCCGGTGTATTACGTATTTGTGTCAATAAATCTGCTGTGTATTTTGGTCGATCTTTTAAATTTATTGTTAAAACTTCGCGGCATAATTTTTTAACAGCGCTTAAAGCTTTAGGGCCATTACCCAATAAATTTTGTATGCAAGAGTTAACATTATCAGCCAGCGTAGCTGACGAAACAATTTGATGAACTAAACCTAGTTTCATTGCAGTTTGTGCTGAAAATTTTTCTGCGCTGAGCATTAAATGTTTGGCATTGCGAACACCGATTGCTTCTATCACATAAGGACTTATGACTGCAGGAACTAAACCTAATTTTACTTCGGATAAACAAAAAGCTGCGCCTTCTTGCGCAATGACGATATCGCAATTAGCTAATAATCCTATTGCCCCTGCGAATGCGGCGCCATTTACAGCGGCAATTATCGGTACATTCAAATTGTATAATGCTTGCATAAACAAGGCTAACTTTAGAGGATCATTTAAATTATTTTGCATTTCATATAGATCTGCGCCCGTACAAAAGTGTTTTCCAGATGCTTGAATACATAAAACATGAATATCATCACTCATAGAATTAACTATGTGTGTGAGTTCTGTTATCATTTGTTCATTAAATGCATTCCCTTTATCAGGGCGATTTAAAGTAATGATTGCAACATGATTGTCGATTTCATATTTACATGCGGAAAATTGCAAAATTTGTCTCCTTGATTGGCGCACGCAACGTTGCTGCTAAACTTAGCGCTAATACTTGGCGTGTATCTTTTGGATCAATGACACCATCATCCCATAAACGCGCAGTTGCATAATAACAACTGGCTTGTTCTGTGAAAGCATCAATAATAGGTTGTTTAAATTTATTTCGCTCCTCAATGCTTAATCCTTTGGTTTTTACATCCGCTAAAACATCTGCAGCTTGCTCGCCGCCCATGACACCAATTTTAGAATTAGGCCAAGTAAATAAAAATCTGGGATCATAAGCACGACCACACATACCATAATTGCCTGCACCAAAACTGTTGCCTATCATGACCGTAATTTTGGGAACATTTGCACAAGCAACAGCTGCAACTAATTTTGCACCGTGTTTAGCAATACCTTCTGCTTCGTATTTTTTCCCCACCATAAAACCCGTTATGTTTTGTAAAAAAATTAAAGGGATTTTGCGTTTACAACACATTTCAATAAAATGCGTTGCTTTTAATGCCGATTCCGAAAATAAAATACCATTGTTAGCAATAATGCCGACCGGTAGTCCATGAATATGTGCACTGCCGCAAACAATAGTTTTACCATACATTGCTTTAAATTCTAAAAACTCAGAACCATCGACTAATCGTGCAATAATTTCACGCGCATCATATTGTACGCGTGGATCACGTGGCACAATACCATATAAATCTTCTATAGGATAAAGCGGCTCTTTGGGAGTTTTAACTGCCAATATTTGTGAGAATGGTGAATCCAAATTAGCGATAATATCGCGCGCAATTTGCAAGGCGTGCGCATCATTGTCTGCATAATAATCTGCAACACCCGAAACAGCGCAATGCACATCTGCGCCGCCTAATTCTTCAGCGCTGACAACTTCACCTGTTGCGGCTTTTACTAAAGGAGGTCCTGCTAAAAAAATCGTCGCTTGATTTTTTACCATAATACTTTGATCAGCCATAGCAGGAACATATGCGCCACCTGCTGTACATGAGCCCATCACCACTGCGATTTGTGGAATATTACAACTGGACATTTGCGCTTCATTAAAAAAAATGCGACCAAAATGTTCTTTGTCTGGAAATACTTCAGCTTGATGCGGTAAATTTGCACCACCGGAATCGACTAAATAAATACAAGGTAAATGATTTTCTCTTGCAATAGCTTGTGCACGTAAATGTTTTTTTACAGTTAAAGGATAGTAAGTGCCGCCTTTAACGGTGGCATCATTGGCAACAACCATGCATTCCCGGCCAGATATGCGGCCAATTCCAATAATAATGCCTGCACTGGGCACTTCTTCATCATAAACATTTTCGGCTGCAAGTTGTGAGAGCTCTAAGAAAGGGGAACCTTGATCTAACAATTGATTGATACGTTCGCGTGGTAATAATTTGCCTTTTGCAATATGTGAAGCTTTTGCTTTTTCACCGCCACCTTGTTGAACTTTTTTTACTTTTTCCAAAAGATCTTCTGTTAATGCTTGCATATGCGCTGCATTTTTTTGAAACTCTTCGCTGTTAGTTTTAATTTTGCTAATAATTTGCGGCATTATTTTGTCTCGTTAAATAATTCACGGCCAATTAACATGCGGCGAATTTCGCTGGTGCCTGCGCCGATTTCAAATAATTTAGCGTCACGTAAAAACCGTCCTGCAGGAAATTCATTGATATAACCATTACCACCTAAACATTGTATCGCTTGTAACGCAACTTGGGTTGCCGCTTCTGCGCAATATAAAATAACGCCCGCAGCATCCTTTCGCTCAACATCACCACGATCACACGCGCTGGCCACCGCATATAAATAACTGCGGCTTGCATTTAAAGTCGTATACATATCAGCGATCTTGCCTTGCATTAATTGAAACTCGCCAATGGCTTTGCCAAATTGTTTACGCTCATGAATATAAGGAATGACTAAATCTAAACACGCTTGCATAATACCTACCGGCCCTGCAGACAACATCACCCGCTCGTAATCTAAACCTCGCATTAATACCTTGGTGCCTTTGTGCACGGATCCTAAAACATTTTCTTTAGGAACGATGCAATTATTAAAAACCAATTCACAGGTAGGCGATCCGCGCATGCCTAGTTTATCTAATTTTTGTGCGGTAGAAAATCCAGGGAATGTTTTCTCAATGATAAATGCAGTGATTTTTTTTTCATCTTCGGATGGTTGAACCTTAGCATAGACAATAATAATATCTGCTTCCGTTCCATTCGTAATCCACATTTTATTGCCATTAAATACATAATGATCACCTTGGTCAACAGCAGTTAAACGCATGCTCATCACATCAGAACCGGATGAGGTTTCACTCATGGCTAATGCGCCAACATGTTCACCGCTAATTAATTGCGGTAAATATTTTTGTTTTTGCGCAATTGTTCCATTTAAGGTAATTTGGTTTACGCATAAATTAGTATGTACACCATAACTTAAACCTACAGAAGCGGAAACCCGACTGATTTCTTCCATCGCAATCACATTGGCTAAATACCCCATATTTACGCCGCCGTATTCAGGTTCGGCTGTTATACCTAATAAACCCAAGGCGCCTAATTCAGGCCATAATTGTCTGGGGAAATGATCGGTTTTATCAATTTCTGCTGCAAGTGGCGCGATGTGTTGGTGTGCAAATTGTTGCACGGTGTCTCGTAATAATAAAATAGATTCATCTAGGCCAAATTTTAACATACTACTTTTCCTCTAATTTTTTTATGAATTCAGGCACAGCTTCGAATAAATCTGCAACAACACCGTAATCTGCAATTTGAAAAATCGGCGCGTCTTTATCTTTATTAATTGCAACGACGACTTTGCTATCTTTCATGCCAGCGATATGTTGAATGGCACCTGAAATTCCGATCGCGATATATAAATCTGGCGCAACTGCTTTACCGGTTTGTCCGACTTGGTATTCGTTTGCAATATAACCTGCATCTACGGCGGCACGTGTCGCACCTATGCCAGCGCCTAATTTATCTGCTAATTGTTCGATTAATTTGAAATTTTCTGCACTGCCTAAGGCACGACCACCCGAAACAACAATATGCGCTTGCGTGAGATCAGGTCTTTGGGTTTTCTCTTGTTTTAAATCTATAAATTGTGATAATTTTAAATCAAAAACCGTATCGAGTGTTTTAACAGGAACTGTTTTATCGGTTGCTGCGGCAGGTGAAAATGCAGTCAATCTGATCGTCAAGCAAATGGGATGGGCTTCTATTTTAACTGTTTCCTGCGCATTGCCTGCATAAATAGGCCGCACAAATGTATGATCGTCGATTATTTTAATCACATCAGAAACTAAATCAACATCTAATAAACCTGCAACACGCGGCAAAATATTTTTACCAAAACTATTGGCGCTTGCAAGAATATAATTATAATCTTTTATGCTTACAACAAGCGCGGCCATGTTTTCACATGAAGCATGTTCATAAGCTTCATGCTGCGCAACAATAATTTCCGTAACATGTTCGCAATGCTGGGCTTGTTCTATGACTTTATTTAAATCTGTACCTGCAATTAATACACTTATTTCATCGCATAATTGCGATGCGGCATTTATCGTAACTGATGTGGCTTGCGACAAAATACCATCATGATGTTCTGCGATGACTAATGCTTTGCTCATGAAATTATTTTTTCCTGTTTTAATACTTTCACTAATTCATCGATGTTGGCAAGTATTTTTCCGCCTTGCCTCATGACAGGTGGCTCAACACTTAAAGTTTGCGTTTGCGCAGTTAAATCTAGGCCTAAATTAGCCAAAGGCACTATCTCTAATGGTTTTTGTTTAGCTTGCATAATATTAGGTAGTGTTGCAATGCGCGGCTGATTTAAACGTAAATCAACGGTGACAACACAAGGTAGTGTTAATTGCAATGTTTCAAGACCTGTATCGACTTCGCGAACTACAGTTACCGTTTTATCTGCAATTTCTATTTTGGATATAAAAGTCCCAATTCCCCATTGTAAGCGCGCCGCGAGCATTTGTCCGGTTTGATTGTAATCACCATCTATGGCTTGCTTGCCCATCATCACTAATTCTGGTTTTTGCTCGGCAATTATTTTTTCTAAAATTTTCGCAACGGCTCTGGGAAGTAGCGCTTGATCCGTTTGAATTAATACAGCGCGATCCGCTCCCATCGCTAAAGCCGTTCGTAATGTTTCTTGTGAAAGTGCATCGCCTATGGATATTGCAATAATTTCATCTGCTAATTTCTTTTCTTTGAGTCGTACAGCTTCCTCAATTGCGATTTCATCAAAAGGATTCATGGACATTTTGACATGTTCCGTGACCACACCTGTACCATCGGATTTAACGCGAATTTTTACGCGATAATCAACAACACGTTTTATGGGAACTAAAATTTTCATGAGGTTTTACAAATCCTTTCTATTTCATATGCTATTATAGGTTATCATGACGCGAGAAAGTATGAATTTTGATGTAATTATTGTCGGCGCAGGCGTTGGCGGTTTATCCGCGGCGATTCGTCTCAAACAATTAGCGAAACAACAGGAACAAGATTTACGTATCTGTGTACTTGAAAAAGGTGCACGCGTAGGTGCGCATATTCTCTCGGGTGCAGTATTAGAACCCACAGCACTGGATGAATTACTACCTAACTGGCGCCAATTGGATAGTCCTGTTCGTTTAGCTGTTAAAAAAGATCGCTTTTCATTACTCACTAAAAATTATGCATTGCCCCTACCGACGCCTTTGCCTATGCACAACCAAGGTAATTATATTATTAGCTTAGGTTTATTTTGCCGCTTTTTAGCCGAACAAGCCGAGGAATTAGGCGTTGAGATTTATTCAGGTTTTGCAGGCAGTCAAGTCTTATATAATGAACGCAATGAAGTGATCGGTGTTAAAACTGGTGATATGGGCCTTGATAAGCAAGGTCAGCCTGGTGATCAATATCAAGAAGGCATAGAGCTGCGCGCAAAACAAACTTTATTTGCAGAAGGTTGTCGCGGATCATTAACACAAAGTTTAATTAAACATTTTAAATTAGATGAACATTGCGCGCCGCAAACGTATGGATTGGGCCTTAAAGAAATTTGGGAAGTCGATTCACCTTTATACAACCGTGGTCTTGTTTGGCACAGTGTAGGGTGGCCACTGAATAGTCATACTTACGGTGGCAGTTTTGTTTATCATGCCGACATGAATCAAATTGCATTAGGCTTGGTTGTCGGTTTAGATTATAAAAATCCTTATTTAGATCCTTATCAAGAATTGCAACGTTTTAAAACCCATCCTGCTATGCGTAAATTATTACAAGGTGCAAAACGCATTGCTTATGGCGCACGCGCATTAAATGAAGGCGGTATTCAATCACTTCCTAAACTTACTTTTGCAGGTGGTGCTTTAATTGGAGATGCAGCGGGCTTTATGAATGTGCCAAAAATTAAGGGCATCCATACTTCGATGAAATCAGCGATGACAGCTGCAGAAGCTATATTCCCGCATTTACAAAATGATACGATAACCGAGTGTTCTGATTATCAAACATCACTAGAACAAACATGGCTGTGGGATGAATTAAAAAAAGTACGCAATATTCGCCCAGGATTTAAAGCAGGTCTTGTTCCAGGTTTAGTTAATGCTGCACTTGAAACTTATGTTTTTTGCGGCTATTCACCTTGGACCTTAAAACAAAAACCTGATTATGAAATGTTACAAAAAGCATCGATCGCAAAAATTATTGATTATCCTAAAGCGGATAATGTTTTAACGTTTGATAAATTAACCTCTGTTGCACTCACCAATACCATGCATATTGAAGATCAGCCGTGTCATTTAAAATTAACCGATCCTGCGCGTGCGATTGATATTAATTTTAAAGAATACGCAAGTCCTGAAACACGTTATTGTCCCGCGGGCGTGTATGAAATTCTAAATGTTGAAACAGACCCACAATTACAAATTAATTTTCAAAACTGCATTCATTGTAAAGCGTGTGATATTAAAGATCCCACACAAAATATTACGTGGACTGCACCCTATGGTGGTGATGGTCCTAATTATACGGCGATGTAACCATGAAAAATGTTGCACTCATTACCGGTGGTGGCTCAGGTTTAGGCAAAGCATGCGCCGAATTACTGCGTGCACAAGGTTATATTATTGCGGTATTAGATTTAAAAATAGAACCTTCGCAAACATCAGAAGATATTCACATTCCGTGTGACGTCAGTAATGCTGCGCAAGTTGAAAATGCCATCGCGCAAATTATAAAAACATTTGGCAATATTCGTGTTTGTGTGAATTGCGCAGGCATCGCCAGTGGCGAGCGTATCATTGGTTTTGAAGCACCCATGCCACTCGAACATTTTCAAAACGTGATCAATATCAATTTAATTGGCACATTTAATGTGATGCGTTGCGCCAGTTTTGCGATGCGTAAACTTGATCCCATGAATCAAGATGGCGAACGTGGCGTTATTATTAATACAGCATCGATAGCTGCATTTGAAGGACAGTTAGGACAAGTCGCATACAGCGCTTCAAAAGGTGGCGTTGCCAGTATGACCTTGCCCGCTGCACGTGAATTTGCAGATTTTGGCATTCGGGTTGTCACCATTGCACCGGGATTATTTCAAACACCGATGATGGCTAATATTCCAGAAGCTGCTCAAGAAAAATTACAACAAGCGACGTTATTTCCCAAACGTTTAGGCCACGCGCAAGAGTATGCAAATTGTGTCCTGCATATTATTCAAAACAGTATGTATAACGGCTGCACGATACGTTTAGATGGCGGTGTGCGCTTAAACAGGGGAAAATAGTGCCGCACGATCAGATTTTTTTATTTATTCAAGATCTCGCTATCATAATGGCCGTTGCTGGATTTATCACCGTTCTTTGTAAACGCTTTAATCAGCCCATAGTTTTGGGTTATTTGATCGCCGGTATTATTATTGGACCTTACACGCCACCGTTTTCATTTATTTCCAATGAAGAATCGATGCGCACCTTGGCGGAGCTCGGTATTATTTTTCTATTATTTTCTCTCGGGCTTGAATTTAATTTGCGCAAACTCTCGCGCGTGGGCTTAGCGGCCGGCGTTGCAGCTCTTGCAGAAATTGTTTTAATGATGTGGTTGGGTTATGAAATTGGGCGATTTTTTCAGTGGGAAAAAATTGATGCGCTGTTTTTAGGTGCGATACTCGCGATTTCTTCGACCACCATTATTATTAAAACCCTGGGTGAATTGGGCATGAAAAAAGAACCTTTTGCCCAACTTATTTTCGGTATTTTAATTATTGAAGATATTTTTGCCATTTTAATTTTAACCTTGTTAACCGGTATTGCACTCACGGGATCATTAAATGTAGGTGATTTGGTATTAAATATTACCAAGCTCTCATCTTTTTTAGTGATATCACTTTTAGTGGGTATATTGCTGGTTCCCAAGTTATTGGCTTATATAGATAAATTTGAAAACGATGAAGTGTTATTAATTTCAGTATTAGGTTTGTGTTTTGGTTTTTGTTTATTGGTAGTTTCCTTAGATTACAGCGTGGCACTCGGCGCATTTATTGTCGGCGCAGTCATTGCTGAATCTAAACAATTGCATAAAATCGAACATTTAATTACCCCGCTGCGTGATATGTTTAGCGCCATATTTTTCGTGTCCGTTGGATTATTATTTAATCCGCAAATATTAATCGAATATTGGGAACCGTTAATTATTATTACTGTCGCGGTTATTATTGGTAAAATTGTAAGCTGCAGTCTTGGCGTATTGATCAGTGGTCGTGATGGCAATACCGCTATGCGTACGGGCATGGGACTTGCGCAAATTGGCGAATTTTCATTTATTATTGCAGGGCTTGGTATTTCTTTAGATGTGACCGGTGAGTTTTTATATCCTATTGCTGTGGCTGTTTCTGTCATTACAACTTTTCTAACGCCTTATTTGATTAGAAGTTCTGATACCGTCACACGCTGGACACAAGCGATTATTCCTAAAAAAATAGCGACGCTTTTTGATAATTATCAAAGCTGGTTGCAAAGTATTCGGCCGCGTGAATATAAACCTTTGATGAAAGCGGTTAAACGATCGCTTCTGCAAGTGGCTATTAATTTATTAGTGGTGATGGGGATTTTCTTGGGCTTTGCTTATTTTGCCAACACTAAGCTTGCTCATCTTATTATTCCTGCCTGGGATGAAAAAATACAAATTACACTCATCTGGAGCGCGGCATTATTTGTTTCTCTGCCCTTCTTGATTGTCTCTTATCAAAAAATAAAAGCGCTGAGTATGATCATTGCAGAAGTCAGCGTCAGAGAAAACGCACATGAGTATACACCTCATGCGCGGGCCATTATTTCGGAAATTATTCCCATTATCGCGATTATTGCTTTTATGATATTTATTGGTGCTTTAAGTGCCAGCATCTTACCGCCGATCAAATTATTAATCGTTGTCTTAGTTATTGTTGCTTTATTGATAGGTTTCATTTTTCCCTGGTGCGTAAGATTGCACGACCGTTTACATATCAGTTTGATTGATACATTAAAGCAAGAGAAAAAATAATATTTAATAACTACCTAATGTTTGTAAAGGAAATGTAGTTATTAGACAATGTAAGCTCTTATATTATTTTTGAGACTACCATGCCCCTTCTAGAAGAATTATTTAAAAAATACACAAGCAACAAACAGGAAAAAGTAAATTTTGAAACTCTTTGCAATGATATTTATCTGCTCATTCATAAAGAAAATCCTACTAAATCTGAACATTCCACATTCTCTGAATATTTAAATTCTATATTAGCAAAGTCTTTGCAAATTACATTTGATTATTCTCTGTTTTCGCTGATGCGATTTTATTTTTATGAAAAACATAAAAACAACACCCTCATTTCTATTGAGCCCGTTATTTTATTGGCTCTCACGCCACTTTTGTATTTTTTAGCATATGGTCATGTCAATAATCGTTTGACTAACGTAGATATGCAACTAATAAGAAAGATTGAAAATTCTCCCACTGCACGCTTACTCGTAGAATCAGAAGAAGCAAAGGCAATTGTCACACAAGCCATGCTGCAAATCCGTGAACCCATCGGCAATGCTTATTGTTTCATTAATACTGAAATTGATATAGCTACTTTAAAAAAATCACTTACGAAGTAACTTCTACGCCAAAAGGTGCAAAAATTTCTTTACCATTAATTTGCACTTGCACAAATATTTTAATAAATCCTATTTTCGAAGGTGTTAAATGAAAATCAATTTCCGGACCACCTCTTAAAGCAGGATCTTTAGGTTCAGATCCCATTGGATGTACATGTAAAATCGTCTCATAATCTTCGTTAAAAGCAACAATATGTGCAAATGCTTCCATAATAGGTTCTAAGTTCGTCACTGGTTTACCATTTTTATCCGTGATAATAACAGTGCTCATCACATGAGCGCCTACTTTTAAAGGTTGATCAAATTTAAGTTTAAAATCATAACCATCTATAGTTGTCACTAAATTTAATGTTTTAATAACGCTCGGATTATTTTTATTGATACCGAACATATCTGCGATCACGTATCGTTGTGCATCATTCTTGGGTGTAATGTCTAACCATATACGGTAATTATTTTGAGTATGCGGCGTAAAGTTAAAAACATATTCGCCCGCTTTTTTCCCCACTGTAGGATGTATATGTTGATAATCGGTTAATGTGGGATCAATAATCAAAGCATGAATTTTTTCAGTGTGTACTGTTTTAAGATCATTTTCAACTATCGCTCTACCGTCATCTGTTAAAAACAATGTGACTGCAGACGTTGTGTTTTCTTTAAGTGAAGGCTCGGTTTGCGCACTTAAAGTATATCCTGTTGTTGCAAAGGCAATACTGACAAAACATAATTGCAAAACCAATACATATCCTAATACATTAAAACGCTTCATTATAGACTCCTTCATATTTTAACAATTCTATTTTACGATTTAAGCCACCCGCATATCCACCCAGTTTGCCATTATGATTAATCACACGATGACAAGGCACAATAATCGCTAACCGATTCGCTGCATTGGCATTAGCTACAGCGCGAAATGCAGTCGGTTTGCCAATCTTAAGAGACATTTCTAAATAAGACTGCGTTTTGCCAAATGGAATGGTTTGCAAGGCTTTCCAGACTTGTTTTTGAAAATCAGATCCCACAAAACAAAGTGGCGTTTTAAATTTTTTTAATTGCCCAGAAAAATATAATCCTAATTCTTTTTGAATAGACGCAATAGGCGTAGATTGCTCAGGATGAATTTGGCTCAGGTTCATAGTATTCATTTGCCGTGCTATATATTTTTGATCAAAAAATTCCAATAAATAAAGTGCACTATCATCAGCAATCGCGACCATAGGCCCAAGTGGCGTTTCAAGCGTGGCTTGGTAATATTGTTTTAATAACAAAAGCAATCCTCCGTATGATCATTTACCATCCCTACTGCTTGCATATAAGCATAACAAATCGTACTGCCTACAAATTTAAAACCACGCTTTTTTAAATCCTTAGACATAGCATCTGAAATAGCACTACTACTTGGAAGATGCTGTTTAGATTGCCAATGATTTTTAATGGGTTTACCGTCAACAAAATGCCAAATATAATTTGAAAAATTACCCCATTCTTGTTTGACTTGTAAATAAGCTTTAGCATTAGTCACCGCCGCATTTATTTTTAAACGATTACGAATAATGCCTGGGTTATTTAATAATTCTGCAATTTTTTTATCGTTATATTTAGCAATCTTTTGGGCATCAAAATGATCAAAACATTTTCGGTAATTATCACGTTTTTTTAAAACTGTAATCCAGCTTAAACCGGCTTGTGCACCTTCTAGAATTAAAAACTCAAACAATAATCGATCATCATAAACAGGAACTCCCCATTCATGATCATGGTAATCGATATAAAGTGGATCGTCATTGACCCACGCACAACGTTTAATTAAATCTTTCATTTTGACATAATACCATTAATCACCTGCGTCCAGTCACTCATAGTCTACTGACTTATTTACGTATTAGACTATACTATAATTGATTCATTTAAAAAATATTAGGAGCTTATCATGTCTCGTATCCAGAAAAATATTATGTTATTTATTTCCTCTATCCTTGCGCTAGTCCCTGCATTATCCCTAGCTAACCAAACGAAAATTACTGAACCTATGGTTGCAGCTAATATTTTTGATCAAGCCAATAAAAATGATAATTGGAAATTTGCACTTGCAACTGGAGAACAAGCGCAAGTTGTTTTTATGAGTGTTACACCCAGCACCAATCCTGCTAATGAAATAGGTATGGAAACCCACACATTTGATCAAGTGATTTTTATCACCGAAGGTAATGGCAATGCCATATTAAATGGGAAAACAACTGCAATAAAACAAGGCGATATGATTTTTATCCCCATGGGCACATCACATAATGTAGTGAATTTAAATAAGGACAAACCGTTAAAAATAATCAGTGTTTATTCTAATACTGATATTCCTGCAGGTTCCGTATATCCGAAAAAACAAATTAACCTGGCCGATTAGCCATGGGTTGATCCGTAGAGTACAAAATAATTTGTGCAATATTAACATGATCCGGGCGGGTGATCGCATACACTGCAGCATCCGCTATATCATTCGCCGTTAACGCCGTGACATTTTCATAAACTTTATCTGCGCGCACTTTATCGCCTTTAAAGCGCACCACACTAAATTCTGTTTCAACCATACCCGGTGCAATTTCTGTGACACGTATTTTGCTGCCAGCCACTTCATGATTTAATGTTTTGGTAATAGCCGTCACTGCACTTTTGGTTGCGCAATAAACACTACCACCTGGATAAGTTTGATGTCCTGCGGTTGAACCTAAATTAATCACATGACCTTTATTACGTGCCAACATACCGGGTAATATTTGCCGAATCATATACAATAAGCCTTTAATATTTGTATCTATCATTTGATCCCAATCCGCGAATAAACCCTCATGCATTTTTTCTAAACCTACAGCTAGACCTGCGTTATTAATCAATACATCTATAGTTTGAAATTCATCTGGTAATTGTGTTAAAGCATTGTGCACAGATTGCTCTTTGGTAACATCACACTGCGCAATATAAACTTTAGTTTGATAATTATTTTCAAGCTCTAACTTTAGAGCCTGTAATTTATCAAGACGTCGTGCAAATAAAATAAGCCGCGCTCCTTCTTGCGCTAACGCGATGGCGCAAGCTTTTCCAATGCCGCTAGAAGCACCGGTAATTAAAATGGTTTTGTGTTCAGCGCGCTGCAAGACGATTCTCCTATTTTTAATTGATCGCGTAATTGAATAAAAAACGCTTTAGACCATAATATCTCCAGTCTGTGTATTATTCCACAGACTGGTTAAAAACGATAGGACTGGTAAGTCAGTTGCATAAAAACCACCTTTATCACGAGAATACACCATTACCTTTCTATGGAGTATTTTCGTGAGCATACAATCCCAAATCGTGGCTGAATTTGCCATTACCTACTCACGCTTTTTAGATGCAGAAGGGCATTTAACTCAAGAATTACCTGAATCTTTAAACAATCCTGAATTATTACGCAAACTCTATGAATACATGGTACTCAATCGTACATTTGATGCTAAAGCCATTGCATTGCAACGTACGGGGAAAATGGGCACTTATCCATCTTCAGGCGGACAAGAAGCGATTGGGGTCGGCGTTGGCGCCGCGATGAAAGAAGGTGATGTATTAGTACCCTATTATCGCGATCATGGTGCACACTTAATTCGTGGCGGAAAAATTGAAGAAATTTATTTACTCTGGGGCGGCGATGAACGTGGCAGTGATTTTGAACATTTAAAACAAGATTTTCCAGTTGCCGTTCCGATTGCAAGCCAAAGTTTACATGCTGTCGGTGTTGCCAAAGCCATACAATATCGCAAACAATCTCGCGCTGTGGTTACTTTTATTGGTGATGGCGGCACGTCCGAAGGCGATTTTTATGAAGCGCTTAATTTAGCTGGCGTATGGAAATTACCGGTATTATTTATCATTAATAATAATTTTTGGGCGATTTCTGTGCCTTTATCTGAACAAACCTTTTGTAAAACTTTGGCACAAAAGGGTATTGCTGCAGGTGTGAGCGGTGAACAAGTTGATGGCAATGATGTGCTCGCAGTTAATTATGCAACAGAACAAGCCTTAAAAAGAATTCGCGAAGGACATGGTCCTCATATTATTGAAGCATTAACTTATCGCATGTGCGATCACACAACTGCCGATGATGCAAGACGTTATCAACCTGCTGAAGAAGTAGAAGTTCACAAAAAAGAAGATCCGATTTTACGTTTACGTACTTATTTAGTAAGTCAAAATCTTTGGGATGAAGAGCAAGAAAAAGCTTTATATGCACGTGTTAAACAAAAAATTGAACAAGCCGTTCATAATTATGAATCTATTCCCGATCAACCCCCTACTGCAATTTTTGATTATTTATATGCCACGCTGCCCCATGATCTCATTGAACAACGTGATATTTTATTAGCGAATTTAGGAGCGCATCATGAGTGAGATTACTTTAGTTGAAGCCGTGACCCAAGCGCTGGCTTATGAATTAGCACATGATGAAAACGTCATTGTATTTGGTGAAGATGTGGGCGCTAATGGTGGTGTATTTCGTGCTACCGAAGGATTACAAAAAAAGTTTGGTCTTGATCGGGTATTAGATACGCCGCTGGCCGAATCAATGATTGTGGGTATGGCAGTGGGTATGGCTGCAGAAGGCTTAAAACCTGTTGCGGAAATTCAATTTCTAGGATTTATTTATCCTGCCATGGATCAAATTATCAGCCATGCTTCACGATTACGTAATCGTACCCGTGGTCGTTTAAGTTGTCCTATGGTGATTCGCACACCTTATGGTTGTGGTATTCATGCACCCGAACATCACTCTGAAAGTACAGAAAGTATGTTGGCGCATATTCCAGGTTTACGTGTTGTGATTCCTTCATCACCCACACGTGCTTATGGTTTATTATTAGCAGCAATGCGCGATCCTGATCCCGTAATCTTTTTAGAACCTACGCGTATTTATCGCAAAATAAAACAAGAAGTGCCTGATAATGGTGTTGCACTACCACTTGATAGATGTTTTCTTTTAAAAGAAGGCACAGATGTCACATTAGTCTCTTGGGGCGCGATGTTAACAGAAACCATGGCTGCTGCACAAAATTTGGAAGCACAAAATATCAGCTGCGAAGTCATAGACGTTGCCACCATTAAACCATTAGATATCGATAGCATTATTCAATCCGTAGAAAAAACTGGACGCTGCGTGATTATTCATGAAGCAGCAAAAACGTGTGGTGTGGGCGCAGAAATTGCGGCGCAACTTGCAGAAAAAGCCTTAATGTCATTACGTGCACCTATTCAACGCGTCACCGGTTTTGATACGATAGTGCCTTTGTATAAAATGGAACATTTGTATTTGCCGAGCGTGCAACGAGTTGAGAATGCGATACATGAAGTGATGGCGTTTGAGTAATGTATTAAAAATGCAAAATAAGCTATAAAATTCTGCCATAAACAATTTTTAAATTGACTTTTGACATAAAAAATGCAATACTCACGATATGTTACATAGTATTGTCATTGAAAACTTTCTTTCTATCTCAGAGCGTCAAGAACTGGCTTTTGCCGTTCCTGGTAATGCTCCAGATTTATCTTGCTTTAAAAACCCTTTATTAGACAAAGACTTACGTTTGCCTACAGTCATTGGTTTTTTCGGTCCAAATGCTTCGGGTAAAACAACTATCCTAGCTGCTATATTAGTCACGATGGGATTTGCACGTTACAGTTTTGATAACGAAATTGCCGGTCGTGGATTTCAGGCTTATAGACAAAAAAAATGGTTAGAACAACCTACCAAAATTACCATAGATTTTGATGGTAAGCTTAATGGTGCTCATTCCGTAATGTTTCGCTATGAATTACATATTTCACATTTAGATATGCAAAATAAGATAGTTCTTTATGAAGCATTATCTTATGCACCTAATGGTAGGTTACGTTTTTTATTTGAACGCAAACAGCAAGAATTTTATTTTGCAGACGAATTTGAAATTAAAAAAGATGATCCACGCAAAAATAGTATTCGCCCTAATGCAAGTGTTATCAGCACCCTGGTTAAATTTAATCATTCACTGGCTGATGAAATCCATCAACAATTATTATTACAGGTCAGCGGCTTCAACAGAATAAATACTGAATCGCAACATGAACAACAAGAGCAGGAAATACTTAATATTTATTCTAAAAATAAAGATTATTTAGAACAACTTAATCAAGAACTTTCACGATTAGATATTGGACTTGAATCCATGTCTGTCGAACTAGGTCCTAGAGGCCTTTTTGCAAAATTTAAACATACAGGATTAGATGGATTTATTCTTTTCGGAGAAGAGTCCGCAGGCACAAGACGGTTTGTCAATATTTTCCCTCGCATACATCATGCACTAAACAATGGTAACATTGCTCTTATTGATGAAATTGACACGGATTTTCATCCTTTATTATTACCAGAAATATTTAGATGGTTTAATAGTTCCAAGCGTAATCCACATAACGCTCAATTATTATTTACCGCACATAATCCTTCACTTTTAGACGAATTAGAAAAAGAGCAACTATTTTTTACAGAAAAACCTTGTGGTCAATCCACAAATGTATATGGTGCGCGTGATATAAAAGGATTACGTCGCGAGCCTAGTTTAATGAAAAAATATCTCTCGGGTGAACTAGGCGCAGTTCCACATATCGGATAAAAACATGGCCAGTCGTATCATACGAAAAAGAATTTTTTTAGCAGTAGAAGATAAAAATCAAGCTTTGATGAAATGGCTTTATTGGCTTTTAGAGGATAAGAATTGTAATATTCATTTAGATTATGAACCTCTGAATGGCGGTGGCTACGAATCCATGCTTCAGAAAGCAATTACAACCTGTAAAAGAAAAGATAGAAATACAGCAAAGCATAATATTTTACTTGTAGATACTGATCGAGCAGATTCAAATAATGATGCTTGGTCAATCGCTCAATTAAAAGCAGAAGCTGAAAAACGAAAATTCATTGTTTGTCTTCAAGTACCGAATCTAGAAGGAATATTGTACCTAATGCTGCCGGGTAAAGAACGTTCAAAAATTAGCGTGAGCAATGCATATAATCTTTTATGTAAAGAATGGCCAGAATACGAAAACGGATTAACAGCTCATATGCTACGTTCCAAATTTTCATTCCATGATCTTTTGCGTGTTGCAAAAGTTGATCTCGAGTTAAAAAGGCTATTAACATTAATTGGTTTAATAGATGACCATTAGAAATAATAGTCAGTCTCATAGGATTTTAAAGATATAACCGATTGATTTATAATAAATTATTAGATATAGCCCAATCTATCTCTGATAAGCTCTGATAAGAATCTAATATTCATTCGTCAAAAGTTTATCCAAAAATCTTATTTCGATAATTCTCCGTCAATCCATATCTTGCATATTTTCTGCTGTCATTTATCGGCTCAAAAATTTTATCAGCAACCATGGCTTTAATAAGCGTGCTCGCTTTTTCACTTGAAATGCCAAAGCAATTTCGAACACTTTCATTATCGACTGATTCTTGTAAAACAGCCAAAATAATCATCATGTCTTGCTTTTCCTTCGGTGCAAATTCTTCATATGATTTAGGTGCATGCAAAATTAACTTAAATGAATTTTCTGAATTAATTAATCCAGGTGGCGGTACTTTAATTGCTAATGTTTGCGCATAGAGACGATCAATGCCTTGGCCATCCATTTCCCCTAAGCCAAATTTTCTCATTATTTCTGCAAGCAAAGGATTTCGCCAATCCCTTTTATGTATCAAATTAAAAACCGTAAGGCCTGGCATTAAACCACCAGGATTTTCAATCTCTATTCGATTACTAAAAAATGCAATTTTAACAGGTTGATGCATTTTTTTATAATCACGATGCACTACACTGTTCGTAATGACTTCACGAAGGATAATCTCAGGATATGCAAGAACATCTTCTCTTTTGGAGCCTTGAATTTTAGGAATGTACCAGATATTTTGTTTTAAAATTTGTATAGCTTCTTCAATCTGATGAGACAGAGCATTTTTTATTTCATATTTTTTAATTGGAAAATCTCTTGCGACACCACGAAAAATCTGCAATTCAATATATGCATTTCTAAATAAGCGTATTTGCTGTACATTTTTTGCAAAACAAAGCCAACCAGCCACAGAGATTCTTGGTGAATGTTTATCTCCAATTAAAACACGATTATCAATTAATATAGAAATGTTTTTCTCAGACTTTATATTATTCTTATCTATATTAGGTAAAAATTTTACAATTTTCTCAAAGTCCAAGTCATCTAAATCAGCATCATTGACTATAGATTCATCATAATAAAATTCTTGTGCATGACTTAATAAATCTTTTATTTCTTGCGCCGACATGGCTATCGTTGATGAACCTGTCCTCTTAAAACAAGCTCGCCCACCTAAGGGTGCGCGATCGTTAATAAATACTGGTTTAGATTTCGCAGGTAAAATATGTAAACATAATAATTTTTTATTTTCTATAGATAGAGGAAATACATTTACATCTAAACTAGGCTCTTGAGAATTTTTGGCAAGACTTGAAATTCTTTTTATGGTTTCATCCCAATTATCCGATAAGCCCACTGGGATATATTGGTCAACACCGATTACAAAGCAGCCACCTCGCTCAAGATTGCCAAAGGCATTGATATGCTCTTTCAGACGCTCATTATCTTCGGATAGCGCTTTTTTAAAATCTAAAAAGTTATATTCCGCTTTGCTATGAATAGCGTCTTTAATTAAATTTTCCCAAAAATATGTATCCGTCAACAAGATATAACCCTTTGTTTTATAAAGATATTATCGAAAGTACGCTATCAATCTCTGATAACCTCTGATAAGAATATCTTATTCTTCAAGCTTAAGCAAGTAATTTGAAAAAGATATAACCATTTGATTTATAATAAAATATTAACGCTCGCGCCTTTTATCTCTGATAAGCTCTGATAAGATGAATAATTTTATATCCTTGTTGACCTATCAAGCACTCTAGCTTTTTCAAAATAAGCTCGTTATCATCAAAAAATGAAAACTTATATTAGAAATTCATCATTTTTGTTATTAGGCGCTCTGCCCCTTTTATCCTATGGCGAGGCGATAACCCATATTCAATTGATTAATAACAGCGGCTTTGATGATCAAGAAGTCTATTTTATAGCCACCGCCCTAGATGATAAGGGGCAACAATGTTTTATTGAATTATTGGAAAATAATAGTATTGATTGTGAAGCGGTAAATGCCAGTACCGATCCTTCCGATTACTCTTATAGTTTTGCATCTGTTAAAGATACAAGCCTGAAAATACCTTATATCTCATCAGGGCGTATGTATATTTCCGTTGGCACACCTTTGGTTTTTTATATTGATCATACGGGCACAGGCATTGTGCATCCAAATCCTTTAAACCCTAGCGATCCAAATGTAAAAACTTATTTTGATAAAATAGAATTTTCTCACGCAGAAAATGCATTTTTTATTAATCCAACTGCGGTTGATTTTTTTGGTCTGTCTATCACCATCGCTAATCCCGATGCAAATCCTGAAGGCTATAAACAAGTCGGTTTAACGCAAAGTTTTCAAGAAGTCTTTAACAATCTTATTAACACCATTACTGATGAAAGTGTAACAGAACAAGCGGAATGGCAAAAACTTTTCGTCTATTATGACAATGAGAAAAAACAAGGGCTGCGTATTCATTCGCCCGGCAAAGCGATGATCGATAATATATTTAATCGCCATTATTTAGATGATGAAGACGTATTTGGATTTAATTACATTCAATTTGTTTGGGATCATTATAAAAACTTTGAGCTGCTAATTAATAATGGTACGCAAACTTTTATTGGCCAAGTCGATAAAAATAATGTTTTTGTTTTCAAAGATGAAAATCGCGAAGAGATTATTGCAGAAATTGAAAAACCTACAGACTCTTTACCTTTCTTCGCAGGAGCGCAAGGCACTTTTGCACCGGATGGTAATTTGCATAAAGATGAAATTGTTCGCGATTTAACTTCGGCGTTTGTCGTAGGATTTTTACCGGCACCTAATGAGGCTATATTAAGTGAACATTATTTTAAAGAACACAGCGATCTTTATTATACCGATAACCCCATTTTAAAAGCAGCAGGTGTAACCGGCGGCCCATGGTTTGATCTCTATGGTAAAGCTTTACATGCCAATGGCGATCTCATTTATAGCTTTGCTTATGATGATCGCTTAGGCCTTGATGGCACTATGACTGTGCTCCCAGATGTAACAACACCCACCACTATTACTGTAAATAATATAATATGGTAAAATCCTTTCTTTAATAAGGAAGCGATATGAAAACATTTAAACTCCCTGACTTAGGTGAAGGTTTGCCCGATGCACAAATTCGGGAATGGCATGTTAAAGTAGGCGATACCGTTGAAATTGATCAACCCCTAGTCTCCATGGAAACAGCCAAAGCTGTTGTGGAAGTTCCCTCACCTTGGGCTGGTGAAATTGGTGAATTGCACGGTAATCCCGATGATATTATTGATACCGGCGCACCCTTAATTTCTTTTAAAATAATTACCAGCACACATGCACAAAAACAAGATACCGGCACTGTTGTGGGCCATATTGAACGCAGCAATGCGGTTGTTCCTGAAACAGCGCAAGTGATGGAACGCTCACAAACCGCACAGATTAAAGCCACACCTGCAGTTAAACAATTAGCAAAACAATTAAATATTGATTTAAGCACAATTACGGGCACAGGCCCCAATAATACCATTACGGCGCAAGACGTAAAAAATGCGGGCACACACACTCATGCAAAACCTTTAGCCGATTATGAACAATTAAAAGGCGTACGTCGCAGCATGATGCAAGCGATGGTGAAATCACATCAAGAAATTGTACCCGCTACAATTTTTGATGAAGCTGATATTGCAGCTTGGAATGATCAAGATATTACGTTGCGCATTATTCGCGCAATCACGCATGCTTGTAAAATTGAACCGAGTTTAAATGCCTGGTATGACAGCACGGCGCAAGCTAGAAAATTATTTGCAGATGTAAATCTCGGTTTAGCCATTGATAGCGATGAAGGTTTATTTGTACCCGTGATTGAAAAAGCGCAAAATAATTCAGAATTGCGCAATATTATTAATACTTATAAAACCCAAGTTAAAGATCGCACAATTCCAACAGAAAAATTATCGGGCGCAACAATTACACTGTCTAATTTTGGTGTATTCGCAGGTCAATTTGCAACACCCGTTATCGTGCCTCCACAAGTCGCCATTATTGGTGTTGGTAAAATTAGAGACGCAGCCGTTGTTGTGCAAGGACAAATTGTAGCGCACAGATTGATCCCCATCTCATTAACCTTTGATCATCGTGCTGTCACTGGCGGCGAAGCCAGTCGCTTTTTATATGCACTACTTCAAGATTTAAAGGAAGCAAATTAATATGAATGAATTAATCACTAAAAAATGTGTTGCATGTTCTGGTGATACGCCCATTTTAGATACAGCGAGTATTAATCAATATTTAGCAACGCTTAATGACTGGGAATTAAATTCACAACAAACTGAAATTAAACGCACGTTTAATTTTAAAAATTATGGTCAAGCTATGGCCTTCACTAATACTGTTGCTTGGTTAGCCTTTAAAGAAGGTCATCATCCGGATATGGAAATTAGCTACAATCGCTGTGTTGTACGTTTTACTACTCATGCGATTAATGCTTTATCTGAAAATGATTTTATTTGTGCTGCCAAGGTAGATTCTCTGTTTAGCATCTAATCTATAAATTCCCCAAGTCTGTCACCCCGCACTTGTTGCGGGGTCTGGTTGCGCATGCTGTAAATCTTAATGATCAATTATGAAAAAAATGATATATTACGCTTTTGTTTTATCATGGATTAATCATTAAGGATATAAAAGTGAATAAATTAATGTTTGCAGGTATGGTTTTGTTACTCAATATTGGTCTTGTGTTTGCGCATAATAATAAAGCTTATATTACCAATGCGGCCTCTCCTAGCAGTATTGCTATGTGCACTCTCCATCCCGTAACTGGTCAATTTGAAAATTGTGAAGATTATTTTTTAGACAATTTGTCTACACCTTTAGATATCGCGTTTGCAGGTCAATATGCTTATATTGCCAATAACAATTACCCCGCAAATATTACCCAGTGTCAGTTCAATCATCTCGGTGAATTAAATGCTTGCACCTTGAGCGATGTGCCTTCTTATTCAGGAATTAATTTTCATCAAAGCGATGCCTTATATGCTTATTTAAGTTATGGATCATCAACTGTACAAAAATGTAAAGTGAGTCAAGACGGACAATTAGAAAATCACAACTGCAGTGATTCCGGCGCAGGTCCAATATTTTTAAATGGTCCGATGTATATTACTTTCAAAACTTTTAATACTATGGCTTACGCCTATATCGCGAATGGTGATTATCAAATTGGCGCCTCGATTATTCAATGTAAAGTTGGAACAAATGGTGGTTTTTATAATTGCCAAGACTCTGGTGCAGGTCCGAATTTTGATGGTGCAGCTGATGTAGATTTTGCCACTATTGCTAACCATACTTATGCTTATATTTCTGAGCCTGGCGGCGCGATCACTAAATGCTCTGTAGACCCACATGATGGTTTATTCAGCAATTGCACAAAAACTGGCAACAATTTTCATACACCAATAGGCATCTCTTTTAAAACTATTAAAAATACACTTTATGCTTATGTCGTGGATGGCGGGTTTAATAGTCCAATATATAATACGGTATTACAGTGCACTGTTGATTTATTCGGCGATTTAGATTGCCTTGATTCTGGTGTGGGTGATGTGTTTTCAAATCCATTTGGGATTAAGGTGTTTTGAGCATCAGCATATTGTTATTATCCTATATTAGGATTATAATATTTTTGTATTTCACTAAAATAGGATAATAACCATGCATCCACAAGTTAAATTTATTGGCCCTAATGGCCAAGTTTCGCTCGGCAAAGCATTTGCGGGGAAAATGATCATTCTGGATCAAATAGATGCGGGAACCTGGATTATTAAAACAGGTCAATTTGTTCCCGATACAGAAAAGTGGATACATGAGCCCCAACACCTAGAAAAATTGGAACAGGCCTTAGACTGGGCAGAAAAAAATGAACCTGTAAATAACTTTAGAGAATTAACCAAAGGAATGGTCGATGAAATTAAAACAGATAGAGATTGATATGAATAATCCTATTTTTCAAAAAAATCTATTTTCATTAGGAAAAAATGAATTAACTGTTCTGATTAAAATATTATACAAAATAAGTCAAATGACCTGGCCAATGCTGTATGCAGATAAGGGCTTAAAATGGGAATCTATATCTTCTAAAAGAACCAATAACAATGAGCGCATTTATTCATTTAGATTTTCACAAAAGTATCGTGCTACAGCGCTAAGAGATGGAAATTTTCTTAGAATTTTAACCTTACATACAGATCATGATTCAGCATATGAAAAATAATTTATTTTTCATGACTAACCGCTTCAATATTATTGCCATCAGGATCATAAATAAATGTTCCATAATAATGTAGAATAAAGCACAAAAAATGTTTTTATTGGAATCTGTAAAATAGGAAACAATTTTTGAAATTCAATCATGAGCCAACATCTGACACAAGGCTTCCACATGCCTATGATCTGTTCCACAACAACCACCCAGAATTTTAAAGCCAAATTGATCGCGTAGTGCGAGCATTTGTTTTGCAAATTCAACTGGTGGATCTGTCTCAGGTTTATCAAGTTTGGCAAGTTCTTCAGGAGACTTTGCACTGCCATTTGCTTTAATGCCGTAAATGCGTTTGTAATTTTCGTGATAAGGTGTAAGACCTGGTTTGACGATAGATGCGTGCGAGCAAATAATCATGTAATAAACAGGTGGGGTTTTTACATGGTTATCAATGGTTGAAATTAAATCTGTTACTTTTGTTCCATCTAATAATGTTCCACATTTTGTTAATACAAAACCAATACTATAAGGCACATTAAAATCAGAGCAACATTGTGCAACACCTAATGCTTCTTGTGCGCTTGGAAATGTGACACCACTCACAATATCCGCGCCGCCGGCAATTAATCCTTCAATTTGTGGGGCATGATAATGGCGTGCTTCTTCTGCTGTAATAGCATCTTGTGCACTATATGCATCATTCTTCGGACCAATAGGACCATTGATCATGATTTTATTTAAAAACATGGGATATTCATCACGAATATCTCGCACCATTTGTACACAATCGCGATTGATCGTAGCAGTATTTTTTGCATCGAATCCAATTTTAGCAATGCGAGCAGAGCTGGCACGAAACGTGGGTGCATTTAAAATAATGGCTTGATTATACTTTGATGTGATATTGAGATCTTGCCGATATAATCCCGCTAAAACTTCACGTTCATTTTGTGTATAGACTAAACGAAAAATAGAAGCATCTTTATCCATAGGGATTTTTGCTTGATACATGATGCGTGTTTCCATCGGGGCATCCGTAACGATGACATGTTCTTTAGCTAAAAAATCATGGATTTTCATCAATATAACCTTTAATGAATGGGTGAAATAGCCGTTGCTTCCATCAAAGTGACTTTCATAGTGTCACGTATTAGCATTTTATCAATGTGGGGTTTAATATGGCTTTTCCAATGCTCACTTTCATATACAGCTTGATACAAACGTTCACGTTCCTTTTCACTGGGAAAACGGCGAATCCAAATATATTTATTCGGATTGTCGATGCTAATAAAGCTTGCTATAAATGCAATGCCTAATTGGGTTTGATAAGGGTGAATATGTTCTTGCATTAATTGAATCCATTCGGGCATAGCGCCTGGTTGAATATCGTATTCTCTCAATTCAAAAATCATATAGCCTCCATTTGCAATAATCCATTTTAGATTAATAATAATATGACAGCAAGACTTTGGAGAAACAATTGATATTACACACATGCCGCATTCAACCAAGCTTTTTAAGCACTTTCTTAGAGAGTTATTTACATGAAGTATTGCCTGCTTGCAAAAGCTCCCGTGTTTTTGAAGAATATGGCACGGCCGGTAGTTTATCTTGGTTTACACAGCGCCATGTAACTATTTTGCCGGATTCAGATGAAAAAGGGTTGGAATATTTGCAACAAAAGATGCCTGAAGGACTTTATTTTTCAGAGTTTACTATTTACGAAGAAATATATCGTCATGCACGTAATCAAACAAGAGAAATATTTTGCAGAAAACCTTTTTTTACGGTGATGGTTGAATTATCTGATAAAAACACCAATAGTTTTATGAAATGGTACCATGAAAATTATTTGCCTAAGACTCTGGCTGATATTCCGATGTGGAGCGCTTGCCGTAGATATCGAGCATTAAATAGTGATGCTGAAAAACAAATTACTATTTATGAAGCGGACAACGAAGCAGATTTAGCGCGCGGATTTGAATTACTACGCAAAGATTATCGTTACCACTCTAATGAAGCATGGGCACAATGGGTAGGTGAGACAATATTAACCCAAGATGCCTGTTCCTTTCGCCCTATTTTTCATTATCCAGAATAATGATCATATCCAGCTGATTTTAATAACGGTATTTCTAAATAAGTATCCGCTATCGCATCGTGTTTTAGCGTAGCGGTTATTTTTTGTTTTTCGGGGTCTTGATACTGCAACATGATTAAATAATCATCGGGGAATTGCATCACAGTAAATACGGCCTTGATAATAATATCTTTTTCCGCCATTTCATTTTGCCATATACCATTTATATAATTTTTTATTTCCGGTAGTTTTCCTGCTTTACCTTTGATACGTCTAAACTCAATAAAATCTTCGGGAGAAAAGAGCAGTTTTAAATTTTGCACCGGATCAGGCACGATGTTAATGACTTTGATACCTTCCCACTCTAACATCTTATCAGCATTCGGAATAATTTGGGTGCCCCAAAATTCACTTTCATAAACTGCTTTGTATTGCTTTACTCTCTCTTTATCATTTTCAAACTGTCTTAACCATAAATATTGGCTTTTATCATAAGGACAAACAAAACTTGCCAATACATTCATATCATGTTGTTTGATAAAAGGGAAAATTTTATCTTCCATCACACGGACCCAATCCGGTAACATATCGCCTTTTAGAATATAACGTCTAAATTCAATAAACATATTGGTTTCTCCAAGTGTAGTGTTAAATAACCAAATCCCCATATTCTTTAATAGGTTTAAGTACAAAAAAGCTGCGCACTTGCCTTACCCCAGGGAAGTTAATAATATTTTTAGCATGAAAATCATTAAACGCATTAATATTTTTCACGCGGATTTTAAAAAAATAATCTACATCTCCTGCGACTAAATAACACTCTTCTATGATGGAAATTTTTTTTATAGCTGCTTCAAACTCACTAAAACTATCTTTGGTTGAGCGATCTAAGATAACGCCGACAATTACCGTTGCCTCCAACCCCAACGCAGCGGGATTTAAAATCGCTTTAATTTTCTGAACAATGCCTGATTTTAAAATTTTATGCAATCTTGTATGACAGGCTGCGGGACTCATGTGCGTTTTTTTGGCAATTTCTACATTGGTAGCACGACCGTCTTTTTGCAGTAAACGTAAGATCTTGATATCTGTAGCATTAAGATTCATAACATCGCCTTCTTGTGAATAAAATTAACTGTTTTACTTAAATTTCAGAATATTATTTATTTATATAATAATATACCAAATAATCATATCATTTTGGCACAAAAATACAAATCACATTTTCATGTTGTATTGCTATGCTTTTAGTACGCAAATACAACAGGAATATAAACATGGCTATTAATCTTGATCAATTTCCACGCTATTCGTTAGGATTTTTTCCATCACCCTTGCAACCATTAAAACGCCTAAGCGCGGAACTTGGCGTTGAGATCTGGGCTAAACGTGATGATGTTAGCAGCGGCCTTGCTTATGGCGGCAATAAAATTCGAAAATTAGAATGGTTAGTAGCAGATGCTTTAGCAAAAGGTTGTGATACATTAGTTTCTATCGGTGGCATACAATCTAATCATACCAGACAGGTAGCAGCAGCAGCGGCCGCAACTGGAATGAAATGTTATTTAGTACAAGAAGATTGGGCACCATCTGATGATCCAATATACGATAAAATTGGTAATATTTTATTATCAAGAGTCATGGGCGCCAAAACATTATTAAAAGGCGAAGGTTATTCCACCGCATTAAAGCAGACTTTGCTTGAAACTGTTGAACAAATTAAACAACAAGGCGGAAAACCCTATATCATTCCAGCCGGTGCCTCTGATCATCCTTTAGGTGGCTTAGGATACGTTGAATTTGTAAATGAATTAGAAAAACAAGAAACAAAATTAAATATTTTTTTTGATACGATTGTTACTGCCACATGCACGGGTTCAACGCAAGCAGGTATGGTCGTCGGCTTTGCTGCGGGTGAGAAAAAAAGAAAACTCATTGGTATTGATACAGCAGCCAATGCGCAAATGACACTACAAGCTGTTCATAAAATTGCACAGGAAACAGCACATTTGGTTAAATTTCATCGTGAAATTGATGTAAATGAAATTATTATTGAACCACGTTTTGCGGGAGCTGCCTATGGTATTCCAGATGACGCCACCATCAATGCTATTCGCATAATGGCTGAATTAGAAGGCATGATTACCGACCCGGTGTATGAAGGAAAGTCAGTTGCGGGTTTGATTGGCTTAATTAAAAACGGTGACATCCTGCCAAATTCTCGAGTATTATATGTTCATTTAGGCGGCGCTATGGCGCTAGATGCATATTATAAAAATTTTTATTCTAAGGAGCAATGATCATGCCTGATAAATTAACCATTATAGGTGCTGGCATTGTCGGCACAACAGAAGCCTGGTATGCATTAGAAGCTGCTGAAAAAGAAAATCGCAATCTTATTGTCAGAGTATTAGATCAATACGCAAAAAATAATTCTACCAGTATTAATATTGTACCTAGCATAACCATCCTAGAAATGTTAGCGGTTATTCCACCGATTGATCAATTTGAACGGCTGTTAAAAATAGCTTTTAATGAGGGTGGCATTCATCCAGGCTTGCCCGGAATAACGGACAGTGAAGTTGCGAAAAGATTTATTGAAGCCATCCGAGCATTTAGTGCCAACGCTGAAGATCTACAAGCACGTAACAAAGCACTTTTAGATTTGGGTGTTATTGCCATGGAGCTTTGGCAAAAGTTTTATGATGATGCCGATCCGGAATTGAAAGATATTTTAGAACAATCAGGCTTCCATCCTTGTCGCGAATCTAATGATTCTATAATGCAATTAAAAAAGGGTTATCGCATCGATTTAATTGAAAAAGCAACTGCCGACCAAGAAGCAGATGAAATTATTGCCATACATCAAAAATATGGCTTTCAAAACAGTAAAAAATTAACACCTGCGCAGGTTAGAGAGCTTGATCCATTATTATCTGAATATTGTTCACAAAATGCATTAAATGATAATGAATGGAAACCTGGTATTACCGCCGTTTGGCGCCCAGGCGGCTGTATTAATACCCGAAAATTTATTCCATTATTTCATCAATACATGGAAAAACGATTTGGCACATATTCAGATTCAAAAGGTAAAAGCAAAAATCGTTTTGAAGTTAAATACAATAAAACCGTACAAGGTATTGAATTAGATAATCCTAAAAAACCTCAGGCCATTACTGGGCTAATCGTTAACGGTGAAATTAAAAAAGATAAAGATCCCGACTATGGGCGCAAACGCTATGTTTTTTGTCCTGGAGAGGAAGTAGGATTATTATCACGATTTGGTTTTGATGAGCCGGCCTATGCTGGTTTTGCGGGCGCTGTACTTATTATAGAATTACCTATTCCAGACGATCAAATGGAGCTTTATAAAGATCGTCGACATGGGATGGAAGTTCACCAAGATGGTGTAGTATTGGCATGGCAATGTTGGTATGAAAATCAAAATGGCAAACCTGTGTTAATGCTTGGGATGGGTGGTACAAAATCATTTTATGCGGATGCCATCCCCAATTTAAATGATCCCTTTTTTAAAGATCGTCACTTATTGCAATTAAATGCTGCCAATAATAAATTCCCCCGCTCCATTTCTATGCTGCTTGGAAGAGATACAACCGGTCAAGTTTTAGGACAAAAAGATTTAGATATTCTGATCGAAAAAGGTTTTGCTAAACCTTACGCAGGTCGGAGAGCTAATAGTGCTACTGGCATGCCTTGCGTAGGCCCAGTTAGTTATAAGGGCATGGTACTTAATAATGCTAGAGTCAATACTTATTGGAGCTCGGGTGGTGTATCTTATGCACATGCGGCAGCTAAAATGAATCAAAATCCTGATGATCCTAAATATGTTGACGCAATGAAATACGCTGACCCAAGGTTAAAGCCAAAAGCGAAATTATAATTTGGTAAAATTAACAGGCTTGGTACAAAACCGATTAAACTCTTCATCGATAAAACGATAAGGTAAATGTTCATCACGACCTAATGGAATGCCAAGACGTTTTGCGATAATAATATTTTGTGGTTTTAAGTTTTGATCTTCAATATAAAATATTTTTTTATCGAAGGTTTTTTGATCCCACTGCGGCACTGTTAATTGTAACGATCGACACATAATGGTTTGACCATTACCCAGCTTTTGGGTTGATCGTTTTTTAGCATGCCATTGTTGCATAATATTTTGAGTATCATTAGGCGATTTTTTATCAAAATGTGCAAAGCATGATTTAATCAATACTGCATTACCCGCACCTTGTGCAGAAACATTCATTGATGCTTTACCGTGCGCATAATACATATAAATCGTACCTGCTGGCATAAACAGTGCTTTTCTTTTTTCTGTAAATCCTAAAGAGGCATGAGATGCTTTATCTACTAAATAATAGGCTTCAGTTTCAATGATTCGCATGGATAACCAAACACCGTGAATTCTGCGGCGAATGATTTTGCCTAGTAAGGCTTTGGCGAGTTTGATTGCGTCTTGGTC
The DNA here is from genome assembly GCA_041660525.1 of Legionellales bacterium. Taxonomy (GTDB): domain Bacteria; phylum Pseudomonadota; class Gammaproteobacteria; order JABCZS01; family JABCZS01; genus JABCZS01. The sequence continues at coordinate 301,464 of JBAZWD010000001.1, read as the reverse complement.
AAAAAAGGATTGGGGTAACATAGGGGTATTTTACATAAAACCAACTGTGTTTGGCAAAATATCTTGATTTACGTAACAGGTTACGGTATACTATACGTAACTTATATTAAGGAATATTATGCAGCATATACAAACACAAAAAGTAACTGCCCATTTACCGGTGAAATTACTACATGAAGCACAAGAATCTACTGGCAAAGGCTTAACTGAGACTTTGAAAATTGCTTTAGAGCAATTAGCAAGAGCCCACGCTTATGAACATTTGCGTACCTTACGTGGTAAAATTGATTTTACTATTGACGTTAATGAACTTCGTAAAGATCGGAGCGAGAAATGATCGCAGCTGATACTTCTGTATTAATCGATTATTTTAAAGGCAAAAAAAACGTACAAACTAATAAAGTGGATGAAATTCTTTCCTTTCATTCTTTAATTTTGCCGCCTGTTGTTTTATCAGAATTATTAAGTGATCCCTGTTTAACATCTGATGCTATTAAATATTTAACAGAATTACCCACTCTTGAGCTGCAAAATGGATTTTGGCAAAGAACCGGTCTTACCCGTGCTAAATTAATTAAAAAGAAATTAAAAGCTCGACTGGCAGATACTTTAATTGCCCAAAGCTGCATTGATCATCAAATTCCTCTTATTACATCTGATGATGATTTTAGGCATTTTCATAAATATTGTGGACTTAAATTATTTTAAAGCTGAAATTTCAATTAATGAAGTAATATAATATTGACAACTAACTATATATTGTTATAATAAACATATATAGCAAGAGATCAATGAAGTGAAAACACTCACAGATGCATTACATATAGCCATTGTGAGATTTGTTTACGATGATATCGGCGAGCTATGCCTATACCCCAGCCAAGATGATATTTACGCAAATGAGCGCAAATATGCCCTAGCGTTTATTAATTTATTAGTAACAAATGCAGACAAACCCAATAGCGATCTAATTAAAATTTTCAAAGAAAAACTTGCTAGCGATAATGCTATACCTGCATTATTAAAAAAACGTCTATTAGATGTTTTAAATAACACTGCAGATTTACTTGAACATCATCAATTAGAAAAGATCGATCGCAAGAATCCTACATCTAATGCAAATGCAGTATACATTATGAATATATGGAAAAAACCTCATAGTGCCGTTGATGGTTCTTTTGGGGTAAAGCGTATTTCATTTTCAGAAAAAGATGCCACAAAATATCTGCATCGTTGGATTATAAAAATAGATGCTACAAAGGAACATAGTCGCGCGGAATATATCAGAAAAAATTATCGTCAATTGGGTAAAGAGCGCACCCTGGAAAACGGGAGAATCATTACTTCAAAATTATTTACAAAATTCATTACTCTAAATGATTTTTTAAAAGCAAGAGCATATTTACTCTCTAAAGAATCTACCGATATATTATTCTCAAGTTTCTATCAATTTTTTAATAAAGATAAATTGATCGCATTAGATCCTATTCGTACTGATGAAAAAAATTTATATATTTATGGCAAACCTGCTGTTGGATTAGTGCAGGGGCTCGCGATTGCATTTATATATCAAAGCTGTGATATTCATAATCTAAACAATATTGGCTTCACAGACAATGAGGATCATATTAAATTTGAACTCATAGACTTTGGTGGTTATAAAACAAATCAAACAGAAGCTGCTAATAAGAGATCGCAATTACAACAATATATGTCCGATGAACTTACAGATGAAAATTATCAAAATATTTTAAATCTATTACTGTCTGATGATATGAACGATGCGCCCAAGAATTTGATAAAAACCATGATCACTAAAGAGATGATTATAACTGAACTAAAGCCATTACTAGAGCAAAAAAATATTAATCCTTCCATTCCCAATAATACTAATTTCGCTGGTTCAATGTGGAATTGGAGAAAAATCCTTGATGTTACCCGAGAAAATTCTATAGATTTTGAAATCTGGTGTATTCAAACATTACATAATATAAAATCTTTTCCCACCCAATGCGCAGAATTTATTTGTGCTTTACACAATCATCCGATAAACAGTAAACTAAAGCCATATATAGCAGAGATTGTGAGCGCGCCAGTAGCAAAACGTATAGCCATGATTGATGCTCTTTCTATAGATACACTCTATCCAAAACCATCTTCAAGTGATTCATGCACTATGCTCTAATACAACAAACGCATAATCATAGGATTCATCGCATCTTTTTGATGCGTTTCCCGAGAAATTTCTCGCCAATCATTTTCATTCCATTTTGGAAAAAATGTATCGCCTTGTGTGTTTAAATCAATAAACGTTAAATACATACGATCTACGATATTAATCGCTTCAGAATATAATTGCCCACCCCCGATGATCATAATTTCATCTACATTTCCTGCGGCTTTAATTGCATCTGATAAATCATGAACAATCAAACAATCTGGGGCAATATAATTCTTTTGCGAAGTCACCACAATATTGGTGCGCTGTGGCAATGCTTTTCCTAATGATTCATAAGTACGACGTCCCATGATAATGGGTTTATTTAAAGTGATTTTTTTAAAATGTTTTAAATCTGCGGGCAAATGCCATGGCATACGATTATCTTTGCCGATACAATGATCATGAGTCATAGCCGCAATTAATGAAATCATATTTCCCTTATACTGCGACTGGCGCTTTGATATGTGGATGCGCGTGATAATTTTCTAAAACAAAATCTTCAAATGTAAAATCAAAAATTGATTTTACATTGGGATTAATGCGCATGGTTGGTAACGCTAAAGGTTCGCGTTTTAATTGCTCGTCTGCTTGTTCTAAATGATTGGAATATAAATGTGCATCGCCTAAGGTGTGAACAAAATCACCGACACCCAAACCAGTTACTTGTGCCACCATCATAGTTAACAATGCATACGAAGCAATATTAAACGGCACGCCTAAAAAAATATCGGCGCTGCGTTGATATAATTGACAGGATAATTTATTATCCGCCACATAAAATTGAAAGAAACAATGACAAGGTGGCAATGCCATTTTTCCTATTTCACCCACATTCCAGCTTGATACAATTAAACGTCTGGAATCTGGATGCTCGCGAATTTCTTTAATCACTTGTGTAATTTGATCTATCGTACGTCCATCGGTTGTAGGCCATGAACGCCATTGATGACCATATACAGGACCTAATTCACCGCTTGCATCAGCCCATTCATCCCAAATTTTTACACCATTTTCCTGTAAATATTTTACATTAGTATTACCTTGTAAAAACCAAAGCAATTCATGAATAATCGATTTTAAATGTAATTTTTTGGTCGTGAGCATAGGAAAACCTTGATTTAAATCAAAACGCATTTGATAACCAAACACGCTACGCGTCCCTGTTCCTGTACGATCAGTTTTTTCTGTACCATTAAAACGTACATGACGTAATAAATCTAAATATGTTTTCATAAAGCCTCTTTATTTTTTATGTAAGCAAAATAAATTAATAATATGCCCCAAATGGCTAAAGCAAATGACAATAATTGTCCCATAGTAATAGCGTTTAAAAATACAAAACCGATGTGCGCATCCGGCTCGCGAAACATCTCGGAAAAAATACGCAAAATAGCATAACCTAAAGCAAATACACCTGACACTGCCATAGTGGGCCGTGGTTTACTGGAAAATATCCATACAATTAAAAATAATACCACGCCTTCTAAAAAAGCTTGGTAAAGCGCAGAAGGATGACGTGCAAGCGACCCTGCATGTGGAAACACCATGCCCCAAGGTACATCCGTAACACGTCCCCATAATTCACCATTAATAAAATTACCCATACGTCCAAAACCTAAACCAAGGGGCACAAGCGGTGAAACAAAATCTGTAACTTGATAAAAAGTTTTATGGTATTTTTTTGCAAACAATAGCATCGCTACCAACACGCCTAATAAACCACCATGAAACGACATGCCACCTTGCCAAATTTGCACTAGCATCAAGGGATCATGAATAAAATCCGTAAATTTATAAAATAAAACATAACCTAAGCGCCCACCCAGAATAACGCCGAAAGCGCCGTAAAAAATTAAATCGGTCACCTGTGCTTGTGTCCACGTATCACTTTTTTTAGCACGCATGACACCTAAATACCACGCAGAAAAAAATGCAAGCATGTACATGATCCCATACCAATATATTTTGATAGGGCCAAGCGACAAAGCAACAGGATCAATATTTGGATAATGCAACATGATAACATCCTAAAACAAATGGTATACTGGGCGATACAATGACTATTCCTCAACAAACAACAGAACAACTCTTGCAAAAAGCTTATGCTTTACAACATATGAGTGTAGGCGAATTAGCCAGCCAATGGCAATTCTCTGTGCCTAATGATACACGCACCAGTAAAGGTTTTGTGGGACAATTATTAGAAATTGTTTTAGGCACAACCAGCGGCAACAAACCCCAACCCGACTTCGAACATTTAGGAATAGAATTAAAAACCATCCCCATCAATCCAAAAGGCCAACCTTTAGAATCCACATTTATTTGCAGCGCATCCCTCACGCTAACCCTAGGCCAAACCTGGCATGAATCCCCAGTCTATCAAAAACTTAAAAAAATCCTGTGGATCCCCATTATTACCCCAAACAAAACCACCCCCATCACCGACCGAAAAATAGGCCAAGCCGTCTTATGGCAACCCAGTGAAACGCAAGAACAAATACTACAAACAGATTGGGAAGAGTTAATGGAAATGATAAGTTTAGGACAATTAGCGAATATCACAGCAGGTCACGGAACTTATCTACAATTAAGACCAAAAGCAGCCCATGCACGCATACTCTCCAACGGCATAGGTGAAAGCGGAGAACCTATATTAACCCTACCTCGCGGCTATTATTTACGCGCGAGTTTTACCAAAAAGATACTAAAATAAGGCATAGTTAGCTATTATTGTATTTTATATAAGGACAATACCATGTTTGTAAGAATGCTCTTATCCAGTCTATTACTGCTCGCAAGTTTTACGAGCTTTGCAAACATGAATGCTAATAATACCTGCCCAAGCCTAAAAGAAATTAAACGCACATCCGGCGAATACAGCTGGTATTCACAAGCTCCTGGTTGGACAGGACATTTTGCCTTCCCACAACACGCAAAAGGCAATTCCACCAAAGTTAGCGGTTTTATTGAAGCCCGCTGGATCCAACTCACAAATTTAGAAAACAGCTACGGTTATTTTGAATGCGATTACCACGGCAACTACGACGGTGAAGTCATCCGTTTCGTACAAGCCGGTACACGCGCAGATTTAAAACCTACAAATATTAATTGGTATTGTAATCTAAATCCACATTTCCCTGGCCCACAATGTGTCTGCAGCGTTTCAACAGAATTATGTTTACTAGAAGCTTATGATGCTTCTGCTGCACCCACGCCCATGTATATTGATCCTGCAGCAACCGATGCAGCAGACCATGCACGTGAAACGTATATAGATAAATGATGTTGTCTTATAGCAAGCTTGACCAATTTTTAATTGAATTACAAAATTCAATATTAAGCCCGCGCCCTGCAAAACGCATATCGCCTGCGCAAAATATTTTAGAAACCGAATTATCGGCATCCGATAAAAAATTCTGCGCAAGCTTAATGCGCATTAATCACACAGGTGAAATTTGCGCGCAAGCTTTATATTTAGGACAAGCCTTAGTCGCTAAAGATGAACAAACAAAAGAACACTTGCTGAACGCTGCCGATGAAGAAACCGATCACCTCGCTTGGTGCGCACAACGTTTAGAAGAATTAAATGACCGCCCCAGTATTTTAAATTTAGGTTTTTTCAGCTGCTCAGTTTTAACCGGCATGTTGGCAGGATTATTTTCAGATAAAATCAGTTTAGGATTTATTGCAGAAACCGAACAACAAGTCGCCGATCATTTATCTGATCATCTCTTGCGCTTACCCGAGCATGATCAAAAAAGCCGCGCGATAATCACGCAAATGCAGTGTGATGAAATCAAACACCAACAAGATGCCTTAGCTGCGGGCGGTGAAGCTTTACCTCAACTTATTCAACTGCTTATGTCTTTATCTTCAAAAATAATGACCAAAAGCACCTATTATATTTAAGCAAGTCAGCAAATTTTCAGATATAATGTCCTACTTTCAACCCTTAGAATGAGCACATTATGTCTAAACTATTGCGTAACATCGCTATTATCGCCCACGTTGACCACGGAAAAACCACCCTAGTTGACCAATTATTACAACTATCCGGTACGCTGGACGCCAGAGCCGATAAAGTTGAGCGGGTTATGGATTCTAATGCGCTTGAAAAAGAACGTGGTATTACCATTTTGGCTAAAAACACGGCTATTGAATGGAATGGTTATCATATTAATATTGTCGATACCCCAGGACACGCGGATTTTGGCGGCGAAGTTGAACGTATTTTAACGATGGTAGACTCAGTATTATTATTGGTTGATGCCGTTGAAGGCCCTATGCCACAAACACGATTTGTGACCCAAAAAGCATTTGCCCATGGCCTGCGCCCTATTGTTGTGATTAATAAAATTGACCGCCCAGGCGCGCGCCCTGATTGGGTAGTTGATCAAGTATTTGATTTATTTGATCGCTTAGGTGCAACCGATGCCCAGCTCGATTTTCCGATTATTTATGCATCTGCGTTACAAGGCTTTGCTATCAAGCATTTAACAGATGAACATATCAATATGGATCCATTATTCAATGCTATCGTAGATTTTGTGCCGCCACCTAATGCAGATGAAGAAGGCCCATTGCAAATGCAGATTTCTTCACTGGATTATTCCAGTTATGTCGGCGCTATTGGTATTGGTCGTATTAAACGTGGCAAAATGACGAGCAATATGCCTGTTAGCATTATCAATCGTGAAGGTGAAGTACGCCGTGGTCGTATTTTACAAATTCTGGGTTATCACGGTTTAGAGCGTAAAGAAGTTCCTGAAGCGTTTGCCGGCAATATTGTCACCATTACCGGGATCGAAGATATTCACATTTCTGATACGATTTGTGCGCCTGATCATGTAGAAGCATTGCCACCATTAACAGTAGAAGAACCTACTGTGACCATGACTTTCCAAGTTAATGATTCACCTTTTGCTGGCAAAGAAGGCAAATATGTCACCAGTCGTAAAATTAAAGAACGTTTAGAAAAAGAATTGATTCATAACGTAGCTTTGCGTGTTGAAGACATGCCCGATCCTAATAAATTCCGTGTTTGTGGTCGTGGCGAATTACATTTATCGATTTTAATTGAAACCATGCGTCGTGAAGGATATGAGCTGGCTGTTTGTAAACCTGAAGTAATTACTAAAGAAGAAAACGGCGAAACTCTGGAGCCTTATGAAAGTGTTACTTTAGATATTGAAGAAACACATCAAGGCACAATTATGGAAATTTTGGGCGAACGTGGTGGCGATCTTAAAGATATGATCAGTGATGGCAAAGGTCGTGTGCGTTTAGATTATATTGCCCCTGCCCGCGCATTGATAGGTTTTCACACTGAATTTTTGACCCTGACTTCTGGCAGTGGCCTGATGTATCATATTTTTGATCACTATGGTCCTATTTCTAAATCTAAGATCAATACCCGCAATAACGGCGTATTAATTTCTAATCAAACCGGAAAAGCCACAGGTTTTGCTTTATTTAATCTCCAAGAACGCGGCCGCCTATTAGTAGAACCGCAAACGGCATTGTATGAAGGCATGATCGTCGGCATTCACTCACGTGATAATGACCTCGTCGTAAACGCCGTCAAAGAAAAACAACTCACCAATATGCGCGCTTCAGGTACTGATGAAAATATTGTACTGACGCCGCCGATTCGTTTTAGTTTAGAGCAAGCTTTAAGCTTTATCGAAAGCGACGAATTGGTAGAAATAACCCCTCTACATATCCGTATCCGTAAGAAATTCCTTAAAGAAACCGACCGTAAACGGGGCTAATTCTAGCCCTGTTTTCTTTGTTAGTTTTAATCTGAGCTTAAGAAATCTCTGCTATAATCTATATAAGTTATAAAACTGTATAAGCATTCGATTAGAGGATTTTTCATGCCAAAAGATAAAGCAAAGGTTGACTACTCAGGGAAACAAGCAGCCGCACAAGTGCTGCCAGCAAATACGCCTGAAGGTAAAAAATATTTTTTCGGTGACTACGAAAATAAAAAAATATTGCCGCAAAAATCTGAAGGCTCACCTAAGACAAAAACCTCGAATATTTCTTTTAAAGAAGCGTTTAAAAAATCAAACTTAACAGTTGCCGAGTATTTTACAAAATTGGTTAGAGATTATTCAGAATATTCTAAAAATTACAATGTACCACTCGAGCAATACCAAGCTCAACTTGAACGGTTTTATATCGACTGCTTTGAACTAATCGAAGATTCAGATTCAAATGCATTGGCTACGCTTAACGCATTGAAAAAAGTTGCAAAAGAAGCAGGCGTTCAATTAACAAAATCACGCTTAAAACAAGCTACTGTTGAAAAAGAAAATAACATTAAAGCTGAACAAACAAATACGCATGAACAGATCAGCACACCTCCATCACCCGCTAACGTGACTCCCGTTATAACTCCGGCAGCATCAATACAAAATAAACAGACACCATCAGAGCTCTTAAAAAGATCAGTAGTTAAAGCATTGGATATTCAGATTAAACGTTTAGAAGAAAAAATAAACGGCTGTTTCAGCTGGTGTACTATAGATGCACCCACGGTACAGAAAAAAATAGATGCCTTAAATGAGATGAAGAAGATTGTTAATGAAGCAAAGACTCAAGACCCTATTTACCAAGTAATGTATGAAATCACCAATAATGAGTCTTTTAAACCAAAGAAGAATACGCTTGTAGTAAGAAGCTATGATGAGAAAATATTAAACACCCATCGTCACGGATTCTTCGGCAATACCACCACTCATGATGAATTGGTAAAAGCGTTTAACCCACTTAAGCCAAAGTCCTAACGATTGCCCACAAAACAATCCAAGCATAAAACCCAGCAATAATATCATCCAACATAATCCCTGCGCCACCGGGGACATGTTGGTCAAGATAACGAATTGGAAATGGTTTCCAAATATCAAAAATTCTGAATAAAATAAAACCTAATGCAATCCAAAGCCACCCTTTGGGCGCCGCTATCATGGTCACTAAAAATCCAGCAATTTCATCGATAACTATGCCTGAATGATCAGGCACGCCTAGATCTTTTTCGGTTTTATGGGAAACCCACGTGCCGAAAATAATAATCGCGACCGTCGTTAATAAATAAGTGATTAAACTTAAATCTTGCATCACATAATAAAGTGGGATGGCAATTAGAGTACCGAATGTTCCTGGCGCAAACGGTATAGCGCCGGCGCCAAAACCAAAGGCGATAAAATGAATCGGATTAGTAAATACACTACGTGGGGCATGAGGTTTAGCCATGAATTTAGTCCTATTAAAAATCAAAATAAGTTTCGGGAAATGGTTCATTTTTAAGCGTAAAATGCCACCATTCTTCGGGGTAATGATCAAAGCCAGCTTGCGCCATGATCGAACGTAAATATTCACGTTGTTTTTTATGATCAGGTGTTACTAAATCATTTTCATAATGCGATGCTTTATCAAATAAATCAAATGAAGAACCCATATCTACGGTACCATCATCTAAAAACCAAATTTCAAAACCATCTTCTAAGGTGCGACGCACGGGTTTAATCGCATGCAACGTTTTAGATAAAGAAATTAAGGTAATATCAACTGTGCTACCGCGATTATGACTGGAAAATTCCGCAATATAGTTTTCTTCAAATAACATTTTTTTATTAATTCTGGGATAATACCACGCTTGCATTTGCATATCGTTTATATCCTTGCTCCAAACTTTAAACGCACCACTAGCACGTTGCGGGCGATATGCATCATAAATCACCAAAGAGTAGCCATCTTTTTTAGCGAGTTCTTGCGCTTTTTTTAAGGCTTGGGCAGCTTCGAGCGTTAAAACTGCGCGATTGTCTTTGTAACCTGGAATCGGTCTGCCGATAAAATTATCATCTCCAATATACCGCAAATCGACAATAATCGAGGGAGCTATGGTTTGCACATCCACAAATCCTTGTGGCAAAGCTAAAGCACTATTGGCCAGCAACATAAAAATGCTTCCTTTTAAATAATTATTTATCGATGATAATTGACGCAGCATAACTTCCAAGGTAGTCTATATTAACATGAAAAACATCCCTATTATCACCATTAAACCCGGATTTTCCAAGCCTTTTTGGGCAGGGAATCCTTTAGTTTATCCCAAAGCCATTGAACAAGAAGGGAAACTTACCCTTGGCGATTGGGTCTGTATAAACGATGCCAAACATGTGCCTATTGCTTATGGCTTTTATAATCCACATTCGCTGTATCGCGTGCGCTTAATTGCCTGGACTAGCGAAGGTGCGCAATTTGCAGATATAAAATTTGCTTTAAATGCACGCATACAAGATGCGATTGCCTTGCGTCGTACTTTAAATTTACCCAATGAAGAAACTAATGCCTACCGTTTAATTAATAGTGAAGGCGATAAACTTTCAGGTTTAACGATTGATGTACTGGGTGAGTATTTGGTTGCACAAGGAAGCGCCGCTTATGTTTTACAGCAAAAAGATTTATTAGAAGAATTATTAAACGCGCATTTTCCCGAGAAAAAAATCATTTGGCGCTTTCATGAAAAATCACTAAAACAAGATGGTGTTGATTTACCCGAATCTACGACTCACAATAATATAGACAATATCACGATTAAAGAAAATGGGATTTTGTATCAAATCAATCCATTCGACGGACAAAAAACAGGTTTTTATTGTGACCAGCGTGAAACACGTTTACTGGTGCGCAGTCTTGCGAAAAATAAAAAAGTATTAGATGCATGCTGTTTTAACGGTGGGTTTGCTTTAAATGCTGCGTTAGGTGGCGCAAGTTCTGTGATAGGTGTGGACACCTCAAATACTGCAATAGCGCTTGCACAAGAAAATGCGAGAATCAATAATTATAAATTAATTTTATCGAGCAAGAAGCGCAAGAGGCACTGCTTGAAAATAAGGGACAAGATTTAATTATTTTAGATCCACCTAAACTTGCGCCTTCGCATAAGCATTTAAATAATGCCAAGCGTAAATATTTACAACTCAATAAAGCTGCACTTTGCGCATTAGCACCAGGCGGTTATTTACTGACTTGCAGTTGTTCGCAAGCGATGAGTTTAGAAGATTTTATGCGCATGCTTTTAGATGCAGCATTGGCTTGTAATAAAAATTTGCAAATTATCAAGACAGGGTTTGCAGGACCTGATCATCCACAAGCACTTGCATTTTCGCACGGTCATTATTTAAAATGGCTATTAGTTCGGGTTTAAATAATAATAAATCCGGCGCAATATCATGCAAAGGTTTTAAGAAAAATATACGATCATAAATTCCAGGATGCGGCAGTGTTAATTCATGATCTTGAAAAACTAAATTATCAAATAACAATAAATCTAAATCAATAATTCGTGCACCCCAGCGCTCTAAACGCACCCGTCCCATTTTTTGCTCTATCGCTTGAAAAGCATAAAGAAGTGGTTTTACGTCTAGATCTGTTTCCAGTTCTATCACTGCATTTACAAAATCATCTTGATTTTGTGGGCCCATGGGTGGGTTTTTATAAAAAGGCGAGATTTTTAATATTTGCGTTTGCGAGATTTTTTCAATATGCGATAAGGCTTTTTTTAATTGTGAAACGGGGTCTTCAAGATTACTCCCCAACGCTAGATACGCTTTCACTTTTTTTCCTATTCGGTTTTCTTTTATAACGTTTTGCTTTTTTAGGTGCAACCGGTAATTGTTCTAATAATAATTGTTGGGCATCATGATCAACAGCTTGAAAATGCGTCCACCACGCCGCTGCTTCTAATAAAGTCGGATCACTGCTGGCGCGTAATACTAAAAAATCATAAGCTGCGCGCATGCGTTTATGAACACTCATATAAACCGCTTGATGGCGTACTAAATAAGTTAAGCGCCATTGCAGCGACCAAATATCACTAATAATTTCTGTTAAACGTTTAGGAATCGCCATGGGTAATTCATTGCTGTTTAATACTTTGGATAAGGCTTTTTGTGTGGCCAATGTTGGGCTCAAACGCGCTGCTTTATATGCGTCTAACGCATCATTAAACTTGGGCCATAAAAATACCGCTAATAAAAAAGCAGGATTAACGCTTTGATCATGCTCAACGCGCTCATCCGTTTTAATTAAGGCTTGCTCAATAAATGTTTGCTGATCTTTAGATAATTTTTCTTGATCTATGGGTAGTAAATATTTTAATAAACCGTATTTTTCTAATAAAAAATAAGTATTGCGCGCATCACCTTTAAAGAATAATTTTAAGAATTCATCAAATAAACGTGCCGGTGCAACATGTACCAATAAATTTGCAGATTTCGCGATGGGCTTTTCAGTGTCTTCGTGTAAAGTAAAATGTAATTTTGCCGCAAAGCGAATGGCACGTAATAAACGTACGGGATCTTCTTGATAACGCACCGTGGGCTTGCCAATTAAACGGATGACTTTGTCATTTAAATCTTGAATACCTTGGGTAAAATCTGTCACAGAAAAATCTGCGATATTATAATACAAGGCGTTGATAGTGAAATCGCGACGCATGGCATCTTCACCGATAGTGCCGTACACATTATCACGCAATAACATGCCTAACTTTGAATGTTTACGCTCATCATCACCACCCGCAGACTCTGAGCGAAAAGTCGTGACTTCAATAATATCTTGACCAAAACGCACGTGCGCAATACGAAACCTGCGACCAATGAGTAAACAATTACGAAATAATTTTTTAACTTCTTCAGGTGTGGCATTCGTGGCGACATCAAAGTCTTTGGGTTTTTTACAGAGCAATAAATCCCGCACACCCCCGCCCACTAAATACGCTGCAAAACCTGCGTCATTCAATCGGTATAAAACTTTTATAGCGTGAGGGTTAATGTGTTTGCGAGACAGACCATGCGCTGCACGTGGAATAATTACCGCTTGTTCAGAGTAATCCGATTTTTTTTTAAATAAAATATTAAATAACTTTTGAATCACAATCTCAACAACATCGCCCGTGGTTAACTTTCAGCAAACTGCTTCTCTTTGACTTCAGCGATGGTTTTGCAATCAATACATAACTTGGCTGTGGGTCTTGCCTCTAAACGTTTCAGACCAATTTCTTCATCACACATTTCGCAGTAACCGTAAGCTTTTTGATTAATACGATCTAGCGCTGCTTCAATGTTATGAATCAGTTTGCCTTCACGATTACGGGTTTTTAATTCTAAATTAAATTCTTCTTCGCGCGAGGCTTGATCATTGGGATCAGGTAAATGGCCTGGTTCTTCTTGCAAATGCGCAACCGTCATGTCGACTTCTTCCATGAGCTCTTGACGCATTTTTTCCAAAATAGAACGAAAGTGCGCTAATTGCGCATCGCTCATGTAATCTTCACCCTTTTTAGGTTTATAAGGTTGGAAATCAATATTTTTACTAGTCCCCGGCATAATACTCTCCTAAAGCAATTGAAACGCCTTTTTACAAGCCTGTAATGTATAGGCTATATCTTCTTCTTGATGCATGCTTGATACAAATCCTGCTTCAAAACACGAAGGCGCTAAATAAACACCTTCATTTAACATCGCATGGAAAAATAACTTAAATCGCTCGCTATTGCAAGCCATTGCCTGATCATAAGTAGTGATGTTTTTTTCATCACTAAAATACCAACCAAACATACCGCCGACGGCATGCGTACTCACAGCAATATTAGCCTCTTTGGCTGCGAGTGCAAATCCATCGCAAAGCGCTTGTGTTTTTTTAGTTAAATTTTCATAAAAATCAGGAGCTTGCACTTTACGCAAGGTCGCTAATCCTGCCGTCACAGCAATAGGATTACCGGATAAAGTACCCGCTTGATAAACAGGTCCTTCAGGCGATAAATGCTTCATAATTTCTTTTTTACCACCAAATGCACCGACTGGCAAACCGCCGCCTATGACTTTACCCAATATCGTCATATCCGGCTTAATGTTATATAAAGCTTGAGCGCCATTTAAATGAACACGAAATCCTGTCATGACTTCATCAAAAATTAATACGCTGCCGTATTGATCGCACAATTGCCGCAATCCTTCCAAGAAACCTTTTACAGGAGGAATACAATTCATATTACCGGCAACAGGTTCTACAATGATAGCGGCGATTTGTTCACCGAATTGTTTAAACAAACGCTCAACGCTATCTAAATCATTGAAGTAAGCAGTTAAGGTATTTGCTACCGTACCTTGTGGCACGCCAGGTGAGCTCGGCGTTCCAAACGTTAAGGCGCCTGAGCCAGCCTTCACTAATAAAGAATCATCATGGCCATGATAACAACCGGCAAACTTAATAATTTTATCGCGACCGGTATAGCCACGTGCTAAGCGAATTGCAGACATGCCGGCTTCTGTGCCGGAATTAACTAAACGTACTTGTTCTAATGATGGAACCAGCTGACATAATAATTCACACAATTGTGTTTCTAATGCGGTAGGCGCGCCAAAACTTAAACCCTGACTTGCCGCATATTGTACTGCAGCAACAACATCGGGATCACAGTGTCCTAAAATCATCGGTCCCCATGAACCAATATAATCAATATAACGATTGCCATCTTCATCAAATAAATGCGCACCTTTGGCACTTTTAAAGAAAATGGGTGTACCGCCTACGGCTTTAAAAGCGCGCACTGGCGAATTAACACCGCCTGGAATAAATTTTTTGGCTTGTGCAAATAAAGCTTGAGATTGTGTGGTATCGTGCATAAACACCTCCATGAAAACGAAGCCCACCCTAACACATTTTGCCTATTTTAAACAACTCATATAAAATCCCAAAGATGATACATTTACCGGATTGTTGGTGGATTACACCGGACATTAACGCGCAAGATGAATGCGAATCTTTATTAGCGCTTTTGGATACAAGATTCAAACAAGGCATTCGTGCGATTCAATTTAGACAAACATTATTAAACCCTGACGCGTTTAATCATGTGTATTCATTATTTTCTGACTTTTGCCAAAAACACAATATCCCACTCATGATTAATGGTTCTGTTTCACAAGTAATACAATTAAATGCTAAAGGCTGTTATTTAAATTCAGAACGCTTAATGGAATATTCCGAGCGCCCTTTATCAACAGATTACTGGGTCGGTGCATATTGTCACAACCTAGAAGAACTTCTACATGCACAAAAATTACATTTAGATTTTGTCTCGATTTCACCGGTAAAAAAAACATTATCTCATCCTGAGAAAACACCATTGGGTTGGGACGCTTTTCAAACATTGGCTGCGCAAACTTCCTTACCCGTTTACGCGTTGGGCGGATTATCATTAAGCGATAAACCAGAAGCCCTCGCACGCGGTGGGCAAGGGATTATGGGGATTCGCTTTATTTCCAATTAATTTTTAAATCTTTGTGTTTTAGAGCACAATCTCGCAAATAAAGATTAATCAGTGTTTGATAAGGAATCTCTTTGTCTTCTGCCATATCTTTAAAATAAGCAATTGTTTCTTCATCTATACGAATGGTGACTTGCCTTTTTAATCTTTTCGCATAAGGGTTCTTTTTGGAAGTAGAAAAATCATACTCTTTTCTCATATCAATATTCCTCATAAATTTTAGCCTCATTCCGAGTCGCTTTACGTGAAGAAATGATGCGAATAGTCTCATCGATTTCACGATAGCAATAGCATACGATTAATAAGCGTAGCTTAAAGCTAAAGCCTAATATAATGAATCTATCCTCCTCTTCAGAATGATCTGGATCTTCGATAATTCTAGCATTCTCATCCAAAAACACTGCCTTAGCTTCATCAAAACTGATTCCATGTTTTAAAAAGTTTGATTTGGCCTTTGCTTGATTCCATTCGAAGTGAATATCACTCATTTTTCCCTCTGCATATATAATTATAATATAATTACATTGTATGTAAAATCCTTTTTACATGCAATAGGGATCTACTATGAATACACATTACTTAAGCGATCAAACTTCGCAACATCCATTGGTGTTTTTTATGTGCACCCATACGCTCAATCATAAAATCAGCGACGACTTCATCAGACTCGATTTGTGCTTGCTTTAAGGTATCTTCTAATAATGCTAATAATAAAGTATGACTTTCTAGTAAATCAGTAATCATGGCTTGCGCATCAAGATTTGATTTTGCATCGGAAATTTTATTTATTTTTTGGAATTCATTAAATGAGCCCGGTGCCAAATCATTTTGCATGCGAATATGTTCGGCTATTTCATCGACACTTTCGGCTAATTCATTGTATTGCTCGTCAAATAAGCGGTGCAAAGCAGCAAAATGCATTCCAGTCACATTCCAGTGGTAATTCTGAGTTTTAAGATATAAGGCGTAAGTATTGGCCAAAACTAATTTTAAGGGTGCTGTTTTCATGGTATTTTCCTTTAATTTAAATGAACATAATGAAACTATACTTTAGGCTTAATCTATTGTAAAATGTATTGTATTAATAATATCAATAGGTTTTAACTATGAAACTGCGCGATTTAAACTATCTGGTGGCTGTGGCCCAAACACTGCATTTTGGCAAAGCAGCACAAATGACGCATGTGAGCCAACCTACGCTCAGCGTTCAGCTCAAAAAGCTCGAAGATCGCTTAGGTGTGACATTGGTAGAACGTAATAATAAAAATGTACGCTTAACGCCTGCAGGAATAGTGATTGCACAAAAAGCGCAGCGTATTTTGCAAGATATTGATGCGATAAAAACTTATGCGAAAACCGTACAAGATCCGCTTACCGGTGATTTGCACCTTGGCATTATTCCTACTCTCGGGCCTTATTTATTGCCGCAAATGATTCAAAACTTACATAACCAATTACCAAAACTATCTTTATGGTTGCATGAAGACCAAACACAAGATTTATTACATGAAATTCAAAATGGTGATTTGGATTTAGCGATAGTTGCATTACCCATCTCAATAGATTCATTAACCGTTATTCCTTTATTTACGGAGCCATTTTATTTTGCAGTGAATCATAAAAATCCTTTAGCCAAGAAAAAATCCCTTGCGCTTTCTGATATTGTTGATGAGAAAATATTATTATTGGCAGACGGTCATTGTTTACGCGATCAAGCGCTCGCTGTATGTCACAATATTCAAACAGCACATCAAGGCGATTTTCAAGCAACAAGTCTTGAGACCTTGCGTCATATGGTGGCACAAAATTTAGGATCAACCTTAATGCCTAAGCTAGCCGCACAAACATCCAACGCAAATGTATGTTACATCCCTTTTAAAAACCCAGCGCCATATCGACAGCTGGGTTTAGTGTTTCGCAATACGCACGTGCGCTTTGAATTATTTAACGAGATTGCAAAAATAATTTCTAAATGTTATTGAACAGCATGCTCTTGCAAAGCAATAGTTCCTTTGGATGCATCCATAGTCGCTACAACACCCACGGGTACTGTAAAAATACGACTATCATGACCGATCATTGCACCGTAATAAGCGGGGATATTTAAGGGTTTAATGTGATCGTTTAATACTTGCATTAAATGAAAAGAGCCATAAGTGCTGCCCGGTGTGGTGGGTACACATTCATTACATTTACCAAAAATAAAACCGGAAATTTTATCTAAAACGCCGGCTAATTTTAATTGTGTTAAGGCGCGATCAATTTTGTAAGGATCTTCACCGATATCTTCGATAAATAAAATAGCATTATCCCACTCGGGTAAATAATCAGAACCCATCATGGAAGCCAGCACCACTAAATTACCGCCTAATAAGCGACCTTTAGCAGTTCCAGGAGTGATCGTTTGGATGCGATCTTCTGTTTGCGTCAGATCATCTTGTTGAATGACAGGATTACTAAACACTGTTTGTTCATTATTAAATAATACCGATTGCAAATAACCTTGGGTAAATTTTGGCCAAGGTCTGCTGGCATTCGGGCCATGGAAAGTCACTAATCCTGTTTTTGCATAAATCGCTAATAATAATGCTGTGGTATCACTCATACCCATAAACACTTTTGGATTTTTCTTGATCAAATCATAATCTAATAAATTAAGTAAGCGCGCGCTGCCAAAGCCACCGCGCAATTGAAAAATAGCTTTAACGTCTTTATCTGCAAACATTTTATGAATATCATCGACGCGTTGCGCATCTGTGCCTGCAAAATAACCATGTTGTTTTAAAATTGCATCACCTACTTTCACTTTAAAACCTAAAGCTTGTAAACGTTCAATGGCAAATTGCAATTCCATATCATCTAACATCCGAAATCCGGTAGAGACTAACCCTACGGTATCACCTGCTTGTAAAGCAGCGGGTTTTTGTACAGTTTGCGCAAAGCTGATAGGGGTTAATGATAAGAGCATCCCGATTGCAATGCTTAAAAATAAATTTTTCATATTTGTCCTTTTTTATGTCTCACAAAAACCTGATATTATAACTCATTGTTTTTTATAAAAATTGTCTATCAGCTGCCGCCCAATGCTGATACTGCGTGGTAATAGTTCCGGCAAATTATCAGCCATATACCAGCCTGCATCTTCAATTTCTTTCTTATCGATTTGTAATTCACCGCCAGCATATTCTGCGTAAAAACCCAACATAAATGTATCTGGGAAAGGCCATGCTTGTGAAAATTGATAGCTAATATTTTTAACTGTAATATTCACTTCTTCTTTAACTTCACGCATTACTGTTTGTTCTAATGTTTCACCCGGTGCAACAAAACCTGCCAGCACACTGTACAATCCTGGAGAAAAATGCGGCGATCGTGCCAATAATATTTCTGGACCACGATGGACTAAAACAATCATACTCGGATTTACTTTAGGATAAAAATAAATGCGACAATTTGGGCACACCATGGCACATTCATTTTCATCTAAAACATTTTCATGCGCACAACGTCCACAAAACCGATGATTGCGATACCAATGAACATAACCATAAGTTTTAGCTATCCAATGACGCTGTGCTGCATTAAAATAATGATAAATATTACGCGTGTTTTCTAAGGAAAAGATACCCGGTATTTTTACATCACTCAAATCAGCCACCAATAATCTTGTACCATCGTCGGCATCCATAAAAAATACGGATTGCGTATTGAGTATAAAATTTAATTGTTGATAATGAGGCAAAATAAATTCATCGTTTTGTTTTAATACTAAAATTTTATCATCATGATAAAATAAACACGGTATTTGTGGCGGTATTTTCCCAAGCTCTGGGATTGTTTTAAAAATATTCATGCTTTATATGGCCTCTGGTGAGTGGGGAGTAATACTGTATACAATGGAAGCGCGCCAACTGCCATCTGGACGTTGTATGTGATTATAAATTGTATCTGTTTGGATGGCACCTAGTTTTTCGACTGCTGCGCGCGAACGTAAATTTAAAATATCAATCACAAAATTAACCTCACCTAATTTTTCGCAGGTAAACAAATAATGTAAAAGCATTTGTTTAATCACGCCATTAATGCCCCTCCCCCAATAATCAGGATGTAACCATGTGTATCCTATTGTGACCTTATGATCATCCATATCATAAAAACTGGTTGAACCTATCACTTGATTTTTATATCGAATTACAAAAGGTATGCGCGTGCCCTTCTCCTTTTGTTGCAATGCTTTTTTAAACCATTCATCTGGAAATTGTTTAGGATCGTTAAAGTGGGGATTATGCGCCCAGATTCTAGAATCTTGAGAGATGCTTTCTAAAGCCACTTGATCATTTTCATCGATGATCGATAATACAATGTCATCTTTTTTTAATATAAAATTATTGGGTAATTGCATTCTTAATCCTTTTCCTGACATTTTGGACAAAATACCGTAGCACGCTTTCCAATTTGTATGCCCATTAAAGTCGTGCCGCAATGCGTACAAGGTTTATTTTCTCGGCCATATACAAGTAAGTTTTGCGAAAAATAACCTGGCTTGCCATCGCTGTTTAAAAAATCTTTTAACGTTGTTCCGCCTTGCTTAATCGCTTGCCTTAAAATATTTTTTATATGTTCTGTTAATTTTTCATATCTAGATAATGTAATCTGACATGCAGATTGACTAGGATTTATGCCCGCTAGAAATAATGCCTCGTTAGCATAAATATTTCCCACGCCTACGACTATTTTTTGATCCATGATAAATGTTTTTACAGCTATTTTTTTATTTTTAGCTCGAGCAAATAAATATTCACCGCAAAACACTTCAGTTAACGGCTCTGGGCCCAAATGATTTAATAACTTATGATCATCATGATTTTCTGTCCATAAAAAGGCACCGAAACGTCTTGGATCTGTAAAACGTAATACTTTTTGACTATTAAATTCAACATCGACATGATCATGTTTTTGTGCGGGTATATTTTTGTCTACAATACACAAACGTCCTGACATTCCTAAATGAATGATTAATGTGCCTTGCGTCAAATGTAAAAGTAAATATTTACCTCTGCGCGCTAATTGCGCAACTTGATGACCCACTAATTTTTTGTGAATATCACGCGCAATAGGCCAGCGCAAACCATAGTGTCGAATCACCACTTTATTAATGTTTTTATCTAACACATGCGGTGCTATACCACGCAGCGTGGTTTCTACCTCAGGTAACTCAGGCATTATGCATCATCCCAGTATCTTCGAAATATGACTTTTATTTTACACTTTTTGCATACGCTGGTCATTAATATTAATTCAAGGTATGATGGCCTCATCACTCTATTTAAAGGATTAAATGATGAAAATCAATACACTATTTTTCTCTTCTTTAGCCGCTTTCACACTCAGCATTCCAAGCCTTGTTTATGCACAAGAAATCGTAACTGTACCCATGTTAGAAGGTGGTGTCACAGCAACTATAGGAACAGTCTATGCTCAGACTTCTGCTGATAATACAAGCTATGGATTTGGAGTCGATTCCACAGAAGAAAACGAATTTATATTGGACACGACTAATGTAATCCCAGATTATGAATTTGGTATTCAAGCATCAATCGGCTATCTATTTGACGATACGGCCAATGGTATTGAACTTTCTTATCGTAATCTCGACACCAGTGATACAGCCTCAACTTTCGGGGCTCCTAATGAAAATTCAGGCCTAATTACTGGTGATATAGATTCCAATTTGGGTTATGAATTCAATGCCTTTGATTTATTAATCAGCCAATACATGAATATTGGTGAACATATGCAAATGCGATTTGTCGGCGGTTTAGCCTATGTAGAATTGGAGCAAAATCTCAAAAGTAATATAGATTATTCTTCTGTACCACCTGGTAGCGACAATATAACCGTTAATACTACACAAGACAGTGAATTTACCGGTTGGGGTCCACGAGTAGGCATTGATACTCGTTATTCCTTTAATCAAGGTGTTGGAATTGTGGGTGGTGCCTCAGTGGCTTATTATTTGGGTGATTTAGATCTATCCAACGTACAAGGGCAATATAACTTTGATGATGATGTCCCAGTGACATACGATAATGAAAATGATATTGACAGTCATTCCGTTACTAACTTAAGAGCCAATTTAGGTATCGATTATGTGTATGTATTTGATAACGAAGAAAGTTCTACTTTAGGTCTTGAACTTGGATATCAAGTGGATTACTACAGCGAAGCCGTGGCGACACTACCTGCTCCTACCATTGTTCTACCGGTTGATGTCACATTTAGCGGACCTTATGTGAATCTAAAAGGTGTGTTCTAATATACATCTCGCCCAGCTGCGGCGCTATGCCGCAGCGTGCTTATGCCTTCTTTTTTTGTTTTTCGCATTGAGGTGGCCGCAAATTGCGACCACCTTTAACATTAAAAGTTAAGTATATAATTTTCTACCAATTACCCACTTCAGCTTGCGTACCTTCACCGCCTTCTTGACCGCTCGGTCCAAAAGAATAAATATCAATTTCTCCATGCGTACCAGGATTACGGTATTGATAATCATTGGCCCAAGGATCGGTAGGCAAGCGATTTACATAACCACTGGCTGACCAATTTGTAGGTAAAGGTGGTGTAGTCGGTTTTGTAACCAGCGCTACTAAACCTTGTTGCTGTGTAGGATACGTACCATTATCTAAACGGTATAAATCTAAAGCGGCTTCTAAACGCGCGATATCTTGTTTTGCTTTTACAATTTTTGCTTCTTCAGGTCTGCTGACGATACGCGGTACAACAATCGCGGCGAGAATACCTAAAATCATCACCACAACCATTACTTCGATTAAAGTGAAACCACTTTGTTTTTTACGTTGATAATCCATCATGCTCTAGCTCCCTACAATTTGTGTGACTTCGAAAATGGGTAATAAAATCGCGAGTACGATTAATAAAACAACCACCCCCATAAATAATATCATCAAAGGTTCAAAGATAGTTAAGCTGCCAGAAACTAAACGGTCAACTTCACTGTCTTGAATATTAGCGCTACGTAGCAACATTTCTTCCAGTTGCCCTGTTGCTTCGCCGCTTGCGATTAAATGTATACTCATCGCGGGCATAAATCCAGTTTGTTTTAAGGCTTTATTTAAACTCATACCTTCTCTCACTTGCGTGACGACATGCGACATCGCTTCTTGCATGGGAATCAGGGTGACAACACGTTGTGCTGCGGTTAATGCATCTAAAATAGATACGCCAGCATCAGATAAAATACTCAAGGTTCTTGCATAGCGTGCAGTATTCGCCACACGTAACACTCGACCAATTAAAGGTAATCGTAATAATAATTCATGCACGCGGGTTTTAAAGGCATAATTTTTAAGTCCACGTAAAAAAATAATTAAACCGATCGCTAATACGATTAATATCCACAAACCATAATGCTGCAAACCATTGCTTAAAAAAATTAATGCGCGCGTTAAAAATGGCAAAGCTTGTCCAGTTTCAGTGAAGACTTCGATTACTTGCGGTACCACATACACTAATAAAATAACCACAAATAATAAAGAAACAATTACGATAAATGCTGGATATAACAATGCACCCCATAATTTACGCATGGATTTTTCTTGGTTTTCAAGATAATCGGCAAGACGTGTTAAGACTTCGGGCAAATGACCCGCTGCTTCGCCAGCGCCGACAGTTGAGCGGTATAATTCAGAAAAAATTTTAGGAAAACGTGCGAGTGCTTGTGCAAGACTTTGCCCTTCCATCACGCCTGCACGAATTGCACCTACGACTTTTTGTATTCTGGGTTTTTCAGATTGCTCCGCAATACTTTGTAGCGATTCTGCAATCGGCAGGCGCGCAGCAATCAGAGTAGCTAATTGACGCGTAAATAAATTTAATTCCTCGCTGCTTAATTTATAACGCGGCGTACGACTAAAAAATTCTATTTTTTGTTTATGTTCTATTTTTTCAACAGATAAAGGCGATAAGTTTTGATCACGTAATTGACTACGAATTTGTTTAGCGCTATCGGCTTGCAATACACCACTAACCTTTTTACCGGCTGCATTTAACGCCGTATATTCAAAAGCCGCCATATTAATCCTCTGCTGTTTCGCGCATGACTTCTTCTAACGTTGTATCGCCTGCAAGTATTCTGCGTACACCATCTTGACGAATACTGGGCCAATGTTGGCGCGCATAAGCCATCATTTTAGCTTCACCTTGTTTTTCATGAATCATATTGCGAATTTGATCATCAACAAGAATCACTTCATAAATACCACTGCGTCCTTTATAACCGGTATTTTGACAATTTGGACAACCTTTTGGTTGATAAACCATTAAAGGTTGCGTTGAATTTGGCGCAAGAATTTCACGCTCCGCATGCGTTGCTTCTACTTGAACTTTACAAACAGGACATAATAATCTTACTAAACGTTGTGCAATCAAACCAATTAAACTCGATGCTAATAAAAATGGTGCAACACCCATATCGATGAGTCGCGCTGCAGCGCCGATAGCTGTATTTGTATGAAGTGTTGATAATACTAAATGCCCCGTCAAACTGGCTTGCACAGCGATTTCTGCAGTTTCAAGATCACGAATTTCCCCTATCATGACAATGTCTGGATCTTGCCGCAAAATTGCGCGCAAGCCTCTGGCAAAAGTCATTTCTACTTTCGCATTAACTTGAGTTTGACCAATACCCGGTAAATCATATTCGATAGGATCTTCTATCGTTAAAATATTACATGTCGCATCATTTAAATCCGTTAACATCGCATAAAGCGTGGTACTTTTACCTGCGCCGGTTGGGCCCGTTACTAAAACAATACCGTGGGGTTTTGCAATGATTTCTTTGACTATGCGCGCACTGTCAGGATCCATACCTAAATGGTTTACATTTAAACGCCCCGCTTTTTTATCCAGTAAACGCATCACCACACGTTCGCCATGATTAGAAGGCATGGTTGAAACCCGAACATCCACAGCACGCGAACCAATTTGTAAAGCGATACGACCATCTTGTGGCAAACGTTTTTCTGCAATATCTAATTTTGCCATAACTTTAACGCGCGAAATAAGTAAAGGTGTCAATGCAGGTGGTGGTTCTATTACATTGCGTAAAACACCATCAACACGAAAACGAACCATGAGACGCTCTGCAAAAGGTTCAATATGAATATCAGAAGCATGTTCGCGCACCGCTTCGCGCAAAAGCGCATTAATTAAACGGATAACAGGCGCATCATTTTCACTCTCTAAAATATCTTCGGTGACATTAATAGACTCTGCCATATCTTGTAAATCTAATTCACCTAAATCTTCCAATAATTGTGTGGATGAAGAACTTTCGCTGGTTTGATAAGCTGTTTCTAATAATTTATCGAATTCAGCCGGCGTCACACACTGCAATTGCAGCGGGCGATTTATAAGGCGTTGTGCCTCTAATAAACTTTCACTGGGTGTTTCTTGTTGATAAACCAAAATATCATGTTCTTCACCTGGTTGGGTTAATACATGATATTTTTTAGCAAAGCTAAATGGTAATTTTACAGGTACATCCGTCGTCATTGCGAATATACCCCTTATTGATCAGGAAAATCATCTGTAGTTAATACGATATGCGGATCAGCTACATCTTTGCTGGGTTGAAACGGTTTAGGTAACATGGGTTCAACTTCTTCAAAAGGTGCGAGTCGACCATGTGATTCTGGAATTTGTTTTTCATAATCAATGGTATTATCTAGCACTTGTTGATTACGCATCCAATTATATTTATTACCGGTCACTTCTAAGCTTTCGGTGCGATCACGCAAAATGGTTGGGCGCATAAAGATCATTAAGTTAGTTTTGCTCGTTGTGGTATTTTGCGCGCGGAAAAAATTACCAATTAACGGCAGATCACCTAAATAAGGTACTTTATAGGTGTTATCATTTTCTTGTGTACGAATCAATCCGCCTAATACTAAAATATCTTTATCATTTACTAATACGGAAGTTGTGATATCGCGCACAATTGTTGTAGGTTCACCTTCTGCTGTCGGCGTGCCTATCGAATCCACATTTTGTTGAATTTGTAATACAACCGCATCACCTTGGGTAATTTGTGGTTTAATCCGCAGTGTTAAACCCACTTCGCGGTATTCAAATGTATTAAAAGGTTCTACAGTATTGGAATCACCGGTTGTTGCGTACTCACCAATCTTAAATGGAATTTGATTACCCACAGTAATTTGTGCTTCTGCATTATCAAGCGCCACCAATGAAGGTGTTGATAAAATATTAGCATTCACATTTGAGCTTAAAGCATTGATTAAAAATTTAATCGAACCATTATGAATAAAGCCAACGTTTAATCCTGCACCGGGTAATGCTTCGCCACCTGCATCTAAAGTTGCTTGATAAGCATCCAATGGTGAAAAGCCTTCTGCATTCGGAAACGCTGTGCCGCCGATAATATTACCACCGCCGCGCCATTCAATACCTAATTCTTCTAATTCTGTATCTTCTATTTCAACAATAATCGCTTCCACCATAACTTGCGCGCGACGCACATCTAATTGTGTAATAACACTGCGAAGACTGCGCATCAATGCGGGTGGTGCCGTCATGACTAATGCATTCATATTTGGTTCTGCATGAATACCATAACCACCTACAGAAACACCCGTTGCTTGTCTATCTGTAAATGTTCGATAACCTTCCCCTGCTTCAGAAGAAGGTGTTATTTGTACAGCCGCTGCAACAGGTTGTTGTTGTACTTGTGCTAATGCAGCGCCCGGGGTAATCGTATTATCTTGCGCTGAAGCATAACTATCCATAATATTGGCTAAAACAGGTACTAAATCTTCCGCGCGTTGAAAACGTAAATAAATAACTTCCGTATTGCCTTCACCTTCAACTGTAACATCCAGTTGGGCAATGATCGCTTGTAATTGTAAACGTCTACTTTTATCACCACTTAATAAAATACTATTACTGCGCTCATCCGAAGATATAGCGACTTGTCCACCTGCAGCATCACCTTGGCGACGTACGGCCACTAACGCTTCAAGAGAAGCGACAACTTCATCAGCAGAAGCATTTTCGAGCATGATCATATCAATGCCATCTGTCTCTGCTCTGTCTAATTTATGAACAATATCTGCGAGCCTTGTTGCGTTCTCACCACGATCAACCACTAATAAACTATTGGAAGGTGCATAAGCTGCTAAATGTCCTTCTGGAGAAACTAAATTACGTAATACGGGCACTAATTGTGCGGCAGGCACATGTTCAACACTGATCACGCGCGCAACAATTGCATCGCGAGAACCTGGTTGTGCATCTGTGGCAATAAAAGTGCCTAATTGTCTTGCTTTTGCATCGGGCACAATTTTAATTGCATCTGCACTTTCTACAGCGGCATAACCTAACACTTGTAACATGGATAAAAATAATTCGTACAATTCGTCAGGCGTCATTTGCTGGTTAGAAATAACGGTGACGTTACCCGATAAATTGGGATCAATAATAAAGTTTTTGCCGGTGACGCGTGCGACTTCTTCCACAACGTTTTTGACATCTACGTTTTGCAAATTCCATTGACGCAAATCGGCTTGTTGCGGTAGCGGAGGTAAAGGTTCTTGCGCAAGCGCAATGACTGTCATAAAACAGCAACACAATGTCAAAACAGGATACATTATTCGTTTTAGCATGAGTCCGTTCTTCTACTTGGAGCTTGTCAGGCGTTCTCCCTCTGGCAAGCGTAATATTTCTTGATTACCTTGGAATTCTAACACCACATAATCGGGTTGAATATCTTGTATAATAGCACCTTCTACGGTATCCCCTACAATATAAATCCGTTCGCCCTTCGATGTGCCAATTACAGCAGAGCCGGTTGCAGAAGTAGAAGCTGCAAAAATCCCTTTTAAATTTAAACTTAGTCGCGTTTCTTGTAATACGCCGGAGTTCGGAGATTGGCCAAACAAGGGACTGGCTACAAATACATGATTATGTGTATGGGTAATCGTTTCAACGGCAACAGACTGGCTTTGCGGCGTAAAACTAATTTTGAATATATTGAAAATAATGAGAAGTAGTATCAGCAGTAAAAATAGGAAGATGCCTCTCGCCACGTGGTCTTGTTCTAAATAAGATTGCAACTGGGTGGTATTTAACATATGACATCACATATAAATAAAAAGGCGACCCGAAGGCCGCCTTTAAGAAAACGTTGGACATCCATGTCCAACGAAATTAACGTCCAACGATCCTTGTTGAGCGTGCAGAACCCTGTATTAAATTCAACCCATTCCATTTGGTATTAAAGTAACTATAACAAGTATTTGCAAACTTGCAATGTGATCTTACAAGAAGTTTTCATTGCTAAGTGATTGTAATCGCACAAAGATCGCTATTGCAATTATATAAATCAAAGGGTTACGCGATTTTATTCACATCAAATCTTTTTTAAAAAAATAATATTTTTTTTTATCTGACACGATTTTAAGCATAAGCTTACAATAATTTGCGACATTCGCGCACGCACGCTTACTCTTCTTTAAAAAATTCGCGCTTATTTAAAACACCTTCCCATTGTTTTGCATCATCAGGTGCTGCTTTCATTTTTGTAATTACTGGCCATTTTTTTGACACGCGTGCATTGAGTGTCAAAAATTCGGCTTGATCACTAGGCAGATCATCTTCAGAAACAATTGCATTCACCGGACATTCTGGTTCACACAATGCGCAATCAATACACTCATCGGGATCAATCACCAACATATTCGGCCCTTCATGAAAACAATCAACGGGACAAACCTCTACACAGTCCGTATATTTACAACGAATACAGTTTTCAGTCACAACAAAAGTCATATTATTTCTCCCAACATAAAAAAAACAAAAAAACGTATTGAATTAAAGTAGTTTACCATTAATAATTATTGCTGTTTATTATTTTTTGATTTAAAGTGCAACTGTACATTTATTTTTAAACTTTTAGGAGAATATCCATGCCAAAACTTCGCAAAAAAACTACTACTCGTAAAACAGCAAAGCGTGCAGTTAAAAAATCTGCTGCTAAAAAACCCAAAGCTCAAAAAGTTCAAGTGAAAGCTATCGAAAAAAATCTAGCCGCAACACTTAAAAAAGCATTGGCCGCTGCTAAAGCAGAATCTAAAAAAGCTTCAACGCAAGCTGCTAGTGCACAAAAGAAAGTAGCTGCTGCTGAGAAAAAAAATAACAGCGCTGTTGCTAAACACGATGCGATTGCTAAAAAATTAGCAATTAAAAGCAGCAAAACTGGCAAGAAAGCCTTAGCTACTGCAAAAAAATCTATTGCTAAAGGCGCTGCTGGTTTGAAAAAAATCCAAAAGCAACATGCTGATTTACACAAAACAGCGCAAGATGCTAAATCTCAAGAAGACAGACTAAACGGTTTAACCAAAGCGATTGCACAATTTAACAGTGATTGGAAAAAGAAAGAAAAATCAGCTGTAAGTGCTAAGCCTAAGAAAGCTGCGGCGAAAACCATCAAAAAAGTTAAAAAAGTAACACGTGACCAAGCGCCTGTTGCTCCACAAATGAGTCAAAACACTGCGTCTGTTAATCCTTTTAACGACGATAACTCTTCATTCTAGTGTTTATCATTGCGAGCGTGGCATTTGCTACGCTCCTTGCAATGGTATATTACATTCAATTAATACCGGCGCATGATCAGAAGGCCTCTCCCAAGTTCTAGGACGGATATCAACCCAACAACGCTGAATTTGTTTTGACAAAGCTGGGTTGGCTAACAATAAATCTATCCGCAAACCTCGATTACCCGCAAATGCAAACGTGCGATAATCCCACCAGGAATAAATCTCTTGTGCTTGTGGAAATAAACGAAAAGTGTCTTGAAAACCCAAATGCATAATTTTTTCGAGCGCAGCACGTTCAGCTGCACTACATAATACTTGCCCTTCCCAAGCTTTAGGGTCATACACATCAGTATCATCTGGCGCGATATTAAAATCACCCAGCACTAATACTTTTTCATACCGCGTTAATGCACCCTGCAAATAAGCATGTAAATGCTCTAACCATAATAATTTATACTGATATTTTTCGGAACCGACACTTTGGCCATTGGGCACATACACATTAATGACGCGAATACCATCGATGGTTGCCGCTAATAAACGTTTTTGCTCATCTTCAAAATTAAGAAAAACTTTTTCAATATCCTCGCCTGTATTGCGCGTCAGTAATGCCACGCCATTATAAGTCTTTTGCCCAGACCATATGGCTTGATAACCCGCCGCATTAATTTGCTCAACAGGAAAATCAGCATCTTGTTGCTTTAATTCTTGCAGGGCAACAATATCTGGCGATTCTTCGCCCAGCCAGCGCAAAATATGTGGCAGCCGCACTTTCATCGAGTTAATATTCCAAGTTGCAATTTTCATTCAAGATCTCCTTAAAAATCATGGTACACTTATCCAAATGACGAATCCACCCATTATTCTTCGCATCGCTTTACCCGTACCTTTGCGTAAATTATTTGATTATTTACCGCAAAGCACGGAAAACATCGCCATTGGTGCGCGCATACTTGTACCATTTGGTCGCCAGCGCTTAGTGGGCATTTTAGTTGAAGTTGCATCGCACAGCGATATTGCACCCAACAAATTAAAATCGATTATCAATGTATTAGACGATACCCCTATTTTTTCAAACGCAACTTTAGCATTATGCTTATGGGCAAGCCAATATTATCATCATCCTGTTGGCGAAGTTTTTGCGGCAGCCATGCCCGCCCTGCTTCGCCAAGGGAAAGTATTAACCCCGCTTTCGGAGGAATCTTGCGCAAAAAATATTACGCCCGCATTAACCTTGAATGGCGAACAACAATTTGTATTAGATAAAATTAATCAAGCACAAGGCTTTTGTCCTTTTCTATTAGAGGGAATTACGGGCAGCGGTAAAACAGAAGTTTACTTACAAGCCATTGCTAAAATTTTACAACAACAAGAACAAGCTTTAGTTTTGGTGCCAGAAATTAGTTTAACCCCGCAAACTGTTTCACGATTCACCGCACGTTTTAATGTACCTATTGCAGTTTTACATTCCAATCTCAATGATAAAGAACGATCATACGCCTGGTATCAAGCACATCAAGGTATCGCGCGCATAGTCATCGGTACGCGCTCGGCTGTATTCACCTCCATGCCAAAATTAAAATTAATTATTATCGACGAAGAACACGATACGTCATTTAAACAACAAGACGGTTTTAAATATTCCGCTCGCGATTTGGCTTTAAAACGCGCGCAACTTGAGAATTGTCCGATAGTGTTAGGCACAGCGACGCCGTCTTTTGAAAGTTTACATAATGTGCAAATGGGTCGTTATCAACAACTTATGTTAACGATGCGCGCAGGATCCGCACAATTACCAACTTTTGATATTATTGATATTCGTAAACAAAAATTACAGCAAGGTTTATCCTATTCTTTGCTCAGTAAAATGCAATATCATCTAGATAAAGGTCAGCAAGTATTATTATTTTTAAATCGTCGTGGTTTTTCACCAACATTGATTTGTCATGACTGTGGTTGGGTCGCAGAATGCACCGATTGCGATGCACGTCTTACTTACCATAAAAAGAAAAATATTTTGCATTGTCATCATTGTGAACAACAAGCGCGCGTGCCGACGCAATGTGCGAGTTGCGGCAGTACTGATATTTTACCGCTCGGTCATGGTACACAACGCATAGAAGCTATGCTTAATGAACATTTTCCACAATATAAAACTGTACGCATTGATAGAGACAGTACGCGTGGGAAAAATAAATTACATCAATTATTAGATGAAGTACAAACCGGGAAACATCATATTTTAGTCGGTACACAAATGCTGGCTAAGGGCCATCATTTTCCATCTGTGACATTAGTTGCAATTTTAGATGCGGATCAAGGTTTATTAAGCGCAGATTTTCGGGCGGCAGAGCGTTTAGGACAATTAATTATGCAAGTCGCTGGGCGTGCGGGACGCGCAAGTTTAGCAGGAACTGTTGCCATTCAAACGCATCACCCGCAACATCCGTTACTCACGCAATTAATCAATCAAGGTTATCATGCATTTGCACAAAGCGCATTGCAAGAGCGACAAATCGCGGGATTGCCTCCCTATAGTTATATGGCGCTTATGCGCGCAGAATCTATTGTTGAAATGGATCCGATTACATTTTTACAAGAAGCTAGAAATTTAATGCAGGTTCCTGAAGGGATCATGGTGCTTGGGCCTATTCCAGCACCCATGCAAAGAAAACAAGGACGTTATCGCGCACATTTATTATTACAAGCCAGATCACGCGCGCATTTACAACCATTTATTGCACAATGGTTGACGCAATTAGAATCATTATCCATCAAAGGTGTACGTTGGTCTTTGGATATCGATCCGCACTCTTTAGGATAATGCACATTCCATCACTTGCGTGACGGATTGATATTCATATTTTTTAAAAGCAGCATAGGATTTTTCAAGTAACCCCATCGCATGCACGCTCACATAACCATGCGATTCATGTTGTGCTTCACGATACAATATCACCCAATCTAATTGTTCAAATAATAAATGCGGATAATAATCTTTTAATAAAGCAATTTCTAAAGCTAATCGATTGGCACGAAATTCATAATGCTTTTCATAGTCATCAATTTCAATAAATAATTCTTGCTCGAGTGCTCCGATTAATTCATCGCGTAATTTACGAGAGCGCGGAGAAAAAGGCCGCGCTTGGTCAACGCCTAATTCTTGCGTTTGGAATCGATATAAATTAATAAAAAAGCTCAAGCAATTTAAATCTTGATACAGTGGATCAGCAATTAAAATGGAAAATAAATGTTTTTCAAGCAAAGGGTACAAACGTTTTTTTTGTGCAAAACCTTTGTTGTCACAAAGATACGCATAGAGATTCATAAAGATATGATAATTTTTGAACACCGAATAAGAGCGATTGATTAATTCCTGTGCATCCATGTAAAAATATATTCCCTATTAAGTAAAAATTCGAAACTAAGTCATACCGCGTATAGTACCATTGTGGTTCAACAATGCAAGAAAAATTTTATGTAGAAACATTGCTTATTTATGAAGCAAAAATTAAGAATTTATGAAGAATTTATGAGCAAAAAAAATGTTTTTGTTCAGGGTATAGACATTAAACACAGCGCATCGGATCTCATTCCAAACGGGTGGCCGGAGGTTTTATTTTAGCGCGCAGCTTGCGAGCACTAAAATGAAACCGCAGGACCGGAGCCCGTTTGGACGGGAGCTCAAATCTTGAATAAGAGATCTTTGACTTTACCTCATAAAAAGTATATACTAAACAATATATACTTAGGAGATCCTCATGAAAACCGCAAAACTATTCCAAAACGGCCAAAGCCAAGCCCTAAGATTACCCAAAGAATTCCGCTTTAAAGGCGAAGAAGTTTTCATTAAAAAACTAGGTAATGCCACAATTTTACTTCCCATTGACAAGCCTTGGGAATGCCTGTTCAATAGCTTAAATAAATTCTCACCCGACTTTATGGAAACAAGAGACCAAGCTACTGAACAAACCAGGGAAGATCTGTTCAAATGAAATACATGCTCGATACCAATATCTGTATTTATATTATTAAAAAAAACCCTAAAAAAGTACTGGAAAAATTCACTTTATTTAGCCTAGGCGATATTGGCATTTCTTCTATCACCGCAGCAGAATTGATGCATGGTGTTGAAAAAAGCACGCATGTAGAAAAAAATAAAGCCGCATTAGAAGAGTTTCTACTGCCATTGGAAATAGCCGCTTTCGATGAAAATGCCGCACAACATTACGGACACATACGCGCTCATCTTGAACGTGCCGGCACTCCCATTGGTCCCTTAGACTTAATCATAGCTGCCCACGCGCTGCACTTAAAAGCTGTATTGATCACTAATAATCAAAAAGAATTTTCTCGTGTCCCGCAGTTAAAAATTGAAAACTGGGCATAAAAACTCTTGACAATCACCCCCAAATTTGTAATTCTTACATAGTAACTGTTTAATTTGTGAACAAAAAATGAAGTTAATACATAATCATCCATTTCCAACCCCAGCCCTAGTCGCCATACGACGATAAGTCTTTGTTTATATTCGGTTTTTTAACGATTTACTTTTAATTTTCGAGAATTTAAACATTATGTTCGCAACCACTTTCGTAGCTATTAACTCTATATTGCTTGAGCATTCTAAAAAGGCTGCTCTGAGTGAAGAGTTAGCAAAAGTCTCAGAGCTTTTAAAATTCATAGGTAATCTTGATCAAAAAATTCAACAAGACTGCGCTATTATCACTTTTTACTTGTTTCTTTTATATCTAAACAGTGAATTCTCTGAAGAGCTAAAAACATATGTTTTAGCTAAGGGGTATCTTCGACTCAGCTAATGCTGAACTTGATATTGAAAAGCTTACCGTTTGTCTCATTAATAAAGCAAAAGAAGAAGCCAATGAAACTTTTGAATTTAGTATTACAGAGTTAAATTTACTTAAATCGCAATACCTACCTGCTGAAGAAGAAAATCCTAATCTTTTAAGTAGCATAATCAATAATCCTTTATTACTGAAAAAATTTATCAGTTTCCTCACGCTAAGCCTTATGGTAACCACCGGCATTACCAATGCGGGTTTTATCATTTTATTATTTTCCGATAAAGAAACCATTTCTGAAATCAACAATTGGGATAATGATGCCATTATTGCCGGGGTTGTCTTAGCCATCGTAGGTGGAATATTCAGCGGCTTTGAGCAAAAAAATATTTATTTTCCCGCGTTAAATGGATTTGCGAAAATGGTACATGAGGGTGATCTTGATAAGATTAGAAAAAAAGATCCTTATTTATTTCATCTTGCTAAAACATGTGCATACATTAACTTTGCTGTTAATTTTGGTTTGGGATGGGTGGGAATGGGCGTATTTTTAGCGAGCGGTGGCGCACCTATTATTGTTCTTTCTTTTCTATTTGCACTCGGTAATGCTTTATTAGTGTACTTTACTTCCCTTGAACAAATTCAACAAGGCATTTCTGTTAAAAAATACTTTAAAGAAAACCCCTTATTAACTTTGGTATTTGCTGTTTTAGCAATCATAGGTTTAATGATGACTTTTCTACCAGGCGCAAATGAATTAAGAAAAGTATTTACAGATTTACTTGGCAACATCGCTGGCTACTTCGTCATTTCTTTTTCTTTATTCTTCTCAGTATTAACCGAAGCATTTTATTCTTTAACAAAAGCTTCCCATCGGGCTAAGACTATCGCTGAATTTATTGAAAAGCCACAGTTGCCATCATCTAAAACTTTGTTGGGTGTTGTTAATTCTTGCGTTAATGGTTCTCTAGGTGCTGAAAGCGGCGAAGAATTATTAACAATAAATAAAGAAGAAGATGGTGATGATAATAATGAAAATACCGAAACCGCTAATACCCCAGCAAAAATCGGTTTACAAACAATGGGAGGAACCACCTCCTTTGTATGGTCATCTACTTGTTCCGCACCTATACCAAAGACCTTAACTACTCAATTTAATGCTTTTATTGAAAAAACCAAAAAACTCTCTAATCCAACGTCTGCCGAAAACGCTTCAAACCAATATAGACAACAACTATCATAAACAATAATATCGGCACCAGTGCATGCATCACATCACCCAATCCATTTCCTTTTAACAAAATCCCGCGCACAATCACTAAGAAATGTGTGAGCGGTAAGATATTGCCGATAAATTGTGCCCATTGTGGCATACCTGCGAAAGGAAACATGAAGCCGGATAATAAAATGGAAGGCAGGAAGAAAAAGATTGCGCCTTGCATGGCTTGTAATTGATTTTTGGCCATGGTGGAAAACGTGACGCCTACCGATAAATTTGCCGCAATAAACGGTAAGCATAAAATTATTAATAAAATAACGCTGCCTTCCATCGGCACATTAAATAAAAAATAGGCGAGCGCTAAAATAATAAATACTTGCGCATAACCTACGATCACAAACGGAATAATTTTACCGAGCATCACTTCCAGTGGGCGCACGGGTGTGGATAATAAATTTTCGAGTGTGCCGCGTTCTCGTTCACGCGTCATGGCTTGTGAAGTAATGACCACTAATGACATGGTTAAAACTACACCTAATAATCCTGGCACAATATTATATGCGGTAATTAATTCTGGGTTGTAACGTTGGTGCACGCGCAATTCAAATGGCGCTTGATTTGGTTGTAAATAATGTAATGTACCTTTTAAATCTGGTGCTAAAGATAATTGTGCTACTTGAGAAAGCGCAGCAATCGCATTACCTGTTGCAGCTGGATCGGTTGCATCGGCCTCTATTAACAATGAAGGATAACCACCACGAATAATATTACGAGTAAAATCTACAGGAATGTGTATTGTAAAAATTACTTCGCCCCGACGTAATAAGCGATCAGCTTCTTCATAGGTTGCGCTAGGATTTACAATTTCAAAATAATCTGTTGTCTGTAAGCTTCTTACAAAATCCGCCGTCAAAGCGCTATTATCCGATACGACTAAAGCTGTGGGTAAATTTTTAGGATTGGAATTAATGGCATAACCAAACAAAATTAATTGTACTAAAGGCAATAATACCATCATCGCTAATGTGGGTCTGTCGCGTTTTATTTGAATAAATTCTTTTACAATAACTGCAATGAGTCGTTGCATTGAAAAATCATTCATTTAAAAATTATCCTTATTGGTGCCGACTAAATGAATAAAGACATCTTCTAATGACGTACTGGTTTGACGCCATTCATATTCGGGCGTTTTAAACGGCTCGATTGCTTTTTCTAGGGCAGCTTCATTTTCACTGCTCACATGTAATTCTTGACCAAATAATGCCACTTGTTCTATGCCTGGTAATCCGCGTAATTGTTTTGCTAATTTTGCTAAACCCGGCCCATGAACTTCCCAAGTCATTAAACCTGTTGCTTTAATAATTTCACTGCTCGTACCTTCTGCCAATAAATCACCGTAAGCAATATAGGCTAAACGTGTACAACGTTGTGCTTCATCCATATAGTGTGTACTTACAAGTGTTGTAATGCCTTTATCACTGAGCTCTTGAATATGATCCCAAAATTCACGACGCGCTTTTGGATCAACGCCGGCTGTGGGTTCATCGAGTAATAATAATTGTGGTTCATGTAATAAGCAGCCCGCTAATGCTAAACGTTGTTTCCAACCGCCCGATAATGTGCCGGCTAATTGTTTTGAACGTGCAGCACTTAGACCTAAATAATCTAATGTTTCTTTTATTTTTTTTACCCGATTGGGTAATTGGTACACACGCGCAACAAAATCTAAATTTTCATAAACCGTTAAATCTTCGTAAAAACTAAATTTTTGCGTCATATAGCCGACCTGGGCTTTGATGAGTTCTGCATCTTTTAAAATATCATAACCCAAGCATGTGCCTTCACCAGAATCTGGCGTAAGCAAACCGCAAATCATGCGTATGGTTGTGGTTTTGCCGCTACCATTTGGGCCTAAAAAACCGAAGATTTCACCGCGCTTTACTTGCAAAGCCACATTGCGTACTACGCTATGGCCGTTGAAGCTTTTGTTGAGATTTTTTACGTCGATGACCAAATCAGGATTTTTCATGACAGCTTTTATCTTTCTTCACGTAAACATCTATCGGTTGTCCGGCATGAAAGGATTTCAACTCTTCAGGTGAGAGTGTGGCTTGAACACGAAACACTAAAATTTGATTATTCTCACGGCTGTAAATAACCGGTGGCGTATATTCTGCTTGCGGAGAAATATAACTGATCACCGCTTTTACTTTATCATCAGCTTGATCATGCGCAACTGATATTTCTTGTCCTAAGCAAATTTCACTGAGTAAAGGTTCGCTGATAAAGAAAATAGCGAATAAACGATTCGGATCATAAAGTTCAACCACAGGATAACCTGCTTGAACATTTTCCCCTGGGCGATAAAAGGTATCCACAACTAAAGCATCTTTTGGCGCAATAACTGTTTTTTGTGATAATGCCCATTCTTTGCTGGCTACTTGTGCGGTTAAACTTTCAACGGATGCACGTTGCGCTTTAATAGCATCCACGCGCGCACCTAATTCCGCTTCTGCCAAATTTGCTTCTGCTGTCATTAAAGCGGCATGTTTTTCATCACGATCGGCTGTGGCTTCATCACGGCTTTCCGTATCAATAACTTTGCGTGTCCATAATTCTTGATAGCGATTCGCCTTTTTCTGCGCAATTTCTAACGCAGCGCGCGCTTGCGCTACTGAGCCGCGCAAACCTTCTAATACGGTTTCACGACTAGCTTTTTCTAAATCCATAAGCGTAGATTCGGCTTGGAGTAATTGCTGTTTTGTCGCTATTAAATCATGGTTTTGCGGTGCGGGGTCTAATGCAAATAATAATTGATTTTGTGCAACGCTTTGGCCGCGCTCAACATTTAAAGTAAATAAAGTCCCACTTTGGGTACTGGTCATATAAATGGGCTCTTGGTACACGTAACCTTGTACGAGTGTTCCTTCACCCCATTCGCAAGCTGTTAGTAATAACGCGCTCAACACGATTAAAAACCGAAGCATAATCTTTTCCCTGTGCTTTATAAACAAGTCTTGAAATTATGCACGGTTTCTACCAGAATCGCCACTCGTTCTGGATCAATATTTGGATAAATGCCATGGCCTAAATTAAATATGTGACCGCTTTCTTGACCATATACATTTAAGATAGCACGCGCCGCTTCTTGTATAGATGCTGGAGAACCAAAAAGTGCAGCCGGATCTAAGTTTCCTTGTAAGGCTACTTTATGACCCACACGTTGTTTTGCACTCGCAAGTGAAGTCATCCAATCTATCCCTAAGGCATGGGCGCCTGAATCAGCCATGACTTCTAGGTGCTGTCCACCATTTTTGGTAAATATAATCACTGGGATTTTATTATTTAAGTTCAGCTGGCTAATGATTTTTTGCATGGGATTTAAAGAAAAGCGCACATAATCCTCCGGACTTAAAATACCGCCCCATGTATCAAAAATCATGACCGCATTCACGCCTGCAGCAATTTGTGCATTTAAATATAAAACTGTAGCTTGAATGAGTTTATCCAGTAATTGTTCTAAAATTGCGGGCTCTTGGTAACGCATCGCGCGAATGATTGCAAATTCTTTACTGCCACCGCCTTCAACCATATAACAGGCGACCGTCCAAGGACTACCTGCAAAACCAATTAAAGGCACACGTCCATTGAGTTCTTTTTGAACCAAAGTCACCGTATCTAATACATAATTTAATTCGCTGCCGGGATCGGGTATCGGAAGCTGTGCCACATCGCGCGCATTGCGGATGGGTTTTGCAATAACAGGCCCTTCGCCTGCCATAAATTCCAAACCCAGATTCATTGCGTGAGGAATGGTTAAAATATCAGAAAATAAAATTGCGGCATCTAAATTAAAACGATCGATGGGTTGCACTGTAACTTGGCACGCCAATTCTGGATTTTGTACTAAATCCATAAATGTGCCTGCTTTTTGCCGAATTTCGCGATATTCTGGCAAATAACGCCCGGCTTGTCGCATAATCCAAATAGGTGTTCTGTCAACAGGCTGTCGAAATAATGCGCGAATCAAACGATCATTTTTTAAAATGCTCATACGGGTATCCATCCTAATGTGGCACCAACTTGGAAAAAGATGATGGCTATAGAGGCCAGTAAAACAATACAAAGTAGCGGTTTGCCACCGAAGACTTTCATTTCTGATTTTAAGTTTTTTTGATAACGGGCTTTCCAAACCATAAGTGCGGGAAGTATGCCATATAAAATCGCAACGAATACACCGCCATAACCAAGCGCAACTAAAAATCCTTTTGGAAAAAATAGGGCAAATAATAATGGTGGGATCACGGCAATCACTAAATATATTTTTTTACCAAATTTTGTGATGTGATTAATCCGTAAACCATCCGCTAAAAAGTCGACGAGGCTCACCAAAACAGCTAGAAAAGACGTGGTCAATGCACAAAATGAAAAAATGCCTACCGCAATAGCTGCGCTCGCTAAACCAAAATAGGATTCTAATGTTTGTGTTAGCGCATTGACCGGATAAGCGCTGTGCTCTATGGCGATTAAACCATGTGGACCATACATGGGTAACACACCCAAAATAATAAATTGCCAGAGTAAATAAAATACTAACGGAATCACTCCACCTATTAATAAAGCGCGTGCTAGTTTTTTAGTATCATTATCTAAATATTTTTTTAGGCTAGGAATAATAATATTAGAAGTAAAAGATAAAATAATAACGGGTATTGCAGCCCAAATATAACTGGCCTCACCCGTAACAAAATAGTCAGTATTAACATGTGGAGCCATATTGGAAAATAAATACAAGAACGCTGCCACCAAACCCACTAATAATATCCGATTAATCAGATCAGTTGAGCGCATTCCAAATAACACTATCAAAGCAAAGCCCACAATAAATATAAACATACCCCAATGCAAAGACACTTGCGGTCCTAAAACTTCTTGCAGAAAATGTCCAACTAAAGCGCCACCCGCTGAAATATAAGCAGCGGCAACCGCATACAATAATAACAAAAAGCATACCCAAGCAACAATTTGGCCTAACGCCCCCAAGTGTTCACCTGAAATGGTAATAATATTAGCATCCGCTTTTTGGCTGTAACAGCTTGCTTCTACTAATAAAAATGAGTTGACCATCATGAAGGCGTAACACAGCACAAACAAGAGTGCTGCATAGAAAAACCCAATCTCACTCGTCACAATCGGTAGTGCCAACATTCCAGCGCCAATAGCTGTGCCCGCGACCATCAAAATACTACCCCAACATTTTCTTGTAACTGATTGAAACATTTGACTTTTCCTGTTTTTTTTGCGCGAATATAACCCTACAAAGTTACTCCTTTTAGGCTAAGTTTGCAAGCTGTTTAGGCCGCCAATGAAAATTGTGCGCCTATCACTCAATTTTCATGCTAAAATAAAAACATAGGAGAAGTGCTTCATGAAAAGAAATGACTATATCAATAAAATCAATTGCTTATTTAACATTAACCCCGTCGTTGCCCTCCTTGGGCCAAGACAATGCGGCAAAACAACCATGGCTAAACAATTTCACCAAGTATTTGATGGCATTGTTCATTATTTTGATTTAGAAAATCCTATTCATTTAGCACAACTAGAATCGCCCATGTTGGCGCTTGAAGATCTCACAGGGCTTATTGTCATTGATGAAATTCAAAGACGCCCCAATCTTTTCCCTCCTTTGCGTGTTTTGATTGATCAACATAAAAATAGACGATTTTTAATTTTAGGCAGTGCATCACGCGACTTAATACAACAATCCAGCGAAACACTAGCTGGAAGAATTAGCTACTTAGAATGCACACCCTTTAATTTTTCTGAAACTCATGATGCGGAAAAACTATTAATACGCGGTGGATTTCCTCGTTCTTATTTAGCAGAAAATGATCAATTAAGTTATGAATGGAGAGGAGACTATATTACTACTTTTCTTGAACGTGATATCCCTAATCTTGGTTTTAGAATCCCACCAGCCACCCTGCGACGATTTTGGATGATGCTTGCACATTATCATGGACAAATATTTAACGCTTCAGAGCTCGGAGGCGCCTTAGGTACTGCGCATACCACTATTCGCCATTATTTAGATATTTTAGTCAGCACATTTATGGTGCGTGAATTACATCCTTGGTTTGAAAATATCCAAAAACGCCAGGTAAAATCATCCAAAATTTATTTTCGCGATAACGGCATTTATCTTACTCTCATGAATATTCCAAGTTCACACGATTTAAAAAATCATCCGAAATTAGGTGCAACCTGGGAAGGTTTTGCCATGGAACAAATTATTCAATATCTACAAATGCCTTCTGAACAATGTTATTTCTGGGCCGTACATCAACAGGCTGAATTAGATTTATTTATAATGAAAAATGGTAAACGCTTAGGTTTTGAATTTAAATATCAAGATGCGCCCGCTAAAACAAATTCTATGGCCATTGCCAACGAAATCTTAAAATTAGATCATTTATTCGTAATTTATCCAGCAGGCAAAACCTATTTACTCGACAAAAATATCCAAGTCATCAGTTTAAAGGATTTCATTAACTTGGATATTATGTCTAATTTAGGTTAATATACGCCTATGAACCAACAAACCCTCCCTACCCTTTTATTAGGCATAACAGGCGGTATTGCGGCGTATAAGACACCGGAATTGGTGCGGCGTTTGCGAGAAAATGGTGTGAATGTTCAAGTGGTTATGACGAAAGGCGCGAAGCAATTTGTAACACCTTTGACACTGCAAGTAGTATCCGGCCAGAAAGTGCGTGATGATTTATGGGATTTGGATGCTGAAAATGCGATGGGGCATATTGAATTAGCCAGGGCTGCGCAGCAAATTTTAATTGCGCCGGCTACTGCGGATTTTATTGCGCAGCTTGCGCATGGTTTTACGAATGATTTATTAACCACAATTTGTTTAGCCACAACAGCGCAAATTTATATAGCGCCGAGCATGAACCGCGTCATGTGGGAAAATCATGCCACACAAGATAATATTCAGACTTTGAAAAATCGCGGCATTATTATTATTCCGCCTGCAAGCGGTGAACAAGCATGCGGTGAATATGGCGAAGGACGTTTACCCGAGGTGGATGAATTAGTACAAGCCGTATTGGGTTCACGTGCACTTTTAGGTAAACGTATTTTAATTACGGCAGGCCCTACAATTGAAGCCATTGATCCGGTGCGTTTTATTAGTAATCACAGCTCTGGGAAAATGGGTTATGCGCTGGCACAAGCAGCAAAAAATTTAGGTGCTGATGTAACATTAATTAGTGGCCCGGTTCATTTGCATTCAACAGTGAAAACTATTTCCGTCACTAGCGCGCAAGAAATGCAACAAGCTGTTTTAGATCATATTAAAAATCAAGATATTTTTATTGCTACCGCCGCGGTTGCAGATTATTGCCTTGAGCAAATCAGTTCACAGAAAATTAAAAAGCATCAAGAAAATTTAACTTTAAATTTAATTCGTACGCCGGATATTTTAACAACGGTTGCACAATTACCGCATCCACCTATTACTATAGGCTTTGCTGCTGAAACGACGGATATTATCAACCATGCACAACAAAAATTAATACAAAAAAATATCGATATGATTTGTGTAAATGATGTCAGTCAAACTGACGTGGGTTTTCACAGTGATGAAAATGCGGTGACCATTTTAAGCAAAAATAAACAAATTGAATTGGGACGTGCGCATAAAACAATTTTAGCAAAACAAATCATGGAACAAATAATGGAGTATTTAAATGAAAAAAATTCAGCTTAAAGTATTGGATCAACGTATGGGCGATGTTTTTCCGCTGCCGACTTATGCAACGGTGGGTTCTGCCGGTTTAGATTTACGTGTTTGTTTAGATGCACCGTTAACATTAGAACCTGGACAAACCACTTTATTACCTACAGGTCTTGCAATCCATATTGAAGATCCACAATTAGCAGCGGTTATTTTGCCACGTTCTGGTTTAGGCCATAAACACGGTATCGTATTAGGTAATCTTGTCGGATTAATTGATTCCGATTATCAAGGTGAATTAAAAATTTCCTGCTGGAATCGCGGAGGCGAAAGTTTTGTGATTAATCCAGGCGATCGTATGGCGCAATTAGTTTTTGTACCGGTGGCACAAGTAGAATTTGAAACGGTTGATGATTTTAATATCAGCGATCGTAATGAGGGAGGTTTTGGTTCCAGTGGTCACCAGTGAGATTTTTAGAGCCTACGATATTCGCGGCATTATTGACGAAAATTTAACACCTAATGTTGCTTATACGATCGGTTTAGCATTAGGCACCCGTGCGCACGCACAACAGATAGAAAACTTTATTGTCGCGCGTGATGGACGCCTGTCCAGTCCCGCCTTAAGCGAAGCATTGATTAAAGGCTTAACCAAATCTGGCATGCATGTGATTGATATTGGCGCCGTTCCTTCCGGGGTTTTGTATTTTGCTTGTTATTATTTAAATATTGGCGCAGGCGTCATGGTGACAGGCAGCCATAATCCAAAAAATTATAATGGCTTTAAAATTTTATTTGATTTTATGGCACTCAGTGAACAAACGCTGCAACAGATTTATCACATTGCAAAAACACAGCAATTTCATTTCGGCGAAGGCCAAGCCATTTCTCAAAATGTAACCAACGCTTATATTGATACGATTGTGCAGCGCGTTAAACCTAAACATCCACTTAAAATAGTCATTGATTGTGGTAATGGTATTGCGGGTGATATTGCACCGATCTTATATAAAAAATTAGGCTGCGATGTTACTTCGCTTTATTGCGAAGTCGATGGTAATTTTCCTAATCATCATCCTAATCCTAGCGCCATTGAAAATTTACAAGATTTAATTAAAACAGTTCAACAAGAAAAAGCTGATTTAGGTTTGGCTTTTGATGGCGATGGCGATCGCTTAGGCGTTGTCACTGCACAAGGCGAAGTAATTTGGCCTGATCGGCAAATGATTTTATTTTCAGAAGATGTATTAACACGACATCCGGGCGCAAAAATTTTATTCGACGTCAAATGCACACGCCATTTAACACAAGCCATTACTAATGCCGGTGGCGATCCACACATGGTGCGCACTGGACATTCTTTTATTAAAGCTGCATTAAAAAATACCGGCGCAATTTTAGCAGGAGAAATGAGCGGGCATATTTTCTTTAAAGAAGA
The DNA here is from genome assembly GCA_041660525.1 of Legionellales bacterium. Lineage (GTDB taxonomy): Bacteria > Pseudomonadota > Gammaproteobacteria > JABCZS01 > JABCZS01 > JABCZS01. The sequence continues at coordinate 257,061 of JBAZWD010000001.1, read as the reverse complement.
TTGGTATGGTTTTGATGATGGTTTATATTGTGGCGCGAGGATGATAGAGCTACTTTCAAGGCAAGCCTCGTTAACGCAAGTTTGGCAAAGCTTACCTAATAGTTTAAACACACCTGAAATCAATATTCCCATTGCAGATGGTGAAAAATTTATTTTTATGGAAAAGTTATTAAAAACAGCGAATTTTCCTGGCGCAAAGATCATTACGATCGACGGTTTGCGAGTAGAGTTTCCAGACAGTTGGGCTATTGTACGTGCCTCGAATACAACACCTTGCTTAGTTGTACGCTTTGAAGCTGAAAATATAGCCAGTTTGCAACATATTCAACACTTAGTTCACCGAGCATTATTACAAGTGAAGCCAGATTTACAAATAACTTAGTGCTATAATACTGACATGAATAAAAAATATTGTGTCATCGTTGATGCTTACAGCACCAGTCGCTATCTAGCAGCGGAATTTATCAGTCGCGGCTATGAATGCATTCATGTATCCAGTCCCGGCGAAAAAGCAGACTTTTATAAAAGCACTTATCAACCCCAAGACTTTGTCATCGACATTCAAGAAAAAGACGATATCAATAAAATCATTGAGCAATTAGCATCATTGCCCATTGCATGTGTTGTTGCAGGAAGTGACCCTGGGGTCATTATTGCTGATGAAATTGCTTATTGTTTAGGTTTAAAACAAAATGATTTAGCCACCAGCATACAGCGGCGTGATAAACATTTAATGGCGAAATGTTTAGCGGCGCATAACCTTGCGCATATCAAAGATTTAAAATCAAATGATCCCGAAGAAATCATGGCGTGGGCTTATTTACATGATGCTTGGCCTATTATCATCAAACCTATCAATGGTGCTGCAACAGAAGGTTTATCAATCTGTAATAATATTGATGAAGTAACCGTAGCATTAGATGCCTTATTAAATCAAACGAGTTTTTTAGGTCATCGTTATGGTGAAATCATGGCACAACCTTTTTTGCAAGGTGAAGAATATATCGTAAATACGGTATCTTGTGATGGTCATCATTATGTCAGCGATATTTGGCAAGCCCATAAAGTGCATAGTAAAAATATTATTTATGATAAATTGGTATTATTACCTGCGCAAGGCGCCCTACAAGAAATTTTGTCAACGTATATTATAAACGTAATCAATGCGCTTAGTTTTCAACAAGGCCCAGCTCACAGCGAAGTTTTGCTGACAAAAAATGGTCCTGTTTTAATTGAAGTCAATGGACGCATCATGGGGCTTGGTATTCCGAATACATTGCAAAAACAAGTTTTAGGCAATACCCAAATTTCTTTAACCGCAGAAGCTTTTGTTGATCGCAAACTTTTTATGCAACATGCAGCAACACCTTACATACTGCATAAAAATATGGCCTGTGTCTCACACCAAGTCAGACATGCAAACCGTATCGTAAATGAAAATGCATGGCAATTAATTAAACAATTACCTAGTTTTAGTATGAATAAATTTTCTGGCGATGGCATTTTGCCTAAAACCATAGATTTACTGACTTCGCCGGGCTGGATATTATTAATTCATGAAGACATGGCTGTGATTGAAAATGATATCAAAACCATTCGCGATATTGAAGATCATCATTTATTTGTCCCTAATAAAATTACCGCGCCCGCATGACGCTATTGTTATCGCGTTTTACATTATTATTTATTATCCTCATCGATGCTATTGGTTTGGGGGTAATTTACCCAACCTTGGCATATTACTTTCTTGACCCTCAAAGTACATTATTTGATGCAGAAATCTCTTACGATAAAAGATTATTTTATTTAGGCTTGGTATTTGCTGTATACCCTTTTTTTATGGGAATTGGATCGCTTAACATAGGAAAACTATCTGATCGCATTGGGCGCAAAAAAGCATTAACCGGTTGTTTAGTGGGTTTTTGTTGCGGATTTATCGTATTAACCTGCGGAATTATTTTGCAAACGTTGTGGTTGATCATTTTAGGCCGGATGATCGCAGGATTAACCGCTGGCTGTCACGTAATTGCACAAGCATCCATGGCCGATATCAGTAAAGGCAGTATTGAAAAAGCGAAAAATATTAGCGCCATCGTCGTCGCAAATACATTAGGCTTTGTACTCGGCCCGGTACTGGGCGGATTGTTATCGAGCAATGATGTATTACCATTTTTCACCACCTATACGCCTTTTATTGCCACCGCATTTTTGGGGTTCGTAGCCCTTATTTTTTTGCAAATTTTCTTTAAAGAAACTTTTATTAAAAAGGATTTCTCAGCAAATACCATAGCATTATCCGATTTAAAACTTCTGAAAAATCATTATATTTTACAGCTAGCTTTAATTTATTTTTTATTTACTTTAGGCTGGAATTTCTTTTTCCAATTTGCGCCGGTGTATTTACAAACTTATTTTAATGCCGATTCTGCGCAGGTCGGTTTATTTATGTCTTTTGTTGCCTTTATTTTTATGGTGTCTATTCCTTTAATGGTTAGACCCTTATTAACCTATTTAGGATTGAAGAAAATTTTATTATTGGGTTTATTATTTTTAAGCGTGAGCATTTGGATCAGTATTCAATTATCTGTATTTTATTTATTTTGGCTGGCCATTATTCCTTTTTGCATCGGTGGAGGATTTGTTTATACCACGAGTTTAAGTTTATTTTCAGATGCGGCGAGCGAGCAACATCAAGGTCATATTATGGGCGTAGCAGGTGTTGTAAAAAGTATCGCTTGGACTCTAGCTCCCATTATTTCCGGAGTTATCGCGAGTTTTTATATGAAATTACCTATGCTAGCAGCAGGCGTCTGTTTTATTATCGCATTACTGCTCGCTATTTTTCTACGCCAGCATAAAGTGAAGGACAGTTAAACCGTTATAATTTCCTCAGGTTTATGCGTTTTTGCAAGCATGATATACATGGCTGGCAACACAAATAATGTAAACAATGTTCCGATAGAAATACCCGAAGCAATGACCAAGCCAATATTAAAACGTGATGCTGCGCCAGGTCCTGTTGCAATTAATAACGGAATAACGCCGAGTACCATAGCGCCCGTTGTCATTAAAATAGGCCGCAACCGAATACTAGCCGCCATCGTAATAGCATCTATTTTACTTTTACCCTCAATTTGCAAGCTATTAGCAAATTGTACAATTAAAATACCGTGTTTACTAATAAGTCCAATGAGTGTGACCAGACCGACTTGTGTATAAATATTTAAACTTGCACCACCTACACCTAAATTAATAAATAACATAGCGCCAAAAAGAGACATCGGTACACTGATAAGGATGATTAAAGGATCTCTAAAACTTTCAAATAAAGCAGCAAGGGTGAGATAAATAATAATCAAAGAAAATAAAAATGTAATCGGTAAAGCAGCGCTTTCATTTTGATAAGAACGTGACTCACCGGCATATTCATAACTATAACCATCCGGCAATACGGTTTCTGCAATATGTTCTAAAGTATCTAGCGCTGTGCCCATGGTAACATTATCATTTAATACGCCAGAAATAGTTGCTGCATGTAATTCATGAAAGTGATTGAGTGATTCAGGTAAAACACTGGTTGAAATGCTTGCGATCGTAGATAAGGCTACAGAGTCACCTTCTTCCGTGGTGATATAATAATTCAGCACTTGATCATAATTTAAACGGTGTTGACGTGACATTTGCGGAATGACTTGATAGGCTCTGCCATCAAGCTCAAAGAAATTTACATATTCTTGACTGAGTGCGCCAGATATTGCATCACCAATATCAGCCATGGTTAAACCCAAAGATGCTGCTTTTAAGCGATCAATTTCGATAGTTGCTTGAAGCATATCAAGTTTAAGATCATTATCAATGTAAGAAAATAAACCAGAGGCTTGGGCTTTATCAAAGAAAATTGTTGCGACCTCATTTAATTCACTAAATGGCTTGGTTGTGACAATGACAAATTGTACGGGTAAGCCATTTGTACCTGGCAAGGGCGATGGTTGATATAACGCAATTTTTGCGCCAGAAATTTTATCCATTTGCGCTTGCATTTTAGGCATAATATCAGAAATAGTATGATCACGATCTTCCCAAGGTTTAAAGACAATACCACCGACAGACGTGTTGAGTGTACCGACAATACCATTAACATCAGTAATCCCATCGAGTTGATAAACGTGCCGCACATCTTCAAATTTGGAAATGCCCTTATAAAGTTCTTTTGAATAAATTGAGGTTTGATAAACACTGGCATTAGGAGAAGCCATTAAATCTGATAAAAGCAAACCTTGATCTTCCGTGGGTGCAAGTTCGGATTTAGAACCGTTATATAAAAAAGCAAGACTTACTATGACAATAATCGCAAAAGTAATAGTTACATTCATATGATTAAAGGAGCGAGATAATAAATCTTTGTAACTATCATGTAGTCTCTTAAAGTGTGCATCAACAAATTCTGTAAAAGCAGAGGGGTTATCTTGTGTATTTGCTTTCATTAATTTAGAAGACATCATGGGTGAGAGTGTTAATGCAACTATCGCCGAGATGGCAACAGCGCCCGCTAATGTAAATGCAAATTCAGTAAATAAAGTGCCCGTCATCCCGCCGGTAAAACCAATTGGTAAATACACTGCAATTAATACTACAGAAATTGCAATAATGGGATTTGCTAATTCACGTGCGCCTTTTACTGCAGCTTTGAGTGGCGATAAACCAGCTTGAATATGGCGGTCAATATTTTCCACCATGATAATCGCATCATCAACGACTAAACCAATGGCCAATACTAATGATAATAGTGTTAATAAATTGATACTATAACCGAGCAAATACATAATGAAAAAAGTACCAATAATCGATAATGGAATCGCAATAATAGGAATAATTGAGCTGCGCATGCTTCCTAAAAACAAAAGAATCACTAAGCCAACAATAAAAACTGCTTCAATTAGAACTTTGACAACTTCATCAATAGCAGCATGAATATAATCACTGGCATCATAAATAATTTTTGTTTTGAAACCTTCGGGTAATTCTTCAGAAAGTTCATGCACCACTTCACGCACATTATCAAGTACCGTTAACACGTTACCATCAGGTACAACCTGAATACCAATAAACACAGCATTTTGACCATCAAAGTGTGCACTTGAGTCATATTCTTCTGCGCCTAAAGAAACGGTGCCGACATCGCTTAATTTAATCATCGCGCCATCTTCATAACTAATCACCAACTCTTTAAATTCTTCTACGGATTTTAAATTGGTATTAATATTAATATTTACGGCTAGAGTTTGACCATCTGATCGTCCCGCAGCTGAGAGGAAATCATTCTCATCTAACGCCGTAAATACATCAGCAGGGGTGAGATGGTAAGCCGCAAGTTTTGCAGGATCTAGCCATGCGCGCAAAGCAAATGCACGTGCACCAATTAATTCTGCGTCTAAGATTTGATGAACAGCACGAATTCTAGGTTGCGCAACACGAAGGATATAATCCGTAATTTCACTTCGCGATAAAGTGTCACTGTAAAAGCCGATATACATTAAATCTGTTGCCTGCGCCACATCTATGGAAATTTCAGGAGCTTGAGATTCTGCTGGGAATTGATCAACAACAGAGCTGACATTAGACGTGATTTCAGTGAGTGCTTTATCGGTATCATAATTCAACTGCAAAAAAACTGAAACAGTACTCAACCCTTGACTACTGACAGAGGACATATAATCAATACCATTGGATTGTGCAACGGCACTTTCCATTGTGGAGGTAATAAAGCTCTCAATTACTTCAGGATTTGCGCCTGTATAAGGTGTTTCAATGGTAATGATGCCATTTTCAGTAAATGGGAATTCGCTTACAGTTAAGACGAAAAGAGATCGTATCCCGAGCGCCAAAATCAATAAGCTGACAACCGTTGCAAGTACCGGTCGTTGAATAAAAATATCGGTGAATTTCATTTTATAGTTTACTCATTATCTTGGGCTTCTGGAGTTTTATCACTGCCGGATGTAATTTCATTATTGATATTAATTCTTGCTTCATTTTTTAACTTAACTTGACCGCTGCTGACGATTTCATCACCTTCTTTTAAACCTTTGAGGACAGTGACTTGGTCACCTCTGGTTTCGCCCACAGTAATAAAGCGTTGTTTAACGGATAATTTCTTTTTATCTTTTAAAACAATGTAAACGTAATTGCCATAGGGATTGTAACTAATGGCAGATTGCGGAATAGTTAAATGTTTTTCAGGCGTACCCGTAATAAGTTCAATTTGTGCATACATACCAGGCAATAATTCTCTATTTGTATTTTCAATGGTTGCTTCGACTTCGATATTATGCGTACTATTATTGATTAAAGGTTCAACGGCAGAAACTTTTCCAGCAAATGTTTTATCGCTATAAGTATCTATACGCAGGACCACATCTTGTCCGATCTTTATTTGAGAAAAATACTGTTCAGGCAGATAAAAATATACATATAGCGTATCTAAATTTTGTAACGTAACCATGGGATCGCCGGCGGCAATAAATTGTCCGGGACTTAATTTTGAAATACCAATTTTCCCATCGAATGCAGCGCGAATGGTTTTTTGATCAACTAATGCTTGTTGCTCGGCCATTTCGGCTTGGGCAGTTCGCATGCTATATTCATTTTCTTCTAATTCTTGTTGACTAATAGCTTTGAAAGAAAACTGTTCTCTACTGCGCTCAAAAATAATGCGTGATAACTCTGCTTCTGCTTTTAAACTTTCTAAGGCTGCGATATCAGGGCTTGCATCCAGTTGAATAAGAATGTCATTTTGTTTTACTTCTTGATTAGAGACAACATAAATTTTTGAAATAATACCGTCGACTTGTGCGGAAACATCAATGCCATCTTGAGCAAATAAATTTCCAACTGAAAAAAGATGAGGTTGCCAATCTTGATAGGAAACTTTAGTTGTAGAAACAGTAATAGGTGCTTTCGCATCTTGTGCTAATTGATAGCTGTGAAACAAATTAGCAATAAAATGATAACCAATAATTAAGACAAATAATGTAGCTAAAGTAACCAACATATTACGCATAGGTTTATTCATATCTATTTTATTTTTAAAATCAATCTTCATCATCCTCGTCCTCATCTGTTTCTTCATCTTCTTCGATCTCGCTCCACCATGGGCCGCCTAAAGCTTGAAATAATGCCGCCGTATCAGCATAGCGTGCAGCTTGTGCATTGATACGATCTAAATACGTTTCTTGGTAAGCGGTTTGTGCATAAATTAAATCTAAATAATTAGTGTTGCCGTTATCGTATTGTTTTTTGGTCATGCTCATAATTTCTCGTGCAGATTCCTCTGCACTGGCTGTGGCCTGTAAAATTTTGGCATCACTATCCAGCGCGCTTAAACTATCTGCTACATTTTGTAAACCCATAAGCACAGCCGCTTGATACTCAGCAAAAGCCGCATCAAATGCAGCAATGGCAGAACGGCGCTGTGCTTGCAGCGCGCCGCCATTAAAGAGGGGTTGTAAAACAGAAGCTTGCCAATCCCAATAAATATTATTGCTATTAAAGAAATCACTGAGTGTATCCGAGTTCACACCATAAGAGGCCGTGATAGGGAAAGTGGGTAATAAATTAGCTGTTGCTACACCAATGTTTGCCGTGGCTTCATGCAATAACGCTTCGGCGGCTTTAATATCAGGCCTTTGATTAATCAATTGGGATGGAATGCTTACCGGTAATTCTTCAGGTAAATGTAAATCATGCAAATAAAATTCAGGTAATGCGGCATTAGGATAATCACCCACCAATATGGCTAACGCATGACGTGTTTGCGCCAATTGATTTTCAAGATCGGGCAAAGAGGCACGCGTTTGCGATAAGATCGTTCTTTGTGCGAGTAAATCAAACCGTGACACGCTACCGAATTGATATTGTTTTTCAATAATATCGAGTATTAATGTTTCATGATCAATAATTTCTTTTGTCGCTTTAATTTGTGCACGCAGAGCACCTTCTAAAATAGCCGTGGTCACAATATTACTTGTTAAGGCTAAATAAGTGGCTTGCAATTGATATTTTTCAAAATCAAGATCAGCCCGTAGTGCTTCTATGGCACGTCGATTGCCACCAAAGACATCAAACACATAGGAGACGCTGACATTAGCATTATAAAGATCTAATAATTGCGGCGGAAAATCAGATAATACCTCTCCGGGGCTGCCTTCTAAACTGTCGAAAGAAGATAAACGTTCTCGCCCAGTATCCAACTCTAGATCCACACTCGGATATAATGTTTCACCAATAAGGGAACGTAAATCTTCTTGAGCTTGTCTTAATGTAGCTTCTGCTGCTTTTAAATCAGGGCTATTTTCTAGGCCGTGAATGATCAAATCATTGAGCTTGGGGGACTCGTAAAGCCTCCACCATTGCTGTGGAATATCTTGTCCAACTTTAAAAACTTGCGCGTGACCACCTTTAACCCCAGGTGTTGCAACAGTCTGGGAAGGGAGTGGTTCTTCAGTATAAGATTCTGTTTCTGGTGGTTCTGGTTTCTGATAATCAGGTCCAACCATACAACCTACTAATCCCAAAAGGGGTAATAGGTATATTTTGCGCGTCCACATTCCTTGTGTTCCTATAAGATTTACATCATCTTGGTGTTTTTTAAATTTAGGTGATGTGACTGGGCGCGTCAAATAATGAATAACATATTGCCACTATATCCATCGCTAATGAAGATGCGAACAGTGTATTAGCTTTATTAGGATTAACATTGATGAAAATTAGCTTTACGGCTTTTCATTCTCAGATTTTATTATCATTCACATGGAGGAGGCGTGCTGGCTGGGATGATGTGAGCCCGCGTTAATACTGTTCAGTAGATACGGTGGTTTTGATGGCTTATACTAGTGTCTTTGAAGATAAAGCCACACAGGAAATGTTATTATGATTAGTGTTAAAAAAGAAAACCAGTTATTGTATAGCATGTCGATTCGTGATTATTTTGGGAAGTATGATAAAGAAGATTTTAAAACTTTATTTCCTGAGTTGGCTGCTGAAACAATCCCCGTTCGTATGAGATTAAAATATGAAAAAACGGATAAACCTTCCGAAATACTACCAGGAGAATTAGACCCCGAAAAAACTCATTTTGAAACCATGTTCCTGAATTTAGGGCAAATGTATTATTCTGGTAACGGCAGGAATATTAATATTAAAAAGGCCATATTTTATTTTCATGTTGCCACTGAATGGGGTGAGAATCAACTAGCGATTTATTATTTATCTGAGATATACGCTAATGGCCATACTAATGTAATACCTATGAATAAGGGCCGTAGTACTTACCTACTAGCGGGTATAATAGGGCTTAGAAAAGAAAAGAATGCGTTTGAAAATGAACTTGAGTCAAAGGCGGCAATATTGATTGCTAAAAATTTACTGTCACCTAAGTCACTAGTTAAGACAACCGAAGATAAAGAATACATTAAAAGATATGTTATCGCAGCTGATATTTTTGAATATTTCGAAGATTACACCGAATATTCACAGAAAGAACGGAATGAAGCAGCAATAAAACTTCTGAAAATGGCAGCAAAATCAAAAAACCCTGAAGCATTATTTATGCTTGCAGAACTACACGAAGCAGGGCAAAGTGTAGAAAGAGATACTCTATCAGCCACAAGATATTATTACAAAGCACATGAGGCTGGGCACTCAAAAGGACGTGTAAATTTTGATAGGTTATTAAAGCAACGTAAAGAAGAAATAACAGAGGAAAAACCACAACCGAAAACCAACAATGCGCTCCCATTGGCAAACAACAGTAAAAAACATGCTTCATCTAACGCAGAGCATACAGAACCTGGGCCTAAAAAAATAAAATTAGCCCCAGTAATACAAGCCTCCTCAACTGTTGAAACTGTAAAAACCACTTTACAAGATTTTCATCCACACATCCAGCCTTCATCTTTAAATTACGAGGATATTAAATTTTCTGAAAGAAAAACACAGTCAGTATCTCCTAATAAAAAGTATGAGCCAGAGATAACTGCAGCTGCATCATCATCTCAATTGGAATTAAAAAATACTGCACTTACAGAGAATGCTAAAAAAGAAATTGGCCGCTGGGGTGAGGAATATATTTATCTCGCATTATTCCAACATTATAAAGAAAAAATGGAAAGGAAATATGGATCCTGCCAAGTTAAGGAAACAGAAAAAGGATTTGAATTATCAAGCGGGAAGAATAGTATTAAAATAATTTGGCATAATAAGGGTATGGATGTAAAAAAAGACAGCGGTGAGGATAACGATATAATGATTACCAAAAATGAAAATAGTATTTCTAAAAAGAAATATATTGAAGTAAAAGCCACAACTTCTGGTAGTGATAATATCGCTGATTTCTCTAAAAATGAGGTTTTAAAAATGCTAGCTTGTCATCAAAGTGCCACTAAATATAGAATTTTGAGAGTTTACAATGCAGGCAAAGAGGATGTTAAAATAACGAAAATTAAAGATCCATTTCAACTCATATCACAAAGCATGTTAGAAGTGAGTTCTATGTCATTAAAAATATAGTTTTTATAACATAAAACTGCTGCTAGAGTTCATTTTTTCTTGAGGGGATCATTGAGAATCAAGGCTCTATGCGTTTTAAATGATAATAAACAAAAATCGCGGCGCCAAGCCAGCCTAATAAAGTGCCTAAAAGTAAGAGATCAAAACCTCTAGCTAAGCTTAAACCTAAAATTTTAAAATCACTTTGATAAGCGCTTGTTAGTAATGCTACAGAATCATTTAATACCATTAAAGCGCACATCACCATAACAATAGCTAGAATTGATCCGAATAAGCCATACCAAATACCCGTATATAAAAAAGGTCTGCGTATAAATGCATCCGTGCCGCCCACCAATTTAATCACGGCAATCTCATCTTGACGATTAAAAATAGCTAAACGTATGGTATTGCCAATAATTAAAACCACGGCCGCGCTTAAAAATAACATTAAAATCCAAACGATTTTTTCACCCACTTTTAATAAGGCATGTAAACGTTGGACCCATTCTAAATCTAATTGCACTAAAGCAATTTCTGGCACGGCTTGGAGTGTCTTTTGTAATTTTTGTAATAACATGGGATCGGTAAATGTAGGATGAATAATAATGACCGGCGGCAGAGGATTTTCAGGTAGTGTATTTAACATTTCAGAAAAGCCTGAGAGGGATTTGAACTCTGTAAATGCGGCCTCACGACTTAAAAATTCCACGCGGTTAATGCCTGGGAATGTTTTAATTTCTTCACTTACGGCTTGTGCACGCTCATCAGATACATCATCTTTTACAAATAAAGACAGCTGCGCACCACTTTGCCAATTTTGCGTGACCGTTTGCATATTATGCACAAAAATATAAAGTCCCGCGGGCAATGCTAATGCAATGGCTATCACTAAAAGCGTCATTAAACTTGCAAAAGGCGTACGCCACAGCGCACCTAAGCTGCTGACCATGGCTTGTAAATGCTGCATCAAATACGTATTCATTTATCTTTTAACCGTCCATCTTCTAAAACAAATACCGGATGAGCCATTTTTGCTATCAAGGCTAAATCGTGACTCGCAATCAATACGGTCACCCCCACTTGATTAAAATCAGAAAATAATTGCATGATATCCGCAGAAATAACGGGATCTAAATTACCGGTAGGCTCATCTGCTAATAATAAAGCAGGTTTATTCACTACAGCGCGGGCTATGCCTACGCGTTGCTGCTCACCACCGGATAACGCCACGGGATTGCGCATTATTTTATTTAATAAGCCCACTTTATCCAGGGCTGCTTGCACTCGTTTTTTAATTTCATGATGTGGACAACCTGCAATAATCAGTGGCAATGCCACATTATCAAATACAGTTCTATCCATTAGCAAACGGTGATCTTGAAATATAACCCCAACACTGCGACGAAAATAAGGCAGTTGATGTCCTGAGACTTTACTTAAATCAAAACCATTCACCAACATTTGACCGCGTGTGGCTCTCTCAATCAAAGCGATTAATCGTAACAAGGTACTTTTACCTGCACCACTATGGCCAGTTAAAAAAGCCATCTTGCCTTGTGCTAATTCAAAATCAATATCATTAAGCGCGGTAAAACCGCCGGAATAAGATTTTGTCACATGTTGACAACTGATCATAAACTACCCTTTATTTTTCCGGAACTGTTAATAATGCGCTCACAAATTCTTCTGCTTGAAACGGGCGTAAATCATCGATCGCTTCACCCACACCAATAAAACGTATCGGTAATTTTAATTCTTCTGCCATCGCAAATACGATACCGCCTTTTGCCGTACCGTCTAATTTAGTTACAGTGATACCGCTCACCTCTACCACCGCTTGAAACTGTTTTGCTTGTTGCAAAGCATTTTGCCCAATACCTGCATCTAAAACTAGCATCACTTCATGCGGCGCACTGCTATCAAATTTACGAATCACGCGTTTTATTTTCGCTAACTCTTCCATTAAATGTTGCTGCGTATGGAGGCGTCCAGCAGTATCAGCAATCACAACATCGATATTGCGTGCTTTTGCTGATTGCAACGCATCGAAGATAATCGCAGCACTATCGCCGCCTTGCACACCTGAAACAACAGGAATATTATTTCGCTCTCCCCATACTTGTAATTGTTCAATCGCTGCGGCGCGAAATGTATCGCCTGCAGCCAATAACACCGTTTTCCCTTCGGCCTGTAAACGCTTGGCGAGTTTACCGATCGTCGTTGTTTTGCCAGCACCATTAATACCTACCATTAATATAATATAAGGGTGATGGCTAGAAGGTACTAATGCCTGGGCACAAGGTTTAAGTATATCCAATAATGCGGTATTTAAAATCTCAAATAAATGCGGCGCATCACGTAAATCGTGCCGTGCCTTTTCTTTAATGAGTGTATCAATGATTTTCTCTGTGGCTTGTACACCAACATCGGCCATGAGCAATTGTGTTTCAATTTCTTCTAGAATTTGTGCGTCAGTAAATTTCTCACCGAGCAAACTGGTAGCTATCGCTTGCGTCATTTGCTGACGTGTTTTTGTGAGTCCCTGCTTTAAGCGGGTAAATAAACCGGACAACATGTTTATGCTCCAAATCTTGCATTTTAGCATGGCTGGCGCTACTATTGCGAGATGTTCACACGCTCACTCACCCTTTTATTCGCTACCGCAGTTATTGCACTGCCCAGCTTTGCACAAAGTAGCAGCATTAACACACATAAATACCAACTGGATAATGGCTTAACGTTAATCGTTCGTCCTGATCATCGCGCGCCGATAGCCACGATGCAACTTTGGTATAAAGTAGGTTCCACTTATGAAAGCACGGGTAATACCGGTCTATCACATTTTCTTGAACATATGATGTTCAAAGGTACTAAAAATAATCCAGGCAGCCGATTTGCCGATACCATTTATGCTTTAGGTGGTACTTTAAATGCGTTTGCTTACTTTGATTATACCGGTTATTGGCAAACACTGCCGGTCGAATATTTAGAAACGGTTTTTAAATTAGAAGCCGATCGCATGCAACACCTGATTGTTGATGACGAAGCTATTTTTGAAAAAGAAAAACAAGTTATCCTGGAAGAGCGACGCCTACGTGTGGACGATCAACCCATTACATTAACTTATGAACGTTTTTTAGCTACAGCTTTTAATTCCAGCCCTTACCGTGTGATGCCGATTGGTTGGCATGAAGATATTGCGGCCACAACCTTGGATGATGTGCGCTCATGGTATGATACTTGGTATGCACCTAATAATGCCATTATCGTAGTCATTGGCGATGTAGAGCCTGAAGAAGTGTATGAACTCGCGCAAGATTATTTTGGTAATATTGATGAAAAGAAATTACCTCTAGTCAAACCACAACCTGAAGTTAAGCCTTTAGGACAAAAACGTATTAACGTTAAAGTGCCCGCAACGCTACCTTATTTATTAATCGGCTTTCATGTTCCCGTGCTCAATACTGCAACCGAATTTTGGGAACCTGCAGCGCTCACTTTATTAAGTAGTATTTTAGATGGCGGCCAAAGTGCACGTTTTTCTAAAAATTTAATTCGCAATACCCGTATCGCGACCGTAGCCAGCACAGATTATGATCCCTTCTTTCGTAATGCCAATTTATTTACCTTAAGTGCGGTGCCTGCTACAGATATTTCCATGTATCAGCTCGAATTCGCTTTGCTTGATCAAATTAATCAATTAAAAATCGAGCTCGTAACCCCAGAAGAATTAGATCGTGCGCGTAAACAGCTTATGGCTAATGAAATTTATAAACTCGACTCCATCGATGCGCAAGCCAATGAACTCGGCAGTTTAGAAAGCGTAGGCTTACCTTGGGATATGGGGAATGAGTTTTTACAAGAATTACTCATTATTACGCCAGAACAGATTCAACACGTTGCACAAAAATATTTAAATCCCGATTACATGACCGTGGCTATTTTGGAACCTCAACCTTATGATTAGACGTCGTCGTAAACCTTTTTTTACCAATATCTGGTGGCTACTGGCCATTTTGATTATTTTGGGGGTGGGTGCTAATTATTTTTTCATGAATAAAAAAACACCTGGCTCTGCACCTGATGTTCAAAAAAATGAAGCGTCCCACGATAATCATTTATTGGCTATTCAATCTTGGCAAACCTCGCAAGGCTTAGATGCTTATTTTTTAGCCATAGATAATTTACCGATCGTCGATATTCAATTAGTTTTTGCAGCGGGCAGCGCTTATGATGGCAACACACCAGGCATTGCACAAATTACAAATCAATTAATTGGCAAAGATACGCAAATTTTAACTACCGATGCTATCGTAGAAAAATTTGAATCCTTAGGCGCAATATTTAGTACTGATGTTTCTCGAGATGCAGCCACCGTAAGTTTACGTACACTAAGCTTTGATGATGAACGCAATCAATCCATCAATTTATTAAGTCATCTTTTTTCAGCAGTTTCTTTTACTGAAAGCTCTTTATCACTCGAAAAAGCACAATTATTAACTGCACTTAAAGCACAAAGCCAATCACCACAAGCACTGGCCAGCAATGCTTTTTATAAAACAATTTACGGCAAGCACCCTTATGCATCACCCACGCTAGGAACAGCAGAAAATATCCAAGCATTTACACTGGAAAATATTAATGAATTTTATCAACGCTATTACAGCTTACAAAATGCTATTTTAGTCATTACCGGTGATATTTCGCGCGAAGAAGCAGAAACTATTTCTGAAAATTTTGGAGCAGCATTACCTCTAGGTGCAGCAGCGCCCGAGATTCCAGCCGTCACCATACCCGCAACAACTCAGGTTGAACATATTGAATTCCCCTCGCAACAAAAACATATTTTGGTAGGCCTGCCCACACTAGAAAAAGGCAACCCTGATTTTTTTGCTTTTTATTTGGGTAATGAAATTTTAGGTGGCTCAGGTTTATCTTCACAATTATTTGAAGTGGTACGTGAAAACGAAGGTTTAGCCTATAATGTGCGCAGCCAAGTGTTACCCTTAAAACAAAAAGGGCCCTTTATGATTTATTTACAAACACGCAATGATGCCAGCGAGCAAGCACTAAAACTTGTGCTTGATCATTTAACCACATTTATCAGCACTGGCCCCACACCACAAGAGTTAAATAAAGCTAAAAAAAATATTGCTGGAAAATTCTTAATGGCATTTAATTCCAATGCAGCTTTATCGCAACAAGTGGCCAAACTCGCGTTTTATAAATTACCACTTAATTATTACGATGATTATTTAGCCAAAATAAATGCCGTCACCTCCGATGATATTAAACGTGTATTTAACGAATACGTGGGTTCAAAACATTTAGCGACAGTAACGCTAGGCGTAGATGAGCAATAAAATACGCATAATCGCGGGTAGCTTACGCTCCCGCCTTATCAAGGTCCCCGATGATATCGTGCGCCCCACACCTAATCGCATTCGTGAAACTTTATTTAATTGGCTGCGTGAAGATATTACGGGTGCAAACTGCTTAGATTTATTCTCAGGCAGCGGCGCGCTGGGGTTTGAAGCAATATCTAGAGGCGCTCGGCACGTAACATTTCTAGAAAAAGACACACATATTATTCGCAATCTAAAACAAAATAGCGAAGATTTAAAAATATCAAACGCAGCATTTGCAAAAACCGATGCGCTAACTTGGCTCAAAAAAACCGAAAGCGAAAAATTTGATATTATTTTTCTAGACCCACCTTATGCTGAGAATTTAATTATTCCATGCTTAAAATTATTAGTTGAACATCAGCTTTTAGCACCCGATGCAAAAATCTACATCGAACATAACCAGCCATTAGATGAAATGATTTTCCCAGAGAATTTACAGCTTATAAAAAATCTAAAAGCGGGAAAGGTTTTTTATGGATTGCTAATTATTTCTTCTGCAATTCCTGCCAAGCAATAAGCTGTTCTTTTGTGATGCCAAGGCCTGCAATACGACTAATGTCCAAACCTCTGATATCTTCATTAATAGTTTTAATAAACTCCGATTGATCCGCGATTGGAATTAAGTCTTGTGTTTTTACTCCGATATACCTTTGAATTTCTTCACCTGTCATTGCCATAACAATAATATCTTTTAATAATTTACGTCGCTCGGCTCGATAAGTCACTTTTATTCTATCAAAACCAATCGACTCAACATTTGCATCGTATTGCTCGCAAGTTCTCAAATAAGAAAAATGATAAAGTGATGCCAGCGGATTTGTATCATTTAACTCATAAACAGCAACCATAGCAGCGCTATAGTCGTCTTTTGGTACGTCATTAAAAGACAATGGAACAAGATTGTTTTTAATCAGCGGAATATTTGCAGACAAACGTGCTGTACGTTTATTAACATCTTCAAATGCTTGCAAATAAGCCATATGAACTAAAAGAAAAAAACTTTGCTCGTAAGGATCACTTATTTGTTCAGCTTTTTTACAAATTAAATCTAATGTTTGTTCGAGCTGTACTTTATTATCTAATGGTAAATAAGTAGAGCCCCCTATTTTAACCGCATGACCACGTAAGTTTCCCGCACCTTGTTCCATTAATAAACCATCAGCTAATAAATAGTGCAAGTTACGTATGGTATGAACATCTATACTCATTCTTTCTGCATTATCAATTAAATAGCGAATAGCTTCTTTGTGATTTAAAATCATAACTTTTTCTTGTTCAAGCTTATCGGGCGCACTTACACCTTCAATAATTAATTTTTCTGTATCCAATAATGAATAAGTGTTACCTTCTAAACGCGATGAGTTATAAGATAAATCAATTAATAAACGATTATAAATATGACGTGCATATGTACCCGCAAGTTCGTTTGTATACGAACGTTCACCTTGTTTTTTTAATACAGTGCGTTGCTCCACTGATAAATAAAATGTTTTATTGGGCACATAGGACGCTAGCCATTGTATTTGGTAACTGATAGGTTTTCGAGTATATAACGGTTGTTTAACATAAGCGATGGCAATCTCATCTTGTTTTGTAAATAACATAGGTGAAATTTGTGGAATTAATGTTTCCGGCTTAACAAAATATAAAGTCCCTCTTTTTTGTCCTTTTTTTTCAAGAAGCTTTTCTTCAATTAATTCTTGTAGCCATCTACGTGTAGTTCGCTCGGCATAGCCTTCTCCTAAATATTTTAATAAATCTGGGAGCGAGATAGGTTCATGCATTTGCTTAATAGCCATTAATACGGCCAATTTTTTATCTATTTTTTTCATTTTACGGCCAATTTTGTTTATACGGACAATGATAGCCATAATACGGCCAAATGTCAACATTGAAAAATAAGGAGACATTAAGGTTTTAAATTTAATAAAGCACGTTATCGACATATATGTCTATAACGTGCTTTATATCAACCCGGCAAAAACCCACCAGCCTGCATTTTCCAAAGCTTCGCAAAATGCGAGTCTTTTGCCAGTAATTCAGCCTGTGAACCCGACTCAACAACATGCCCATTTTCAAAGACTAGAATTCTGTCCATATGCGATAGCGTAGACAAACGATGCGCAATCACGATTGTAGTTTTATTTTGCATTAATTTTTCTAAACTTTCTTGAATCAATTCTTCAGTCACAGAATCCAAACTAGCGGTTGCTTCATCCAAAATTAAAATTGGGGCATTTTTTAATATTGCGCGCGCAATAGCAATACGTTGACGTTGGCCCGTTGATAATTTTACGCCGCGCTCACCCACTAAAGCAGCATAACCTTCGGGTAACTTAGTAATAAATTCATGGCAATGCGCTAATTTTGCAGCTTCTATGACTTCTTCATCCGTCGCATCAACACGACCATAACGAATATTTTCCATTAATGATCGATGAAATAAACTCGTATCCTGCGGAATCATCGCAATATTTTCATACAATGAATCTAAAGTTACATTCTTAATATTTTGATTATCAATTAAAATTGCACCTTTATCGACATCAAAAAAGCGCAAAATTAAATTCACAAAAGTCGATTTACCCGCGCCTGAAAAGCCAACCAATCCCACTTTTTCACCCGCGCCTATGGTAACGGATTTATCTTCAAACAAACGATTATTTTCTTGATAATAAAAACCCACATTATCAAATTTAATTTCGCCCTTTGTTACAACTAATGGTTTCGCATCGATAGCATCAATAATATCAAGCGGTTTAACCACTAACGATAAAGCCGCTTTTAATGTACCGACTTCTTTAAATAATTGCATGATCTGAAAACTCAACCACCAAATCATACCCAATACATTAAAAGAAAGAATGGCAATTAAACTAAAATCACCTATCGTGACCCACCCTTCTTGCCAGCCTTTAACTAAAGTAATAAGCATCATAAAAATTAAAAACAATCCTGAAAGCCCTTGAAAAACCCGCATCAGTTCTAAATACAATAAGGCTTTACGTGCTTTTTTGATTTCATCTTTTTGATAAGTAGCAAAATATTGCTGCTCAAACTTGAAGCGTGAAAACAAGCGCACATTCATAATATTGCTAAAGCAATCTACAACTTTACCATTTAAAGTACTGACCGCATCCGCATGTTCGGCAAATAAACGATTACAATAAGGTGCAAATGCAACCAAAGCACCCATATGACCGCAAAACCAAATCATCATAATGATGGAAAATTTTGGATTCGTATTCCAAAGTAAGCCTAATGCCAGCACTAAAGTAAATAAAATAGGAATAAAATTCACACAAATGATTTCAACAATACGCTCTGCACTATTGGGTAAATCTGATAATTTATTAGCAATCTTACCGGCAAAACGTTCACTAAAATAACGGTGTGAATGTTGCTGAACATAGGCAAATACTGTTTCACGGATATGCGCACGAAATCGCGGCATTACACTGCGCATCATAAATCCTTGCACCCGCATGGCTATATCCATTAAAGTCCACGAAATAAAAATCAAAACTAGCGGCGTAATAGCGAGCACAGAAATTGATTCTTTAGTGGCATGCAAAGCAGTTAATTCATCCACTATCCATTTAATAAAATAAGCAAAAAGCGCCTCATTGGTCGCCCATATAAGTGACAAACCGATAATAGTAAAAAACCAATATTTAAAAGGTTTAACAAAATACCAGATAAACGAAGACACGGTGCGCGGTAACATCATAACACCCGTTGTTTTTTGAAAAGGGAGGTAATCATATCATGCTTGGCCCATTTTTTGCTAATCTCTTAAGCTTTATGTCAAACCGTTACCTTGTTTTATTGGTGTCAATCATACTTGACAAAACAATATTTGTCGATCATACTCGACAACACTATGTTGACTCAAAAAGATTTACTGGAAATCCTCAATGATTGGAGCTTTTGGGATGGCAAAAAGCCGGAAGCTTTTGTGCCACGCACCTTAAGATTGCCCAAACAGTTGGTACATGATATTGCCTTGATTATTCAAGGCGTGCGCCGTGGTGGCAAATCGACCTTAATGACACAATTACCAGCGCATTATCATCTTAATCTTGAGCATTGTTATTTCTGTAATTTTGAAGATCCACGCTTATTAAATCAACTTGATCATACCTTGCTAAGTGATATTGTGACACTTGCCAAAACACGCAGTGGCACGCAGCCTTGTTATTTCTTTTTTGATGAAATTCAGAATGTTGCCGATTGGGAAAAATGGTTACATACACAATTAGAACGTCCTAAAAATAAATATTTTATTTTAACCGGCTCCAATGCCACTTTATTATCAGGCGAACTCGCTACTACATTAACCGGTCGCCATATTACTCTAGAATTATTTCCTTTTTGTTTTGCTGAATATTTACAAGTATTTCCTAAAAATGATATTAAAGATTATTTAAGTGCTGGCGGATTCCCCAAAGCTTTGTTCTACCCTGAACCTAATAAATTATTACAAGAATATTTTAATGATATTATTTTACGCGATGTATTACGAAGGGTGCGTGCACGCTCTCCAGATAGTATTAAACAAGTTGTTAAAATGGCCTTTGAGTCTTGTGGCGCAGAATTAAGTTATCGTAAAATTGCAGCGGTAACGGATTTAAGTGTTGAAACGGTACAACTCTATTTAGAGGCTTGCGAACAAGCGTATTTATTATTTACTTGTCCTTATTTTGCATTTTCAGAAAAAAAACGGCTTTCACAACATAAAAAATTTTATCCAATTGACCCTGGTTTGCGCGCCGCAGTCACCACAAAAATCAGCGAGGATTTTGGCAAACACCTTGAAATGTTAGTTTATTTAAGATTAAAACAACGTTATGAGAATGTTTATTATTGGAAAAATGAACATAGCGAAGTTGATTTTGTCGTACTTCACCAACAAACCATCACGCCCTATCAAGTCACTTGGGATGATATGAAACCTCGTCATCAACACGCGCTCGATGCTTTTTATGCCGCTTATCCGCAAGCATCTGAATTTGTTTTGATTAACAAGCATAATGCCAGTGAATTTATTTAAGACTACTGAGTACTTGCTAACCTAATAAAAACATCGAAGCGCAACAACTTACTTTTAATACACATATCCGGTTTTAAACCACCAAGATGCGGCGCATTAATTGATCTTTTTATGACTACGCGTTTGCCGGCGCGCTCGAGTGCTAAATTGAGCAATTGATCGGCATCACTGTCATTACTTAAATTTTGCAAAAATTGCATTTGTTTATTGGGTAATGCGGATTTAGTGTGGACAAACATGGGGTCTAGATAAATGACATCGGGATAATGTTCTGGTGTCAACGCCGTTAAATAATCTTTAGCATCTGTAATTTCACAATGCATGCGTCCTGCAACCGACATTAATTCGCCTTGGGTTTGGGCGCGTGCTAAGCCATCTCGTAATAAAACACCCATGATCGGTTCACGTTCTAATAAAATTACTTGTGCACCCATATAGGCGAGAATACAAGCATCTTGGCCAAAACCTGCGGTGACATCTAAAATAGTTAAGGGTATGTTTTTTTTAAATCCCACTGCCCGCAATAAAGGTTCGCGAACCGTAACACTGTGCAAACGTCGTATAAATTGTGGGGTGAGAAAATCGACACAAATAGGCTTAGTATTTTTTAATTGTACTTCTAGATGATCGGACATCACCGCTAAAATATAATCTGGCTGGTTATCAGTTGGCAATAAAATAGGCAAATTTAGTAGTTTTGCTAGATCTTGCGCTCGACTCATGCAAGAAGGTGTGTCAGAGATTATTGCCCATGTCATGTTATTGATTCCTAATGCTAAACTTAAAGATACATGAACATTCGAACTTTATACAAAAAATTATTTTTTATTGCATTATTGCCTAATATAGCTTGGGCTGAGACTCCTTTAGCAGATCCATGCGCCAGCCTGCTTGCTGTATTAAATCGTCCAACTGTGGCTGATAGTAGTTGCGTCGTAAAATCCGGAAAAGTCGTGATTGAAATGGGAACGCAATATAAAGAATTATACCTTAGCGACGGACATGAATATAATTATCCAGAAGCACAGCTGCGTTTTGGTTTACCAGAGGGTAATGAATTTACAATATTAACGCCCAATTATATTTCTTCGCAGCATCTTTCTGGTTACACAGCCACAACTTTGGGATTGAAACATCAATTTGTGCCCATAGGTCCGCTAGTTTATACCGCAGAAAGCCTATTTACCCTGCCGTCTGGTGATCATAATTTTGGCAGTGAAGGTTTAGGTGTAGCTGTCAACGCCATTGTTAGTTACGATTTTACTGCCACTTTATCTACAACAATCATGTTAGGATATTCATCGCAAACCACAGCTTATAATAATGGGGGGGAGCAATATAGCAGCTTTAACCCTGATCTGGTTATCACTTGGCAGCCTCTTCAATCTTTACAATTTTATGCTGAAGTTTATGGCCAAACAAAAACGGGGCCTGAGGAATCAGCGGGATATAATACAGATGCAGGTATTCAATATTTATTCACTAAAAACATTGAAGTAGACTTTGGGTTTGGTCAACGATTAAGTGGAACGCTTGACGATTTTTCTCATTATTTGAGTGCAGGCGGTGCAGTCAGTTTTTAAGCCAGCCCAGCCTAAAGATTGTGGATAACTGTGTGTATATCTTATGAGAAAATGAAGAAAATAACCAGCCTAACAGATGAAACTGGGCCGGCCTTTACGGAGTTTTAATAAAAAACCATATAAATCAATACGTTATAAAATAAAAACGGTGCCGTTTTAAAAATGTTAAAACAGTTCAGTTACTATTAATAATGGGATACGTTGTGGACAACTTAGTGGAAAATGAATCTAACATTGCCATCCTTGACCTAAACAACCTCTTCCCTGAAAAATAATTGTAGCATCATTTTAAAAAATGCAAAGCAAAATTTACTTAATATTTCTCTAATATTCCAGCGACTAATCCAATTAACCCACCAAATACTGCGCCCCAAACGACGAGCCAGCCTAAGTGGATGCGTATCATATCTTCAACCATTTGTTTGACCAATTGTGGTGTCAACTCATCTAAACGGTGCTCAATAACCGCAGAAATTTTTGCATGCATTTTCTCTGTGGTTGCTGTTTGCGCTAGCTTATTTTGCACGGCTTTTTGAAAGTCATCCGTTTGTGCCAGCGTTTGCATCACATTTTTTAATTTCTCAACAAAGGGAATCCGCAAGCTTTCCAGGCGGGCAGGGCCGCCTAACATATTTAACATGCTGCCAAAAGAGGACTCCATGATGACTTGAATAAAAGCATCAAAAGCTTGATCTAAGTTTATGGTATCAATCACATCATCAAACGGAATGTGGGGCGCTTCGTTAGCGCTGCCTTTTAAAAAACGCTCAATATTATCTTGGGTAAAAAATTGTTGCATTAATAAATGCGCGATACCACGTTTGAACTCTTGAAAATGTGCAGGGATTACACCCGAGCCATACAATCCAGGCACTTTTTCAAAGAGCATGTATATCGCGAGCCAATTGGTAATGCCACCTGAAAAGGCAAACAAACCTACGGATAAAATTAACGGTTGTTTGAAAATAAATCCGATAGCAACCAGCATTAACGTCGCAATTTGCGTTAGAATATTTTTATTCATGGCCTTATCCTAAATACGTATAAGCCGATAAGCCTTGTTCTAAACGCGCTAAATATTGTGCTTTTTTATCCGGCGTTAAATCCACTTGTGCCATTTTACGTCTAAACGTAGATAATAATTCTTTGCTATCAAAGCCTACATAACGCAAAACATCGCTGATCATATCGCCGCATTTAGCATGATGTAAACTATAACTACCGTCTTTTTCTAATTGCACGTGCACGGAATCAGCATCACCAAATAAATTATGCATATCGCCTAAAATTTCTTGATAAGCACCAGCCAAGAAAAACCCTAACAGATAAGGTTTATTTTCATCATGCACAGGCAAAGGCATACTGGTTTCAACACCCATATTATCAACATATAAACCAATTTGTCCGTCAGAGTCACAGGTTAAATCTTGAATAATGCCACGCTCGGATAATGTTTCATCTAAACGCGATAAAGGTAAAATAGGAAAAGGTTGATCTAAAGCCCAAGCATCCGGCAGTGATTGAAATACAGAAAAGTTCGCAAAAACTTTAGTGGCTAATTTTTCATTGAGCTCATCCAATACTTTTGCATGAGCGCGCACTAATGGATTTAAACGCTCGCGCACTTGTTTGCAAATCGCATGATAAATACTTTCTGCTTTGGCGCGTTGTTGTAAATTTAATACACCATAAATAAATAGACTTTGTGCTTCATGCATACCATGCAAAGCATTATGGTAAGCTTCTGTCGGTGACAATGTAGATAGCGCCATTAGGGTATCATAGAGCTCTTTTAGTACAATAGGTTCATCATCTGCCATGACATGTACATCGGAACCATTTATCGCTTCTCTGTCCACTAAATTAGTAATCAGTACGGCATGATGCGCCATCATTGAACGTCCGGATTCTGTAATTAAATGCGGCTGTGGTAAATCATGTGCTTTACACGCTTCAGAAAACGTGCGCACAAAGTTATAGGCATATTCTTCTAAACTATAATTCATCGAAAAATCTGCGCGTGTTTGTGTGCCGCTATAATCGACAGCAAGACCGCCGCCAATATCAACGATTTGAATATTAACACCCAACTGATGAAGCTCCACATAAAAGCGCGCAACTTCTAATAATGCATGTTGAATATCACGGATATTCGCCATTTGCGATCCCATATGCATATGCAAAGCATGCAAGCAATGCAATAAATTATGATCTTTTAAGGTTTGAATTCCGGATAAGACTTGTTCGCTCGATAAACCAAATTTCGCTTTTTCACCCCCAGTATTTTGCCAGCGCCCTGTTCCCATGGACGCTAAGCGTACGCGAAAACCTAATTTGGGCGTTATACCCATGCGTTTGGCTTCGCTTAATACCACTTCTAATTCGGATAATTTCTCAATGATAATATAAACATGATGGCCTAATTCATTACCAATCAAAGCAAGTTGAATATACTCTTTATCTTTATAACCATTGCAGATAATAATGGATTGTTTTTCCATCGGACTTAAAGCTAACACTGCCATTAATTCAGGCTTACTACCCGCTTCTAAGCCAACATTGGCATCCGGCGCTGCCAAGACATGTTCAATAACTTGGTGTTGTTGATTCACTTTAATGGGATACACGGCGGTATAAGCGCCAGTATAATTAAATTTTTCTTTCGCATTTTCAAAGGCGCGCGTTAAAATTTGCGCACGGTGCTGCAAAATATCGGCAAAGCGTAACAAGATAGGCAAACTTAAACCTAAAGCCATAGCCTTAGTCGCCACATCGGTCAGGCAGACCGCTTGATCGCTGTCTTGCGCTCGTGGCCGCGCGCATAATTGCCCTTCTTCATTGATAAAAAAATAACCTGCGCCCCAGCCTGGGATGTTAAACAAACTATTATTTTTTTCTATATTTTTCATGTGCTTATCTATGGGTGGTTGAGTTGTGAAATAAAAAATGCGATTATACCACCTTATTCCAAATGAAGGGGAAAATCATGAACTGTTCAACGATTGAAAGTTTGGCAGACAAAATACTCGAGGGCTTACCGCCCAGCCTAGTTGCCCTCTCAGAAGATGTGCGCGATATTTTGCGCGATGTGATCAAAGAGCAATTATTAAAGCTTGATTTAGTTCCAAAACAAGAATTTGATATTCAATGCGCTGTACTTGAACGCACACAAGCAAAACTAGTGGAACTTGAACAAATATTAATTAAATTAGAAGAAAAAATTCGTTTGTCATAAAAAAATAAAACCGGTATCATTTAAAAATAAAATTATTAAAATTCTTTTGCAGGAGAAACAAGGATGTCACTCGCCGTTATTTATTCGCGTGCGCGATTAGGTTTGCACGCGCCTCTCGTTACCATTGAAGTTCATATTTCCGCAGGCATTCCACAATTTGCAATTGCGGGTTTGCCAGAAACTGCTGTTAAAGAAAGTAAACACCGCGTACGCAGCGCGTTATTACACAGTCGTTTTGAATTTCCTGCGGGTCGTATTACCGTTAATCTTGCACCAGCTGATTTACCCAAAGAAGGTGGGCGTTTTGATTTACCGATTGCTTTAGGTATTTTAGCGGCAACTCAGCAAATTTCTAAAAAAGATTTGGAGCTTTATGAAATTGCGGGCGAGCTCGCGTTGTCTGGAGAAATTCGTCGCATACAAGGTGCGCTGCCTTTTGCTTTGCAAACCAAACAAGCGCAACGTATGTTAATTATTCCCGAACACAACGCATTAGAAGCGAATTTAAGTCGTTGCCCCATTTATCCTGCGCAACATTTATTAGACGTCAGTGCACATTTTAATAAATCTAAACCGTTAACACTTTATCAAAATGATGCGCCTCATTTAATCGCACAACCCATGCCGGATTTTTCTGAAGTCATAGGACAATATCAAGCCAAACGTGTTTTAGAAATTGCAGCCAGTGGAGGACATAATGCATTGATGATCGGCACACCAGGCGCCGGAAAAACCATGTTAGCAGAACGTTTACCCAGTATTTTGCCGAATATGTCGGAAGCAGAGGCGATCGAAACAATTGCCATTTATTCGATTAGCGATCAACCGATTAATCTTTCTCATTGGGGCAAACGTCCTTTTCGTAATCCACATCATACAGCTTCGGGCATTGCTTTAGTTGGCGGTGGATCAATGCCTAAGCCTGGAGAAATTTCTTTAGCACATAATGGCGTTTTATTTTTAGATGAATTTCCAGAGTTTAATCGTAAAACCATAGAAACTTTACGTGAACCCTTAGAATCAGGAAAAATAGTGATTGCTCGCGCCACAAAAACCATACAGTTTCCTGCGCGTTTTCAATTAATTTGTGCAATGAATCCTTGTCCGTGTGGTTACTTAGGCGCAAGCAATCATGCCTGCACATGTACGAGTGAGCAAGTGCAGCGTTATCAATCTAAGATTTCCGGGCCGATGTTAGATAGAATTGATTTGCAATTACGTGTGAGCAGCTTACCTGCGCAAGCATTTTTAAAAGCTAATGATGTCACCAGTGAATCGAGCGCGATCATAAAGTCTCGCGTCATTGCAGCCAGAAATCGCGCCCTCGCACGCGCAGAAGTTGCTAATGCACAATTAAGTAGCGCGCAAATTAAAAATTTTTGTCAACTCGATACACGTGCGGAACAACTCCTCGAAAAAGCACTCACTCAATTTAATTTATCCACGCGCGCTTACCATAAAACATTAAAAATCGCGCGCACTATTGCGGATTTAGATGCTGCAGAAAATATTAATATAGAACATGTGCAAGAAGCTTTGGGTTATCGAGGGTTTAAATGATTTCTTAATAACACATAAACCGCACCTGTCCCGCCATCACTCGCAATTGTGGAACAAACGGCTAAAATCTGCGGGCTTTGTGGTAACCATTGATATACTTTATTGCGTAAAATGGCTGTGCTTTTTCCGTGAATAATTTTTAGTGCACGTACGTGGTGCTGTTGTGCTTTTAATAAAAATTGACCGACTGCGGTGCGGGCTTCTTCAATGGTAAAACCATGTAAATCTAATGTGGCTTCTGGTCTTATTTTTCCGCAGCGTAATTGATGTTGCACGCGGTATTGCAATCCACTACGTGCAAAAAAAATATGTTCAGGTTGCTCGATATCATTATCATAAAATTCTAGAGTGCTGATTTTTTCACGCTCAATAGGGTTGATTTTTCTGGGGATGATTTTCGGCGTTTTTATTTTTATTTTATTGTCTGGCGTTAATGGCATAACGCCTTGCATTGCATCCTGCCACAATTTTTTATCTTCAGACATAAAATTCTTCTTAAGGATAAATCGTGATCGGCGTACCTATTTCAACTAAATGAAATAATTCATGCATTTCTTCATTTGTCATTGCTATACAACCTTCCGTCCAATCGCCAGCTTTTAGAAAATCACTGCGAGAACCGCGGCCACGCATTCCATGGATGACTATTAGATCGCCTGGATCATGGCCTCGCGCTTCGGCTTTTTCGCGATCTTCTCTATCGGGATAACTAATATGTAAAGATAAATAAAATTCACTATTGGGATTATGCCACGTAATATGGTATTCACCTTCGGGGGTTTTCATATCGCCACGTTTTTGTTTATGGCCATAGGGCTCTTGCCCAAGATTTATATCGTAGGTTCTATAAACAACATTGTTATGCAACAAGTACATTTCACGCTCAGACTTAACCACAACGATCTCATCGGGTGGTGGCGTACGCGTGGATGCGCAACCTGCGAGCAGTATTAAAGCAAAAAAACAGTAAAGTAGTTTATTCATAATCTTAGTGTTATCATTATAACCATCATGTTACCCTTTGAAACCATTAATCCTAAAACCTGCGCACAATTTGTTGTAATTTGGCTTCATGGTCTTGGCGCCGATGGTTATGATTTTATTCCCATAGTTCCTGAATTAAAATTAAATGATCTCGCCATTCGTTTTATTTTCCCACACGCGCCCACGCGCCCAGTAACTTTGAATCGTGGTATGCAAATGCCTGCTTGGTTTGATATCCATGAAATTTCACCGGCGGCAAAACACGATATTAAAGGTATTGAAAACGCTTATCAACAAATCAGCGCATTAATTGAGGATCAACATCAACAAAATATCCCTTATGAGAATATCGCCCTCATCGGCTTTTCTCAAGGCGGCGCGCTAGCATTATACACGGCTTTACGTTTTCCCCAACCCTTAGCAGGCGTCATGGGCTTATCAACGTATTTGCCAGCGATTCAATCTTTAAAAGACGCCATTCAAACGCCTAAACCATTACCTATTTTCTTAGCGCATGGTACACATGACCCGATTGTTCCCATAGAAGCAGGACATATGACCGAAGAGCTATTAACTTCTCAAGGTTATCACGTGGATTGGCATACTTACCCCATGGCGCATCAAGTGTGTATGGAAGAAATAACCGATATTGGCATGTGGTTAAAAGGCATTCTGAAATAATTTCTAACTCCGCAAGCCTATGCCTTTAATTAGCAGATACCAGCTGATTGCAAAAAATAAAATTAAAAACCCACATAACATAAATAAAGCTGGCGCAATGGCGATATCGGAGACACCGAGCATGCTATAACGAAAAGCATTGATCATATATAAAATTGGATTGAACAAAGAAATTTTTTGCCAAATCGGCGGTAATAAATGAATGGAATAAAAAACGCCGCCTAAGTAAATCATGGGTGTGAGTACGAAGGTTGGAATTAAGCTAATATCATCGAATTTTTTCGCAAAAACAGCATTGATAAAACCACCCAAAGAAAAAAGTGCCGCAGATAAAAACGCGACCAACACCATTAAGCCAATATCATGGATTTTGATAGGTGCAAAAAAGTAAGCGACGATAGCAACGATAATCCCTACCGCCAGGCCACGTGCAATGCCGCCAAATAAATAACCTAATAAAATAACCAAATTAGACGTCGGTGAGACTAATATTTCATCAATATAATGTTGAAACTTCGAGCCAAAAAAAGAAGATACCACGTTAGCATATGCATTATTCATCAGTGCCATCATAATTAAACCTGGCACAATATATTGCATATACGTAACACCGCCCATGTCTGCAACGTAGCGACCGATCACGTGTCCAAAAATAACAAAATAAAGCAAGGTTGTAATCACTGGCGGAACCACGGTTTGGATCCATAAACGACTAAAGCGCGCAATTTCGCGTCTGACGATAGTGCTTAAGGCAATTATATTTTCATAACAGCGCATGTATTTTATTCCTTGACCAAGTTTAAAAATAACTCTTCTAAACGATTTGATTTATTGCGCATACTGGTTAAATGAATATTATCTTTGGATAATTGCGCGAACAATTCGTTTAATGATGTATTACGCGGGATTTCAACTTCAAGCGTTGTATCATCAATCAATTTTAAAGTGAAGCCCTGGATTTGCGGCGCTTGTTGTAAAGGCTGGGCTAAATCCAAAACAAAACTCTCTTTAGGCGCGCGTGCAATTAAATTTTTGACCGTTGTGTTTTCAATAATTTCGCCACGGTGAATAATCGCAACATTGTGGCATAAGTTTTCAACTTCTTCTAAATAATGTGTCGTCAATACAATAGTTGTACCTTGTTGATTTAATTCGCGTAAAAAATTCCACATGCTGCGGCGAATTTCAACGTCCACCCCTGCAGTAGGTTCATCTAAAATAAGTAATTTCGGCTGATGAACTATCGCACGCGCAATCATCAAGCGCCGCTTCATACCGCCAGATAATGTGCGCGCAATATGATTTCGCTTATCCCAAAGCTCCACTTGTTTTAAAGCGCGCTGTGTCGATTCTTTAGCTTTGCTTCTTGGAATACCATAAAAACCCGCTTGGTATAAAATAATATTTTCTACGGTTTCAAACATATTAAAATTAAATTCTTGCGGCACAACACCAATATAAGATTTTGCGAGCGGCCAATTTTTATCGATATCCACATCAAATACCTTAACGGTACCGCCGGTTTTATTTACTAACGAGCAAATAATGCCGATGGTTGTGGTTTTACCAGCACCATTAGGTCCTAGTAATGCGAAAAAATCACCTTGTTCTATGCTAAAAGAAATATCTTTTAAGGCGGTCGTTCCGTTTTTATACGTTTTTATTAAATGCTCAAGACAAAGGGCTTTCATCGGGCGTAACTTCCAGTAATAACATAAGGAGTAAAAATATTTCACCTTCGGTAACAGGTTGTGCGTTTAACAACATATTACCTTGTTGATAATTAAAGTCTAAATTATACATATTATCTTTAACAACAAAGGCGCCGCTTTGCACTAATGCTTGCACTTGATTGTCGATCAATTGTTTGACTTGCGTTTCTTCTTCAATGCCCGGTGGCGTACCCATTTGCCTTGTTAATGCTGACCATGTCATGTCAAATAACAAATCGCTTACTACGGGTTGTGGCGCAGAAAATTCCACTTGCGCATTTAAGCCCGCCAGTAATTGTTGTGCGTTGACTGCAACATTAGGATTGACGGTATCCTTGATATTCGGGAAATCTAATTTCCCGCGTAATACTACCTGTTCATTTTGCATGTTTAAATGATAATCAATTTCTACATTAGCGCCGGGCGCTAGCGCTTGGGTAATTAATTTAAATGCTTGTTGTTTATCTTCAGGTGACCATGGTTGTGGTTTATGCATGATTTTACTTAATGCTAAAACTGGTTTATTCGCAAAATCAGAAATTTCCACATCAAAACGTAATTGCTCAATTTTTTGATTATTGACTTCGATATTATCTGCTTCAATATCCAATGATGCTTCCAATAATTCATGAATAATATTACTGGTGCTCATGATTCTTAAATGATCAAAACGTAAAACTGCGCCTAGTTCATCTTTTAAATAAAAAGTGGGCAATGTGAAAATTTGCTCGCCCACCCAAAGGGATTCTTCTTCGCGTGACAATTGTGCTTTATATTGCCCTTGTGCTGCATCTAAAGTTGCGCCACTTTGGGTTGTGAATAAAATTGGGCTTATGGTGATATCAGTATCCAGCTTATCAAAATCATGATTGGCTTTGATATGCGCGTTAAAACCATTCCATTGAAAATTATCACCGGCTAATTGTGTTTGGATGGGGCTGGATTTCAAGTCAATAGTAATGCCATTTAAAATTTGCAACAAACTGCTAGCGTGTAATAAATCATTATTTTTAAATAATAAATATAATTCTTGATGCGTTTTTTCGCTTAAGCCATGAAGATCATTTAATTTCGCATGGGTATCTACACGCGCAACACCGGGACGCATGCCTCGCGTAGTTGCGACAAAAGGCCCGTGAATGATATCACCATGAATAATAATATCCAAAGTTTCACCGGTAACATAATGTGCATTTTTTGGTGTTTTTGGCGCTTGTATTTTAAATGCCACGTAAGAATTTAACCAGCCAAAAGTGTAATCCTGCATAGTTAATGTTGCACCATCTGGCATGGGTAAATCTGCAACTAAACGATCTAAAGATTTTTTTGCCAAAATTCCTAAACCTGCGGGTAAAAATACAATAATTAAAAGTGCTGTGATGATTAGCCCGAGCCATTTGCGCATAATGATATTTCCTGTGTTCAAAAAAGTTTTATCGTTCCAATTTCTGCATTGATTTCGGTCATTGCGCCGATAGGTAAAGTGAAAATACGTTTTTCATGACTGATCATTGCGCCGTACCACGCAGGGATGTTGAGCGGAAGAAGGTGGTGTTCTAAAATTTGCATGATGTTAAAAGAACCGTAAGTACTGCCCGGATTATTCGGTATGCAGTGCGTGAATTTGCCGATAATGATGCCTGTGAGTTTATCTAAAATACCCGCGAGTTTTAATTGGGTGAACATGCGATCAATTTTATAGGGTGCTTCGTTTACTTCTTCGAGAAATAAAATTGCATCTGTGAAATCCGGCAAATAATTTGAGCCTATGATGGAGGTTAATACGGTTAGATTCCCGCCGATTAAGCGGCCTTGGGCTTGGCCTTTGCGAATGACTTGGATTCTATCTTCGGTGTTAGTTAAATCATCGCTTTTGGGTTCGGGGTTTTTTAAAGTAATGGTTTTATTTTCAAATAATAAGGCTTGTACATACTGACGTGTAAATTCGGGCCATTCACGCCCAATGTTAGGACCGTGAAAAGTCGTCAAGCCAGTTTTATGATAAATGGCTAATAATAAAGCCGTAGTATCGCTAAGTCCCATGAGGATTTTTGGATTTTTAGCAATTAAATCATAATCCAGTAAATCTAAAATTCGCGCGGAGCCAAAACCACCACGTAATTGAAAAATTGCTTTAATCTTTGGATCAGCAAACATGCGGTTAATGTCTTGCGCGCGTTGTTCATCTGTTCCAGCCAAATAACCGTGTTGCTTTAAAACAGCATCTCCGCCTATGCCCTTTAAGCCCATAGCCTCTAAACGTTCAAGGGCATACTGCAAATCAATATCTTGTAAAATGCGAAAACCGCTGGAAATAATCCCAACGCCATCGCCTTTTTGTAATAGGGGTAAGTTGTGCATGGGCTAATTGTAATATAAAAACCCTCGCGATGCTTGCCTTGCAATTCACCCCCTATTTAGGGTAAAATATTCCTCCTTAGTCTCCTCAAATATTACGAGTAATCATCATGAAAACAGATATTCATCCTAATTATAAAGACCTTAAAGTGACTTGTGCATGTGGAAACACATTTGTGACACGTTCAACCATGCATAAGGACTTAGTTCTTGAAGTATGTGACCAATGTCATCCGTTCTACACCGGTAAACAGAAAATTGTGGATACCGCGGGACGCGTGGATCGCTTTAAGCAAAAATACGGATCTAAAACCCCTGAGCCAGCGGCAAACACTGAAAAACAATAGGGAAATCAAATGGATAAAATCGCTGTCGTTGGTTCTGGCCGTGTAGGCGAATCTGCTACTTTATTTTTAGCGCAACAAAATTTGGCTAAAGAAGTCGTTTTATTAGATGTTAAAGGTGATTATGCCGCAGGCACAGCCCTTGATATCGCACAAACGGCACCGATTTTTCGTTTTGATACCCGCGTTATTGGCACTGGCGATATGAGTGCCATGCGTGATGCGCAAATTGTGGTTGTCACTGCGGGTTTTCCGCGTAAACCTGGCATGTCACGTTCTGATGTTTTACAGTCGAACGTGCAAATAATTGATTCTGTTGTAGAAAATGTTGTGAAGTACGCGCCTGACAGTATTATTTTAGTGGTCAGCAATCCTGTAGACATTATTACTTATCGTGCTTTTAAACAAGCACGCTTCCCACGTAATCGTGTTTTTGGTCAAGCCGGTGTTTTAGATTCTGCACGTATGGCTACTTTTATCGCCTTAGAAACTGGCTATTCTGCTAAAGATATTAATGCGATGGTTTTAGGCGGACATGGCGACTCCATGGTACCCATGATGCGTTATACAACTATCAATGGTATTTCTGTTGAGCGTTTTTTAACGCCCGAACAAGCGGAAGCTATTGTTCATCGCACACGTGTGGGTGGCGCAGAAGTTTTAAAATTAAAAGAAATCAGTAGTGCTTATCAAGCACCTGGGGCTGCCACTGTAGAAATGGTGGATGCTATTGTTCATGATCGTAAACGTATTTTGCCTACGGTTTGTATGCTTGATGGTGAATACCAAGAAAAAGATATCGCGATGGGTGTTCCTGCTGTACTCGGAAAAAACGGTATGGAAAAAGTCATAGAACTTGAACTTACGCCTGCTGAACAAAAAATGTTTACTGATTCTGTAAACAGTGTTCGTCAAGATGTAGATGCGCTGGCTAAACTCTAATGTTTAGTCGGCATTTCGCTGGCAAGAATCGCGCCAAATAATACCGCCGACCAAGACAAATAAATCCATAATAAAAAAACCACCAATAAAGCCATTGCACCGTAAACGATTTGATAACTTGAAAATAACGTTACATAAAGCTGAAAGCCATATTTCATTAGTTCAAATAAAAAAGCCACGATAAATCCCGCTAAAAAAACATTTTTTAATTTTACTGAAGCATGCGGCAACCAAAAATATAAAGTCGTCACAGATAACCACGTTAATATAAACGGCAGTAATTTTACGAATTCACTTACGCCAGATAAGATAATGGGATGTTGCAACCAGCTTAATGATAATAAAAAAGCACTTAAACCCATACTTAAACCCAAACATAAGGGAGCGACAATTAATACCATCGTATAATGGATAAGACGTCTAGAAAAATGTGCTTCGGCTTGAACGCGCCAAATTTGATTAAAACAAGCTTCGATGCTGTTGATTAAAAAAAGAGAGGTCAGTAAAAAAATAAATAAACTAATCCGTGGTAATTTTGCACTGGAAATTGCAAAACTATGTAAATAATATTCGATGGAGCCAGCGGCTTGCGGCAAATAATTTTTAAGTAAAAAAGTTTCTATGTGCGCAGCTTGATCAGGGACCACGCTTACCCACCCAACTAAGGATAAAATTAATGCGACCAAGGGAACCAAAGTAAATAAAGTATAAAACGTTAAACCCGCGGCTTGAATAATACGATCTTCATCGATAAAACGGCGCGCACACCGATAAAATAGGTGATGTGGCCTCATGATTTATATTCCCATATTAGCTAACATCACACACAAGCGATTGATGTTATCCACCAACTCTGGGTGCGTAACCTCAAACTCCTCGGCTTGTTGCTGAAGTTTTGCTAATAAATCTTGTAGTTCTTGTTTTTCTTGCGCTGTCATGCCATTTTTTCCAAAATTCCATCTAACTCTTCTAAGGTATTATAGCGGAATACTAATTTTCCGTGGCCTGCACGTGAATGAGCTATCGCAACCGCTGTGCCAAATCGTTCTGATAATTTAACTTCTAAGGTTTTAATATCAGGATCGACAGCTTGCACAGCTTTATTGATAAACTCTTCACTGTGCAACATTTGTCTGACGATTTTTTCTGTTTGTCTTACTGATAAATCTTTGGCGACAATAATATGCGCTACTTTGATCTGCGCATTGCCTTTGAGTGCTAATAACGCACGCGCATGGCCCATTTCTAAGTCACCTTGTTCTAACATCGTTTTTACTTCGCTGCGCAAAGTTAATAAACGCAATAAATTCGTTACGGCAGTTCTGGACTTTCCAACCACATCTGCCGCTTCTTGATGCGTTAAACCAAATTCATTCATTAAACGATTTAATGCTAATGCTTCCTCTAACGGATTTAAATCTTCGCGTTGTAAATTTTCAATAAGCGCCATAGCCAAAGCAGCTTCATCTGATACTTCGCGAATAACCGCAGGAATTTCTGTTAATTCTGCTTGTTGTGCTGCACGCCAGCGTCGCTCGCCCGCAATAATTTCATAAGTCTCGACACCCAATTGTCGAACAACAATAGGTTGTATCACGCCTTGCGTACGTATGGACTGAGCAAGTTCTGCTAAAGCATCAGGTTTGAATTCTTTACGCGGTTGATAAGGAGAGCGCTGACATTGCTCTATAGGCAAATATTTAAGCTGTGCTTTTTGTCCCACTTCTGGTTCAAGTAGTACACTGCTTAATAATGAATCAAGAGGTGTGCCTAAACTGGGTTTTTTTACCATATTATTTCCTATACTATTGTCGTTTTAAAAATTCTCCAGCTAGCGCTAAATAAGCTGCAGCGCCGCTAGATTGTTTATCATAAAGAATCACAGGTAAACCATGACTCGGTGCTTCGGCTAAACGCACATTGCGCGGAATAACCGTCTTATATAATTTTTCACCAAAATGTTTAATCAACTGCACCGTGACTTCTTGCGATAAACGATTGCGTGGATCGTATAATGTTCGCACCAAGCCTTCAAGATGCAAAGAAGGATTAGCCGATTTTTGCAAAGTTTGTAAGGTGCTCATTAAAGAAGAAAGACCTTCGAGGGCATAATATTCACACGGCATAGGAATTAAAACAGAATTTGCAGCCACCAAACCATTCACCGTCAACATATTTAATGAGGGTGGGCAATCTAACAATATGAAATCATAATCGTCTTTAATATCTTGTAATATTTTTTGTAAACGACGCTCACGGTGTTCAACAGATAATAAACCGACCTCCGACTCAGTCAATTGACCATTACTGGGCAAAACATCAAAACCTGCCTTCGTATCTTTAATTAGAACGTCAAGCAGCGGTTTTCTATCCAATAATAAATCATTTATGGAGCAAGACAGTTTGTTTTTATTGACCCCACAACCCATAGTTGCATTGCCTTGGGGATCCATATCAACAAGAAGCACTCTTTTTTTAGCGACGCCAAGGCTTGCTGCTAAATTAACACACGTGGTTGTTTTACCTACGCCGCCTTTTTGATTAGCTATCGCGACTACTTTTGCCACCTTGATTCTCCTTGTGTCTTACACCAATGATGTGTCGCTCTTTATTCATCCCTGGAACAATTAACCGCTGCTCGAGCGTTACTGTAAAATCATGTTCTATCTGCGCTAATTCTAGTAACGGCAAGCGCCCTTTCATTGCCAAAAATAATCCCTTAGGATGACATAAATGTTGGGTTATCTGCAACATTTCTTTAAGGGAACTAAATGCGCGTGTTATCACAGTATTAAATAAATGATCCACATGATACTGCTCTGCGCGTTGATTCACAATGGCGATATTCTGAAGTTTAAGCGTTGTGATCACTGCTTGCAAGAACCGTACTTTTTTCCCGCGGCTTTCCAAAAGAGTAAACTGTTTGTCAGGATAATAAATCGCAAGCACAACACCTGGTAAACCTGCACCTGATCCCACATCAATAATATTATCACCCTCTAAAAAGGGGCCAACGATTAAGCTATCTAAA
Organism: Legionellales bacterium; assembly: GCA_041660525.1. Classification (GTDB taxonomy): domain Bacteria; phylum Pseudomonadota; class Gammaproteobacteria; order JABCZS01; family JABCZS01; genus JABCZS01. The sequence continues at coordinate 219,622 of JBAZWD010000001.1, read as the reverse complement.
ATATGGTCCGTAATAAATTCTTCAGATGTTTTTGCTGCTGTTAAATTATAAACATTATTCCATTTGAATAATAAGTCCATGTATTCTGCTAGTAATTTTATTTGTGCGGGCGTAATAGCGATTTGTGCTTCTTGTAAATAATGTGTTAATAATAAAGAGGGATCGTTAGTGTTTTGCATGTTTATATAATCTTCCCCGCCCAAAGGTGTTGTAAAAATTCCGCATAAGGCAGAAACCAAATTTCTTTTCCATTATCTAATAACCATTTTCTTGCTTGTTCGCTATTGCAAACCACATAGCCTTTTTCTGTGGAATAATCTTCCATGAAAGCGAGAAGACCTTTAATATCTGACTTGCTGATTTGTTGCGAAATTTTCACCTCAATAGCTACGCTCGCATCGCCCAGAATAAAATCTACTTCCAAGCCCGTTTTGGTTCGCCAAAAACTAATTGAAAAATCTCGTTCGCAAAGACCTTTATATGCTATTAGCTCCATTAAAATAAAATGCTCGAAACTGTTACCTGCGGGAATTCCTTTTAACTCAGCCACCACTTGCTTTTGCAAATGATTAGCCAAACCTACGTCGAACAAATAAAATTTCCCAGCCTCTTTAATGAGATCTCTTTTGACATGTTTATGGTAAGGCGGAATCATATATCCTAATAAAGTATCCACCAAAATATCATAATAAGATTTTACAGTTTTCGTGTCTATTCCACAGTCGCGTGCAATATTAGAATAATTAATCAATGCTCCATGACCAAATGCGACTGCATCTAAAAACCGAGCGAATACAGGTAAAGATCGCGCAAGCCCTTCTGCCTGAATTTCTTGCGTTAAATAATCTTCTACATAAGCATTAAGCGAGCGCTGATAATGAGCAGATAAATAATGCGAAGGAATAAGGCCTGAGTTCAAAGCATGCAGCAAATCAAAATCCGGAATTTCTTTATAAATAAAAGGATAAAAAGTGAAACGCCATGCCCGGCCGCCTAATAAATTAGCTGCTCCTCTTTTTAATTTTCGCGCACTTGATCCACACAAAATGAAATAGGCCTGGGTGTTTTCAATCAGCCAGTGAATTTCATCCAGTAAAGATGGGATTTTTTGTACTTCATCAACAATAATGGGCTGCATTAATTGCTCATCTGATAAAGCCAGCACTTCTTCGCGAAATAAATACGGCTCTTTAGAAAGACGTATTAGCACATCGGACTTGAGCAAATCATAATAAACTGCCGTCGGGTACCGATTTTTCAAATAGGTCGATTTACCCGTTTTACGGGCGCCCCATAAAAAGGCTGACTGCCCGACGGGCAGGTCCAAATGAAAATAGCGCTGCATGTTAACTTTTGAGGAGTTCATTCCTTAATAGTATGCTTTTTTAGGAGTTATGTCTAGTAAAAGTTAGGTTTATTCTATTTATAGGTTTTTGATCATACATGAAACTTAATAGATTTGCCGTGTACAGAGAACGATGCCCAGTTGAAAAGTAAAACATTCTTTACTATAATACTAGGATTATATTAAAGCTAAAGAATATTTTACTATGTCAAACTTATTATTCGGTAAAGTTTATTACCAAGATAACTTTGCGGGCTTCTTAAGAGAAGAGCCTGGGCAAGGGAGTTCTTTTTGTTATGATTCCAATTACTTAGTAGCAAAGTTGCCACCTATTTCTTATACCTTACCGCTGCGTGAAACAGCTTATGTTTGTCCTTTGGGACTTTTGCCTTTTTTTGATAATTTGGTTGCAGAGGGTTGGCTCGAAACTGTACAAATGCGATTATTGGGAAAGCGGCAAGCTTCTCGATTTGAATTATTGCTCGGGTTTGGGTTTGATTTAGCAGGCGCTGTTTCCGTCATTGATCCTACGCCCATTAAACACACAAAAAATTTATTAGATTTATCTGATCCTAAAGAAATGGCCTCTCTCACAAGCAGATCATCCCTTTCTGGTATTCAACCTAAAATAACTTTGATTTATAAAAATAATCGTTTTTTTCCAACTCAAGATGGAGAGCTTAGCACTCATATTGCAAAATTTCCTTCACTACATCATGCTGATTTGGTGAGTAACGAATATTTAACAACCATGGCATTTAAAAAATTAATTGATGATGACGTGGTTGATATGCATCTGGGTAAAGTTGAAGGTTTTCCTGATCCTGTATTAATTATTAAACGTTTTGATCGTGATCATCTCGGTGGGCGTATTCATTTTGAGGAATTTAATCAGCTTCTTAATTTTCCATCTGGTGCAAAATATGATGGTTCATATAAGATGATGTCAGATTTTATTTTAACATCATCCGTTACCATCCCCACTGAATCTTATCGTTTATATCTGCGAATTTTAGCTGGATTATTACTCGGTAATACAGATATGCATCTTAAAAATTTTGCCATGCTACATACACCTCAAGGATTGCGGCTATCCCCTACTTATGATCAAGTGGCTAGTGCATTATACCAATATAAAACGATAGCTTTATTTCTTGCAAATGTTCCCAACTTGCGTTTAGGTAATTTAAAACCCGATCATTTAATTCGCCTAGGGCTAGAGTTTAATTTACCTTTATCGGCTATTGACATGGCCTTTCAAACATTACAAAAAAATAAAGCTGCGGCCTTGGAGGCTATTTTTTCTGCAAGCTTAGGACATTCCACATTAAAAAATCAAATCATTCAATTACTGGAAAAAAGATGGAACGGGTCATTCGCCTTAATTGGCAAGCACTTGTCAAAGAAGCTATAACGCGGCGAAAAGCGCAGCATTTGACGCAAAAACAATTGGCGGTTTTAGCGCAAGTCAGCCACCCTGTGGTGAATAACTTTGAACAAGGCAAAACCGAAATCACGTTATCTTCTGCTATGAAAATTTTGCAGTGCTTGGGTTTACTAGAAACTTAGCCTGTTTGATGTTTTTTCAAATAAACCAAAAGTAGTGAAATAGCCGCCGGCGTAACTCCTGAAATTCGGCTGGCTTGACCGATGGTTTCAGGTTTTACTTTGTTTAGTTTTTCCATAACTTCTGTGGAAAGACTAGCGACCTGTTTGTAATCTAAGTTGGCAGATAAATGCATGTCTTCGTAATGCGCATGTTTTTCAATTTCTTGTTGTTGTTTTTCAATATAGCCTGAATATTTGGCTTGGATTTCTACTTGTTCTCTTGCAGCTTCTTCTTCAAGACCAGGGCCCAGTTGTGCAAACTCCATTAAGTTTTTATAAGTCATATGTGGTCTTGCTAATAAATCCAAACCATGCACGCCACGCGCAAGTTCTAATGCTTTACCTGCTTCGGAGTCTGGTTGAATGTAAATGGATTTTAAACGCACGGTCTCTTGTTCTATGGATTCACGTTTGCGGGCAAATTGATCCCAATGTTCATCATTGACTATTCCTAATTCGCGACCTTTGGGCGTTAGTCTTAAATCAGCATTATCTTCACGTAATAATAAACGGTATTCTGCGCGTGAAGTAAACATACGATAGGGCTCGCGTGTGCCTTGTGTGACTAAATCATCAATTAAAACACCGATGTATGCTTCATCACGTTTGGGGATCCAAAAAGGTTTTTCTTGTACAAAACAAGCGGCGTTAATTCCAGCGACTAATCCTTGTGCCGCAGCTTCTTCATAACCGGTGGTACCATTAATTTGACCAGCAAAAAATAATCCTTCGATACATTTAGTTTGCAGCGCATGCGTTAAACCGCGAGGATCAAAAAAATCATATTCGATTGCATAGCCAGGTCTGGTGATATGTGCATTTTCAAAACCCACCATTGAGCGAACTAAATCTATTTGTGCATGAAATGGTAGGCTGGTTGAAATACCGTTTGGATAAATTTCTTCACTGTTTAAACCTTCTGGCTCAATAAATATTTGGTGCGATTCTCGATGCGAAAACCGTTTTACTTTATCTTCTATCGACGGGCAATAACGTGGGCCAACGCCGCTAATATCGCCGCTATATAAAGGCGATTCATTTAGTGCACCTAGAACAATATCATGCGTTTGTTGATTGGTGTGGGTAATATAACAAGAAACTTGTTTTGGATGTTGTTCACGATTTCCTGTAAACGAAAATACAGGTCTTGGATCATCGCCTTTTTGCTCGCCTAAAACGCTAAAATTAATACTTCTACGATCAACGCGTGGCGGCGTTCCAGTTTTTAATCGTCCTACAGTAAGTGGGAGTTCACGCAATTTTTCTGCAAGCCGCGTTGCTGCTGCATCGCCTGCGCGTCCACCTTGATAATTATTTAATCCTATATGTAAGCGTCCTGCTAAAAAAGTACCCGCTGTTAAGACTATGGCTTTTGCAAAAAACTTTACGCCCATTTGCGTCACGACACCGTGTACACGATTATTTTCAACCAACAAGTCTTCGACATTTTGTTGGAATAAAAATAAACTTTCTTGTTTTTGCACAATTTCAATGATCGCACGCTTATATAATACCCGATCGGCTTGTGCGCGCGTTGCGCGTACCGCTGGTCCTTTGCTCGCGTTCAATACGCGAAAATGAATACCTGCCAAATCTGCTGCGCGCGCCATTGCGCCGCCCATAGCATCAATCTCCTTAACGAGGTGACTTTTACCTATGCCGCCGATCGCAGGGTTACAAGACATTTGTCCGATGGTCTCTATATTTTGCGATAATAATAATGTTTTTGCGCCCATGCGTGCACTGGCAAGCGCGGCTTCTGTGCCTGCATGTCCACCGCCAATAATAATGACATCAAATTGGTACATAATTATTTTCCTATACAGAATTTTGAAAAAATTTCACCTAAAAGGTCATCGGCCGTAAATGTGCCCGTGATCTCGCCCAGCATTTGATGTGCATCTTTTAAATGTTCTGCTAACAGCTCGCCTGCGCGCAACGATGATAAAACATTTGCACCTAACTCCAGTGCAGCTTGCGTGTTTTTTAAAATAGTTAAATGCCGGCTTCTTGCGCTTATTTGTTCGCTGTTTATTTTCTTTATTCCGATTTTTTCAAATATTTTTTCGGTGAGCAAATCAAAACCTTGGCCTGTTTTTGCAGAAATATAAACGGCTTGCTCGTCCATTTGGTTTGTTTTTACTAAATCTATTTTATTATAAACTCGTAATACTTTTTCTTCGCTTGTTTGCTTCAAAACATTTTCTGTAGCGGGCGCGCTACTATCGATAATATGTAGGACGATATCTGCTTTTTTGATTTCTTGTTCTGCGCGCCGGATACCTTCTTGTTCTATTAAGTCTTGAGATACTCTTAAGCCTGCGGTATCAACAATATGTACAGGAATCCCATTTAAATTTATTTTTTCTCGCAACACGTCACGTGTTGTACCAGGAATATCTGTGACGATCGCTGCATCTTTTTGGGCGAGCGCATTTAATAAACTGGATTTTCCTGCATTCGGCTCGCCTGCTAAAACAATGTGGATTCCTTCTTGTAAAATAACACCTTGTTGTGCTTTAGCTAAAATGTTTTTACAGGTTTCTTGTATTTTCTCAAGTTCGTTTTTTACTTTGCCGTCGTTTAGAAAATCAATTTCTTCTTCGGGGAAATCAATAGCTGCTTCTACATACATGCGTAAGTGTATTATTTTTTCATTGAGTTTATTTATTTGTTCTGAAAACTGGCCTTGCAAAGATCGTTGCGCTGCTTTTGCTGCTTGCTCTGAGCTTGCATTAATAAGGTCAGCTATGGCTTCTGCTTGCACTAAATCTATTTTATCATTTAAAAATGCGCGTTCACTAAATTCGCCAGGTTTTGCTTGTTCTGCACCCAATGTAATAACGCGATTTAGAACCTGATTTAAAACGACGGGACCGCCATGGCCTTGTAATTCTAAAACATCTTCGCCCGTAAAAGAATTTGGATTCGGGAAAAAAATTGCTAGGCCTGTATCAATAATATTTTTTTCTTGATCTAAAAAAGAAGAATATTGTGCAAAACGCGGTTTTACAGGTTTATCTAATAATTGTTGGGCAATGTTTTTTGCAAGCGGCCCCGAAACACGCACAATACCAACCCCGCCGTATCCTCCGGGTGTTGCTATTGCAGCTATTGTTGAATGGAGCGCCGTCATATTATTTCTCGTGCGCGGCTTTCTCTACGTTCCGTGTAATAATATATTGCTGCGTTATTGAAAGCAGGTTATTAACGACCCAGTATAAAACCAATCCTGCTGGGAATGCGATAAATAAAATCGTAAATAATACCGGCATAAACATTAATACTTTTGCTTGCATCGGATCGGGCGGCGGCGGACTTAGTTTTTGTTGCAGCAACATACTAATCCCCATAATGATCGGTAAAATATAATAGGGATCCATTGCAGATAAATCATGAATCCAGAATATAAATGGTGCATGTCTAAATTCAACACTTTCAATAATCACCCAATAAAGTGCTATAAAAACTGGGATTTGAATTAAAATTGGTAAACAGCCGCCAAGCGGATTAATTTTTTCTTTGCGATAAAGTTCAATCATCGCTTGGCTCATTTTTTGTTTGTCACTACCAAAACGTTCGCGCAAACTCATAATTTTAGGTTGAACTAATCGCATGTGCGCCATGGAACGGTAACTACTTGCGGAAAGTTTATAAAAAACTATTTTCACTAACAGCGTTACTAAAATAATGGCAACACCCCAGTTGCTAAAAATTTCATGGAATTTTTTCATCACCCAAAATAATGCGACGGATATAGGCCAAAACCAACCATAATCCAAAGTTAACTCTAAGTGTGGCGCAGCTACTTTTAAATTTTCAGCAATTTTTGGTCCTAAATAAAACTGCGCACCTGTTTTAATACTCTCATTCGGCGCCGCTGTAAGCACAGGACCCATTAATGCAATACGTGCCACACCATTTTCTGGGGTCCAGCTTAAATAGCGAAATGGTTGATCGTTTTGTGGAATAAAACTACTGACAAAATAATGTTGTAACATCGCAAGCCAACCACCCTCGATATTTCGATCTAAATCATTTTTACTCATTTCTTTGTAAGTGATTTTTTCATAACGTTTATCCGGACTTGAAATCGCCGCACCTTGATATGTTGCTAATCCTAACAATCCAGGATCTTCACCCTGTTTTCGTTTGAATTGTCCATAAAATTGTCCGTACCATGTTTTCTTACTTTGATTATTGAGTTCGTATCCAATATCAAATAAATATTGACCACGTTTAAAAATAAATTGTTTAGTTACTGATAAACCTTGATTGTCTTTCCAGAGTAAATCGACAACTAATGTATCTTGCTCGTCTTGTAGTTGATAGTTTTTTTTATCTGTTTGATAAAGTGCAGAACCTGTTGTAGGACTATCAGGTCCTTGTTCACTCGATAAACCACTTTGCGCTACATAAAAATTTTGTGCAGCTGAGCTTAATAATTGAATATCTGGACTATTGGGTTCCAATGTTTGTTTATAATCTAACAATTCTGCTTGTGCTAAGTCTCCGCCTTTTGGATCGATCCATAATTTCAGTACATCTGTTTCTACAACTATCCAATCCGAAGAAGGCGATAATGTATTCAAAACATCTTGAGCGGGCGCTAGCGCTTCAGGAACTACGGCCGTGGGTACACCTGTGTCTTTTATGGTTTCTTGCGCGTGTTGCACCGCGTGCGTTGGTTCAACCGCATAATCTTGCTGCCATGCTTGCCATAATAAATAGCCAACAATAACCAGACCGCCTAATAATAATGTTCTTTGTAAATCCATAATTTTATTTATCTACTTTTGGAAGTGGATCTTCCCCACCCGGATGCCATGGATGACACCGAAGTAGGCGTTTAATAGCGAACCAGCTGCCGCGTAAGCTTCCATAGTGTTCTACAGCAGATTCCGCATAAGCTGAACAGGAGGGATAAAAACGACAATGTTGTCCCACCCAAAAACTCAAGGTATAACGATAAGCACGAATTAAACAAAGAATGATTTTTTTTATCATATTAACTGGGCCCACAACTCATGCAAATTTGAAAAAACTTGTTTATTATCAGCATATTGTAGACTTGAACGCGCTACATAAATGATATCGTAGGCTTTTAGTTGCTCGACATGCGCTCGAAAACTCTCTCTTACTATGCGTTTAATGCGATTTCTTGCAACCGCTTGTTTCATCGCTTTTTTACTTACTAACAAGCCAATGCGCGCATGATTACAAGCATTGGGTCTTGCATAGATACTTGCTAACGGATGATTAATTTTAATCGGCTTTTGAAATACAAAATCGTAATCGCTTGCACGAAGCAAGCGAAAAGATTTGTTAAATTTCAACGTTTTACCGTGCAAGCAAGTCTTTTGCGTCCTTTACGACGACGGTTGGCAAGCACTTTACGGCCTCCGACTGTGGCCATACGGGCACGAAATCCGTGGGTATTTAAGCGTTTTCTTTTACTCGGCTGATAGGTACGTTTCATGACTAACCTGTTGTTTAAATTTAATTAAAGATAGGGAGCTATTCTAAGAGAAAAGAAGGGGGAATGTCAAATAACATTTCCCCTTTCAATAACATCGCTTGTTTTATTTAAAAATAAAAATCGCAACCCGAAGGGATGGATTGGCCAATCTTGTTCTACTCCACGCAGGAAATACTAAAAAGCGCATTTGGTCTAACATCTTGTGGTGGTGGTAATGTTGTTGACAGCGCCCACGTGTCCCCAAAATTACTGCTGGTATACGATAACGGAGTAAAATTAGTACCATTACTGTAATACCCTACCGTGGAACACTGACCATTACTGGTGCAAGAAACACTTTCAAGAAGATTATCAAAATTTCCCACTACTGGAGGAGGTGAAGTTGAAAGTACCCAATTCACTCCAAAATTAATACTGGTATAAGATATTGGAATATTTTGGGATCCGTTTTTATAAAATCCGACGGCCGAACATTGGCCTCCGTTCACACATGAAATACCCTGAAGGTTATAATTTTGTCCCAGTACTGGTGTCGGTGTTGTTGAAAGCGCCCACGAGTCCCCAAAATCACTGCTGTTATAGAACAGCGGGACATTATTGCTCCCATTATAATAAACTCCCACAGCTGCACATTTGCCACTGCTCACGCAAGAAACACTGTACAAGGTATTACTATAAATCCCCTGGGTTGGTGGCGGTGTACTCGAAATTGCCCACGTGTCCCCAAAATTACTACTTTTATAAGTTGATGGAACTTGTTGTGCGCTACCATTAAGATAAAATCCCACAGCTACACACTGGCCACCGCTCAGGCAAGAAACACTTTCAAGAACATCCACGCTACCCTGCACTGCGGGCAACGAAGATGAAAGCACCCAGGTCACTCCGAAATTACTACTGGTATAGGATAAAGGAACATTTTGTGTCCCTTGAGTATAATTTCCCACCGCTGCACATTTGCCAGTACTGGTGCAAGAATTACTGTTAAGTACATTAAAAACACCACCTTGCTGTGGAGGAAGCGTAGTTGAAACTAACCAATCCATCCCCCAGTTGTTACTGGTATAAGACAAAGGAACTTGGATACTGTCAGTATCGACATAATATCCCACAGCCGAGCATTTACCACTGCTTAAACAAGAAATTTCCCTAAGTTGGTAATTTCTTCCTGTTGGTAATGGCAACGCTGTTGAAACCAACCAATCCACCCCGGAATTATTGCTGGTATAGGATAGAGGAAGGATTTGAGAAGGATCATTATAAAAACCTACGGTTGCACACTTACTATTTGCACCACAATCGATTTCTACTTCAATATTAGATCTAAGCGGTTCACTTTGTAGTGTATCGGGCGTCACCACCAGTTGTCGGCTTATTTCTTGAGGAAAAGGATCAAGAGAAGTTGAAGGCGCCGCATTAATCGAGACATAAATTGGACAGGTTTTATTTGACGTATTGCATGCCCCTTGCGTGACTGTCAGTGTAGAATCTGGAGAGGTGTCCCCTGATAATGTTATGATCGTACTGGTAAAAGCAATAGGATTAGGCGTATTGTATTTAACCAAATAGGTTAACGGTCCTTGTGTATCTCCGCATTGCATCGGATTAGTAATCTCGGGTTCTTCAAACCACACTAAATCGCAAGCTTTTTTATCTTTACCGCAACTGATATTAGCTTGTGCGATATTCAATCCTACAGATAAAATCCCGATCATTATCCCTATTGATTTAAGCATTTTTTCCCCTTCATTATATCGCAAAACGTAAACCAAGTAATACTGACTGTGCATTGATATATAAGTTTGATCCGTCAATATCAAGTGCTGGATCTCCACCTAAATCAACATCATCAAATCCTGTATAAAGATATTCTAATGAAATAGCTACTCGATCTGTGGCTGCAAATGTTAAACCACCGCCAAATTCATATGCAAATCCTGAGCTGTCTTCTTCATTTAAATTCACGTTATCAATGGGACAATCGAGGCCATCTTTGCCTTGCGCATTAAAACTTGTACTATTCCACGCTGCACCTAAACCTCCAAGTGCATAAATTGAAAATCTATCTATCGCAGCGATGGTGACACCTAAGTCAAACATAACCCGCGTGCTTCTAAAGCCCATAGTGTAATCGGCTTGATTGTATGCAGGACTTTCAAAACGCCAGACATCCCCGGTAATATCTGAATCACCAATCACATATAGATTAATTTGCGGATTAATAATTGGGAACCATGCTACATCGCCTGTTGAAAAATCTTCAACAAAAGAAAATACATAACCAAAGCCTATCTGTCCTGTCCAGGTATCCCAGTCATTACCATTGGTTTGAACCAACTTATCTGTCTCGCTCGCCGTAACAACAAGATCCGTATCTTCTGCATCAATAGTGGTAATACCACCCATTAAAATAAATTCGCTATACGGTTCAAAGTCATTTGCAAGGACAGTTGTACAAACTGCAGCCAAGCACGTGGTCAAAATTAGATGCTGGTGAAATCCTTTCATATTAATTCTTATAAATAATGTTCATGAATCTTAAGTTAAAGCCATATCATTCTTAATAATAATATATATTTTTTATTTAACCTTATTAATCTTATTATAGAGCGCCTTTTCTGTAGATAACTCCTATTTAATGTTAACTTTCATTTAGTTACCCTATAGTTTAACCCCGCGGATAAGCTGTGTCTGGATGAGGGCACACTTTGGGGGTAAGTTAGGTTTTTAATAACAGCGAGTTTTATCCACATGATACATCGCGAGTTATTTAGGACTTATACCGAGTTTTAGATTTTGGAGTTACCAGGAACTTGCAATTAAGTCACGGAACTTCAGGTAAGGTAATTTTGTTTTCGTCTTCTTCAACTTAATAATAATAAATTTGATCTATAAAACCTTATTATAGTTATTAGCAAGCGCCCTTTCTGTGGATAAGTGTTAATTTATTTTAAATATCATGACTATATTATAATTTTTATCTCCGGTATAATCACTGTTTAACGGGACGCGTAGCTTGTGGATAACTTTGATGGTGAGGTTTCGGTCAGAAATTAACCCAATAGTCCACAGGGTAAATGCGCACTTATAGACAGGTTTGCATTGGCAAACCAAACCAAGGTACACTTGTTCTTTATTATTGTGACGGATCACCGGGGGCGCTCTTTTTATGTCAAGCACACACACTCTTTGGCAACAATGTGCTGATCATCTTCAAGGTGAATTAACTCCACAGGAGTTTAATACTTGGATTCGACCACTTCAGGTTATTCAAAAAAATGAAACGGTGTGTTTATTAGCACCCAATCGTTTTGTGCGCTCTTGGGTAGAAAAAAACTACTTTGCTGAAATTAAACAATTGTTTCAAAATTTCACCGGGGGAAATCCGCCGCAGATATTATTAGAAGAAGGAAGTGTCGCGCAAAATAGCTCAACCCCCGCGGATCAGCGACCTGTTAATGGTGGATCGCAAACGTATAGTAAGGTTGATAATAGACCGGAAGAAAAAATTCCAACATACCCCAATAGCATCAACCCACTGTTTACCTTTGATAATTTTGTCGAAGGTAAGTCTAACCAATTAGCGCGCGCAGCAGCAACGCAGGTTGCAGAAAATCCTGGCGCTGCATATAACCCCTTGTTTATTTATGGTGGTGTTGGATTAGGTAAAACCCATTTGATGCATGCGATTGGTAATTTAATTATTAAACATAAACCCAATGCAAAAGTAGTTTATTTACATTCCGAGCGGTTTGTTGCGGATATGGTAAAAGCATTACAAAGTAATATGATTAACGAGTTCAAACGTTTTTATCGATCCGTGGATGCTTTATTAATCGATGATATTCAATTTTTTGCAGGAAAAGAACGTTCCCAAGAGGAGTTTTTTCACACATTTAATGCATTGCTTGAGGGACAAAGACAGGTTATTTTAACGAGCGACCGTTACCCGAAAGAAATTTCGGGCGTTGAAGAACGTCTTAAATCTCGTTTAGGTTGGGGATTAACTGTAGCTATAGAACCACCGGAGCTGGAAACGCGTGTTGCGATTTTAATTAGTAAAGCAGAAAAAGCCGGTGTTATTATTCCACACGAAGTGGCTTTTTTTATTGCGAAACGCGTTCGTTCTAATGTAAGAGAACTCGAAGGTGCTCTAAAACGTGTGATGGCAAATGCCCACTTTACAGGAAAAGAGATTACTACCGAATTTGTGCGAGAAGCCTTAAAGGATTTACTAGCATTACAAGATAAGTTGGTAACAATAGAGAACATTCAGAAAACTGTTGCTGAGTACTTTAAGATTAAAGTTTCTGATTTGTTATCAAAAAGACGCAGCCGTTCGGTCGCAAGACCAAGGCAAGTAGCTATGGCGTTAGCAAAAGAATTGACCAGTCATAGTTTGCCGGAAATCGGCGATGCTTTTGGTGGTCGCGATCATACAACAGTTATTCATGCTTGCCGAATGATTAAAAGTCTTTTGGAAACAAATGCAAACATTCAAGAAGATTGGGCTAATTTATTACGAACCTTATCAAATTAATAACTTATGAATATTACGATTATAAAAGATCTCTTGCTTAAAGCTCTGCAGCCAGTTGCGGGCGTGAGTGATAAAAAACATCAAATGCCCATCCTTGGAAATGTGTTGATTATCGCCGAAAAACATAAAATTTCGTTCATTTGCTCCGATCAGGATCTAGAGCTTATTACGTCCGTCTCCCAAGGCGAAGTAAAAGAAGAAGGAGCGATCACCGTTTCATGTCGAAAGCTGTTAGATATTTGCCGAAGCATTCCAGATTTAAGTGACATTACATTAACAACAGAAGAAGCGCGTGTAAGAGTATTGGCTAATCGAAGCCGATTCACGCTAGTGAGTCTTCCTGCAGCAGATTTTCCAGTTGCACAAATTTCAACCACTGGTAAAGAATACACAGTTTCTTTAAAAACATTGCATGAAATGATAGAACATACGCATTTTGCGATGGCGCAACAAGATGTACGTTATTATTTAAACGGCATGTTATTTGTTTTCAACCCTGGATTGAATGTTGTGGTGGCTACAGATGGGCATCGCTTAACAAAGACGAAAAATGTTGAAAATCATAAAGTTGAGAACGAGCAACAGGTTATTGTACCCAGGAAAACTATTAATGAGCTTTTAAAACTCATTAATCCAGAGGCTGTAGATCTCACCATTCGGCTTGAAGAAAACCATATTCAATTTATTCACCCTAATTTTACCCTTACATCAAAATTGATAGAAGGACGTTTTCCTGATTATCATAAAGTTATTCCTTCTCATACTGAATATCAGGCACACATTAATAAAGATCAGCTGAAACAATCGCTCTTGCGCGTAGCTATTTTATCTAATGAAAAAAACAAAGGTGTGAGATTTTTGTTTAATAACAATAACCTAACCATAGAAGCACAAAATCCAGAACAAGAAGAAGCTACAGAAGAGCTAGAAATCAGCTATACAGGCCCGAGTTTAGAAGTTGCCTTTAATGCATTTTATATTCTAGATGTATTAAATGTATTACCGTCTGAAATTGTTAATTTTGCCTTTACTGATCCTAAAAACAGCGTGCTTTTGTCCGCTCATAATGATTTGCAAGACAGTTTAAGCCAATATGTGGTGATGCCACTACGGCTTTAAAATGGCTTTAACAAGCTTATCTATCCAATCCTTCAGAAACATCAAGCAATTAGAGCTTAACCTTGGCTCCAAAAACGTTTTTTTTGGAGATAACGGCAGTGGAAAAACCAGTATATTAGAAGCAGTTTACATGCTGGCCACGGGCCGTTCTTTTCGTGCATCACATTTACATGTTATCCAACAAGGCGAACCCGCTCTTTATTTAAGAGGACAGATCGAGTCCGCATTAAACGTGCCTGCGCGAGTAGCCTTACAAAAATCGAGAAATAACCAGCATATTATTAAATGTGATGGCCAAGAAGTGAGTAGCATCACAGAAATAGCCAAACAATTACCCGTTCAAGTTCTACATTTATTAAATTACCAATTGTTACAAGCATCACCAGAAGCAAGACGTAAGCAACTCGACTGGGGAGTGTTTCACGTGAAACATTCTTTCATAGAACAGTGGCGCGTATTTAACCAATTGTTAAAACAAAGAAACGCTTCGCTACGTCAACAACAACGCCCGCTAGCGATTTGGGATGAATTACTTGCAGAAGCTAGCGAACAGCTTCATGAGTTAAGAAAAGAAGCCTGCGCAGCTTGGTTTCCTCATGCGCAACAACAAATACAAGAGTTACTAGAGCTCACAGGCATTACATTACACTATGGGCGCGGCTGGACTAACGACTTTTCCCTAAAAGAAGTATTTGAACAAAACATAAATAGAGATTTATCGCTAGGCTATACCTATTACGGTCCACAACGCGCCGATCTGCAAATAAAAACCGAAGGCCGCTTAGCACAACACGTTCTATCCCAAGGTCAACAAAAGCGTCTAGTAGCCGCCTTACAACTATCACAAAGCGCCTGGGTCTACAAACAAACCCTTGCCCAAGGCATTTTATTAATAGATGACTTACCCGCAGAGCTAGATGCAGGCGGACAACAACAAATATTAAACATATTATCCCAACTAGAAGCCCAAGTATTCTTTACTTGTGTAGACGAACCCACAGCCCGCCAATTTTCAGAAGCACTAGGCGCAAAATTGTTTCACGTGAAACATGGCGAAGCAAAAGAATTGCTTGTTTAAACCACAGATCTAAAGATCTCTTTCCAAACGGGTGGCCGGAGGGTTTATTTACGCGCACAGCTTGCGAGCACGTAAATAAAACCGCAGGTCCGGAGCCCGTTTGGACGGGAGCTAGATTCTTGGCGATCTAAGCCACCACAAATGCCTTTAACCCCACAGATATGATATAATAACCCCTCAATTTGCCTCTATTTTTTAGGAGAAATCATGACAACAATGCAAACCGCAACATACGATTCCTCAAGTATTAAAGTACTAAAAGGATTAGACGCGGTTCGTAAACGCCCAGGCATGTATATTGGCGATACCGACGACGGTTCAGGCCTACATCACATGGTATTTGAAGTTGTCGATAACAGTATTGATGAAGCACTCGCCGGCCATTGCTCAACCGTAGATATTATTATCCACACCGACAACAGTGTAACAGTTAGAGATGACGGCCGCGGAATCCCAGTAGATATTCACGAAGAAGAAGGCCGCTCAGCCGCAGAAGTCATCATGACAGTATTACACGCAGGCGGAAAGTTTGATGATAACTCTTATAAAATCTCCGGCGGCCTACACGGTGTAGGTGTGTCAGTAGTAAATGCGCTATCTGAAGAATTAAAATTGACCGTCTATAAAAACGGATTGATTTACCAACAAGTTTACCTAGAGGGCGAGCCACAAGAGCCACTCAAAAGCATAGGCGAAACAACAGAGAAAGGTACAGAGATTCGCTTTAAACCCAGCGCCAAAACCTTCACCAATATTGATTTTAATTACGACATCCTAGTAAAACGCTTACGCGAATTATCTTTTTTAAATTCGGGCGTTTGTATACGTTTATCCGATGAGCGCAGCGCACGTGAAGATACCTTTGAACACGAAGGCGGCATAAAAGCCTTTGTTAATTACTTAAACCACAACAAAACTCCTGTAAACAGCGATGCATTGTATGTTAAAACAGAAAAAGAAGGTGTTACAGTTGAAGTTGCTCTGCAATGGAATGATAGTTTTCAAGAAAATATTTTCTGCTTTACCAATAATATTCCACAACGCGACGGCGGAACACACTTAGCAGGTTTCCGTGGTGCATTAACCCGCACGCTCAATAACTATATTGAGAAAGAAGGTTTTGCGAAGAAAGCTAAAATTAATACCGTGGGCGACGATGCCCGTGAAGGATTAACTGCTGTATTATCAGTTAAAGTACCTGATCCGAAGTTTTCTTCACAAACTAAAGATAAATTGGTTTCCTCAGAAGTAAGACCCGTAGTCGAATCCGCTGTTGGCGATTATTTACAAGAATATTTACTCGAGAATCCACAACAAGCACGCGCTATCGTTGCCAAAATCATAGACGCTGCACGCGCACGCGAAGCAGCAAGACGTGCACGCGATATGACACGTCGAAAAGGTGCTTTGGATATCGCAGGACTTCCTGGAAAATTAGCAGATTGCCAAGAACGCGACCCAGCATTGTGCGAACTTTATTTAGTTGAGGGTGATTCTGCGGGTGGTTCTGCTAAACAAGGACGCAATCGTCACAACCAAGCTATTTTACCGCTCAAAGGTAAAATTCTTAACGTTGAAAAAGCGCGTTTTGACAAAATGCTCGCTTCCCTTGAAGTGGGTACCTTGATTACAGCATTAGGTTGCGGTATTGGTCGCGAAGAATTTGATTTAAAGAAATTAAGATACCACCATATTATTATTATGACCGACGCCGACGTCGATGGATCGCATATCCGCACCCTACTTTTAACCTTCTTTTATCGCCAAATGCCTGAACTTGTAGAAGCTGGTTATTTATATATTGCGCAACCACCTTTGTATAAAGTGAAAAAAGGTAAACAAGAACAATACATTAAAGATGATGAAGCACTAGAGGCGTATTTAATTGAATCTGCGTTGGAAGATGCGCACTTACATGTGAATCCACAAGCGCCTGCGATTAGCTCCCAAGCTTTTGCAGAATTGGTTAAACATTATATGATTGTACAAAAAATGATCACGCGACTTGCGCAAATGTATCCACGTGAGGTTTTATTGGCATGTATTGATTTGCCATTACTTGCCACAGAAGATTTACGCGATCAAAATAAAGTTCAAACATGGGTTGATGCGTTACAAGAAAAAGTTAATAACATGGAACATGCACATACAGAGTTTGTATTTTCAATAGAAGAAGATGAAAAAACGCAAGACTATTTACCTAAAGTAGTCAGACATGCCAATGGTAGTGCACGTAACTTTAAACTAAGAGCTGAGTTCTTTAAATCTAAAGAGTATTTACAACTGGTCGATTTGAGTGCAAAAATTAAAGAGCTGCTTGAACCAGGCGCTTTTATTTTACGTAAAGAGAAAAAACAACCCGTTGACACATTTGAAGATATTATTGCTTGGTTACTTAAAGAAGCAAAACAAGGATTAAAGATCCAGCGTTATAAAGGTCTAGGTGAAATGAATCCCGAACAACTATGGGAAACAACTATGGATCCAACAACCAGACGGATGTTGAAAGTTAGAGTTCAAGATGCGGTTGCTGCAGATCAGTTATTTACTACTCTTATGGGTGATAATGTAGAACCTAGAAGAGAATTTATTGAGCAGAACGCTTTGATGACAGAGAACCTTGACGTTTAAGATTCTCTATCATTGTAATATTTTAAGCCTTCTTTAGTTTCACCGAAATAAACTATTTTTCCGGCTTGCATCACTATCACTTTGTTGCACAACATTTCAATAGTGCTGTCTGCATGGCTGGCAAGAATGACCGCTTTAGATTTGGTGAATAATTCATCAATACGCGCTTTGGCTTTATGCATAAAATGCGCATCTCCGGTGCCCACAATTTCATCTAAAACTAAAATCTCAGGATCAATAGCCGTAGCAATGGCAAAAGCAAGACGCAATTGCATACCTGTGGAATATGTACGTATCGGCATTGCTAAATAATCATCTAATTCAGTGAAAGCAGCGATCTCTTGTTTTTTTTCTGCTATTTGTTTAAAGCTCATGCCATGTAAAATGCCGCGAATCGTCATGTTTTCATAACCGGAAGATTCTTGATCTAAACCCAGCATGACCTCGAGTAACGCTGAAACTTTTCCATGAACTGTTACATCACCACTGGTAGGTTCATAAATACCTGCAAGCACGCGTAACAAGGTACTCTTGCCAGCGCCATTTGCACCGATAAGTCCAACGCGATCACCTTCTTTAATATCCAAATTAATATTTTTTAAAGCATGAACGGTGACTATTTCATTTTGATCGTATTCGATCATACCGCCAGTTGTTACCTGTATGATTTTTTTCTTTAAAGAGCGCGTGTTCGCTCCATAAATTGGAAAATGTAGATTCACATTTTTTAAAGATATAATGGTCATAGTTATAGCCAAAAAGCGATACGGTGACGTGTTCGCCATAATAAAAGTAACATTAAAATAAATCCACCTACCAATATCATACCTATATAACTATAGGTAAATAAACTGGGTATTTGCCCGGTTAAAGGTTCGCGTAATAAATTCACCAATTGATAAAACGGATTATAGTCTGCAAAATAATCAAAACGCTCAGGCAGCATATTAGGCATCCATAATATAGGCGTCAATAAAAAGAAAATTTGTAACACGCTAGTAATAATAGGTTTTATATCTTGAAAACGCGCGCCCAACAAACTTAAAATAAATCCATAAAAAAAGCCAAATAACAATAATAAAAAAACATTGAATAAAAACAAGAAAAATAATAACGGCGTAATGCCGGTATTAAAAAATAATAAAATAGGAATAATGGCTAAAATATTGTGCAGAAAAACAATAAAATTATTTGTAACACCACGCAAAATATAAACGGAGAAAGGTAATTTTATTTGTCGAATAAATCCGGCTGCATGATATAAACTATCTGCCCCATCATTAATAAGCGCCGCAATAAATGTCCAAGTGACCATGCCTGTTGCTAAATAAGGATAGTAAGCACCTAATTCTATACCAAATAATTTTCCATAAAGAAAACCCATGGAATAAATCATGGCGGCCATGCTGAGTGTGATCCAAAAAGGACCTAGGGTTGAGCGACGATAACGTAACCGAATATCTTGCCAGCCCAGGAGTGACCAAATGCGCCAATTTTTAAGACCCAGAAGAATGTCTTGATAAGCGAGCGACAGTTGATTAGTATTCATAGGGACTCAGTTTGTACTAGTATTTTTTTTGCCAATTCAACACCAAATTGATCAAAAGCGTTTATATTAAAAAGACAAGCCAATAGATAAGTTTTATGTTCATAAAACGCCATCAGCATGCCTAACGTTTCGGGGTTTAATGTGTTCAATTTTAAAATATTATGCGGTTGATTACCTTCAGACCGTGCATGTAATACTTCATGATGCGGATCACCAAACGCAAGTGCTTGCGATTGTGCGAGGCAAGAGTTTACTAATTCAGGTATATCGTTCGATAAAATAAAATCAATAGGAATACATTGATTCCCCTGGTGCAATATTTGATTAAATGTGTGCTGCGCATGCAGTCCTGTTTGTCCCCAAATCACAGGGCCCGTGGGCTCGGAAATTTTTTGACCTTGCACATTACGAGATTTGCCTAAACTTTCCATTTTTAATTGTTGTACGTAAGGAATAAAATGTCTCATACGTGCACTGTAAGGAATAATGGCCTCTGTAGAAGCATCTAAAATACGTGTATTTAAAAAAGTAATCAGTGCAGCCATTACGGGTAAATTTTGTTTCAAAGGCGTATCTTGTAAATGCTGATCTATAAGGTGTGCGCCGTGCAATAATTCTTGAAATGCAGCAATGCCATAACAAAGTGCAATTGGAATACCCACGCATGACCACAAAGAATAACGACCACCGACCCAAGACCACATCGGTAAAATATGTGACGCTTGTATTCCAAAAGATTGCGCTTCTTGAATATTTGCTGTGACAGCGATGGCATGCGCAGCTAATAATGGGCCTAACCAAGTGCGCGCACGTTTTGCATTTGATAATGTTTCTATCGTTTTAAATGATTTACTAATGACGATGACTATGGTTTTCTCAGGACGTAAATTGCGTGTTGCGTGCTCAAATGCTTCCGCTTCCATATCTCCTAAAAAGTGTACATTTAAGCGTTTAGGTAAAGTGCGCAACGCTTCGCAAACACATAAAGATCCCCAATAAGAACCACCGATACCTAGAATCAAAACGTCTGTAATTCCGCTTTGCCAAACAGTTTTACACAATGTCCGCATAGACTCAAAAGCACTTTGAATTTTCGGTTTAATGTTTTCTTTTTTTACAAAAATGGGAGTCAAAGACGGATCACGTAATGCGGTGTGTAAAGCTGGACGATTTTCAGAAACATTCACGACAGCGCCGGAGATCAAATCGTGGATATGTTGATCAAGTTTATTTTTTTTCGCATATTCGACCAGCGCATTCCATATATCTTCTGTTATTCGTTGATGAGAGAAATCGAGTGTAAGCCCATGACAGCTAATTTCCATACGAGAAGCTCGCATGGGATCCTGCGCAAATAAGTCGCGAATGTGTGAAGATCTTAAAATATCTATATAGGGGGCTAATAACATGCGGCAATTATAGCGGAAAATAAGCCTTAGGGCTATGGGTTGGGTACTTAACAAACGGTTGCTTTTCTGTGGTTTTTCGCGTCTAATACCAGGTTAATTGAAAGTCAGGTAAGCTTTTGAATGAAAACAGTAGCCGTCATGTTATGCACCTATAATGGAGAGCAATTTTTAGATGCTCAACTTGAATCATTGGCGCAGCAAACGCAGCCTGATTTGGTTGTTTATGTTAGCGATGATGGCTCCAGCGATGCGACTTTAAAGATTATTAAGCAAAGCATGCATAAATATCCGCATTTAAATATACAATTTCTCGAAAGTTCTCAAAGAGATTCTCGAAAAGGTTTTCAATATAATTTTCTCTCCATTTTTAATTTGTCTAACCCTCCTGCGCGTTATATTGCTTATGTCGATCAGGATGATATTTGGGAAAAAGATAAGCTGGCTTGTGCGCTGAAATGGCTGGAAACGCTACCACCGCAGACGCCAGGTTTATATGGCGGCCGTACCCGATTAATTAATGAACACGATCAAGACATGGGTTTTTCTCCTTTATATACTAAGCGACCAAGCTTTTCGAATGCCTTGGTGCAAAATATATTTGGCGGGAATACCATGGTTATGAATCTTTCCGCTTGGTATTTAATGAAATCTGCTTATGGGCCTGATATCATTAGCCATGATTGGTGGACTTATCAAGTTATTGCGGGCGCAGAGGGTGAGATTTTTTATGATCCGAAGCCTAAAGTGCGTTATCGTCAACATGCGAGTAATGTTGTGGGTAGCAATAAATCCTTGCAGCAGAATTGGTCACGATTTAAAAGAGTATGGAGGGGGCAATTTTCGCGTTTTAATGAAACCAATTTGGCTGCATTAAGCGCAGTAAAATTTTTATTAAGCCCCACTAATCAGCAACAGCTTCAGAGCTTTATTCAAGCGCGCGAGGCAGGACGGCCAGCATTGCTGCGCTATCTTTTTGCTGGAAATATTTATCGCCAAACTTGCCTAGGCCAAATAGCGCTTTTTATAGCGATCGTTTTAAGGAAATTTTAACTATGACTGTTTTAGTAACCGGTGGCGCAGGATTTATTGGATCCAATTTTGTTTTAGATTGGCTTGCTCAATCCGATGAAACCGTGGTGAATCTAGATAAATTAACCTATGCCGGCAATTTAGAAAATCTGCATACCTTAAAAAAAGACCCGCGCCATATTTTTATTCAAGGTGATATCTGTGATGCGCAACTCATCCCGGATTTATTAAATACGCATCAGCCACGCGCGCTCATTCATTTTGCTGCAGAATCACATGTCGATCGATCCATAGCAGGACCGCGCGAATTTATAAACACAAATATTATTGGCACCTTTAATTTATTAGAATCATGTCGCATGGCAAAATTAGAATATAATTTTCGCTTTTTGCATGTGTCCACCGATGAAGTTTATGGAAGTTTAGATTTTGAAGATGCAGCGTTTACAGAGCAACATGCATATCAACCTAATAGTCCTTATTCTGCAAGTAAAGCGGCTTCTGATCATTTAGTTCGTGCTTATTATCATACGTATGGCTTGCCTGTATTAACAACGAATTGTTCGAATAATTATGGGCCTAATCAATATCCAGAAAAATTAATTCCGCTGATGATACAGCACGCTTTATTGGGTAAAGCATTACCTATACAAGGCACGGGAAAAAACATTCGCGATTGGCTTTACGTCAGCGATCATTGCAGCGCAATTAGACAAGTATTAAAAACTGGTCAATTGGGCGAAACATATAATATCGGCGGATGTAATGAAAAAAATAATTTAGAAGTGGTGAATACCATTTGCGAATTATTAGATGAATTAGCACCTAGAGCTGATAAATTATCTTATAAAAAACAAATAAGCTTTGTACCCGATCGCTTAGGACATGATTTACGCTATGCCATTAATGCGCAAAAAATTGAAGCGCATTTAGGCTGGAAGCCCCAAGAAACATTTGAAACCGGAATACGTAAAACAGTGCAGTGGTATTTAAATAATAAAAAAGGTTTAAATATCACATGAAAATTTTATTATTCGGTGCACAAGGACAAGTAGGGTTTGAATTGCAACGATCTTTAGCTGGCTTGGGCCAAGTGATTGTTTGCAACCGTTCTATGATTGATCTCAATGATTTAAATAAACTCGAAACATTTATTCGCAACACACAGCCCAATATTATTATTAATGCCGCAGCGTATACACAAGTCGACAAAGCCGAACAAGACGAAGCACAAGCAGAAAAAATCAATGCGCAAGCACCGTTTGTAATGGCAAAAATCGCGCAAGAATTAAATAGCTGGATGATTCATTATTCCACAGATTATATTTTTAATGGCTTGCAAACAAAGCCTTACATTGAAACTGATCTTATCGACCCCTTAAATGTTTACGGTAAAACAAAAGCACAAGGTGAAGAGTTGATTCGCAGCAGTGGCGCACGGCATTTAATTCTGCGCACCAGTTGGGTTTACGCAGCGCATGGGCATAATTTTGCACGTACAATTTTAAATTTAGCACAGCAACGAGGCTCTTTAAATATAGTAGGCGATCAAATAGGTGTTCCCACCAGTGCTGAATTAATTGCAGATATAACAGCTTTAATCATATATCGCTTACAATGGGATAATGCGTTTAAAGATTTTAAAGGCGATACATTTAATTTAACCGCACAAGGCAGTACCAGTTGGTATGGTTTTGCGAGTTATTTAATTATGCATGCACAACAATTGGGTATGCCTTTAAAAGTAACTCCCGATAAAATTACCGCGATAGCCACGGCGCAATATCCAACACCGGCGAAACGTCCAGCTAATTCTTTATTAAACACTGAAAAAATAAGCAAGTGTTTTAATTTACAATTGCCACCCTGGCAATGGCATGCTGATCGTTTTTTATCCCAATATTATTTACAAAGAGGCATATCTGCATGAAGCGAAAAGGTATTATCTTAGCGGGCGGCTCAGGAACACGTTTGTATCCATTAACGCGCGCTATCTCTAAACATTTACTACCTATTTTTGATAAGCCCATGATTTATTATCCCTTAACTACATTGATGTTAGCGGGAATTCGCGAAGTTTTAATTATCTCGACACCGCGCGACTTACCTTTTTATCAAGAATTATTAGGCAATGGTTCACAATGGGGCATACATTTAGAGTATATAGAACAACCATCACCCGATGGTTTAGCGCAAGCATTATTAATAGGTGAGAATTTTTTAGCGGGCGCGCCTAGTGTGTTGATACTCGGAGATAATATTTTTTATGGAAATGAATTAACAACATTATTGCAATCAGCAGATGAACGTAAAACCGGCGCCACCGTTTTTGCTTACCATGTTTCAGATCCGGAGCGTTATGGTGTGGCTGAGTTTGATGAGAAGGGTCGCGTGATCAGCATTGAAGAAAAACCGCAACAACCTAAATCAAATTTTGCGGTTACAGGTCTTTATTTTTATGATGAAAATGCTAGTAAACATGCGCATACACTAAAACCTTCCCCGCGTGGCGAACTTGAAATTACTGATTTGAATCGCTGTTATTTAGAAAATAATAATTTACACGTGGAACCCATGGGCCGAGGCTTTACTTGGCTCGATACAGGCACACATGAAAGTTTATTAGAAGCGCAACAATTTGTTCAAGTCACCGAGCATCGCCAAGGTCTTAAAATTGCGTGCCCTGAAGAAATCGCACTGCGTAACAAATGGATAACGGCGCAGGCGTTTGAAAAAATGGCTAGCGAATTAGCCAAAAATAATTATGGGGCTTATTTGTATAAAATTTTAGATGAGATCACAAAATCATGAAAACATTGAAAACTTTATTTCGTTTTGCCTTGAGAGCTTTTGCGCGGTTATTTATTTTATGTATTCTATGGCCTAAATCTTGTTGGTTGAAGATTCAATCATTATTTAAAAAAGATAATCGCATTATCGATAAAGAATATGCTGGGCAAAAAATATTATTAATAGCACTCTATCAAAAAGGCACGATTAGACAGGATCTCAAAAACTTATTAACAACGGCAAAACGTTTAGGATTTTATACGATAGGGGTCAATACTTTAAGCTTGCAAGACCCAGGTGCTGAATATTTTGATTGTTATATTGAGCGTTTTAATTTTGGTCGAGATTTTGGTAGCTATAAAGCGGGTTTTAATTTTATTTTTGAGAAAAAATATAACCTACAATGCCCACGTTTATTAATGTGTAATGACAGCGTTTTTTATGAAAGAACGCGCACAGAAAAATTTCTTCGGGATTTAATGAACTCAACAACCGAGGTGTTGGGAGCCACAGAAAATTATCATGGCAACTATCATTTAGGATCTTTTTGTATCGCTATGAGCGGACGAATTTTATGCCAAGATAAATTCATCGATTTTTGGAAGTCTTATAAAAATAGTGAAATGCGACCATGTGTGATTAGAAACGGAGAAATACAACTCTCTGCTTGTTTAAAAAGGTTAGTGATTGGCCCCGAAAATCTCAGCGCACTGTATGATATCGCTCGAGTAACACACTTGATCAATACCGATGATCAATTCATTAAAGCCGCATTTTCTCAAGCTAGGCGCAGCGGTCGTATTCCCTGGAAGCGACTTATTTTTAATAAAGAACAATGCAAAGAAATAGCGCTCAATTATTTAGGTATGTCAGAACAAGAAGCATGGCAAGCCGCTGAGAAAACCGAGAAATTTTTTCAAGAAGCTGCAACTTCAGAAAATAATCATTTGATTTTAGGCATAAAACAATTTCTTTGTGCAAAAATACTAAGGGCATTTAGAGAAGAGAGTCAGATTCATCAAAATAATGCTTTTTTACTTTATCTTGGGATGCCATTAATTAAATTAGATGGGTTTTTTCGTGGTGTGTTTTCAGAAGAAGATGTGTTGATTATAGCAAAACTTATGCAAGAAGATGAAAACGCAGAGATACAAAAATTACTGTTTAGCAAGTCCTACGGCAAAGATGTGCTCCAAGGTATTAACTACATTCTATATTCCCAAGGATTTTTATAAGCATGAAAGCTACACCTCTAGCCATTCCAGAAGTGATTCTTTTAAAACCACAAGTTTTTAAAGACGACCGCGGTTTTTTTTATGAGAGCTATCATCAAGAGAAATTTGCATATGCAACCGGTCTTTTCGTGAATTTTGTGCAAGATAATCATTCACAATCTGTAAAGGGTGTATTGCGCGGATTACATTATCAACTTGATCCCATGGCGCAAGGAAAACTCGTGCGTGTTACGCAAGGTGAGATTTTTGATGTGGCGGTGGATATTCGTAAAGACTCACCTACTTTTGGTAAGTACGTATCAGCTATTTTATCAGCAGAGAATAAATATCAGTTATGGATCCCAGAAGGTTTTGCACATGGTTTTTTAACGCTATCAGATACAGCAGAAGTACTTTATAAAGCCACGGCTTTTTATAGTAAAGAGCATGATAGAAGTATTCGATGGGATGATAAAACTATAAATATTGATTGGCCAAATGTTGCGCCTATTATTTTATCTGAAAAAGATGCGCAGGCTCCGTTTTGGACAGAAGGAGCGCTATAGTGATAATTGGTAGTGGCATGTTAGCCAAACTATTTTCAACATATGAAAATAATGACAATATAATTATTTTTGCAAGTGGCGTGTCCAATTCACAGGAAACGCAGGCGGCAGCATTTAAGCGCGAGCATTATTTGTTAGTCAATACCCTGCAAGAAAATCCAGAAAAAACATTAGTTTATTTTAGTACCGGTAGCGTCTATGACTCCAGCGCCAAAGATAGCCTTTATGTTATCCACAAAAAACACATGGAACAACTCATTCAAAAGCATGCAAAAAAATATTATATTTTCAGGCTGTCGCATGTCGTAGGTAAAACAAGCAGTCCAACAATTATTAATTTTTTAAAACAAAAAATAAATAGTGGAGAGACCTTTGAACTATGGGCCAACAGCACCCGCAATTTAATTGCGGGGGAAGATGTTTTTAAACTGGTAGATTATATATTGAATCATGACTTATTTAAAAATGAAATTATAAACATTGCCTCTCATGAGAATTTATCTATTCAAAAAATAGTTTATATTATAGAGGGAGTTTTAGGTAAGTCTGCACATTTTACCCTAACGCAAAAAGGTGCTGCCTATCCTATTGATATTTCTTTAATTGAAAAAATTTTACCGAAAGCAGGTGTAAGCTTTAAAAAAGATTATGTTTCTATTATTTTAAAAAATGCATTGATGAATTGATGCACGTTAAGCACACGAGGAACTCTTTTGAATACACATATTTATAAAATTTCACGTTGGATTTGGCGACAGGCCCCAGGTTCTATTGAAAAGAAACATGAAGTAAAAATAAAATTATTTGATTATATTAAAAAGTATTTTAACTGGACTCCACCTGTTGCGGGAGGCTTATTTCCCCATAATTTCGCTCCTATCATTTGTAGACCTGTGCCTTTGCTTCATGCCGCACCATTACAAAAAAAACCGGTCAAGCTTATTTGTTTTTATTTACCACAGTTTCATCCAATTCCAGAAAATGATGCCTGGTGGGGAGAGGGGTTTACAGAATGGACAAATGTTAAACCTGCACAGCCTCAATTTGTTGATCATTATCAACCGCATATTCCTGGGGAGTTGGGGTATTATGACTTGCGCGATACTCAGGTACAACACCGTCAAATTGAGTTGGCAAAACTTTATGGGATTGAAGGTTTTTGTTTTTATTTTTATTGGTTTGCAGGTAAACGTCTCTTAGAAACACCTCTTAAAAATTATCTAGAAGATCGGAGTTTAGATTTACCTTTTTGTTTGTGTTGGGCTAATGAAAATTGGAGTCGTCGCTGGGATGGTTCAGAAGACAATATTCTTATTGCTCAACAACATTCAGAAGAAGATGATCTGAGTTTTATTCAATATGTATCGCAATATCTACGAGATTCTCGTTATATTCATATCGATGGTAAGCCGCTATTATTAGTATATAGACCTAATTTATTACCTTCAGCTAAAAACACAGTAAAATTATGGCGGGAATGGTGTCGCACACATGGAGTTGGGGAAATTTATTTAGCTTATACACAATCATTTGAGTCCGTTGATCCGGCGGAATATGGTTTTGATGCCGCAATTGAGTTTCCTCCCAATAATTCGTCTCCACAAATTATTAGAGAAATTACTCCATTAGGAAATGATTTTGCGGGTACGGTTTATAATTGGCAATCATTAAGTGAAGCAAGCGAAAATTATGTAATGCCGCGTTACACCTTATGGCGTGGTATTTGTCCATCTTGGGACAATACACCCAGACGCAAAAATCACAGTACCGTTTTTCTAAATAGTTCACCGGAGCTTTATCAAGCATGGTTATATAATGCTATTGTAGATACGCATCAACGTTTTTCTGCATCTGATGAACAATTAATTTTTGTTAATGCTTGGAATGAATGGGCCGAAGGTGCGTATCTTGAGCCAGATGAGCGATATGGTTATGCTTATTTAGAAGCCACCCGATTAGCTTTGGTGCGTTATGCCTTAACTAAAAATTCTTTAAAAATCGATATTAAAAATCCTATAGCTATAGTGATTCATGCTTTTTATGAAGATATTTTTAAAAATATTTTAGATCAAATCGCAAAAATAAATTTAGTATCATTTAAATTATATGTGACATGCCCTTTGGAAAAAGAGAAGGATATTTTTGAACAGTTAACCGCCTCTGGATTTACGTTTGAATTGTTAGCGCTCCCGAATCGAGGCCGTGATATTCTACCTTTTCTAAAAATCTTGCCTTTGGTTTTACAAAACAATCATGATTTATTAATAAAAGTACATACTAAAAAAAGTTTACATAGGCAAGATGGTGAACTGTGGTTAGAAGATATGATTTCAAATCTTCTAACAAATAAAGCGATATCAAATGCTCATGAACATTTCAAACAACATCCAGATACAGGTATTTTAGGGCCTACAATACATACTCTCTTGATCTGGGATTATATCGGCTCAAATGCTAATCAAATATTATATTTAGCCGCGCGTATGGGGATTGATCAGCAGACATTGCAAGAGTTAAATTTTGTAGCGGGAACGATGTTTGTTGCTCGTCCTATGGCATTAGTGCCACTATTAAATTTAGCATGGGATATGCAT
Organism: Legionellales bacterium; assembly: GCA_041660525.1. GTDB lineage: Bacteria > Pseudomonadota > Gammaproteobacteria > JABCZS01 > JABCZS01 > JABCZS01. The sequence goes on along the minus strand of JBAZWD010000001.1, from coordinate 190,671 downwards.
GATTTTGAAGAAGAGCAAGGACAGATTGATGGAACGTTAGCGCATGCTATTGAACGTGCTATGGGTATAAGTGCCTATGCAGCATCTTTAGTTGTACGCACTTTTTCCATAAAAGATAAAAAAGTAATTTATCCATTTGCTGAAAAAACAAATTTATAAAATTATATTTTATCTTGTTATGCCAGGAACATGAGTCACAGCACATTTCATATTTTGACTTTCAACAATATAGGGGAACATCCGTTCGATGGCATGTAAAAGCGAACCATCGTAAGCAAGAGGTTCTTCTGGATAGTCTGACCAATCTAGATGAAGTTTAAATAAGGGTTTTAATGCCGTGCTGCGAGCAAAAAACATGGACCCTATCGGAAAATCTATATTAGCAGATAATTTTTTTATACATAGTTTTTTTGCTAATAGTTCTGCATAAGGTTTATTATCTCCCCAGCCAATAATACAAGGATCATCTGGATAAACCATGCCTACAGATGGGTTCTCCATCATAAATGATAAAATAGTATCTGCCATATGTGTGTTAGAATTTCCTAATAGATTTTCCAATAAAAAATCATTCCATATTTTAATGATGGATTTATTCGAAATATCAGCACTCACTTTAGTATGTATATGGCCAATAAATTCATAATTGGAAAATATCTCCCATCCAAATGCCGTTAGAAATGGTCCAATATCTCTTCCTCTGTTTGGAACAATTTGTATATTGACAGTTCCTTCGTATTCAACAAGTGCGCGTTGGATCTTGCCCCGGTGTTTTTCATTTTTAACGCTGATAAAAAGATCCGGTCGGATTTGATTGGAAACAATGCGATTAAATATATCTTCAAATAATTCAGGATAATAGGCATGTATGTGTATAGCCACTTTCTTATTATTAGGAAGATTTTGTATGGGTTGAAAAATCGGATAGATGACCTTTTTATTCCACGCGCCGATGGGTTGTTTAGAGAGAATAAATGCTGTTAAAGGATCTGCTGCCGGGATATTTTCTTGCATAGACTCTAAATAAATTCCAGGGTGAAATCCTGGGAATGGTTTTCTTTTGTTTGAGGCACCCATTTTCCATGACATCACATAATGTTGTATGGCATCATCATTTAAGTATTCTGTTACCAATAAACCTGATTGTTTAATCGTTTCAATAGCTTTATTTTCTAGATCCAATTTGATTTTTGCATTTACCGCAAGCTTATCAAGAGATTGGATGTAATTATCCATATTAAAAGTAGCAATGGCATTTTTATAAAGTTGTAATCCGATTTGTTCTCGCAAATCTGCTGAGTCAGACATCACGGCTACTTTTTTAGCCATATCAGAGCAGTTCAGATATTTAGCAACACAATAAGAGGAAACATTTGTTTGAGTCAAAAAGTCCACAATCCCGCTTGTTTTATCAAAACATACTAGAGGCAATTTTGCAAAAAATGCTTCTATGGCTAGATTCGGTAGCGGATCAAGTCGTGAAGTTAATAAAAATAAATCAGCCTTTTCATAGGCAGATTGAATGGCAGGAGTTTCAGGTACTATGGTAATAATATTCTCTAGTTGAGCACGTTTAATTTGATCTTCAATGAATACATGGTAATCTAATTGATTACTGGGGCAATGGCCAATCCATATAAAACGAAAAGCTAAATCAGGTCTTTCTATTTTCAAACAGGCTGCACACTCAATAAACAAATCTAGGCCTTTACGAAGTTCAACAGCTCCTGCGCCTAGTACAACGAACATATCTTTTGCGCTTAGGGGGCGGACTTTGTTTTTTATATCTTCTTGTTCTTTATTTAAATTTACGGCTTTTATTAATTCTTTAGGTAGCTGACACCGCCCTTGTGGAATAATGTGAAATTGTTGCGGATTAATATTAGGGTGCATAGAACATATGTCATCGCGAGTTATATTTGTGGAAAAAACAACCTCAGTAGACCACGTTATTGCCTCAGTAAAAGCATTCTTTGGACGTTGTGCTGAAAATTCATGGAATAAGCTAATCGAAGGGATGTTATATTTTCTTAAAGTGGGTAAAACAGAACGTGACTCAATACTATTGACTAGCGCATATTTAAATTTACAAGAGTTAAGAATGGGGCGCAATACTATTTCGGCAAAGACAGGATTATTTCGAGCGCAAGGAGCAACAGCGACAGTAGCTCCGGTTGAACGAAAAGCCTCAGTTAGGGTTCCTTTTCCAAGAAGTAAAACCACAACATAGTATTTATCGCAGAAGCGTTGAGTCAGAGAAAGGCTTAAAACAGGAGCGCCCGATAGGCTTGCATCATGGCTGACGATTAAGATTGTTTCTTTATCAGGCTTTATTTCAGCAAGAGAACCTATAAATTCAACAGGCTGACATTTGCCTATACGACCTTCATAGCGTCCATGTTTTATATAATGGAGCAAAGGGTTCATTTTTGAATTTAAGACATCTGGATACAGGGCTAAGTAGAGATCTGGATCAAATCCACCATAAATTAAGAAAGATTTAAGAATGGATTTTAATTTGTTGCGAATATGATCAATTATCAGCATAATGCCCTACTAAATAAGCTAAATCAAATTATAGCCAGCTAGATTAGGATTATATCATGAAAGAATTATGCACTTTAGCAAATTTTGCAATTGCTCAAGCGCAAGAATTAGGTGTATCGAGTAGCATTCATTTAGATGATTTTATTTTTCATTTTGTAGTGAATCATCCTTGCTTTAGTTCCAAGGAAGAAGCCGTTCATTATTATTTTCACGATGGGCGTAAATCCGCATTGCTATTATCAGATATTTTGAATGATCTAGGGCCTCATTTTCAAACATCGTGTAATTTATTGGAATTTGCTTCTGGCTATGGGTGTGTCACAAGACATTTACCCTTAGTTATGCCCTATATTAATTTTACAGCCTGTGATATCCATGAGGAAGCGATTCAATTTATTTCTAAAGAATTAGGACAAAAAGCTATAATTTCTCAGAGTGACCCAAAAAACTTTAAACCGTCCTCTAAATATGATGTTATTTTTTCGCTTTCATTTTTTTCGCACATGCCAAGAACAACATGGGGACAATGGATTCTAGCTCATTATGAGCAACTTAATTCTAAAGGTGCTTTGATTTTTACAACGCATGGATTAGTGAGCAAAGAAAAGGAACACCTAGATTTTATAATGCCCGAAGATGGCTTTTGGTTTGAACCTATTTCAGAGCAGATGGATTTAAATACAGCAGAATATGGCACCGCTATTGTAACAAAAGAATTTGTTGAACAAGAGGTCTTAACTCAAGCCGGGTGTTCAATTCATAAATATTCGCCTGGGTTTTGGTGGGGGCATCAAGATTTATATGTGGTAATCAAGCCTTAAGTATGTCAGGATATTTTAATGTTTTTTCTTAACTCAATCAGACATGTTGCTTATAAAAATCCTTGGGATATCAGTGTTGAGCAACGATTAAAAATGCTAGCCTCTGGTAAAAAGCGCGTAGCATATATTTATGAACAAGCTGATTATTCTACATTCCGATATCGGGCCTATAATATGGCGCAAGTCTTAAATAGTGCGACTGAAAATATCGTAATATCAGCATCTTATTTTTTTTTAAAAGATCTTTCGTATTTGAATGAAATTGCAGATCTAGCGGATGTTTTGGTCATATGCAGAGTAAGGTATGATGAGTGTATACGTCAGTTTATTTCTGAATTTCGAAGCCGTGGAAAAAAAGTATTATTCGATGTAGATGATTTAGTTTTTAATGTCGATTGGGCGCAAACTATGGTATCAACAACGGATCAACCCTCAGATAAAGGTGTTTTTGATTTTTGGTGTACTTATATTTCAACCATAGGTGAAACATTAAAACAATGTGAGGGTGGAATTACAACGAATGCATTTCTTGCAGAACAAGTTCGGGATTTTGTTGATATTCCAACCGCAATTATTCCTAATTTTCTTAATCGAGAACAACTCGCGATTTCAGAGCAAATTTTTTCAGCTAAACAAAACTTTGAGCCAGCACAAGATGGACATATTCATATTGGTTATTTTAGCGGGACTCCATCTCATAATAAAGATTTTGCTTTAGTTGTTCCTGCATTAGAAATATTATTGGAAGAAATTCCTAATCTTCGCATTGTAGTAGTAGGCTATATTAATGCGGATGTTTTAATTCATAAATTTGGTGATCGCATAAAATATTTCCCCTTTTGTGATTTCATTAATTTACAAAAGTTAATAGGAAGTGTGGAATTTAATATTGTGCCATTACAAGATAATGTATTTACAAATTGTAAATCAGAATTAAAGTATTTTGAAGCTGCGATTGTAGGCACGCAGACCATCGCATCGCCCATTTTTACCTATGCAAAAGCCATTCGACACCAAGATAATGGATATTTATCGCAGGATAATCAGTGGTACAATACGATTACTCAGGCTATCCATCAGATGAAAGATTATCAAAAAATGGCTGCCCGAAGCCATGTACATGCGCAAGATCATTATGCTTGGTATAATCAAAAACAAGTTATTTTAAATGCTTTAAATTCTTTAGGTTGTAATTTATAGATATAATCGACAGAGGTTAAGGTGCATTTCTTCAAGTTAACCTCATAAATTATTGCTAAGTTCGCTAGGTTATGAAACAATGGTGGATCATCTTTGATTTGGATTTATTGAGGTTATCCTGTGAGCCAGCCACCTTTTGTTATTGATTTAGATGGAACTTTACTAAAATCCGACCTTCTTGTTGAATCTGGGCTGGCGTTTGCGCGTGATAAACCGTCTTATTTTTTTATGCCTATCCGCTGGTTGTTATCTGGTAAAGCCTATCTTAAAGAAAAACTGGCACAAGCTACAGATCTAGATGTGACCATTCTACCCTACAATGACCAAGTGATTGCTTTAATAAAAGAGCAGCGTGCATTGGGTCGAACTATTATATTAGCAACAGCGAGTCATAAAATTTATGCGGACAAAATTGCTGAGCATTTACAATTGTTTGATCGAGTTTTGGCCACAGAACATAAAACAAATTTATCTGCACATCAAAAGCGTGATCTATTAGTAGCCGAATATGGACTGGGTGGATTTGATTATGTGGGTAATTCACAAGCTGATATTCCTATTTGGCAATCTGCGCGTAAAGCTTATGTGGTTGAGCCTGAATATGGCGTTGTGGCCAAAGCAATAGCTGGCGGCAATGTTGAACAAGTAATTAAAAGTCCTCAGTCTTCATTCAAATTATGGATCAAAGCATTACGTGTACATCAATGGGCAAAAAATTTATTAATTTTTGTGCCACTACTTGCTAGCCATCAACTAAATCATTTAGATTTATTTTTTAATAGTATGTTGGGTTTTATATTTTTTTGTTTGTGTGCATCGAGTGTATATTTACTAAATGATTTACTCGATTTAGCGGATGACCGACAACATATCACTAAACGATACCGCCCATTTGCTGCGGGATCATTGCCTATAAAACAGGGATTACTCGTTTGCCCCTTGTTATTGTTACTCGCTTTTGCGGGATCTTTATGGCTATTACCGTTTTTATTTACAGCAACGTTGGCTGTTTATTATGTGTTAACCTTGGTCTATTCTATGGTGTTTAAACGCCGGATGGTGATCGATGTGATTACGCTGGCAGCATTGTATACTTTACGCATCATTGCGGGCGCATTTGTTATTTTAGTTTGGCCAACGTTTTGGATGTTAGCCTTTTCAATGTTTATATTTTTAAGTTTGGCTTTGGTAAAACGTTATGCTGAATTGCATGATGCCAAAAAAGAAGGTAAAACTGAAAAAACTCCAGGTCGTGGATATTTTCCGAGTGATTTAGAAATGCTCTCGTCACTAGGCGCGGCTTCCGGATATTTATCTGTGCTCGTATTGGCGCTTTATATTCAAGATCAAACTACTATTGCTATGTATCAATATCCGCAGTTAATTTGGCTTGCGTGTCCGTTGTTATTATTTTGGGTGAGTCGTATTTGGTTACTTACTCATCGTGGTGTGATGCATGAAGACCCTGTGGTATTTGCATTTAAAGATAAAATAAGTCTTATTATTGCAGGCTTATTTGGTGCAATATTTTGGTTGGCCCAATGAGTAAAACGCAATTAATGTCTTGGGGCCGTTATCCTCAACATCCACAAATTGCGCAAACGGTTGCTTGGCGTAGTGATTTATCAGCAACAATGGATCAATTAAAACAAACATACGGTTCAACATTAGCTTTTGGTAATGGTCGCAGTTATGGTGATAGTTGTTTAGCCGCATCAGGTCATGTATTACAAACCACTTTTTTAAATCGTTTTGTTTCTGCAGACTGGCAAACAGGCATTATTCAAGCAGAATCAGGAATAACTTTGCAAGAAATATTGCAAGTAGCTATTCCAAATGGTTGGTTTTTACCTGTAACCCCTGGTACTCAATATGTAACATTAGGGGGTGCGCTTGCCAATGATGTTCACGGAAAAAATCATCATGTGCGCGGGACTTTCGGTTGTCATGTGAGAAAATTTAATTTAGTACGCTCTGACCAAGCTGAGATCACATGTTCGCCATCAGAAAATTCAGAATTATTTGCTGCAACCATAGGTGGTTTAGGTTTAACAGGTATCATAGCGTGGGTGGAATTACAGTTAATGCCCATTCAATCCAGCATGATTCAAACTACAACGATTCGTTTTAATTCATTAGAAGAATTTTTTTCACTTTCACAAGAGCTGGATGCACAACATGAATACAGTGTGGCATGGGTAGATTGCGTAGCCAAAGATCAAACATTAGGGCGAGGGATTTTTATTGTCGGTAATCATGCTCACACAGGTGAGTTAACGGTAAGTAAGGCGAGAAAAATATCAATACCTTTAACACCGCCGATTTCCATGATCAATCAATTAACGCTGCGCGCATTTAATAAGGCTTATTATCATGCGCATGCATCAATACGCAAAGAGAAAAATATTGCTTATGAGTCGTTTTTTTATCCATTGGATCGTATTTTAAATTGGAATCGTTTATATGGCTGTAAAGGATTTCAACAATACCAATGTGTGATTCCAGAAAAAAATGCCAAAGCAGCCATTCATGAATTATTAACCGTGATTGCTAAAAGTAATCAAGGATCATTTTTAGCCGTACTTAAACGTTGCGGCGCGCCTATTTCTCCAGGTTTAATGTCATTTCCAATGCCTGGCGTTTCTCTGGCGTTGGACTTTCCTCAAAATAATCATTTAGAAAATCTTTTTGCTTGCCTAGATGCCATAGTAAGAGAAAATCAAGGTCGACTATATCCTGCAAAAGATGCGCATATGTCGGGTGAAGATTTCCGCAGATTTTATCCACAATGGGAAAAAGTCGCTATGTTGCAAGATCCAAGTTTAGATTCACTCTTTTGGAGGCGCGTGATTTTATCATGAAAAAAATATTAATTACCCATAAAGCAGCTATAGGGTATGCCATCTTAATTGGGCTAATCACGCTACTTCCCCGTTTGACAGGGGGCTTTAGTGTAGATCAATATTTGTGGGCAGAAGATGGTAATATTTTTATAAATCAAGCTTCGATGGGTATGAGTGCCTTATGGGAGCCTTATGCAGGTTATTTACACTTATATCCACGAATTATTGCATGGATTTCGATGGGGTTGCCTATAAATGCTGTGCCCACTCTTTTTTTTGCTGGATGGTTATTTATATTTATAATAATGGTTATTTTAATAATGAACCGTTCATTAGAAACCGGCATCGGGTTTTGGGGTGGATTGATTCTTATTGCTGTAATAAGTTTACAACCCCATTTAGGCGAAATGTTTTTCACTATAACCAATGCACAATGGATGATAGGAGTAGCATTGTCACTTTATCTTTTAGTAGACAGTGATGAAAAATTTTCTTATTTAAAAATGTTTGCATTGGCCATTGCTTGTCTTACTGGACCTTTTTCAGCAATATTGCTTCCAGTATTATTTTTGAAAGGACTTATTTTCAAAGATTTTAAAAAAAAATCAGCGATCTATTTAATTGTTTTAACTTGTGCTTTAGTACAGATTTTAGTTTTTCTAATTGTTGGTAGGCCCAGCAGTCAAGGACTTGATCCCAATTTGTTAAATTGGATAAAAACCGCGGGGATTTTTTTGTTTTTTGGCGGAGGCCAATGGTTGATATGTATTATCATACTTTCTTTAACTTTTTGGAGTACGGCTGCTTATATCTTGTTTCGCTCTTTTCGCACATCTAATGAAGCTATGGTGCGCGATAGAACGATGTCTCTATTGCTTGTTTTTGCAGCATTATTAGTTTTTCTTGCCGCTATTTTTGCTAATAGGCATGCGCCTGCTGTTCTAAGCCCAATAGGAGGTGCTGCAAGATATTATATTATTCCTTATGCGCTGATTTTTTTTGCTATGGCTTTAGTAGCACGTCATTTTACGTATGAGCGTATTCTATTAATAGGGAGCTTAAGTATAATTTGCATTTTACAAATGGGATCAATTGAAAGACCATCGTTATATTTTTATGCGTTTACCGAGTTTGCTCGATATAAAGAAAATTTGATGATTCCTATTAACCCGAGCCAGCCTACGTATCCTGGATGGCTAATTAACGGCAACTTGGTAGCGCCTGCTAAAATCCCTATAAAACCCATCACTCTCTATGAATTACCCTCACCATCTATAGAAACAAATTGGTGCCCTAATAGTCAATACATTGGTCTTGAGATCAATATGACGCAAGACCAGAATGGATGGGTTCAAGCTTTTTGGTCTGCAAATAATAATTTTTCACAGAAAAATAGTTTGCAACGTTATTACCCAGAAGGTCTAATCGATGCACATTTTGCCTTTCCAAATAACGATGGCCCTTTATTTTTTCGATTAGATACATCCGCACAAATTAATTCGATAGATATTTATTGTTTAGGAGCTTCGTTGTGAAAAAAATATTAATCATAGGTGCAACATCAGCTATTGCCATGGCAAGTGCACGATTGTTTGCGGCACAAAAAGCGGAATTTTTTTTGGTGGGGCGCAACACAGATAAACTTCAGATCAATGCAGATGATTTGCTTGCAAGAGGTGCAAGTGCGGCGCATACCTATTCCTTGGATTTGAATGATTTTGATGCACATCCAGAAATGATAGAAAAATGTTTTAATACTTTAAAATCTATTGATGTTGTTTTAATTGCACATGGCACCTTACCTGACCAGACTATGTGTGAGCAAAACGTATCTGTAGCCCTGCAAGAATTTTCGAGTAATGGCTTAAGCATCATTGCATTATTAACATTACTGGCTAATCGTATGCAAGCACAGGGTTTTGGTACCGTAGCCGTTATTTCATCAGTAGCGGGTGATCGTGGGCGACCTTCTAATTACTTATATGGTTCCGCTAAGGCAGCAGTCAATACTTTTTGTGAAGGTTTGCGCGCAAGATTGTTTAAATCAAAGGTGCATGTATTGTTGATTAAACCAGGATTTGTGGATACACCGATGACAAAAGATTTATCTTTGCCAGGGTTGTTAGTGGTTAAACCTGAGCATGTGGCCAAAGATATTTATAAGGCGATTCTACGACAAAAAAACATGATATATACACCTTCTTTTTGGATGCTAATTATGCTAGTGATTAAATTAATTCCAACAACTTTGTTTAAGCGAATGAAAATATGAATATTCAATTTTTGAAAATAAGCGCTAAAGTTCCAAGAATGTTATTTTTGCTTTTAATAATAACTGCGCTGTTTATAGTATTTGTCCCAGTTCATCCACATATGCCCGCGTCAGGATTAGATTCTTCTTGGGTTTATGGAATGAACGAGGCCGTGTCGCAGGGCCTCGTTTTTGGAAAGGATTTAATATTTACTTTTGGACCCTATGCATCTATTTATACTAAAACATATCATCTGGCTACAGATCATTTGATGCTGCTCGGCAGTTTGTATTTAGCGATTGCCTATATGGTTGCATTTTTGTTCTTGGCACGATCAATACCGCTGCGTTGGTTAGTGCTGTTTGGCGTTTTTTTTGCGGGCTTAATGCACTCTGGAGATGCTTTGTTATTTTCTTATCCGTTATTGATCGCATTAATCACTTATCGCATGATGCTCCCCGATGAACATCCCATGAAAATATTCTTTAATAAGCATGCGGTACTTCTTGTCATATTTCTTTTTTCTCCCTTCGGATTGTTACCACTTATAAAAGGATCGTTATTATTTATTTCAGTTGCGATAGCTGGATTATGTTTCTTAATGTTTTGGATAAATAAAAAAAGATTGCTTGCAAGCATGTGTGTTTTGGGGCCATGTGTGGCTGCAATCTTTTTTTGGCTTGTTTCAGGACAACCTTTGCTGGGATTGCCCTATTATTTTTTAAATATGTTACCTATTTCTTCTGGTTACACGGAAGCCATGTCATTGCAAGGGAATGTAAAAGAAACTATGGCTTATTTAATTGCAGTGACAGGAATTTTATATATAATAATCACTACAAAAAATGTGCCATGGCGCAGTAGATTATTTTTATTTCTTGCTTATTTCGTTTTCTTGTTCCTCTCTTTTAAGGCGGGTTTTGTTCGGCATGATGGGCATGCTATGGCTGCTGCGATGGCTATTTTAATGGCAACACTATTTTTATCATTGAGCTTACAGCATAAACACTTGGTAATGATTTTTTTACTCTCAGGATGTGCATGGGCTATGATTGATAAAAGGTACGTTCAATCTTCAACGCTTAGTGTATATAATAATATAAAGAATAACTATAAAAACATCGGCCATGGATTGGCAACACGATTTCTCGATGAAAATGCTTACCAAGATCGGTACACAGAAAGTCTGAATGTTATAAAAAAACAATTTCCAATTCCTAGCATGCAAGGTACAGCCGATATTTATTCGTATCAACAAGCCTATTTACTCGCATCAGAAAACACGTGGTCCCCACGACCTATCTTTCAGAGTTATTCTGCTTATACGCCAAAATTGGCGCAACTTAATGAGGCACACTTAACAAGTGAACGTGCGCCAGATAATATTTTGTTTAGAGTAGAAACTATTGATCAAAGATTGCCGTCATTAGATGATGGCTTAAGCTGGCCAACCATTATTAATAATTATGAGCCTAATAAATTTGAAAACAATTATGTTTACCTCACCAAAAAAGCAGCAGATAATACGACACCCTTAAAGCATAAAATTTACAACCAAACCCATATGATGGGTGAGGAAGTTTTGTTGCCTGCTACACCAGATTTTTTATTTGCTGAAATTGACATTAAGCCAACGTTTATTGGGCGATTGATGTCAATTCTTTACAAGCCCTCACAGCTTGAAATAACGTTAATATTGAATAATGGCGAGAGTAGGAATTATAGAATTATTTCGAGCATGGCAAAGTCTGGTTTTTTGATTTCTCCCTTGGTGAGCAATTCCAAAGAATTTTCATTGCTTTTTACGAATACACTCGTAGATAATGATGTAAAGTCAATCAGTATTTTATCTACCGGAAGCTCTATTTATTGGCGTTCCAAGTATCAATTAAAATTGAGCACTTTTGAATCACCGATCTCTTTGGAAAATAAAATATGAAATTTCAAAATTTTAAATTTATAAATACTAATTGGGCAATTTTTATTGCTTTGGCTGTAGCAATAATTGGCATAGGAATAGCAGTTTTTTATGCGGGACAACCATTGTTAGAATTCTTTGGCTTTCGCCAAACACAAACGGCCTTGACATCTTTTTGGATGCTTAAAGAAGGATGGGAGCTTGCTTATCAAACGCCGGTGGCTGGTTATCCGTGGTCTATACCTTTTGAGTTTCCAATTTATCAATCAATAGTAGCATTCATAGTATGGGCTTTGAATGTGCCATTAGATTCTACCGGCCGTATACTCAGTTTTTGTTTTTTATTGGCTTGTGGATGGCCTGCGTTTCAAATGGCCAAACGACTTCATTTATCTGATTGTGCACCTTGGGTGTTTTGTGCATTACTTTGGTCTAGTCCTATATATTTATTTTGGGGCAGGACCTTTATGATAGAAACAGCGGCCCTTTTTTTTATTTTTGCGGCAATGCCTTATGCATTGGATCTGCGTAATCTTAAGCCTCGATTACGATCAGTGATATTATTTATATTTTTTGCAACACTAGCGATGTTGCAAAAGGCCACAACCGCACTACCAGTACTTATGGTAATGGCTGTTCTTTTGCTAATAATCTATGTTAAAGATAATGGACTTAGAATACCACCTTGGCGATACATCGTTTGTGTGATGGTCAGTTTCGCTGTTCCAATTTTTATTGGTGTGTTGTGGGTACTTTACACGGATATGGTAAAAGAACTAAATATTTTTGGATTATATTTGACCTCCGATAGTTTGTTTGCATGGAATTGGGGTACGTATGCGCAGAGATTAGATTTTAGTATATGGAAAACAATATTGTGGAATAGAGTATTTTTAAATAATGCTGCGGGTTGGTTTGGTGTGTTGTTATTAGGCTATGCTATTTTTCGGGGTAAGAAGCAAACAAGAACATTGATATTAATTAGTTTGCTTTTATTTATATTACCCGTATGTCTTTTTATAAACTTACATCAGGTTCATGATTATTATCAAGTAGTAAATGTATTGTTTTTGACAAGTGCGTTGACTATAGCCATCATTTCTTTGCCAAAATTATTTGGCCGTAATGTGCTTGTGCCAACGGTAACAATATTTTTTGTTATTTCCAATTTTTATTTTTTTTCGGTAGGGTATGCCACTAATTTGAAAATGAAAATACCTGCAGATAATACTCTTTTAGCAATGAGTGCAGCTATTAAGCAATATACACCTAAGGATAGTGCCATAGTTGTTTTTGGTCTTGATTGGAGCAGTGAGCTTGCTTATTATTCTGAACGTAAAGCATTTACTGTTCCTGGATGGATACCAGAGTATGATGCGGTGTGGCAGGCGCCCATTGCTTTTATTGGAGATAAAAAATTGGGAGCGTTGGTGTTGTGTGAAGCTGGAGATAAACCGAATCTTGAACAGATCATGACTCATCCCATTACTAAACAAAATACAAAGTTTCTTAAAATAGATCACTGTTACTTGTGGTTTCCTGAGGCGATTGATTCATAATGATAAAAAATAAAAAAATAATTCTTTTGGGCGGCGCTGGACTGGTTGGACAAAATCTTGTCGCGCATCTTAAACGTCAAGGTTATAACAATCTGATTGTGCTTGATAAGCATTCAGAGAATCTTGCAATTTTACGTCAATGTCACCCGGATATTATTGTAGAATATGCTGATTTGGCACAAGCCGGCGAGTGGGGAAATTATTTTCAGAATGCCGAGGTTGTGGTGATGTTGCAAGCACAGATCGGCGGTTTAACGACAGAGCCATTTATACGGAATAATATCACTTCAACCCAGTTGATACTCGCAGCCATAAAACACTATCAAGTGCCTTATACCGTTCATATCAGTTCATCCGTGGTCGAATCAGTTGCAGATGATGATTATACTCGCACTAAAAAAGAGCAGGAAAAATTAGTGTTAAATAGTGGCATTGATTGCGTGGTATTACGCCCAACTTTAATGTTTGGCTGGTTTGATCGCAAGCATTTAGGATGGCTATCACGATTTATGCAAAAGGTTCCAGTGTTTCCCATTCCAAACGATGGAAGGTATATGCGGCAACCACTGTACGCAGGTGATTTTTGCAATATTATCGTTAGTTGTATTGAAAAGCGGATCACGGGTCAGGTGTTTAATATTACTGGACTTGAAAAAATTGATTATATCGACATGATTCGAGAAATTAAGCGCGCTACGCGTGCAAAAACTATTTTGGTAAAAATCCCTTATGGTTTGTTTTATATCTTATTAAAAACCTGGGCGGTGTTTGATAAAGATCCGCCATTTACCTGTGCACAGCTTAAAGCATTGACGGCGCACGATGAATTTGAAGTAATTGATTGGCCGGGTATTTTTTCTGTAACGCCTACGCCTTTTTCACAAGCTATTCACGAGACATTTAATGATCCGATTTATAGCAAAATTGTTTTGGAGTTTTAAAAATGTCTAAACAACGTATTGCAATATTAGGATCAGGGCCTATGGGTATGGCTGCTGCATATCAATTAGTACAAGAGGGGCATTGCCCGGTTATTTTTGAAGCAGATGATAGAGTGGGTGGCATGACGGCTTCTTTTGATTTTTCTGGTACAGCAATTGAACGTTATTATCATTTTCATTGTATTTCTGATAAAGCATTTCTTGAGTTATTACAAGAATTAAATCTCACAGACAAGATGAATTGGGTTGAAACTAAAATGGGATATTACTATAAGGGCAAAGTGATTCCTTGGGGCAATCCTATCGCTTTATTAACATTCCCGGATTTGAGTTTAATCGCAAAATTTCGTTATGGTTTACATGCGTTTCTTGCTACAAAACGTAATGACTGGCGTGCATTAGATAAAATAGATGCCGTGACATGGACTAAACGTTGGGTAGGCAGCGAAGCCTATAATGTATTATGGCGAAAATTATTTGAATTTAAATTCTATGAATATAGCGATCATTTATCGGCTGCTTGGATTTGGAGTCGCATTCGACGCATTGGTCGCTCACGATATAATTTGTTTCGTGAAAAACTAGGGTATCTAGAAGGCGGTTCAAATACATTATTACAAACCATGAAAGAATATATTGAAATTCATGGCGGAGAATTTCGATTAAGTAGTCCCGTTTCAAAAGTTGTCATTGAAAATAAGAAAGTAATCGGTGTAGAGATTAACGGCGAAATTGAAAAATTTGATAAAGTGATTAGCACCATTCCATTGCCGTATGTGCCACGCGTTATGCCGGATTTACCTGAAAATATTTTAGATCAATTTAAAGCTGTAAAAAATATTGCAGTAGTGTGCGTTATTGCAAAACTTAAGCGTCCTGTCACGCAAAATTTTTGGTTAAATGTTAATGATGATAATATGGATATCCCAGGGATTGTGGAATATACAAATTTACGCCCTATGGAGCAGCATATAGTTTACGTGCCATTTTATATGCCAGGTGAGCATGAAAAATTTAAAGAACCCGATCAGAATTTTTTAGATAAAGTAAAAAATTATCTACAGAAAATTAATCCTGATTTAAAAGACGACGATTTTATCGCTTTACGTGCAAGCCGTTACCGGTATGCACAGCCTATTTGTCCACCAGGATATTTGGATACTTTGCCTGCGGTAGCATTACCGATACAGGGCTTATGGGTAGCCGATACGTCTTATTATTATCCAGAAGATCGTGGCATTTCAGAAAGTGTGGAGTTTGGTCGTAAAATGGCAAAAAAGGCAATCGCATGATTCGTGAATTTTTTTCAAAACAATTTGTCATATTTTTATTCACAGGAGTAACTGCAGCGCTGGTTAATTTTGGCAGCCGTATTGTTTATAGTCATTGGTTGGATTTTTCTAGTGCGATAGTTCTTGCTTATATTACTGGGATGATAACGGCTTTTGGTTTAGCCAAATTATTTGTCTTTAAACAAAGTACCCAAAATATTTATCGTTCTATATTTTTCTTTTGCATTGTTAATCTAGTGGCGGTAGCACAAACTTTATTAATTAGCATGGGGCTTGCATATTATTTTTTACCCCTTATTGGTGTAACGGTATTTGTTCTAGAGTTCGCGCATGCTGCGGGTGTTGCTTTCCCGGTATTTACAAGCTATATAGGTCATAAACGCTGGTCTTTTCGTGGAGAAAAAGAATGACTATTTTAAAATTAGAAAAATATGCGCAAGATGTTTTTATTATTAAATATATTTAGATTGTCTTTAATTTTTTCAAAATATTACGTAAACCGCGCAGCGGTCCACAGATACGCCAGCTGTTTGATGCGTATATATCATTAATAACATGGTTTAAATTAGCAATGTTTATTTCATATTTTTTCACAAGCGAAGCTTGATGAGTAAATTGTTGTTCTTTATCCTGCAATATTACGGTTAGATCATTTATCTGTTGATCTTTAACTTGCAATTGCATTTGCAAGGTTTGGACGTTGACAACGCTTGCATATTTATCTAAATGTATTTGACCCAAAGCTGAAAAAAAACGTTTTAAATCAGGTTGAGCTTGATCGCTTAGCCAGGTTTTATTTAAAAAAGAATTTTTTTCACCTACTTGTAATATACCTAAGCCATAGCAATGATCAAATTCAAAATGAACTGGATATTTTTCTTTTAGCTCATCCCAATAGCGCCAAACACCAAACCCTTTTTCACGTACACTAATATCATGGAATAATACAATGGCGCCATCTGATAGCTTGGGTAACCAAGTTTCAAAATCGTGTTTGACTGCCTCATAAGTATGAAAGCCATCAATATGTAATAAATCAACGGAACCATCTGAAAAATAAGATAAGGCTTCATCAAATTTCATGCGTAAAAGGCTGGAAAATTCCGCATAGTGTTCTGCTTGGTGCGCAGCGACTTTTTGAAATACCTCTTCCCCGTATATACCGGCATGTTCATCTCCTTGCCAAGTATCTACCGCATAACATTTAGTGTTTAATTGGTGTGCTTTAACCGCTTGGCAAAAAGAAAAATAAGATGTTCCAAAATGGGTGCCGAGCTCAACAAAAATACGCGGGGAGGTTTCTCTTATTACCCACGCTGCAAATGGGAGATGTCCTACCCATGCGCTCGAGTCTCCAAAAGATAATGGAGAAAAAGCAGTAGCATCGATTAATCTATTGAACTTCATAATAGCATCATTTTTCATGCGTCCATTATACGTGAAAAACAGCACCTTACCTTAAATTATTGCTAAACTAGAGCATATATGGAACAATGCACCATCATGTCAGATTTAGCCATCATCATTCTCGCGGCCGGAAAAGGTACGCGGATGCATTCAAATCAACCTAAAGTGTTGCACCCCTTAGCGGGTCGGCCTTGGATTTTGCATCTTATTGAAAACGCTCAAGTTTTAAAGCCACAAGCCATATATATCATAGTCAGTCCTGATAATCGTGCTGCCTTAGAATTAACATTAGCTGGCACAGATTGTACATTTATTGAACAAACGGAAACTTTGGGAACAGCGCATGCGGTTTTACAAGCCCTTCCCCAAGTGAGTGCAAATCGTACTTTAATGCTATTGGGCGACGTGCCTTTATTAAAAGCCCATACGCTGCAAGATTTTATTGCCAAAGCGCCTATAGGCTCGGTTGGAATGTTAAGTTTTGAGCCTGATAATCCTACAGGCTTGGGACGTGTATTACGTGATGAAAATAATCATATCAAACGTATCGTTGAAGAAAAAGATACCACGGCATCTGAAAAAGCTATACGAGAAGCAGCGGTTGGCGGTTATATTGCCGATACAACCTTATTGAATATTTTCTTGCCTAAAATTAAAAATCAAAATGCTGCGGGCGAATATTATTTACCCGATTTAATTCCGCTTGCAAAGCAGGCTGGTCATGAAATATTTGCTTACAAGTTAAATGATCCTATGCAAGGTTTTGGTATTAATACCAAAAATCAATTAGCAATAGCCGAGCGTTATGTGCAACGCGAACAAGTTGAACAGTTAATGGGCTTGGGTTTAACTGTGATGGATCCTAACCGCCTTGATATTCGCGGTAAATTAATGATACAAGAAGATGTCACGATAGATATCGATGTGATTATTGAAGGCGATGTGCATATCGGTAAAAATGTAAAAGTTGATGCGCATGTGATTTTGCGCAATGTACATATCGGTGACAATGTGCATATTAAACCCTATTCCATTATTGAAGATACTGTCATTGAAAATGACTGTATTATTGGTCCATTTGCACGCATACGCCCAGGTTGTCATTTGCACGCGCATGCACACGTGGGTAATTTTGTTGAATTGAAAAAAACACAGCTGGGTACGCATTCTAAAGTGAATCACTTGAGCTATGTTGGTGATAGTGAAGTGGGCGCAAACGTTAACATTGGCGCCGGTACGATTACGTGTAATTATGATGGCGTGAATAAACATAAAACGATTATTAAAGACGGTGCTTTTATTGGATCTAATTCAGCATTAGTCGCACCGGTTATAGTGGGTGAAAACGCCGTGATTGGTGCGGGAACAGTATTAACTAAAAATGCACCGGATCAACAATTAACAGTGGGCCGTGCAAAACAAATCAGCGTCAAGAATTGGCGCAATGAGGAAAAATAATGTGTGGAATAGTCGGTGCAATTTTACAACGTAATGTAAGCCCTATTTTACTAGAAGGCTTAAAACGCATGGAATACCGCGGTTATGATTCTGCGGGCCTAGCCGTTATTACCGATGATCACCGTTTAGAACGCGTGCGTGTACAAGGCAAAGTCAATAAATTAGAAGAAGCATTATCGCATCATCCCGTTCACGGTCACATTGGTATTGCGCACACACGTTGGGCAACACACGGAAAACCCAGTATTGATAATGCGCATCCGCATTTATCCGGTGAAAAAGATGCCATCATCGTCGTACATAACGGCATTATCGAAAACTTTCAAGAAATAAAAACGCATCTTGAAAAATTAAATTATGTATTTACTTCAGATACCGATACAGAAGTCATCGCGCATTTAATTTATGAAAAACGTAAAGCTAATATTTCTTTATTACAAGCTGTGCGTTTGGCGGTTAATGATCTCAAAGGCGCATATTCTATAGGTGTTATGGCGTTTAATGAACCGGATCATTTAATTGCTGTACGTAATGGTGCGCCCTTGGTTATTGGTTTAGGTTTTGATGAAAATTATTTTGCGTCTGATCATTTAGCGCTTTTACCTGTTACGCAACGTCTGATTTATTTACAAGAAGGCGATATTGCAGAATTATCGAAAAAGCAAGTGCATATTTTTGATGCACACGATAATCCAGTTGAGCGAGAAGTCAAAACGGCGACTACAGATTTATATACCAGTGCAGACAAAGGTCAATACGCACATTTTATGCAAAAAGAAATTTTTGAACAGCCTCATGCTCTGCGTATGACCTTAGAAGGTCGTTGCAGTCCTGATCATGTATTAGATGCAGCTTTTGGTTATGAAGCCGATAAAATATTTGATAAAGTTCAAGCCTTGCATTTTGTAGCGTGTGGCACCAGTTATCATGCTGCGCAGGTTGCACGTTTATTGATAGAAAAATATGCTCGCCTTCCTTGCCATGTAGAAATTGCCAGTGAATACCGTTACCGGCAAGCTATAGTTCCAGAAAATGCTTTACTCGTGGTAATTTCACAATCTGGCGAAACCGCAGATACATTGGCTGCGTTGCAATTAGGCAAGCCGCATTATTTAAAAACATTGGCTATTTGCAATGTGCCCGAAAGCGCCATTGTGCGCGAATCCGATTTGGTATTGTTAACGCGTGCGGGTCCTGAAATTGGCGTGGCATCCACGAAAGCATTTACAACACAATTAGCAGGATTGTTATTATTAACGTTATCATTGGCGCGTCGTCATAATCCTACGTTTAAAGAAAGCGAATTTGTGCACGCGTTTCAAAGTGTGCCGGATTTATTGCAAGCGGGTTTAAAATTAGATGCGAGTATCGCTAAAATTGCCCATACTTTAAAAGATAAACAACACGCTTTATTTTTAGGTCGTGGTGAATATTTTCCAATAGCGCGTGAAGGTGCTTTAAAATTAAAAGAAATTTCCTATATTCATGCACAAGCTTATCCCATCGGAGAATTAAAGCATGGGCCCTTGGCTTTGGTGGATGAAGATATGCCTGTTATTGCTATTGCACCAGATGATGCGCTACTGGATAAATTATTAAGCAATCTCGAAGAAGTTCGCACACGTGGTGGTAAATTAATTGTATTTACCAATGCAAACATTACCATTGCCGGTGAAACAGTTGTGCATGTGCCTATGGGAAATGTTGATGCGATGTTCTGGCCATTATTATTTGCGATCCCGATGCAATTATTAGCGTATCATGTGGCCGTTTTAAAAGGCACGGATGTTGATCAGCCGAGAAATTTGGCGAAGTCTGTGACGGTGGGTTGATTTTTACCAACATCCGTAGGGGCGAAAAATCTTTTGCCCGCTGGTGTTTGTATTACAAATTATTTTACATTGGGTTTAATGTTATACTTTTCCCATAACTTATCTAAAATACCTTCTTTTTTCAAACGATCAATCATAAGATTAACCTGTTCGATACTCATCGCGCTATTGTTACGGTTTAAAATACTCAGCACAAAGTCTTGATCAATTTTTTTAGAAATTAAAATTTTCTTTTTCAGACCCGGGTCTTGAAGAAAAGCTTGCTCTAAAGAAATACTATTGATCACGCCAATTTCAGCTTTGTCTTGAAGTACATCTTGTAAAACATCAGCAGGCGTTGGCATTAAACGAATATTGAAATGTTCTTTTAAGTATTTTTCATCAGAGTTTTGTCCAGCAAATGAGTAATGCATGCCGGCGACGGCGCTGAGTGATTTTTTATTCAGCTCTTGAAAGAAAGTTTCTGTACGTCCGGTTTTATCGAGCGCAATAAATAATTCCGTTCCTTTAATTAAAGGCGTTGAGGCACTCACTGGATAGGCGAGCCAATCCCAGTCGATATCTTCAAAGAACATCATATCAAATTTTTTCTGGTAAAAATCTTTATGGCGATTATCCGGAGTGGTCAATATAAATTCAAATATAAAATCACCTTGCACCGCATTGGCGGCATCAATTAAGTCTAAGGTTAAACCTTGATATTCACGACCGTTTAACTCAACAAACGGTGGCCAAACATAGCCGCTGACCATGATTTTTCGCTTAACGATTTCATCGGCCAATAATGAGAATGGCATAAGTGCACATAATAAAAGTAGGTATTTTTTCATGACTTTATTCTCGAGATTAAAAATAAAAAGGCTGCACTCACAACTATAGCTGGCCCGGTTGGTAAATCAAAATGCAGCGAGGCAAAAAGACCTAGACTGACCGCAATCATCCCGATGATACTGGCCAAAACTGCCATTTGCTCCGGTGATTTTGCAAAATTCCGTGCACAGGCGGCTGGGATAATCAATAAAGAAGTAATCAACAAAACCCCTATGATCTTCATGGCCACGGCGATGACCATGGCTAATAACAACATTAAAATAATTTGCAATTTGCGGGGCGAGAGCCCTGCCACAACCGCTAAATCTGGGTTTAATGTAGAGAGTAATAATGAGCGCCACAGTTTAATGATGATCACCAAAATGATGGCTGCAATGATATAAATATAAAAAACTTCCTGCCAGCTGATCGCTAAAATATCACCAAATAAATAGCCGAATAAATCCACGCGCAGGCCTTGTAAAAATGCGACAACAATAATCCCCAGCGATAAAGTACTGTGCGCTAAAATACCGAGTAAGGTATCACTGGCTAATTTTTGATTCGATTGCAATGCGACTAAGGAAATCGCCAAAATAATACAGACCAGCATAACGGTAAGAATAGGATTAATGGATAACCAAAAACCTAAACCCACGCCTAATAATGCGCTGTGTGATAATGTATCGCCAAAATAAGCCATGCGCCGCCAAACAATAAATACGCCAAGCGGCCCTGCAATTAAGGCTAAACCTAAACCACCTAAAAGGGCACGTTGTAAAAATTCTTCCATTATATTTTCTCTTCGCCGGCTAGGGTATGATGGTGGTCATGTTTATGGCTATAAAGCGCTAAAGAATGTGCAGCACTTTCACCAAATAAAGCTAAATAAGCGGGATCATTTAATACCGATTCGGGTTTGCCTTCGCAGCAAATATGTTGGTTCAAACAAATCACACGATCGGTATTGGCCATGACTAAATGCAAATCATGTGAGACCATAAAAATACCGCAATTCAAATAATCGCGTAATTGGAGAATTAAATGATACAGTTCAATTTGACCACCGACATCCACGCCTTGTATCGGTTCATCCAAAACCAATAAATTCGGTTTACCTAATAATGCATAAGCCATTAACACCCGTTGCGTTTCACCGCCGGATAAGTGTTGTAATTCAGTTTTTTGTAAATGTGAGATACCTAAAGTGTGAAATAATTCTTCTTGTTCATCTAAATTATTATTAGAAAGTTTTAAAAATCGTGACACGGTAATTGGCAAGGTCGGCTCAATCACAAATCGTTGCGGCATATAGCCAATTTTTAAATCGGCAGCCTTCGTAATGCTGCCGTGGTTAGGTTTTAATAAACCTAACATGGTTTTAACCAGCGTTGTTTTCCCACAGCCGTTGGGCCCAATCAAGGTCACAATTTCTTTAGGCCGAATACTAAAAGAAACATGCTTAAGCACCCAGCGTTCATTAAACTTAACGCCGAGATCGCTTGCGGTTAATAAAGGTTCGGATTGTGGTATCATATGGCTCCCCTTAATGCATTATACAACAAATGGGAGATAAACAATGATACCTCTGGGTCAAAAATCAGCATACATCGAAACCTATACCCCCGAGCTATTATTCCCCATTGCTAGAAAAAGTACGCTGGATTTATTTGGGTTTGATTTATGGCATGGTTATGAGCTTTCCTGGTTAAATCCACAAGGCAAGCCTGAAGTTTGTGTAGCTGAATTTATTTTTCCTTGTAATAGTCCAAATTTAATTGAATCTAAATCATTTAAACTTTATTTAAATTCGTTTAATCAAACAAAAATTGAATCTATCGATGCGCTTTATGAACTATTAAAAAAAGATTTAAGTGCTGCGTGCGGTGCAAAAGTGCAAGTGCAATTAAAAAAATTAAATGAAGTTAACAATGCATCATTTAAAATCCTCTCGGGCATTTGTTTAGATGATCAAGAGATAACCTGTGATACTTATCATGTGAATCCTGATTATTTAAAATGTGAAAGTAATCATGTTTCGCAAACAGTTTATTCGCATTTATTAAAATCCAATTGTCCTGTTACGAATCAGCCGGATTGGGCGACGATCGTTATCGATTATTCCGGGAAACAAATTAATCATGCAGGTTTGTTACGTTATATTGTTTCATTTCGCGATCATCAAGATTTTCATGAGCAATGTGTTGAACGTATATTCGCGGATATTTGGCAGCTTTGCGCGCCAGAAAAATTAACAGTGGCAGCATATTATACCCGCAGAGGTGGATTAGATATTAATCCTGTGCGTAGCAGTAGTGAAATTCCTGTTTACTCATTAAGATTATGGAGACAATAGATGAGATTTTTTATAAATCTGGTTTGCTTCGCTACGCTCGCAATGACGGGAGCTTTATATGCTGCGCCTAAAGTTGTGGTGACGATCAGTCCTATTTATGCGCTGACACAAGGCGTGATGCAAAATGTTGGAGAGCCTATTTTATTAGTAGCACCCGGTGCATCACCGCACAGTTATGCGCTTAAGCCTTCACAAGTTTCAGATTTAAATTCCGCTGATTTAGTGATTTGGGTCAGTGAATCTTTAGAAACTTTTTTAATTAAAACAATTTCACAATTACCTAATACAACAAAAACATTAGCATTATTAACAACACCCGGATTAAATCCTTTGCCGTTTCGCACTAATCATGATCACAATCATGATCATGCGCATACTGGATTTGATCCCCATGTTTGGCTTGATCCTATTCGCAGCCAAATTTTAGTATCAGCAATTGCGCAAGCGCTTTCGAATATTGACGTTGAACATAAAAATATTTATGAAGCTAATGCGAAAAAAATCAACCAACAATTATCACAACTAGACCAACAATTAAGTAAAGATTTAGCAGCTATTCAAAACAAACCTTTTATCGTATTTCATGATGCGTATCAATATTTAGAAAAACGCTATAACCTTAATGCAGTGGGCATTATTACCCTAAATCCAGAAATTATGCCAAGTGCGAAACATATCAGTGAAATTCAGAAATTAATTAAACAAAAAAATGTAGTGTGTATTTTTTCAGAACCACAATTTAAACCCGCCATTGTCGATATGATTGCAAAAGGTACGGGGGTACGTGAAGGCGTTTTAAATCCAGAAGGAACCGTGGGCCATGGTTTTACTGGATATTCCCATTTGTTAACTTCTCTTGCTAGTTCATTACAAACTTGTTTAAATGCTACAAGTAGTAATTAAATCCTAGCATCACCACTTGCTTGTTAATATCGCTGGCATTGCTGTGGTCGTTGATTGCAAAGTCTAAAGTAAAATCTTCTCCTATGGTTCCGGAAAGATTCTCATTTCTAGTCAGAGAAATGTCGCCATAATTTGTATAGGTATAATCCATAAAAATGGTAAATTGTTCCCGTAAATAATGTTCTACACCTAAACCTAAACGTAATGCGATGACATCTTCTGATTGTGTTGTGGAAGCATCGAATATGACACCATGGTTGACAAGATCATAGTGGGCCGTATCGGTTAACGACACTTCATTCCATGCTGCACCGATACGACCATATAACAATGTGTCATCTGATAAAAATAATCCGGGTTTAAAATCTATGGCGGGTTCAACATCATTGGTTTGTAAATGGGAATCAAAAGCAAATGTACTTGAGGGAAAGCCGGAACTAGGCGCGCCTATTAAATCAAATTCTCCTTGTGTAGAACCAAAGTCTCCATTAGAGAGTTGTCCTAATGCTTCAAGACCCAAATATAAAAATTCATAACGCAGGCCGGCACCAATTTGTAATTGTCCGACACTTGCAAATTCATCTATGTTTCCAGAATAAGGCAATGAACTTTGGCTAACAGGCTCCGGCGAGGATGGTGATGTTACAAAATTTGAGCTGTTTCTTTCAAGCTGCGCAGTGTGATAAGCCCCCCCGCCTGCTAAACCTGCATAAAAAATAATATCATCTGCATCTATGTTGGCAAAGCTTGGCATGGTTAAAAATGATAATCCCACTAGCATCCATGAATTTTTCATGTTGATATTCCTATAAGTAATAATTAAATCCTAGCATCACTGTTTGTCTTGTAATATCAGTGGCTTCACTGTATGCATCTAATGTTGCAAGAGGAACTTGTTCTCCATGTGCGCTTGTAGAAATATTTTCATATTGTGTATACACGTAGTCGATGAGAATACTAAAGTCTTCACTAAATTGGCGTTCTATGCCTAAACCTAATCTAAAGGGATATACATTTTTTGAGGTACTGCTATTTGTTTGTATGTGTACATTATTAGGATCTCCAGATTCAAGGTTAGCAAAGCTATTTTGTTCCAGTGTTAATTCATTTATGGCAACACCGATGCGGGCATACAGCAAAGTTTGTTCGAATAAATAAACACCAGGTTTAAAATCTAAAGCCAATTCAAAATCATTCATGGATAATTGGCTATTACCTTCAATATGTTGATGACCTGATGGAAAAGTACTTTGAATATACTCCGAAGACACTGTATCAAAGTCACCATCAAAAAATTGCCCAGATAACTCTGCGCCCCAATAAAAATTTTCATTGCGAAGCCCCGTGCCCAATTGTATTTGGCCAATAGCGCTCATATTATCAGCATCAAAATTTGTTGTTGGAATCGCCGTAAAGTTATCTTCTAGATTAAAGTTTAGAGCTTGCGCAATTTCGCTAGTATTGTTATTCACACCACCGGATACGCCGACATAATAAGACCATGAATATTCATCGTCTTCCATAGCCCAAACCGGCTGAGCAAAAAATAATATTATTCCTAACGGCCATAATTTTTTCACAGATGCTCCTTTTCCAATAAAATGAAATGGTTAAGAACAGATTAAAGCTGATAGATTATGGGAATACAACTTTAGCGATAAATAAGATCGTCGTAAATTTGACTACATAACTCGATTTTATGATAAAATAAGCCCGTTCTATTACTATTATTAAATGAGGAACTACCATGCTAAATAGCAATGTTTTCAAGAGTTTAACTGTATTTTTGACTTCTTTAATGCTCATAGCCTGTGGCGCGGCAACGACTTCTATAGCTAAAAAAGACCTTAAGGTCGAAACTTTGATGAGTGAAACGGTTTTCTTAGAACCTGTCGACCATGATGATAAAACAGTTTATTTACAAGTGCGCAATACTTCAGCAAAACCTAATTTGGATTTAACAGGTCCTTTATATAGTGCTTTAGTCAATAAAGGTTATGAAGTCACCCATAAAGCCGACCAAGCACACTTTATTTTACAAGTGAATGTCCTACAAGCAGGCGAGCTTGATGCTGCAACAGCGGATGAAATTGTAGGCCGTGGATTTGGTGATGCATTAACAGGTGGTTTAGTCGGTGCAGGTGTTGGCGGATTAGTCAGCGGTCATAAAGATGCAGTGATTACTGGCGCATTAGTTGGCGCAGCACTAGGTACTTTAGCCAATGCTACTACACAAGACATGACTTATAGCGTAATTACGGACGTACAAGTTACTGAAAAACTTAAAAGCGGTAACAAAGTACACAAAACGCGTATCGCTAGCACAGCCAATAAAGTTAATTTAAAATTCGAACAAGCCGAACCTGAATTGGTTGAAGGTTTAGCACGTTCAATTGCTGGAATATTCTAATCCAATCCAGGTGGTAAGGGAGCGCTGTGTTTTAACGCAGTGCTCTGCAAACTAATCACCGGATAAGCGCAATAATCTGCAGCATAAAATCCCGTAGGTCTAAAATTACCACTGTGTCCTAAACCACCAAAAGGTGCGATGCCACTGATTCCGGTAGTTGGACGATTCCAATTGACCGTTCCAGCGCGTGAGTGATTAAAAAATGTTTCATATTGTCTAATATCTGTTGTTAAGATCCCTGCAGTTAAACCGTATTGTGTTTTATTGGCAAGCTTAATCGCTTGAGTTAAATCTTTTACGCGAAAAACTTGTAAGAGCGGCCCGAAGATTTCTTCGTCAGGTGCATCAATACCTGTCATGTCAATAAGACCTGGTGATAAGAGCGCCGTATTATTGGGATCTAAGGCTTTAGTTTCCAATAAACTTTTCCCACCTAATGTTTGTAAATCTTTTTGTTTATCTAAAACATGTTGTCCTGCTTGTGCGGAAATAACGGGGCCCATAAAAGGTTCTGGATTTGTTTTTGGGTAATTGACGCGCAGGTGTTTTAATTTTTCGATGAGTTTTTGTAATAAAATTTCGGTTTGATAATTTTCAATGATAATTAAACGTCGCGTGCAGGTGCAACGTTGTCCGGCTGTAATATAACTGGATAAAATAATTGTTAATACTGCATTATCGATATCAAGAATATCAGCGACTATCAATGGATTATTGCCACCCATTTCTAACACTAATAATTTATCGGTTTGTCCGGCCATTTGCTGATGTAATTGTTGCCCTACTTTAAAACTACCGGTAAAACAAATACCATTAAGATCCGGCTGGCTTGCTAATTCACGGCCGACATCGCCTGCGCCTTGCACTAAATTAATAACACCTTTTGGTAAACCAGTTTTTTGCCAAAGAGCAACAATTAATTCTGCAGTTTTGGGGGTGAGTTCGCTGGGTTTAATCACAACAGTATTGCCTGCTAAAATTGCGGGCACGACATGTGTATTTAATAAATGCCCAGGAAAATTAAACGGTACAAATACAGCGAGTACGCCTATAGGTTTATGACGTATATGTAATTGGTAATGATCAATATTTTTAGAGCTCTCACCCGTACGTTGACCATAAGCTTCAATTGAAATATCAATTTTATTCACCATGGATTGTGCTTCCATTACACATTCCCAAAGCACTTTGCCTGTTTCAAGGCTAATCGATTCAGCAATCACTTGAATATTTTCTTTGATGAGTTGTTGCATTTTTTTTAAATAATCAATGCGCGTATCTAAAGACGTGAGCGACCATTCTAAAAAAGCTTGTTTTGCAGCATTAACAGCGTTCATAAACTTATCCTTAATGTATCATTGAGTTGAATGTTTAAAATATCCGCAGTATGTTGCGTTATTATCACTTGATTATTGTCTAAAAATAAAACTTGACCAAGACACGCGCAAAAACCTTTATCGATGGTTGCAATCATATACGTTTCACTTTCTATCGTATTTTCTATGCTTGCAACATGTACGCGTTTTGAATGGTTGATGGTTGGATTTTCATCTAAAGATAATTCCAAATTAGGGCCGCCGTCAAAAATATTAATATAATATTTAAATTTAAAACCTTCTTTTTCTAAGAGTGCTAATGCAGGCGCGGAGTGTGGATGGGGTTTACCCATTACCGTGCGTGCGTTTTCAGGCATAGCGTTTAATGCCAGCAATTTAGGTAATGCTTTAGCATTAAAACGTTGTTGATCCACTTCTAGAAAAGATAAACCGGTTTGCATTTTGCCGATGGCGTTCCAAAAATGTGAATGGCCTTGCTCATCCACTTGCCCGCGAATTTGGGTAATAATTTTTCGGCCTACGCGCTCTTGATGATCAGCAAGAAATAAAAATCTGGAACGTGATAAAAATTTTCCATAGTGATGCTGCTGATATTCCGGCAATAAAGCCAACATGCCGAGCTCAGTTAGGCCTTGATAATCATTGACCAGCTGTAAATTATCTCTAGTAATTTTATAATTATAAAAAGGTTCCGGCGGATCGTTTTGTAAAATAATGCCGCAGCAGCCAATAACCTTGTGCGTTGTTAATTCTTCCATCACAAAAAAATAAAGTAAATCGTTTATTTTTTCTTTTAGTAAATTTAGGTCATGCGGTAAATGGCTCATGCCATAACCAATATGTTTTGTCAAGTAAAGTAAATCGTTTAGATCATCGGTGTTTGCAGGGCGAATTTTAATCGGCGCGTTCATTAGGTTTTTATACCACTGACATGTCCGGTTACCAAATCATTGGATTGTAATGCAGCATAAAGTAATGACCAATATTCCAGCCACCATTCATAATATTCTGCTCCAAAAGCAGCAACAATTTGACCTTCATGATCGATTTTCAAAGAAGTGATCAATGCTTCTGCGTATTGACACATTTGCTTGGTGTTGTCTTTAAAGTTAACATAACTCAATTTGTTTTTTTCTAAAAGCTGTAAATAATCTTGTGGCGTATTTAAATAAAATACACCCTCGGTAAATTTAAAAAAGGCTTCTGTGGCTGCACTGTAATTAGGCGATTTATGAAACCAATCCATAATCGCTAAAGTGCCATTGGTTTTTAAGGCGGCTCTTAATTCCGTAAATAAAGTATCTTTATTTTTGCAATGTGAAAGCGTATCAATTGAAAAAATTAAATCAAATTTTTGATTGAGAATTAAAGGTGGCGTATCCGGTAAGACAGAAAATTCTACCCGGGCAGTCAAATTCTCTTGCGCGGCTAGTTCTTGGCTTTGTGTCACTAAAAACTTAGAAAATTCTAAACCCACGACCTGCGCATCGCATTTTTTGGCTATTTGGCAAGCAGCGCCACCGGCAGCACTGCCAAAGTCTAATACTTTTTTTCCGGGCTTTAAATCTTTGCATAAGTCATCAACCCATGCTTGCGCGCCTAAATGCACAAAGCCGGGCGCAAATAAAAGGGCCAGTGTACTTAAGGCTTTTTCGTCATAATGGTATACTGTTGCAGACATTTTCCAAGTATACATCAAAATTCATAGATAAAAGAAAGTATGTTGTCTATCACAAAATTAAAAGGCGTAGGAACGCAATTGACGAAAAAGCTCAATGATTTGGGCATTTTTACTATTACGGATTTATTATTCCATTTGCCTTATCGCTATCAAGATCGGACGAAGATTTATCCTGTGGCGTCACTACAGCCGGGTATGTATGCGTTAATAGAAGTGGAAGTGGTTAAACAGCAAATCATGTTTGGTAAACGTCGACGCCTGGAAATTCAATTAGCAGATAGTACAGGTTATGTGTATATGAGTTTATTTAATTTTTCTTCTGCGCAGCGGGATAATTTAAAAACCGGTACAAAAATACGTTGTTTTGGTGAAGTGAGCTTTTTTGGACAGCGTTTACAAATGGTGCATCCGGAATATCAAATTGAACATTTTTCCCACGAAGTCGATACGCAAACCTTAACGCCGATTTATCCGAGCACTGAAGGTTTTTCACAAAAAACATGGCGTAATTTAATTACGCAAGCCATAGCTTTAACGCAGCAAGTAGAGAATTATTTACCTGATCATCCTTATTCATTATTAGATGCGCTTATTTATTGTCATCAGCCACCTATTGATGCCGATCAAAATTTATTAGCCGATCGTTTGCATCCTGCGCAACAACGTTTAGCTTTAGAAGAATTATTAGCACATCATTTAAGCCGTAAAAAACTGCGCGAGAAAATAAAACAATTGCCAGCCGATCCTTTGCAAGTTGATCAACCGCGTTTAAATGATTTTTATCAACAATTACCTTTTAAATTAACCGGCGCGCAGCTGCGTGTGTTAAATGATATCTTTGCTGATTTAAATAAAAATCAACCTATGTTACGTTTATTACAAGGCGATGTGGGCTCGGGGAAAACAGTTGTTGCCGCAGCCAGTATGCTTGCCGCTATTTCAAATGGTTATCAAGCCGCATTAATGGCACCTACAGAAATCCTTGCTAATCAACATTATGTAAGTTTTAAAAAATATTTTAAAGAATTAACGGTTGTTAATTTAACCAGCCGTATTCCCGCAAAACAAAAACAAGAAATGTTGGAACAAATAAAAAGCGGACAAGCGCAAGTGATTATGGGTACGCATGCATTGATTCAGCAAACGGTTGAATTTAATAAATTAGGTTTAGTGGTGATTGATGAACAGCATCGTTTTGGTGTTGAGCAGCGTTTAACATTACAATCAAAGGCACAGTCACCGCATCAACTGATGATGACGGCAACGCCGATTCCGCGTACATTAGCGATGACCTTATACGCGGATTTAGATTATTCAGTGATTGATGAATTACCACCGAACAGAAAACCAATTACAACGATTGCACTGCCAAACAGTAAACGCGAACAAGTCATTGATAAAATTAGAAATTTTTGCAAGCAAGGACAACAAGCCTATTGGGTTTGCACATTAATCGAAGAATCGGAAACATTAGCCGCACAAGCTGCAACTGACACGCAACAAAAATTAATTCAAGCCCTACCCGAATTTAAAATTGGCTTAGTGCACGGGCAATTAAAATCACCCGAAAAACAAGCCATCATGGAAAGTTTTAAACGCGGTGAAATAAATTTATTAGTAGCAACCACTGTCATTGAAGTGGGCGTAGATGTTCCCAATGCAAATTTAATGATCATCGAAAACCCAGAACGCTTAGGCTTAGCGCAATTACACCAATTACGCGGAAGAGTCGGCCGAGGCGAAAATCCCAGCCATTGCATTCTATTATACCAATCCCCCTTATCCTTCAACGCCCGCGCGCGCCTAGACATTATGCGTAATAGCAATGATGGTTTTAAAATCGCAGAAAAAGATCTAGCCATCCGCGGCAGCGGCGAATTTTTAGGCACAAAACAAAGCGGCGAATTAACCTTTAGAATCGCGAATTTAACCCGCGATCAGGCTTTAATTTCCCAAATTCAACACTTAGGCGAAAAGATGCTAAGGGAGCGGCCGGAGCATATTGATTTATTAATTACGCGTTGGCTTGGGAATAAAGTTCAGTATGGAACAGTTTAATTATCTGAATCCAAATACCGATGTATTTGTCCTGTTAAATAAAATGGTAAGTCAATCAAGGTATAATGCGCTTGATTAAAGCCCAGAACAGAAATGTCTATTGGTGTTTTATTAGGCAAGCCTGAATAAATGCGTACCGCAATTTTATTTTTCTTTTGTGCCATAAATAAATGCAAAGATTTTAATTTGCCTTTATTTCCTGATTTTACTTCTATAGGAATGCAAGCATTATTATGTTGTAGGATATAATCAATTTCTGCATTACTACTTTTTTCTTCTCTAACCCAATAATATAAGCTGGGCTCCATATAAAATGGCTCAATTGTTCGTAACAATTGGCCTACAACTTGCTCAGCAATACCGCCGTGATTAACGAGAATAATTTCATCAATATTTTGTAATAAATTAAGTTTTAATCCTAAAAGCGCACTGGTTAAACCCACATCTAAAAATATCATTTTAAATATTTTTTGTTTTATTTCAGCGGCCAAGGGTACGCCATTGGCTTGTGTATGATAAACAGGATGACAGAGTCGTGCTTTAATTAATTTTTGTAAAGCTTGTTTTGCTTTAAGAGAAGTCAGCGCAGGATCCACATGAGCGTATATAAATTTCTCACCCAGCATTTTCGGTACAGCGCTTAAGACTTCATCTAACTGCAAGGGCGTTATTTTTTGTGCGTATTTTGAAAAATCATCACGATAAGTTGTGAGCAAATCCATATGGATGCGATTAACATCCATTAATGACTGTGTGGCCACCCAGCTCATTACTGCTGCAGGCAAACCGCCAACAATCAAATATTGTTTAAAAAGTGTAAGCAATTGCTCATGAATAAATTCAGGAATTTCCTGTAACAGTGAATGCTCACAAATAAAATCATATAACTTATCTTTTCCTAAGGCTTGAAGAAATTCTTCAAATGATAAAGGTTCTAAATGTAAATAGGTAATGCGTCCCACAGGCATACTAAAATCATGTTCTGCCAAGACAAAATCTAATAAAGAACCGGTCGCAATTACAGTCAGTTCAGGCATCTCTTCTGCAAACCAACGCAACTGCGCCAATAACTGCGGCGCCGTTTGGATTTCATCCAAAAATAAAATGGTATTATTGATATCAATACTTATCCCTAAAGCTGATTCAATATTTGTGATGATCTGCTTAGGGTCATTACTCGTAAACAAGCTCACAAGTTTAGGCTGTTTCTCAAAATTAAGTTCAACCAGAACCTTCTGGCTTTCTCTAGCGACTTCCCGGACTAACCAAGTCTTTCCCACCTGTCGCGCTCCACGAATAACCATAGGCTTACGTGAATTTTGGGATAACCAGCCCAATATGTAATGGAATGCCTTTCTTTTTAGTGAGATAAACTCCATTTGCCCTCTTTTTTAGATGATTTTATAAATATTATAATTGTATTTTATATGAAATCAACAAAAATACAATCATAATTTACTTGGGCTACCTTTAATGTAATCTTAATCTGAATATTGTATGATGTCATTTTATTGACAAAATATAGCTTAAATGGGAGAAGATGAATGCCGACTAAAATCGTAGAAAAAGCAAAAAATCAATTGCTTACAGGCACCCGGGGTATAGTTACTCAAATAGATACATTTAAAAGCACTAATTCAGTTCAATTGACCGATGATGCTGCTGCCACAGTTGCTTCTTCAAGCACAAATAGCAGTTCTGTAAATAGTAATACTAATACCAGGTCTTGGCATGACAGTTTATATGCTACATTGGTAACCGTAGATTTAGTATTCGTTGGCCGTGCATTTTTTTCAAACATACTGCCGCCCAGGAAAGTAGTATCTAATTCATCAGCTCCAAATAATCCTACTAATTCTATACCCGTAGTCGCTCTCCAGAAAGTGCAACCATTGCAAGCGTTTATTGATGAGCTGGAAGCATCTAACAAGGATCCTGATTCACCAAAATATTTGATTAACATTCTGATCTTATGGGAAATAAAAAAATTAGTTTCGCCTCTAGAAACATTAGCATTCACCAATAAAACAGTTTCTCATGCGATACAAAATGCTACTGTTCAATTTGTAAAAGATATGCAGAATGAAACTAAAACAGACAAAGATGCAATTGAACTTGCCTATAGGGAAAAGATATCTGAATCTAGTAAACAGTTAACCCAAGGCCAGTTATCTGAAGAGCAGCAAAAAGCTATTAATAAATCTCTAGAAGATCTTATGGTCCATGCAAGAAAGCAAGAAGCGTTATTAAATGATCTCATTTTGGTATTACAAGGGTCTTCTGCTCCTGGTAATTTGCCTACCGAATTAGACAATTTGATAAACAAAATAATAAAATTATCTAATCATTTAGATAGTCTTGATAATCGTAAAGCTGCGACAGAAATACAAAAGGAAATAATTCAATTTCTGGTTACTACTATTGAGTCGTTGGATTCTTCTGGAAAAAATAAAATGGATCCTGCTAAATTTTCTTCGGCTATTACTAATTTAAATTCTAATCTTCAGAGTAGTTTGGAATTACTATCTCCGAAAGAACGCCAAATGATATGTGCATCGATCGGCGCAGTGATTCTTATGATTGCTTCTGGAGGAATAGTATTTGGTGTAGCTACGGGCGTGGTAGGATTTGGCGCCATTCTTAGCGCAAGCATGAGTGTAAGTGGCGTTGTGGGTGGAGTATTAGGCGGTTGGGGTGGTTATAAAACATCATCTTATGTAAAAATTACAAATGCTCAGAATGATATTGAACAAGCTGTGCCCGCTGAAAACACTGCTTTCCAAGCCCGACCTAATAATAAAGGTGGCTAAGCTTTTATTTATCCCGATACAACCACTCATTCCTCGGTCTTGCGCCATGCGCATTACCGCGGGATAAGTATTCGTTGAGATAGGGATTGATGTTGAGGTTACAGTAAGAACCGTAATTTTCTAAATATTCTTTAGCCAGTTCATTGGCGAGTTGTAATTCTTCTTCTGACATTTTCGGTACGACTTTATTTAAGGCGACCGTGGCTTGTGGATAATCGCTAATCGTTTTAACTAAAGTCCACCAAGCGTAAGCTTGAATATTACTTTGCTTAACGCCTATGCCCTCAAAATATAAATCACCCATAGTATATTGTGCAGCGACGTAACATTGCACAGCCGCTTGATAAAACCAACCTAAGGATTGTTGGTAATCTTGAGGAAATGTCGGGTAACCGTTATAAAACATTTGCCCTAAACTGTATTGCGCATAAGGTGATCGTTGCGCGACACCTTTGCCATACCATTTGACCGCGCTTAAGATATCTTGTTGAACCCATTTTCCGTCTAAATAAATATCACCCATAGTATCTTGTGCTTCCACGTTACCCGCTAACGCAGCGGCTTCATACCAGCGAAAAGCTTGTTCTTGGTTGTAATGTGCATTGTCGTAGTCGGCAAAAAATTGGCCGACCATAAGTTTTGCGCGCGGGCTATTTTTATGTGTATCTGCGCGCATATACCATTGATTGGCCTTTACAGCATCCGATGGCCCTGTCAATCCCAATTGATAAATCAATCCCAACATATATTGTGCATAAGTATTGCCACCTTCGGCTGCTTCTTGGTACCAACGTTTAGCCATGGTCCAATCGCGAGGTCTGGATTCCCCGCGTGCATAAATATCACCTAAAGCCGCTTGCGCTTCATTATCGCCTCGAAGAGCAGCATCTTGTAAGAAATGGATATCTTCCATGCTCGTGGTAGCAAAACTCATTACTGAAAAAGCAGCAAGTAGGCAGAAAATAAGGGTTTTTAATATTCGTTTCATGACTTAAAAATAGTTGTAAAGTAGCTGATTAGCAAATAAACCACCTAATGCACACGGATAATCTTTAATATGGCTTTCACCTTACGTAAATTACGCATCACGCGCGCTAAATGCACGCGATCATGAACGGCAACAATAATAGTAATGCGTGCAAAACGGTTATCAATATTATCACTTTGAATGCGCACGATATCAGCGCCAGTTTTGGCTATGGCTATAGAAAGTTCAGCCAAGACGCCTCGTTGATTTTCAAGTTCAACATCAAGTCGTGCTTCATAGTCACGATCTAGATTCTGTCCCCATTCAACCTGAATCAGATGATCTTTAAAGCGCGGGCCTGCGATTTTTTTACAGGCTTCATTGTGAATGATTATGCCTTCTTCTTGCAATAATAATCCTTTGATAGGATCGCCAGGAATCGGCCAGCAACATTTAGCGAATTGCATCGATATTCCTTCGCTACCTTTAATGGAAAGCACTTGTTCTTGTAATAAACGTTCGCTCAGGGTTATTATTTCAGTTTGTTTTTGGTCTTTAATAAAATTACGAATACTACCGCGTGCTTTACCACTCGCCACAAAATGAAGCCAAGTCGGATCAGGATTTGCTTTTTCATCGGTCATAATTTCTACCGTTTGACCATTATGCAGTAAGGTAGACAAAGGTGCGACTTGACGATTCACCCGTGCGGATATGCAGTGATTGCCAATGTCTGTATGCACGGCATAAGCAAAATCTACGGGCGTGGATTTTGCCGGCAGTTCAACGATTTTGCCTTGGGGGGTGAACACATAAACAGAATCAGGAAATAAATCAATTTTAACATTTTCAATAAATTCGAGTGAGCTACCGGTTTCTTGTTGAATTTCTAATAGATGCAATAACCACGCCCGCGTGCGTGTATGTACTTTGTCAAAATGATCTTCCAGGGTTTTGTAGCGCCAATGGGCAGCGATACCGCTTAAAGCGACTTTATTCATTTGTTTCGTGCGCAGTTGCACTTCGATCGGCACGCCTTGTGGTCCAAATAAAGTCGTGTGCAAGGATTGATAACTATTCGCTTTAGGAATGGCAATATAATCTTTAAAACGACGCGGGACGGGTTTATATAAATGATGCACAAAACCTAAACTGCGGTAGCAATCATCAATCGTGGGTAAAATAATGCGAAATGCGTAAACATCCATAATATCGTTAAACGATAAATGTTTTTCGCGCATTTTTTTATAAATACTGTAAATATGCTTTTGGCGACCGTAGATTTTAAAATCAGTAATCCCGGCGCGCAATAAACATTCTTTAAATGTGTCTTGAATGGATTGCACCATTTCTTTGCGATGGCCACGTGCTTTGTTCACCGCTTTTTTTAATAATGTGTAACGCATGGGATTTAAGGCGGCAAAACATAAATCTTCAAGTTCAATATAAAACTGATGCATACCTAAACGGTGTGCGATCGGTGCATAAATCTCCAGGGTTTCACGGGCAATGCGATGACGTTTTTCAGGTGGCAGCGCGCCTATGGTGCGCATATTGTGAAGACGGTCTGCCAATTTTATGATAATCACGCGTATATCTTTCACCATCGCTAAAAGCATTTTGCTGAAATTTTCAGCTTGCGCCGTAATGCGATCTTCATAAGAAATTTGCTCAAGCTTAGTGACGCCATCCACTAATTCCGCAACGCTTTCGCCAAATTGAGTCGCAAGTTCTTCTTTAGTGACACCGCAATCTTCAATGACATCATGTAATAAGGCTGCCATTACACTTTCTGGATCCATACGCATTTGCGCTAAGATTTGTGCGACAGCTTCAGGGTGA
This sequence comes from Legionellales bacterium, assembly GCA_041660525.1. Lineage (GTDB taxonomy): Bacteria > Pseudomonadota > Gammaproteobacteria > JABCZS01 > JABCZS01 > JABCZS01. The sequence continues at coordinate 153,427 of JBAZWD010000001.1, read as the reverse complement.
GTAATATAAGGTTCGCCAGAAAAACGCGTCTGGCCTTCATGGGCTTTTGCGGCTAATTCATAAGCTGCTTCAACGGATGCAATGGCATCCGTCGCTAAATATTCGGCAAGAGTTTCTGTTAATGAGGATGGTTTATTGCTCATCTTTGAAGGGTTCTACTGCAGAAAGCTCTTCAGTAAGCTCTGCCAAAGGATCGTTAAATGCATACGAAGCTTGTTGCGCTTGTGCCATAGCAGAATTTACGCGTAGCGATGCAGCTTTAATCATCTCTTCGTTGATTTGACCGGTTGCGATTTCACGCAAAGCAACAACAGTCGGTTTATCATTTTCCCAAGGAACTAAAGGTTCAACCGTGCCAAAAGCCAATTGACGCGCACGTTTAGTGGCTAATAATACTAATTCAAAGCGATTATCGACGTGTTCTAAACAATCTTCTACGGTTATACGGGCCATTTGCAGTCCTCTTTTGGTGGAATAAACATCTAATAATACAGGGAAAATGCCTAGTTTGGCAAGAGTGAATTTATTAATTCAGCTTGCTCAATTTGCTGCCGAGCTAAACGTAAGCGCTCAGCCTGGATGATGCTGCTGGCCTCAATGGTGGCCACCTTTAAATCATGGTTAATGATCACATATTCATATTCATTATAGTGAGATATTTCTTGATGAGCTTGTTGCATGCGATGTGCAATAACTTCAGGCGCATCTTGTCCGCGGCCCATTAATCGTTCTTCTAAAGTTTTTTCTGAGGGTGGGAGAATAAAAATGCCGGTGGCATCTGGGTATAAGGATTTAATGGCACGGTGCCCTTGCCAATCCAATTCTAAAATAATGTCTTGACCTTGCGCGAGAGTTTTTTCAACCCAGGCTTTGGAAGTGCCGTAGCGATAGGTAAATACTTGCGCGTGTTCTAAAAATAATTGCTCCGACAACATGCGCTTAAATTCTGGATCATCAATAAAAAAATAATCGACGCCGTGTGTTTCAAGCGGACGCGGCGCGCGTGTTGTGTAAGAAATAGACATGACAAGATCATTCATCTCTTTTAAAAGCGCGCTGATTAAACTGGTTTTTCCTGCGCCAGAAGGTGCGGAAATAACAAAAAGTTGGCCGCGGCTGTGTGGATTATTCAAGATTTTGTACCTGTTCACGAATTTGTTCGATTAATACTTTAATTTCAACCGCGTGATACGTCATATCGCTGGTTAGTGCTTTTGAGCCCAAGGTATTAGCTTCGCGATGTAATTCTTGGACCAGAAAATCTAAACGACGACCCAGAGGTCCGCCTTTTTTGAGTGTGGTATAAATTTCATTCACATGTGTTTGTAAGCGATCGATTTCTTCTGCGATATCTGATTTTTGTGCCCAAAAAACTAATTCTTGTTCTAAGCGATTATTATCAAATTCTATTTTAGATTCTTTAATGCGGTTTAATAATTTCTCGCGTTGCAATTGCATAATATTTTGTGCATGTGGTTTAATTTGTGCAATATGTTCCGCAATGCTATCTAAACGTTTTTCAATAATTTCTTTTAGCGCATTGCCTTCGCGTTCTCTGTCTTGCTGAAATTTTTCAAGTAATGTTTTAATTAAATCCAGTGTTGCAGTTTCTAATTGTTTGTGATTTTGCTCAGACGTAATCACAGCGCCGGGCCAGCGTAAAATATCGATCATATTGATATTCACGGGGCATTGCGCATTTTTACTTAAGCTTTGACAGGATTCTAATAATGCATGAATTAAATTTTGATTCAGTTCCAACGTATTAGCGTCGCCGCCTTGTTCAAAACGTAAACCTAAATCTATTTTACCGCGGCTTAATACTTCACGCAGCTTCTCACGAATTTGTGGCTCACAACCGCGTAATGTTTCAGGCAAACGTAAGTTCAATTCAAAAAATCGGCTATTGACGGCACGCAGCTCACCGGTTAAGGTGCCTAATTCATTCTGAATGCGGCATTGCGCAAAAGCAGTCATGCTGCTCACTTTATTTTGTGATGCCATTGGGTGTGAAATCCTGATAAAATCGTCGTTTACTATACCATAAAAGGGGTTATTATGCGTGCCAATGATAGAGCCAACAATACACTGCGTCCTATAACATTTACGCGTAATTATACGCAATACGCAGAAGGTTCTGTGTTGGTAGAATTTGGTGCAACCAAAGTATTATGCAATGCAAGCATTAGCCCAGGCAATGTTCCCAGATTTTTAAAAGGTACAGGTCAAGGCTGGGTTACAGCGGAATACAGTATGTTACCGCGCGCAACCCATGATCGTGTTGATAGAGAATCTGTGCGTGGAAAACAAAGTGGTAGAACCTTAGAAATTCAGCGTTTAATCGGCCGCAGCTTACGTGCAATGGTAGATTTAAAAGCGCTAGGTGAAAATACCATTACAATAGATTGTGATGTGATTCAAGCAGACGGCGGCACACGTACTGCTGCAATTACCGGTGGTTGTGTTGCATTAGTCGATGCGCTGCAACAATTACAAGATTTAAAAGTACTTAAAAAACCGGCATTAATACAGCGTGTTGCTGCAGTATCTGTCGGCATACATAATAATGTACCGATGTTAGATTTAAATTATCACGAAGACAGTAGCGCGCAAACCGATATGAATGTGGTGATGACGCAAGATTTAAAATTTATTGAAGTGCAAGGTACTGCGGAGAATCAAGCGTTTACCCAAGAGCAATTGCAGAGTATGTTGGCTTTGGCAAAAGAAGGCTTGGTGCAGTTATTCGACTTGCAGGCCCAAGCATTGCTTTCTTGACCATTTTTAGCTACACTGTAAAATAGTCATGACCATTTTGCAGTGTAGTTAAAAATAGACGAGATCAGCCCATGAATAGATATTGTACCCCTTTTATTAAACAAGATTTAGCTCAAAAAATGGTATTTCTGGGCGGTCCTCGGCAAGTAGGTAAAACCACGCTAGCAAAAGGATTATTAAAGGATAATTGGGCTCAAGGTCAGTATTTTAATTGGGATGTTGATGAGGATAGAAAAGCCATTCTCAAAAAGGAATGGAAATCAAACGCGCCGTTGGTTATTTTTGATGAATTACATAAATACACACGTTGGAAACAATGGATTAAAGGCGTTTATGATGCTCGTCCAGAAGAGCAAGAATATTTAGTCACGGGCAGTGCACGTTTAGATGTGTACAAACGCGGGGGTGACTCCTTAGTTGGACGTTATCATTACTGGCGTTTACACCCATTTACACTGGATGAATTTCCCAATGATATTTCTGCCCAGGAAGCTTATCAGCGATTATTAACAGTTGGTGGATTTCCTGAGCCTTTTATTGTGAATGATGAACGTGAAGCAAGACGTTGGCGTCGCGAAAGATTTGATCGTATTTTGCGTGAAGATGTGCGAGATTTAGAATCTATTCGTCATATTTCTTTATTGTCCATTATGGCGGATAGTTTAAAAGAACGTGTGGGAAGTAATATTACTTTATCAAATATTGCGCGTGATTTAGAAATTGCGCCTAATACAGCAAAACATTGGCTACAATTACTCGAACGCATGTATCTTGTATTTGCTATTTATCCTTACACGACAAAAATTGCTCGTTCACTAATTAAACCACCCAAAGTTTATTTTTATGATAATGCAGATGTGGCTGATGATGAAGGCGCACGCTTAGAGAATTTAATTGCGACCACGTTATTAAAACGTATTCACTTTACAGAAGATTATCATGGCTTTAAATCACAGTTACATTATATTCGTGATAAAGAAGGGCGAGAAGTGGATTTTGTTGTCACAAAAAATAATGTGGTTGAGTTGTTAATTGAAGTTAAATTATCAGATACGACGTTATCCCGATCATTACAATATTATGCAGATTTATTACAGCCAAAAGAAGTAGTTCAAATTGTTGGAAATCTAAAAAAACCTTTTACTAAAAATAATATTTTAGTTACTAATCCTATTGATTATTTTACGCAAGATGGATTTGTTTTTGGTGAGTAAATTTATTCATAAACGGTTTGGCTAAACACGCGATAATCTTTTAATTGTTCACGCCCATGTAAAAAACCAAGTTCTATCACCGTAGCAATTTCAAAAACTTTGCCGCCCATTTTTTCGATTAAATGACAACTTGCAAGCGCAGTGCCGCCGGTTGCAAGTAAATCATCCATTAATAAAATGCTATCGCCTGGTTTAACTGCGTTGCTTAATAATTCAATAGTGTCAGTTCCGTATTCTAATTTATATTCATAAAATTCAGTAGGCGGCGGCAGTTTGCCTTTTTTGCGGATCATGGCAAAGGGCAGTTCTAATTTATAGGCAAGCGTTGTTGCGAATAAAAATCCACGAGATTCGATGCCAATGATGGCATCGATTTTATTTTTTTCAGGTGCATAACGCTCAAAAAATTTATCAATGACATAATGATAGGCTTTGGGATCGGCCAGTAGCGGAGAAATATCACGGAATAAAATTCCAGGTTTAGGGAAATCAGCTATATTACGGATTATATTTTTAATATTCATCAGAGACTCTTGCAAACCAAACGGGAAGACTATTGCGATCAAGTGCTAAGGTTAAATCGCCTGTACTACGCAACAGAGAAATAAAATCATTTAAAAAAACATAACGGGCTTGCGCTTGATCAAGTTGTGCGGATAATGCATTATTTTGTGCATCAATTAAGTCGGTAATATCCACATCACCATGTTCATAGCGATCAGTGACTAATGCTAAATTTTCTTTTGCAGCATTAGCTGCTTGCTCGGATAATTCAATGGCAGGATAAGAGTTGCCGATTTGGTATAAAATATCGCGTGTGCGTTTTTCCAGTTGGTCTTGCGTGTTTTTGTTTTGAAGAACTAATTGTTCGACTTCATAACCGGTTTGATTGAGTTTTGCATTACGCGCACCGCCCGTTAATAACGGTAAAGTTGCACTGACATTTACTTGCCAATGGGTATCTGTAATGCCTTCTGCTGCATAATCAGATCCCACGCCACTTTTTGTGAGAACGTCAGTAATACCAGCTTCTAGATCAAACGTAGGTACAAAAAAAGCACGTTTATTTGCAAGTTGTTCGCGTTCTTTGGCAAGTGTAAGAGAATCAATTTCACCTAATTCCGGTGCGTTGATTAATGTTTCTTCAATGGCAAAATCTTGAAATATTTTCCAAGTGTAAGGATTGTTAACATAATGATCGAGAGTTTTTTCATTAATTAAATCGTTAAATTGGCCTAATTGATCATCGGTTAAAGCAAACATTTCATCTTGTGGTAAATTAAGAATGCGATTTAATTCGGCTTGTGTTTGTAAAACTAATGCAGCAGATTCTAAATAGGCTTGTTGGTCCAACGCTAATTGGCTTTCACAACGCAGTACATCTGCGCGTGAAGAAAAACCAACACGATCACGCATACGTGCTAGCTCTAAATTTTTCTCTGTGACACTTAAATTAGCGCGGCGCACGTCTTTTATGGAGATAGCACGTAAAATACTTAAATAAGCAGAGCCGGTATTTGCGAGTGTATTTAAAAGTTCACCGTACAATTTAAAATCTTCTGCATCTTCTAAGTATTGTGAAATACGAAAGTTCGCCCAAGAGGCATCAGAATAAAGCGATTGTTGCGCACCCAATATGCCTGTGGTCATATTTTGTGCAACGCCAATTAGTTTCAGCGGATCGTTGCTATCAACTTGTTGATTGTCGATGGTTGCAAAGAGTTGCGGTAATAAATTAGCGCGTGCCAAATCTACATTTTCTTCGGCAATTTCTACAAATAATTCATTGACTTGTAAACTCAAATTCGCATTCACCGCATTTTGCATGGCTTCGTGTAATGTTAATTTTTTCCCAGTTTCTGGGCCTTGTACATGTAATAAGATCGCTTCTAGTAAATAACGCCAATTAGGTGAAAAACCAATCGCACGAGCGGTTTGCATATTAATAGTCATTTTAGGATTAGCATCAAAAATAACATTTAAGGTTTCCGCTGCATCACCCAATAAAATACTTTGTACATCCAGCGCTAAGCGTCTTGCAAATCGCATTTTATCTTCGGGCAGGCCACCTAATGCGGCTAATAAACCTAAGGTAACATCATATTGCCCCGCGCTCGCAAAGCTAGGTAAACCTTGTGCAATCAATTGCTGTGCTAGCGCTTGCATATCTTCATCGGAATAAGATAATAACGGCGCAACATAAACCGCATCGGTATCATTTGGCATTTGCGAAAGCGCTGTGATAACTGTAATGGTAATCGGGTATTGTCTTTCTAATTGTGTTAACAAGGTTTTAAGTTGTGGAAGCGTCTCTAGCCAAAAAGGATTCATGAGTATGGCTAAATGTTTAAACTCAACCAGATCATAAAAAACCGCAATATCCCCGGCCATACTTTTTTGTGTGGTTAAGTACGTTAAATTAGGTTTGCCACTGACACCAAACTGATAAGGAAAACCTTGTAATTCGCGATCCAAAACCATGGCCGCAATAACGGGTTTGTTTAAATTTGGAATTTTGGCAATTTGTTGCGATGAAACAAGACCTAAGGTGATAATCAAATCAATTTCGGGATCATCGAGTTGTTGTTTAATGGCATTGTTTACACCAGTGAGTGTGCCATTAGCCGCAATGCGTTTATTTTCCGGCAACTGCAGGGTAAATTCATCTGCCATTAATGCCTGCATTTCTGCTTGTAATAATGATAAGGGAATGAGTGTGTGCTGCGTGGGGTTATCGGTAATAATACCTATGGTCACCGTCTTTGTTGCAAAGACGGTGTGAGATGCGCATAACCAGATTAATAAAAAACCAATCCGCAATCCTGTGCGCATGCATTTATCCTAAATTTATTGCACCGATTTTAACATGTAATCAAATGCTGATAATGTTTCTTCATCGCTACATTGTGGACATAAGCCTTTTGCGGGCATGGCTTTAAATCCTTTTAAAGAATGTTCTTTTAAAACTTCTATACCTTTTGCTAAATGCGGTGCCCAGCTACCTTTATCAGCATATTTAGGTGCGCCGGCTGTACCATTATCATGACAAAAGGCACAATTTTTTTTATAAAGTTGTTCGCCGGTCATGGGTGCATTAGCTGCTGCAGCAGCAGCTGCGGCTTGTGCAGAAGCACCAGCTACAGTCACCTGACCAATAGGATTTGTATTATTTTCAATAATTTGCGCACGCGTTAGCGGATCGGCAATGGCTACTGTCAAAGCGCTTATCAACATTACAGCTAACCCTAAACATAAGCGACTAAAACGCATAACTCATTCTCTCCTATTGATAAATAGCGCCATTATACTTAATTTTATCAGTTTTTTACACTGATTCTTGTATTGCAGGATTTATCTCATTGTTTAAAAACTTTTGACCCAAATATAAGCTCACGGTATTCATAATAACGCCCACAATTAAACCTTCTAAGCCAAAAGGATTATTTAAGGCGTATTGCCAAATCCACATACCCACAAAACCGCAAGCCACAGAACTTAAATAAACTTTAGTGTTGGCACGAAAACCAAAAATAGCAGCAATTAAAGGAACAACCATCATCGGTGCCCAAAAATGATAAGCATAAATTAAAATATCAAGGATACTGGCTACTTTTACAGCCATAACAACAGCACCTACTCCGCAAAATAAAGTAAATATTTTTGCTAAGCGCAGTTCTTGTGTCGCTGAGAGTGGTTTTTTCATGAGTGGTTTTACAATATCATTGGTAAACGCAACACTGGCTGCATTTAAAAAAGATTCTGCTGAAGACATAACGACGCAGATAATACTCGCAATCACAAGACCCACAATCCCTACCGGTAATGCTGTTTGCACCAAATAGGGTACGGCCAAATTAGGATTTAAATCAGGTTGTAATGCTAATGCGACTAATCCTAAACAGCCAGTAATAGCAAAAAATGGAATAGAAAATAAACCACTCCATAATGTACCTTGCGCAATGCTTTTGATATCTTTACCGATTAATAAACGCTGCAGATAAGGTGGCACTAAGGTTTCACCTAACATAAAGGTTAAGAATAAAGAGATAAATGCAATCCAGCTTAAATGTGAACCTGGAATAGTTAAATGATCAGCAGGGATGCGGGCTAATACAGCATCTATACCGCCAGCATGCATAACGGAAAATATAAGTGCGAGTGGTAATCCGATGGCTAAGACACCAAATTGCAAGATTTCTGTAACGACAACCGCGCGAATACCGCCTAAGGTCACATAAACAATTAATGTACCGCAACCTAACATAATACCCCAGATGCGCGAGATGCCTAAAAATGTTTCAAACACATAACCCATAGCACCGACTTGTGCGCCAATAATCCCGACACATAGTAATACACCGCAGATACCAGAAATTAATCGTCCGGGCGTGCCATAAGATTTGACCATAATATCACCAATAGAAATGGCATCACGATGCGCTTGCATGCGTGGTGCAATGTATTTGGCGACTAAAATTTCTTTAAAACTAAATCCCCATAAAGCAAAAATATTAACAATGCCCCACATAAATACTTTTTCAGCATTACCTAAGGTAAAACCACCGCCAATAAAAGCTGCAGAGAGTGTGGCAAAAACTACAGGCGCACTATAATTACGGCCGGCTACGGCATACTGGTTTAGATTTTTAATGCCACGGCTGGCATATAAACCAAGCCCCATAATCGCTACAAGATAAATAATCACAATTAAGTAATCAATATTGGCTAGCATTTTTTCTTTCCTCAGATTGTGTTTACGCGTATGATCTTAAATTCAAGCGCCCGTAGCTCAGATGGATAGAGCGTTGGCCTCCGAAGCCAAAGGTCAGAGGTTCGAATCCCCTCGGGCGCATAAATAATCCAGCACCTTTGTAAATGTAGCACTATCGTGCGTCATACTTAAATTTGTAGAATAAGTTCCACTCACCACTACGGCAGGAATAGAATTCACCTGCATAGCTGTGCGTAAAGATTGTGCTTGCGCCCAGCGACGGTTCACATTAAATCCTTCGTAAGCAGCATTAAAGTCATTAGCAGAAACCCCATGCTTACTTAAATATTTTGCAATGTCTTCTTGGCTTTCGAGGCGTTGGCCTTCTTTGTGAACGGCATTAAAAATAATCGGATTAATACGTTCAACGACATTTAATTCTTCAAGCACATAATAAGTTTTGGCTAAAGGTTCCCAAGCAGGATTAAATGCAACTGGCACACGACGAACGACAATATTTTGAGGCTGCGCAGCTGCCCATGCCGAAAAAGTACCTTCAAGACTAAAACAACCAGGGCATTTGTAGCTAAAAAATTCAACAACTTGTACTTTGCCTTTATCTTGATCTAAAAATGTTTGCACAACGGCTTGTTGTTTTACTTCTTTAGGTAAGACTAGGTATTCTTTTCCTTCGGTAAATGCAAAAACATTAGCGGCGAACAAGAAAGAACAAATACTGAACATCCATTTTCTTAGCATTTTATTACTCCTTAGTGTAGTCCGGAAATATAACTCGCTACGGCTTGAACTTCTTCTTCACTGATACGTTCAACAACATGCGCCATCATATCATTGACGCCGCCTTTACGTGTGCCTGTGCGAAATGCATGCAGTTGCTCAACAATATAAGCTGCGTTTTGACCACTTAATGCTGGGTAATTTGCAGCATAATTGCCTTCGCCGCGCGGGCCGTGACAAGCAATACACGCAGGTACATTGGCTTCTATATTTCCGCCGCGGTAAATTTTTTCACCTAAAGCGACTAAAGAAGGATCAGCTTCGCCTATTGTTGTTTTTTGCTGCGAATAATAAGCGGCTAAATCGAGAATATCTTGATCAGATAAGCCTGCTGTCATGCCATACATAATCGGATTATCGCGTTCACTGCCTGGGCCTTCACGGTATTCATGTAAGCTCTCAATGATATAACCGGCATGTTGACCAGCAATTTTTGGATAATTAGGAATCACACTATTACCATCCGCGCCATGACAAGCCACGCAGGTTTGTGATTTTTCTAATCCGCGCTGCGCATCGCCAGGTAATAATGGTACATCATTTTGCGCAGATGCAGCTGGCGTTTGTTCAGCAGGTGTTGTAGCAGGCGCAGCAAAAACTGCAGGTGTTACACACAATAATGATAAAATAAGTAGTCTAAGTTTCAAAACAGCCCCCTAGAATCTGAAAAGATGATGAATCATAGCATGTCATACTCACCGCATCAATTCATGGTACTCTATATAGATGAACATTTTATTCTCCCAAGCCGAATTTTTAAAAACTGTAGTGCGATTATCAGATTTACCTTTTCCCGAAGGCCGAGAAGTCGCTTTTTTAGGACGCTCAAATGTAGGTAAGTCCAGCACCTTAAATGCCATCGTGAACCAAAAAAGTTTGGCCCGAACCAGCCGCACGCCCGGCCGCACCCAAGCCATCAATATATTTACTTTAACGCCCCCGTCTTTGAAATTAATTGATTTACCCGGTTATGGTTTTGCCAAAGCGCCCCTGGCCGTAGTAAAACAATGGCACCAATTAATTGATAGTTATTTAAGAGAGCGCGAATGCTTAGCGGGCTTAATGCTGGTCATGGATATTCGCCACCCCATGCAAGGTATGGATCAAGCCATGTTTGATTGGTTATTTCATTCAGATTTGCCCGTTCATTTAGTTCTCAATAAGTGCGATAAACTCAGCCGCATGCAAGCACAACAAGCGTTAAAAAAATTGCAAAGCACGCTTACAGCCTACCCCAATGTAAGTTTGCAATTATTTTCTGCGAGTAAAAAAACGGGTTTAGAAGAATTGAGACAGAAAGTCTATGAATGGTTAGTGGGTTAAGCACCCGCAGCACTAGCCCCTGAGGCAGAAAGTGGCATTTTTTCTCTCAATATCATTTTCAATTTATGCACATTTTTTAAATTTATATTTCTTTTAGTGATCCACAAATCATATTGTGCTTGCATGGCTAACCAACTCTCAGGTGTTCGACCCAAAGTTTTTGCAAGTCTAAAGGCCATAGTAGGTGAGATATTACTTTTACCTTTTATTAAGCGATTCAATGTAGAGGGAGAAACTCCCAAATTTTCCGCCACCTCTCGCGTACTAATGTTTAGCGGATCTAAATAAGTATCTTTAATAAACTGCCCAGGGTGTGGTGGGTTGTGCATAGTAGTCATTTAATGATAATCCTCATAATTAACAATATAGGCATCGCCGTCATTAAATTCAAAAGTGATTCGCCAGTTAGCATTGACGGTTATAGACCACAGGTTTTTCTGTGGACCTTTTAGCGGATGCAGCCGATAACCCGGCAAATCCATGTCTGTAATGACACTCGCCGTATTTAAGGCGGTCAGCTGCAATCTGAGACGTTCTTTATGTTTCGCTTGAATACTTGCTAAAGATCCAGTCTCAAAAAATAAGCGTAATCCTTTATGCTTAAATGATTTAATCATTTGCAGAATATACCGTGTTGCGCAACACGCGTCAATTATCAAAAATAAAAGCCCCAGGTATAAACAAATACGTTGGGGCTGCGCGATCTCAATCGATCGCTAGGCCCAATTTCCCGGTGAAGAGTAAATCGGGTTGTATACTAATTAGACTACAGGTTTATTAATTAGTTTCACTGTTGACTTATCACCAAAGTTCTTTACCAAGGCGCTACTTTTTTATCACGAAAATATTGCCCACTAGGCCCATCTTCAGGCAAATTGGCTAGCCAAATAATAGTTTGCGCACCTTCTTCGGGGGTGAGCGGCGCATTTTCTCCGCCCATGCGCGTATGAACCCAACCTGGGCTCATCGCATTTACTTTTACATTATCCGGCAATTCTTGCGATAAAATTAAAGTCAGCGCATTGAGCGCTGCTTTAGAAAATGAATAAGAAAAAGGCCCATTTAAACCATCAGAAAATGCACCCCAACCGGAAGAAACATTCACAATGCGCCCATAGTTTTGTTTGACCATATCAGGAACAAATGTGCGAATTAAATGGTAAATCGCAGCAACATTCGTATTAAAAGTCAGCCAAAATGTTTCTTCTTTCCCAGTTAAAACGCTATCGTCACGAAATAACACGCCTGCATTATTCACCAAAATATCAATCCCGCGCCCTTCGGTTTGAGTAATAGTTTCATAGGCCGAGGCAATATCTTCAGGATTATTAACATCTAATTTAACTACTTTTAAATCTGGACTTACAAGCTGATCGGCCACGTCTTGCCCCAAATCTAAATCCCGCGTCCCTAACCAAACAATAGTATCTCCTTGATTTAATAGACCTTTAACGACCTCAAGGCCAATACCACGATTGCCACCGGTGACTAAGGCAATTTTCTTTCCCATAATAACTTCCTCAAAAAGAATGGCTAATCTCCCACAAGATGATCATTTTATAGTAAAATGAGGCATAAAATAATCAAAATAAAGTTTAGGTACATTTATGAATGCCCTTTCTCCGGATCCTCGGATAGTTAAAAAAAGTAAATTAATTAAATATGCAGAATCAGTTTTAAATGATCCTTTCTTTGAAAAAGATTTGGCATGGTTAATGAAGCAATTAAATTTGACTCGGGATCAAATAATTAATACATATGTAAATTATGATCTTGATATTTTTGCTTTTGAAAATGAAATTTATGATTCTTTAGCAATGCCCTTTGTTCTACATTTGCATAATCTATTAACAGGAAGTTGGCATATTGAACGGCAAAATACTGTGCTTAAATACTTAGATCAAATTGATAGTAAAAAAATTATTGAGGTTGGCTTTGGTACACCAAGTCTTTATGTGAAGAGGATGCTTGAAACCAAAAATACTCATATGACACTTTGTGATTATGGCCAGTCAGCTATAAGTTTTGCTAAATCTCTATTAGATTCATGGGATAATAATTGGCATAGTTCTGTTTTAATAAAGAACATAAATATGGAAGACGGAAAGTTTGTTGGTGCATTTGATACATATATTTTTCTGGACTCAATAGAGCACGTTAGTGACCCAACTTCATACTTAATCACCCAAGTTGAATCAGCTCCCGTGGAATCAAATTTTATACTTTCTATACCTATCGGGCCGATGATTCCATCGCATTTTATTGAATGGAAAACCAATGAAGATGCTGTGAGCTGGCTAGATTGCTGTGGCCTTAGAGTCATAATTTCTGATATGGTTCATGTTAATCCAGAAGTTGATTTATTTGCTGAACAACTTGACTATAATCTTTGTAATCTTTTTGTTTTATGTGAAAAAAATACATATGGAAAAAATTTATCTAAAAATATATCAAGCGTTACAGCTACTGGCTGCAGATGAAGAATATCAATTTATTACCGTTGGGATTTTAGCTGCAATTGGATTTCCTGCCTTTTATTTTATCTGGCATAACTTTCCTGGAGATCCCTATGAAAATTTGCCATTGCGTTTAATTGCAGCAAGCGCTGGATTACTTCTAACTTTTAAAAATTATTGGCCTAAAAAATTAAAACCGATCCTTCCGGTTTATTGGTATATTTTTTTATTATACATAATGCCATTTTTTTTCACATTTATGCTTTTAAAAAATGATGCCTCAGTAACATGGCAACTTAACACTTTATTGGCTTTTATTTTATTAATGATAGTAGTTAGCTGGACTATGTTTACCATTCTATCAATTATAGGAGTTACCTTAGCTGTAACTTTTTACTTATATACAACCCCAGTTCCCGTATATAATGACAATTTTACTGTAACAGTAATAAATATAATCTCCATGTTAATTTGTTGCGTATTTATTTTGCGTAAAAAAGATAAAATTCAAAAAGAGCGTTTTGAAACTCTACAATCTTTTGGTTCAACTCTTGCACATGAATTACGAACACCTTTAAATGCAATCCAAAGTAGTATGGAAGGAATTAAAGCGTATCTTCCCAGTCTTATTAAAAGTTACCAACAGGCAAAAGAAGCTCATTTAAAGGTTGATCATATCCGTCATGATCAAATGGAAATCCTAGAAAATGCAATAGATAATGTAGAAACTGAAACTAGTTTAGCAAACATAACAATTAATATGTTATTGACCACTGTGAAGCAATCTCAACTTAAAGCCAGTGAAATCACAGTATTTTCAGCTAAACAATTGATTGATCAAGCATTAATACGGTATCCAATGCAAACAGACCAACGTTCTTTAATTCATGTCAATAATGATCATGATTTTATGATCCAAGGCGATAAAGAATTATTATCTCATTTGTTTTTCAATTTATTAAAAAATGCATTATATTATCTTGAGGCTGCGCGAAAAGGCGAGATTTTGATTTGGTTTAATAGCGATGAAAAATATAACTACATTTACTTTAAAGATACTGGACAGGGTATATCAGACAAAGATTTGCCTCATATCTTTGAAAAATTTTATACTCGCCGTTACCATGGTACAGGGATAGGTCTTGCATTTTGCAAAAGCGTTATGAAGCTGCATAAAGGTAAAATTGCTTGTCGTTCAACATTTGGCGAATATGCTGAATTTATTATGGCATTTCCAAAAATAACTTAGGAGAGTTTATGAATATTGCATGTTGTTTTTTTCCCACACAAATAATTATGCTTGATGATAATGCCAAGTTTTTAGAAGCAATGAAACTTGCGCTCGGGAAAAATAACATTATTAAGATTTTTAAAGATCCAGACGAGGCAATTAAGTACATCACTGAAAATGTGAACACACCTTTCACGCGCCGCTGCTTACACCGTCCTGAAGAAATAAAAGTAAATCACCGAATTATCGATGTTGAAGTTGATGCAATTGCGCATGAAGTCTATAACGCTAAACGCTTTATGGAAAATACTGTGATTGTAATTGATTATGCTATGCCGAGTATGCATGGTCTTGAAGTATGCCAAGCATTGCGCCACTTACCTATTAAAAAAATCATGTTAACCGGTGAAGCAGACGATAAAATTGCTGTACAGGCTTTTAATCAAGGCCTTATTCATAAGTTTATTCGCAAAGGCGGCCCTAGTGCTGTAGTTGCAGATGCAATTCTTACCTTACAAAGAAAATATTTTATTGATCAATCTACAATTGTAATTGACAGTTTAACGCGTAATATAGATTATCCGCCATCATGTTTAGATGATCCTGTGTTTATGGATTTTTTTAATGATTTTTGTGAAAAACAAAAATATACAGAATTTTATTTGCTGGATGCTATGGGTAGCTTTTTGTTTTTAGACATCGATGCCAATCCTACATTTTTAATGGTTAAAGATGAAGATGGTATGCAAGAGAGCTTTGAGATGGCAGATTTAAGTGATACGCCCGTCCCTGATGGTTTATTAAAGTCTTTAAAGGATAAAGAAAAATTGCTTTATTTTTTTGACAAAACTCAGCAAAAAACCGATCCTAAAACTTGGGATAAATATGCTCATAAAACTACAAAAATTGTTGGTAGAGATAATTATTATTATGCAATAACCAATGATTCTAATCTTTATAATATTAAGCGGGATAAAATTTTATCTTATGATGAGTATTTGAAAAGTTTATAATAAAAATCCAGAGATTTTTGGCAATATTCACTTCATTAAGTATAATGTAAGTTCATTACAGAATTTTATAATAAAACAAAGCAGGAGAGTTTATGAGTAATATTGCATGTTGCTTCTTCCCAACCCAGGTCATTTTACTGGACGATAATTCCCGATTTTTAGAAATTATGCATGTTACGCTTGGGGACAGCAGTATCGTCCGAGCATTTAATAACCCGCAACGTGCGATTGAATATATGAAGGAATCTGCGGGTGAGCCTTTTCTGCGTCGTTGTTTACATCGGCCTGAAGAAATGCAGATGAATCATCGGTTAATTGATGTGAATGTCGATGCCATTGCACAGGAAATTTATAACCCTAAAAGATTTTTTGAAAATACAGTGATGATCGTAGATTATGCAATGCCGAGTATGCATGGTCTTGATGTATGTGAAGCGGTCAAACATTTGCCCCTTAAGAAGATTATGTTGACTGGGGAGGCGGATGATACAATTGCAGTGGATGCATTTAATCATGGGCTTATTGATAAATTCCTGCGCAAAGGCGTGTCTAGTCAGGTGATTGCGAGTACAGCGCTTGAATTACAGAAAAAATATTTTATTGATCAATCAACAATTATTATTGATAGTTTAACACGCAATATGGATTATCCACCGTCTTGCTTGGATGATCCAATTTTTATAAGTTTCTTTAATGATTTTTGTGAAAAACAAAATTATACGGAATTTTATTTGCTCGATGCTATGGGGAGTTTTTTATTTTTAGATATGGATGCTAATCCTACTTTCTTGATTGTTAAAGATGAAGACGGTATGCAAACGGGATTCGAAATGGCAGAGTTAAGTGATACGCCAGTTAATAAAGATTTATTAAATTCTTTAAAAAATAAAGAAAAATTACTTTATTTCTTTGATAAAGAACATCAAAAATCTGATGCCAATACATGGGATAAATATATTCATGTGGCAACAAAAATAGAAGGTAAAGATAATTATTATTATGCGATAACTAATGATCCGCACCTTTATAATATTAAACGCGATAAGATTTTTTCATTTGGTGAGTATTTGCGAAGTTTCTAAGCTACGTCTTAACCATATAATTGGGGCTGCGCTGACTAATTGTATATCGTAAATAATGGGTTTATTCACGCTGGTGCGCGGATTAATACATGCAAGTGTATAGTGATTGGGTAATTCACTGCGACGTAATTCGCGCACCAGCAAATCACCTTCAACAGTCATCACGATACATTCTTGCCCAATATAACAATCAATAGCATTACCATACACACGATGGCCTGCGACGTGATCATTTATTTTATAAGCAGGCCACATGCCATCATCTTGGATGATGCAATCGATGGCTTCTTTGTAATGTTGATAAAATAAAGTCAGCTCTTGTTGAATGTTATCGGATTCGTTATTTGATTGAAATGATAATTCCAAACCGGAACTACTTGTTTGTTCCGTATAAGGACCATTGCCGCTGCCATGCATTAACCATTCAAACGAACAATAAATGCCGCTGCTTTGTAGCGCTTTAATTAAACGGTGCGCGCCTTTTTCTGTTAAGCCATTGCCATTAATATCTTCCCAATGTTGCAGTGTGCCGGGCGCTACACCGTAACGTTTGGCAAACTCACGACGTGAAAGCCCCGTCATGTTGCGTAGACTGTGGACTCGTTTTGCGCGTTCTAGTTCATTCATAAATTAACCTGTGCGTCTTAGCTTACGTAATAAAGCGTTAATCACGTCTTGAATCATTTACTCAAAATATGGTCTAATTTGAGTATAGTCCAAAAGCAGTAACGGAGAATAAAATGCAGGTAACACTTAAAAATCAAGAGGTTGCAAACCACCCCTTTTCAGGGACGCTCAAGCAAAATCATAACCCAAGTGCGAACATCTGGGAAGTCTTATTAGCGGAATTATACGAGCTGGGGTTCTCGCAAAAAACCATTGCGCAAGAGAGTAATATTTCTATTCCCACCCTAAAAAGATTAGAAAAAAGCAAAGTCAGCCCATCTTCTGCCACATTCAGTAAATTATTAGCCTTCTATTGCAGCGTGGCGACTACATTATGAAAACAAGAAGTATTTCCACACCCATTGCCTGGCAACACAGCGGGCATATTTATGTTGTCGATTTATGTGCTTTAGATAAAAGCCATGGATGGCTACTTACCGCGGTTTTATTGCACAAAAAACCGTTTATGGATGATGCTTTGAAATTTCCGCAAACAACCTCAGCGGTTAAATTAAAAATTAAATCACCCTTGTTAAATAATCAAACCTTGTGTATTCAACAAGCGCTCATCGATGGCAAGCGCGTGTATGCAGAAGTCGCTTTTAATGATTTAAAGCTTCTTGAAGGTAATTCACCTAATGATATGCCTAACACGGAAGGTGAATTACTTGAATACCGCCAGGTGGTAGTGGAGTATCGAAGTAATGCCGACCTTTAATATACACATTATTTTTGATATAATGTGTATAGGAGGTTTGTATGAAACGTACCAATATTGTGCTTGATGAAAAGTTAGTTAAAGCTGGGTTAAAGGCTACAGGGTTGAAAACGCAGCGTGAGCTCGTTGATTTTGCACTACGGGAATTATTACGCTTACATCGACAAAAAGATTTTTTAAAATACCGTGGCAAAGTAGTCTGGGAAGGCAATTTAGAGGAATCACGACAAGGAAGAAGCTTCGATGATTTTAGTTGATACTAGTGTGTGGATTGCTTATTTTTCAAATCAAGAAATCCCACATGTTGATTTTTTAGAGCAAATGATACATGAGCGGGAAATTTATATTTGTGGTGTTATTATCACGGAAATACTGCAGGGGCTTAAAGAAGAAAAAATTTATAATGAAATAGCTGCTTTATTAAGATCACTAAAATATTTGGAAGCTTCTTATGAGACGTATATAAATGCTGCAAACATTTATAGAAAATTAAGGCATAAGGGCATTACAATTAGAAAAACAATAGATTGCGTTATTGCTGCCATCGCATTAAAAAATAATATGGAATTATTGCATCTAGATAAAGATTTCAATGCAATTGAAGAACACTGCTCTCTTAAAGTAGTACATTTTCCTGTCCATTAAATTTTTTTATAATTTCTTCGCCCATTCCAGCAAATCGGATTTATTTTCGCTGCATAGGGTAATATGTCCGACTTTGCGATTTATGCGGGGAGTTTTTTCGTAGGTATGATAATGTGCGCCGGGAATGGTGAGAACTTTTTCAATCTCGGGCATATGGCCAATGCAATTGTGCATTAAGCTAAAACCTCTGGGTTTTGTGCTGCCTAGCGGGAGATTGCAAACGGCGCGAATGTGTTGTTCGAATTGACTGGTGTGGGCACCTTCGATGGTCCAATGACCAGAGTTATGTACGCGTGGGGCACATTCGTTGGCGATCAAAGTATTGTTGGCAATAAAAAATTCTACAGTGAAAACACCCACATAATTTAAATGTTTTAATAAATGTGATACTTGTGTTTGCGCAAGTTCAGCGAGCGGGTGTTTATAAGGCGCTTGGGAAACACGTAAAATACCGTTTTGGTGTTCATTGTGTGTCAATGGGTAAAATTCTATTTGACCGTTTAAATTGCGGGCACAAATTAAGGATACTTCCATTTCAAAAGGTACGAAAGATTCTAAAATCAAAGCATGTGTGCCCAATTGTTCCCAGGCTTGTAATAAATCCTGTTCGCACTTAATGACAGCTTGTCCTTTGCCATCGTAACCGTAAAAACGTGTTTTTAAAATACAAGGAAAACCCAATTGTTTTGCCGCTGCTTTTAAAGCTTCTAAGGAATCAATCGCATAGAATTGCGCGGTATTAATATTAAAATTGCGAAATAATTGTTTTTCTTGCAAACGATCTTGCGCGATAGCCAAAGTTTCTACCGATGGATATAAAGGTTTTTGCGCCGCAATTTTTTTTGCAAATGCAATGGGAATATTTTCAGTTTCAATAGTTACGATTTCAACTTGATTCACAAAATTTTTAATGGCGTCCTGATCATTCTCCTGGCAAATAATAACCTCAGTGACATCACTGGCGGGGTTTTCATCGGCAAAACTTAAACATTTGGTTTTGATGCCAAATGGATAAGCTGCCAATGTTAACATGCGTGCGAGTTGGCCAGCGCCAATAATACCCACGGTTTTCATTTAATAGAACCTGGTGTTTTACTTGTATCTAAGACAAGTTGGGTTTGATCGGCGCGATATTGATCAAGTGCTTTAGCAACTTCAGGAGATTGCAATGCTAAAATACTAGCGGCTAATAGCGCAGCGTTTTTTGCACCGGCTTTCCCAATCGCTAATGTACCAACAGGGATGCCAGCGGGCATTTGAACGATAGATAATAAAGAATCTAAACCATTTAAAGCATGTGATTGCACAGGTACGCCTAAAACAGGTAATGAAGTTTTAGCCGCAATCATTCCAGGTAAATGTGCGGCACCACCTGCACCGGCAATAATAACCTGGATACCACGACCTTTTGCTTCTTGTGCAAATGTAAATAATAAATCAGGTGTTCGATGCGCAGAAATAATTTGCGTTTCATGAGGAATATGTAAATTTTCAAGCATTTGCGCAGCTTGTTGTAAGGTTTCCCAATCGCTGTGAGAACCCATGACGACACTGACGAGCGGTTTAATGGCCATATTTTATACCTTTAAAGAAATTAATTATACCTTAGTTTGCAGCCAATTCTCTAAAATAATTTGTGCCGCCATGGCATTGACTTGAGCCGGCGTAAGTGATTTATAGCCGCCATTTGTAAATAAACGCTCTCTGGCTTCTTTTGTCGTTAAACGTTCATCAATAAAATGAATGGGTAATTGATAATGTGCTTCAAGAGATTTGGCAAATTGAGTGACATGTTGAATAAGGGGTTGTTCGCTACCATCCATATTTAAGGGCCAACCCACAATAAAAGCTTCTGGCTGCCACTCCTTAATAACCCTGTCCAGTTTTTTCCAATCAGGAATGCCATTAATTGCAGAAATAGTGCCACCACCTGTTGCCGTGCGCGTGGCTTTTTGACCCAGTGCATAACCAATATGCCGCATGCCAAAATCAAATCCGAGAAATATGCCACTGTGCAATAAGTTAGGCATGACCTGCTTCACAACTTAAACGTTCAAGATCAACACCAATCAAAGCCGCCGCTTTATCCCAGCGTTCATGATGAGGGCATCCAAATAAAATATAAGGATCAATAGGCGCGCTCAGCCAAAGATTATTGCGCATCTCGCTTTCGAGTTGTCCAGGCAGCCAAGCGGCGCAACCTAAAATAATTAAAGATTCATCTGGACCTTCGTGTTCAATCATCGCCGCTAAAATATCGCGAGAAGTTGTTAAAGCTAAATTTTCATTAATGGTGACTGTTGAACGCCAATGACCGATGGGTCTATGTAAAATAAAACCATGTTCTTTTTTAAGTGGACCACCGCGTAAAACTTTTTGCGTAAGCAAGGTATCATCATCCATTTTTAATTCAAAATGATCTAAAATTTTTGCAAAGGGTACATCAGTGGGTTGATTAATAATGACGCCCATTGCGCCACCGGAATTATGTTCAACTACAAGAATAACGCTATGCGCAAAAGGTGGCTCTAAGAGATTGGGCATGGCAATTAAAAATTGATTATTAAAGCTATAATTCATGCGCGTATCCTCTCAATCGCATCTAAAAGCTGATCGGCAATAGAAATTTTATACCACTTATCAAGCTCGCGAATACAGGTTGGGCTCGTGACATTGATTTCTGTTAAATAATCACCAATCACATCAATACCTACAAACAATAGGCCTTTTTCTTTAAGCTTTGGGCCAATGTTTGCGCATATTTCACGATCGCGCGCAGTTAATTCACGTCCTTCATTGCTTGCGCCCGCAGCTAAATTTCCGCGAAAATCATCTGCTTTTGGAATGCGCGCCAACGCGTAAGAAATGGGTTCACCATTGATCATTAAAATACGTTTATCGCCTTGGGTAATTTCAGGAATAAAACGTTGCACGCAACAAAAACGTTTTCCATATTCGGTTAATGTTTCAATGATGACATGGGTATTGGGATCATCTTTATTGATTTTAAAAATAGAAGTGCCACCCATGCCGTGTAATGGTTTTAAAATAACTTGCTTATGCGTATTAATAAAATCAAGAATATTATCTGCATCGGCGCTAACTAATGTTGGCGGGCAATATTTTGCAAACCAATTAATAAATAATTTTTCGTTGACATCGCGCAAGCTGCTGGGTTTATTCACAATAAGCACGCCCTGTTTTTCAACAAGATCTAATAATAACGTGGTGTACCAATACATTTGCTCAACAGGCGGGTCAACGCGCATTAAAATTACATCTAATTTAGCTAAATTAAGCGTTTGCGATGAGGATTTTTCGAAATAATGCGCGGGATCATTAAATACTTTAAGCGTATTGGTCTTTGCAAAAACTTGACCTTCCAGGGCATATAAATCCGACATTTGCATGTAATGTATTTCCCAGCCGCGAGCGGAGGCGGCCAATAACATGGCTAAGGTACTGTCTTTTGCAAAATGAATATTTTCAATAGGGTCCATAATGACCCCGAGTTTAATAGGCATGTTTTAAACCTCGTATCTGGGTGATTTATAGTAACATAGAGTTACAAATCACCCAACTGCGATTGCAGAAGGCTGACGGCCACTAAGGCGGCTGTTTCTGTACGTAAAATCCGAGGACCTAAGACTATGGGCATAAAATCATGATTTTCTGCCATTTTTAATTCGTGAAGCTCAAAGCCACCTTCTGGCCCCACTAATAATGTGCAAGCTTTTGTATTGGCTATGGATTTCAAATCCTGCTGGGCGCGATGCGATAAGATAAATTTTTGACCTAATAATTCACTTTCAACAAAAGGTGCAAATTCCAGCGGTGGATTGATCTGGGTAATTTGATTGCGCCCACATTGCTCCGCAGCGCTAACGGCCACAGCTTGCCAATGCGCAAGCCTTTTTGGCATACGCTCTTGGTCTAATTTCACGTTACAGCGCTGTGTAAATAAAGGCGTAATTTCATGTACCCCGAGCTCTATGGCTTTTTGAATAATAAAATCCATTTTCTCGCCTCTGGCAATTCCCTGTGCTAAATGAATGCGCAAAGGCGATTCGCGATTAACAAATAGTTTGTTGTGAATATTCACAAGCACGGTGCGTTTATCGCGAATTTCTAATTCGCCGTGATATTCATGATTATCACCGTTAAATAAAATAACCGGCGCGCCAGTTTGTAGTCGCAACACATTCACAACATGACGCATCGCTTCAGGTGATAATTGCACTTGATTTTCGATAGGCGTGTTCTGATAAATTCTTGGGATTTGCATAATATATTATTTTCTTGCTTTTTAAAATGTTTCGTATTCTAGCTTGAAAAAACGTGGATCAAATTTGAAATCTTTAGGAAAAATAATATTAAATTTATTTATGGGTTTTTTCATATAGATCCATTCTCCACGTTTTTTCCCTTGAGTTAATATATTATCTTTCTTCCAGCGGCGAAAAAGATTTGAAAGTTGAGTGTTTTCAGAAGGTGTTTTTGATAGGCCAATATGAGCTCTGGCTTCTGTTGCAGTAAACTTGCCTTCTCTTGCTTCACTAAACGCGAGTGTTTCAATAATTTTTCTAATTTGCTCTTCTTCGTGAGAAGTGAATGCGCGACTATATTGTCCTTCAAGAGCTACTGTCGCCCATCTTTTAAGAAGAATTGTATTATCGACAACAATGATAGGAGAATAAGAGCTTTCGACAATTTCAAGAGCTAGCTTTTGATAGTATAAGTCTAATTTCTCCAATATTTCTGGCCAAGTATTGTTTCTCCAGAGAATAAGGGCTATGGCAAGCCTTGCTTCATCAATTGTTTTAAATATTTCTTTAAATCTAAGAAATAATTTTAAATAGCATTCATTGTTTAGTTCATTATATAAGGAAATTGCCCAGCATCCGAAATTACCTCTTTCATAAAACTCGATCAGTGGCTCTTGTTTCCCTGCTTCCAGCATTTGGGAATATAAACGCATTTTTCCAGTCCCTAATTCATCTGTAAATCCAGCTTCGCGTAAGAGTTGCATGAGAAATTTATTTTTAGAGCAGTTTCTTTTAGAAAACCATTCTTTGGAAAATCCTTCCATATCTAAAGAGCAGTTATTTTTTATAACAATTCTACTCGGATGTAATTCCACGACTAGGTCACCTAAGTGGCGCTCGTATAAAGCATGTGAGACTGCATTAGCTAAGCATTCACGTAAAGCTTTGGGTGGGTATGGTAACTCCTGTATTACCGATATTGAATGTTTTTCTAAAAGAGTGCCTTTACTTTTTGTCCATGTTTGTATTTCTTCAACAAAAGAATCAGATAATAAATAAAATGCACCATTTTTTGAAATTTGGTTAATTATATCTCCATTATTGTCAAAATATGCGATGCGCACAGGCGTGTCTCCAAATAAAATTTTTGCAGCTATTTTATTTCTGCAGTCAATTTTTTTCAAAATTTCATCAACCGATATTTTTGATAAATCTTTCGGTAGTGTTGAGTAATCTCTTTCTACTAATTTAGTCGCAAATTCCAAAACCAGCGTATTAGTAACTGTTCCTTCCCAATCATTTTTTGAAAAATCTTGACCTGGAAGTTTTAGAGAAAGAGCTAATTTTTCATGGGATGTCATTTCAATTGAATGGGCTCCTATCCTCTTATAGGCTTTTCCATTCCACTCAGTAACATCGCCAGGATTTTTAATGGTTATGATAATATAAGCTGAATTTTCAAATTCTTTACTTTGAATATTTTGCACGGAAGACGGCGGTGATAAATATTGGTTTATGTGATTAGCAATCTCATGTTCTGTGTCTTTTAAAAAATTAGGCTTTTTTTTAGTTAGATTTCCCTCATCGTCGACTCCGATGACAATAAAGCCAATTTTTCTTTCTATATTGTTAGCAAACGCAGATATAGATTTTCCATGCTTTTGTTCCCATTGAGATTTAAGTTCAAGATTCTCAAAGGCAATTTCATGAAGGCTTGAGTTTTCAATGCCTTCAAGGAGTTGTTCTAATTTGATTAACAAAGCTAATCCTTTTATAAATTTAAAGTGTAAAAGCGACTACATGACGACAGCATTAGAAAAAAATCATTATTATTCAATAGGTTGAATAATAAAAGGTATTCATTGATATACAAAATATGCAAAATCCAAGCGACTGCATAGCGACAACACCACAAAAAAGCTATTGATATTCAATATGTTACAAGTAAGATTTTATTTTGTATAGTATTTCTTTTTAATATGATAATCCAAAGAAAATTTTCCTGCACCATAAAATATAATCGTAATCAATAATAAAGCCCAAAACGTATGTTCGATATAACCGGGATAAGTGTATTGAATAACGGCAGTCATGATGAGTAAAGCCAATGCAGCAAAACGTGTGCCTAAGCCGAGAATGAGTAAAATCGGGCAGATGAGTTCTGCGCTGGCGGCTAGATAAGCTGCGATTTCTGGCGATAATAATGGGACTTTATAATCTTGTGTAAAAAGTGCGACGGTTCCAGGCCAGTTGCTGATTTTCGTGAGTCCGGATAAAAAGAAAATTTTTGCTATCACATAACGTATTATAAAAATCAATACGGGCATGCCGAGTCTTTCTAGTTTATCGGTGGTTTTAAAATAGATGTTTGCCCATGTGCTCATATGATCTCCTGAATAAGTTTATGTTTAATTAAAAAATATAAAGCGTGCGTTAAATTATCGATGTGCTGTGCTGCTTGCGCTAATGTTAGTCCTTGGTATAAAGCATTTAAAAATAAGCCCATGTCAGGTTCAACAAAAAACGTGAAGACTTGATGGTTAAGTTTTGCAATTACTGCAATTTTAGGATCTTGCTCTAAATTAATAGCAGATGCATCAGGATTATCAATAATATATTTAATTTGATCAATGGGGAATTGCGAAGCATATAAAAATACCGAAGGTAAAAATTTAAAACGGATTTTTTCAAGTTTGTCTTCAGAAATATTTTCTAGGTTTGAATATGTGGTTCCTGGAATTTGTAGGGCTTTGTAAGCGCCATGAACACGCAGTTCATATTGCGCATAATCTTTTAAATAAGGCAAATGTGCAAATTCAGATTGCTGCATTAAAAAATCAGGAAATTTTTCTTTTGTATGTTCTGGGTTTTTTATAAAGGCTAAAGCGGCGCTGTTTGCACATGCTTCACCTAATAGTATCCAAATTCCGGGGAAAATATGTGCTAAATGCTTGCGTAAATTTTCAAAAATATTATGACGGTAAATAGCAAAGCGATCAGTAGAATTTTTTGAGTGAATAAAATCCAGGCTGCTTTTGTTATCAAAAACAGCCTGATAAAATTTATTCTGAGTTTGCTTAAGAAACAACATCAATTTTAGATTTTATATCTGCTGAAACACCGGAAAGATCTCCTGCATTAATTTTTGCGCATTGGCCTTTAGGTACTTCAATAAAAGCCCCTGTTTCACCAGCCTTATTTTGTCCAGCACAAGAATGTATACCTTTCACCGCGCAATCAGTTTGATTGGCTTTAATGATATTTTTTCCATTTTTATCGATGACTTCGCATTTTTCCATTTCATCGGCAGCAAATCCTACGCCAGAATTTAATGCGATGGCAGCAGTCATGGCAGCTAATAAATTTAATTTTTTCATAAACACTTCTCCTTTTTAAATGATACGAACCAGTTGAACACCCAGAAAATCAGCAGACGTATTATAATAACCTGAAGCCGTAATGCCATTGAATTCTGAATCTGGAAATAAAGCATAAAGTGGATTTACTTGATTAACAGTTCCATCTGCAAAAAATGTATGCATATACGCAAAATCCAAATGGGTTTTTTCCCACGCTTTGGGTTTATACATCATGCCAAGCGCAACTTCAACGCGATTAGAGTCAGGACCTTGTAATGTGCGCGTTTCATCCTGCACAGGACTTTGATCAAAGGCAGCGCCGCTGCGTAATTTTATTTCAGGCGTTAAATAATAATTGGCACCTAGACCTACCCGCCACGTATTGATAAAAGCAACTTCAGCATTAATAGGTGTATTGCTTGCATCATCTGTTGGCGCTTCATTGGTCGTGACAGTAATATTTTGCAGTAAATCCCAGTGTGTAAACGTAACATCGGCGAGCAATTCAATTCTTTCATTTAACATGTGAAATAAATTAAGCGATACCATATCTGGAAAATAGATTGTAGAAGTTGCAGGCACGCTATGATCGCCTGCTCCACTTATACTAAAATCACCGCTCGTGGTTTGCTTGACTTGCATACGATAATTTAAACCCAGCCGTGTGTTTTCCGTAAATTCATATAAAAGGCCGAAGTTAGGATAAAAAGCTAAATCATGACCTTCGTATTCATTAAAAAAAACGTTATTTCCATTTTCCCTGAAAATATTGGCATTTATTTTGGCAGAAAAATATTGTAAATTAGCGCCTGCAGCTAAAGTCAGTTTTTTTGTCGCTTGCATCGCCAAACTTAAATTACCGGTGTAAGTAATAAATTGATTTTGAATAGCGGTGTTATTCACAACAGAATCATGGGGGTATTCTGTTTGGGCAAAATAAGGTGAAGTGATATTGGCGCCCAAAACAAATTGTTCATTAAGCGGCACAGCAGCATAAAAAGCGGGAATGACTTGTTCAGGTACCGCAGAATATTCTTGCCCTGCAGCATTTGGTATAGGATGACCAAAAGAATCTTCGGCACTCGTAACCGTGAGCGTACTATCAGGAATAGCGTAACTGGCTGCAAGTACTATTTGTGCATCTTCTATTAATGTTAAGGTAGCAGGATTATAAAACATCATGCTAGCATCATCACCTGCAGCGCCTGCGCCAGCGAACGCATTGCCCATAGCGGAGACGCTTTGTGAGTCGTTATAAAATCCGGCTGCAAAACTTTGGGTCGTGATAAAGCAACAAGACCACAATAAAATACGAGCGTACATGATCAAACATCCTTGTTTGTTCTTAAATGCACATTGCCTTTTTTACACCTTGGTGCGCAACGGTGATCATCTGGTTTATTTCATCGGGTGTAATGACATAGGGTGGCATAAAATAAACGGTGTGTCCAATGGGGCGAATCAGCATTTCATGTGCCAAAGCATACTGATATACTTTTAAGCCGCGTCGATTTTGGTTATCGATCATATCAAATGCTGCGATGAGACCTAATTGTCGAATATTGTAGACATCCGAATCTTCTTGTAAGTTTTCCAAACAAAGCGCGAGATGCTGGCTAAGTAATTTATTTTTTTCTAAAATATTTTCATTTTCAAAAATATCTAAAGTAGCGAGCGCTGCACTTATGGCTAATGGATTTCCTGTGTAACTGTGAGAATGCAAAAAGCCTTTCCCGGATTCATAGGTATCATAAAAATTTTGGTAAATAGACTCTTTAGTGAGTACGCACGATAAAGGCAAATAACCGCCAGTTAAACCTTTTGATAAACACATAAAATCAGGAAGAATATCAGCATGTTCGCAGGCAAACATTTTCCCAGTGCGCCCAAAACCGACGGCAATTTCATCAGCAATAAAGTGAATGTTGTAACGTTCGCAAGCTTGGCGTAATAATTTTAAATAATGTGGCGAGTAAATGCGCATCTGTCCTGCGCACTGCACCAATGGCTCTACGATTAATGCACAAATTTCATGTTGATGTTGTGCGAGAAGTTTTTCAGCACGTGCAAGTGATTCTTCACAGTCCGGCACGGGAATAGCTATTGTTTGCGGCAATAAAGGTGCAAAGATTTCTTTATATAAACCTAAATCACCTACAGCGAGCGCGCCTAAGGTTTCGCCGTGATAACCATTTTCTAAATGTGCAAATTTTATTTTTTTATTCTGGCCCAAATTTTGCCAATATTGAAAACTCATTTTCAAAGCGACTTCAACGGCGCTGGAACCATTGTCAGCATAAAAACAGCGATCAAGTTTTGTAAGTTTGGTTAAACGTTCAGCAAGTTCAATGGCACCTTGATGCGAAAATCCAGCAAAAATCACATGCTCGAGTTGATCCAATTGTTTTTTAATTGCATTATTAATTTTAGGATTGGCATGACCAAATAAATTTACCCACCAAGAACTGATGGCATCTAAATAGCGTTTACCTTCGTAATCATATAACCAAACGCCTTTACCATTTTTAATGGGAATTAAAGGCAGAGATTCGTGATCTTTCATTTGTGTGCACGGATGCCATAACACATTCAGATCGCGTTGGGCTAACATTATCCCAAAACCTTGTCTGTGCGTTCCCACGTAAAATCAGGATCATGGCGACCAAAATGGCCGTAAGTTGCTGTTTTTTTATAGATGGGACGTAATAAATCGAGCGTTTCAATAATGCCTTTGGGCGTTAAATCAAAATGTTCTAGCACTAATTTTGTTAATTCAGCATCGGGCATAACACCGGTGCCAAAAGTATTAACGGTAATCGAAACGGGTTTTGCAATACCAATGGCATAAGCAACTTGAATTTCACAACGTTTAGCAAGTTTTGAAGCGACGATATTTTTTGCTACATAACGTGCTGCATAAGCGGCAGAACGATCCACTTTTGTGGGATCCTTTCCTGAAAAACAGCCACCACCGTGACGTGCCATACCACCATAAGTATCGACAATAATTTTACGTCCGGTTAAACCGCAATCGCCCATGGGGCCGCCGATCACAAAACGGCCGGTGGGATTAATATAATATTTGGTATCTTTTAACCACTCGATCGGGAAAATAGGTTTAATAATTTCATCGATAACGGCTTCTTTTAATTCTGCATAAGGAATATCAGGATCATGTTGTGTCGATAATACGATAGTTTCGACATGTGTGGGTTCATGATTTTGATAATTAAAAGTGACTTGTGCTTTAGCATCAGGACGTAACCAGGGTAAAGCGCCCGTTTTACGTAAATGCGCTTGACGCTCCATTAAACGATGTGCGTAAGTAATGGGCGCTGGCATTAAAACATCGGTTTCATCGCAAGCATAACCAAACATCATGCCTTGATCGCCAGCGCCTAATTCATGTTCATTTGTTTCATCAACGCCTTTGGCAATATCGGGCGATTGTTTACCAATAGCTGTTAATACTGCGCAAGAATCGCCATCAAATCCTAAGCCAATACTGTTGTAACCAATATCATTAATAACTTTGCGGGTTAGGGCTTCAATGTCGACCCATGCATGGGTGGTAATTTCTCCGCCTACTAAAACCATACCTGTTTTAACCATGACTTCGCACGCTACACGGGCGTTTTTGTCCTGCTCTAAAATGGCATCTAAAACGGCATCGGAGATTTGATCAGCGATTTTATCCGGGTGTCCTTCTGAGACGGATTCGGAGGTAAATAATGAGTTTGTTAGCATTTTTTTTAAAGTTTGGGAAAAGCGCTAGGATAACATATTTTCTTTAAAAAGAGATCCTTTATGCCTCCTTTATAATGGTGGGTGTCACAAAAATTAATAGCTCATCTCTATCAAGTAATTGATATTTATCCTGAAATAATTTCCCGAGCAGCGGTATCTGCGATAAAAACGGTAAACGATTGATATTATCGGATTCAGTGCGGGAGTAAATGCCGCCTAAAACGATGGTGGCGCCGTTATCGACTAGGACTTGGGTGGTTATTGATTTAGTGTCGATAGTGGGTTGGCCTGTTTCAGTGAAATTGCCGAGGACATCTTGTTTTACATGGAGTTGTAAAATAATTTTATCATTGGGGGTGATATGGGGAATAACGCTTAACTCTAATACTGCATCACGAAAACTTACGCTGGTTGCGCCACTAGAGGTGGATTCTTCTACGGCAATTTGTTTTCCTTGGCGAATAACCGCTTCGCTTTGATTTGCGGTAATTAATCGTGGGCTTGCGATAACTTTTGTTTTGTCTTCACTTTCAGAAGCTGAAATTTCTAAATCAATTAAAATATCACCGGATAATTTTGCAATGGCTAAACCGGAAGTGCTGCTGCTTGTTTGTGGTAAATCATAAGAGACTAAATCAGCAACATTGGACGATGCGTTAAGCGCTATATTAGATGTTTGGCTTGAGATATTAAAATTTATACCTAAATCTTGAGTGAAACTATGGGTTGCATTAATAATGCGAGCTTCGATCATGACTTGTTGAACGGGAATATCGAGCTCTTTTATTAATTGATAAATGGGCGGTAATGACTTGGGAACATCTTGCAAAATGAGTGTGTTGGTGCGTAAATCCACGCTGACCTGACCACGCTCGGATAATAATGAATTCTCTTTAGATTTAATTAATGCCGCTAATTCTTGCGCTTTGGCATAATGAATGCGGATATAATCTGTTTTTAAAACTTGCAGGGTTTGATTGTCAATTAATAATTCGCTGGGTGCAATATAAATAATACCGTTGATTTCTTGGTAATCTAAACCTAGCGGTTGCAAGATCGCTAATAAAGCATCAGGCCATGGCACATTATTTAAATGTACGGTAACGATGCCGCTAACGTTTTCATTAAGGCTAATATTTAAATCCACCAACTTTGCAAACTGTTGTAACACTTCGTGAATATCAGCTTGGACTAAATGTATCGATACCAGATCATTTTCATAAGTGATTTGTGTGTTAGTGCTATGCTGATGTGCATCATAAGCGAGCGCAAAAGGATCGCGTGCGCTGTGTGTCGCATAACTTGCAACACATAAAAAAATAAGTAATAAAAATTTATTCATGATTGTCCGCTAATAAAATATGTAATTGAAGAGTAGTCATAATAAGGCCAGCGTCACGCTTAAGTTGCAAATCGTTTAATAAAAAATAAGGGTGTTTTTTTAACTTTTCTAAAAAATTTAATAATGAAATATAATCGCTCTCGAGTGTGACGGTAATAAATTCATCGACGTTAATATGCGCCAGCGATACACCTGCTTGTTTGGCAATAGATTCAATGTTTGTGAACACAAGGTTAATTTGTGAGAGTGTCAATCCATGAGCTTGTATAGCTTCCCATTCTTGTTCGAGTTGTTTAATCTCGAATGTATAATCAGATAATTTTTTTATTTCCAACTCTTGTTGTGTAAGCTGCGCAAAGACGCGTGACAAACTTAATTCTTGTTGTTCTACTTGTCGGTGTTTTGCACCTAGCAGTAAAAAATACAATAAAATTAATATCATTATATTTAATAACAAAATCAAAGCTTTATTGTTGATATTTCTGTAAAGGTAAATTTTAAGCATTTTCATTAAAGTTAATTACGAAATAAATAGGCAATCCACTATCTTGCTCATGACGCTTGTCACTTTTAACCAAGTTTATTTCTTTAAAATAAGGATTATCTTTTAATAGATTCAGGAACCGTATAACGGTATTGTTACTATCTGCTTGTCCATAAATAATCCCGGTATGTTCATGCCAGCTGAGATTAACGAGATATAGATTTTCAGGCATTGCTTGTGGCAACAAGCTTAGAAAGTCTGAGATTTTTTCAGTTTCATTTTGAAGCGTTTGAATAGTATTTATTTTTTCTTGTAGCTCTTTTGTTTTTGCAAGTAAAATATTAGCTTGATTTAAATCCGGAGCTTGCTGTGCTTGCTGAGATTTTAGCTGAGAAATGTTATGATTTATTTTATTGATTTTTATTTCATAAAAAAAGTATAAAATCACCGTTATTAACAAAGACAGCATTAAGTTAATCAACAACAATTTTTTTGTTTGCTTGAACTGCGCATGATAGTGATTTTGCTTTAGCGGCAATAAGTTAATGGTGTTCATGGATGATCACTTCGCAGTGCTAAACCTAATGGTGCAAATAACGATTCAGCTTCAGATGGTAAACGATAGGGATGTACGGTTTGTATATAGGATGAAAGATTGACTGGCGCTCTTTCAAAAGACCTAATTTGTTCTAAAGCTAAAACCTCGCCATGCTCCACAGTCATTAATGTATCTTCTAATGCATATTCAGCATTTGTTTGTTTTAATAATACAAAACTCATACGCGCGATTGCGCAAGCACTAGGCTCTAATGCGCGCATACGTACATTGGATAATTTCAATAATTCTTGAAGAAAAATAATTTTTTCTAATGGATAAGCAGCACATAATAACAAATGACCTTCGTCTTTAAAGCAGGAAATCGGATAAGCATCCCAAGAATAATCCTTTATGGAGCAGACTTGCGCTAGTTGTTTTTGACAGTATGGATATATTTTTGCAATATTTTTAGGAACAAGAATGTGTCGTAAAATCAAATCATCATCATGCACGCCCACAATTACATCATTCACAGGCTCTGGGCTTGCATTAAACATTTCCTGCAAACAACTTGTTTGCCGCAATAGGGGGCGTTGATCAAAATGGTGAACACAAAAACCAGTGGCTGTTTTTTTGCCAGCTAATAGCGATAGAGCGCTTTTATTGCGCTCGAGTGCGAAAATCATAGAGTTCCTTCCTGCATTGTGGTAAATTATTTTTTGCGTATCTTATCATAAGGATTAGGCATGAGAGAAATATTTTGTCATAAATTAAAAAAACAAGCGCCAGGTTTAAACTATGTGCCTTTCCCTGGAGAATTGGGTCAACGTATTTATCAAGAAATCAGTCAAGAGGCCTGGCAGATGTGGTTGCAGCAGCAAACGATGTTGATTAATGAAAACCGTTTAAACATGACCGATGTTTCTGCACGAACTTTTTTAACCAAAGAAATGGAGAATTTTTTCTTTGGAGAAGGCAGTGAAAAGCCAGTAGGCTATAAGCCGGAAGAGAAGTAATAAGTTAGAAAACTTTACGCTTGACTAAAAACACATTTCCCGGTTTAATTGACCCCTCTATGGCCAGATAGCTCAGTTGGTAGAGCAGAGGACTGAAAATCCTCGTGTCGCTGGTTCGATTCCAGCTCTGGCCACCATTCTTATGGAACCACCATGGACCAAATACATTTTTTATTACTTTTCGTCGGAATTGGTATCGCCTATTTAATGGTCGGTTTGCATGTTGGTAAAAAAATCACGAATAAAGTGGATTATTTTTTAGCCGATCGCAGTTATGGTATCTTTGCAGTAACTTTAACCTTGGTCGCCACGCAAATCGGCGGTGGCATGATTCTAGGCACTTCTAATGAAGCTTATGAATTTGGCATATATGGCATTGTTTATGCCATTGGTGTGGTGTTCGGTTTTTTTGCACTGGCCTTAGGACTTGCGCATAAATTACGCGAATTTAATGTCGCGACCACCGCGCAATTATTTGAAACGCAATACCAATCAACATTATTACGCAAAATTGCCGCAGTCGTGATGATCATGTCTTTATGCGGAATCTTAGCCGGGCAAGTCGTTGCTTCGCGCATGTTTTTAAATGGTTTAGGCCTGACCAATGAAGCGATATTTTTATCGCTGTGGGTATTTGTTATTTTATATACCGTGTTAGGTGGACTAAAAGCTGTTGTTTTAACAAATGTTTACCAAGTTATTTTTATTTTCATTTTATTTGTAGGCGTATTTTTCTGGTTGCAAGGCCATTATCCTATCGACACATTAGATTTTACACCTAATCAAATGGTGGTCACCGAAGCATTTTCCTGGAAATTGTTAGTTCCATTATTATTAATGCCGATGATGTTTAGTATTGTGGAACAAGATTTAGCGCAACGCTTTTTTTCTGCGCGCACCCCTAAAATTGCCACGGCATCTGCAATTTGCGCAGCCATTTTAATTTTATTATTTGCATTTATGCCTGTGTATTTTGGTGTTTTGGGTAAACAATTAGCGATTCATATTCCTGAAAATACCAGTGTGTTTATTGCTGTGATGAAAACATTAGTGCCGGACGTGGTTTTAGCCTTAATTGCTTGTGGATTGTTATCAGCGATAGTCTCGACAGCAGATTCTTTATTGTGCGCCATTAGCTCTAATCTGGCGCAAGATTTTGGTACATTATCTAAAAATCCAAAACGCGAAGTGCAAATTTCTCGTTTAATCACTTTAAGTGCAGGAACAGCCGCCGTAGTGATTGCTTATTATATGGATAATATTTTAGAAGTTTTGGTTAAAAGTTATGAGTTACCGGTTACCTGTTTATTTGCTTCTATATTTTTATGTTGTATTTTAAAACGTGTATATAAGCTTGCTGCAGTATTATCTGTTTTTGCGGGCCTTATTTCTTTTATCTTTTTTAAATTTTATCCCACAACATTTCCAAATGAAGTGATCCAGATTACGCTGTCATTTTTGGGTTATGGTGTGGGATGGATGATTGCTAAAAACCGCTAAAACGGATGCTGTTTGTAACAACATTAATGTTACATAGAATAACATGATCATTAAGATACTTGTAATTGAGGAGTTAAAAATGTTATCAGTTTCATTGCAACACATTATTAAAAAAGCTGAAAAATTTGCAAGTCAGATTCTAGAAAAAACAAATAATATAGCTGCTTTTAAAACGCAAAGTGATGCTTTTAAAGACAAGCGCAAGCTTTTTGCAGAGACCGAAAGCATGTCGGATGAAGAGAGAATAAATGCAACCCTTTATCCCACACTTATATTTATTAAACAATTTAAAGAAAAGAACATCAATTCATTTAGTGTGCAGAACGTTAGCCTAGATTTTGAAAGTTTTGAGAACATGCTAAGAGATTTTTCGAAAAAAAATTCTCAAAAGATATCTAATGTTGATATGTATGACGACACGCTCATCGCACCTAAATTAAATGACTATTTTGACCTAGAAATAGATGTTTTATTAAAATTTGAAACATTTGCAAATTGGGTTTATAGCAATTCTGAAAATATTCAAGACGTTGCAACACTGCGTACAACATATCGAAAAGCCCGAGAAAATTTCGAGTTGTCTCTGCCGGAGCGTTTTGATGCTTGTGATACTTTCATAAAAGGATTTACATCTAAACTTATCGAGAAAAATCAATTATTGTCTAGAGACTTTTCTTCAAAACGTTTAGCTTTGAGTGCTGAATTTAAAAAAATAGATTCAGCTGCATCAACACCACTGGGGCAAGCAATCGTCGGGCGTGCATACATTGATGATATGGCCAGAAAAAAATCATTATCAGCAGCTATACAATTATTTGCTGGAATGTTCTGTGGTTTAGCTTTAATAAGTCTCATGACAGAACTAAACTCTACCGAATCGACAGATACAAGTTCGAGTAGCTCTAATGACGAAGATACTTCAGTTGGAGACCTTCTGTTGTTTTTTTATTTTATTTTTGCTTATTCTGCGTCCGCATTTCTACCTACAACGGTGAGAAATCTACAATCTGACGATAATGCATTTCATGGTTTTGTTAAAAATCGCACGGGTTATGATATGGTTTCAGACCGTAATGATTTTATTTCCAGTAAATATTTCTTTATGGCTTTTTCTTGGTTTGCTGCATCTAGTGTTTTACTTTATGATGATATTTTTGACAGTAAAGATTACAAAAGCTGGCTCTTGACTTCTTCATGCTTGCTGAGCACGGCTACGGGTAATGCTGCCGGTAGAATTTTTGATGAAACCAGAGCTTTATGTTGCAATATATTTCCAAGAAGCGGCGAGCGGGCGTCACTATTGAATAACAATAACAATAACATTAACATTAACATTAACATTAATGATATTGAACAAAATAATCAAATGAATGACATAGATAAAGATCCAATATTTCAAGTGACAGGCGTGAAAAATATTATGATGCAAAAGATGAGGAAAAAAATAAATCAATAAGTTATTGATTTTATCCAATCGCATTATCGTTTATAGCGTATGGCATAGGATGGATCATCGCTCACAAACGTTAAATTGAATTGCGTCTGCTACTAATGCCAATATTGTCTCCATAAGTCTGCATGAAGGCTTGCATATAACTTATTTGATTTAAAAAATAAAAATCATGACGAGAAATTTCATGATCATTTTGCATGCATTTTAATAGTTCTATGATGGATGTGTATTCATCAATTTCTTTTTGACAATTTATTGAACTGTGTTTAATATGGTCTAAATTATAAGAAGAAAGAATCGATTTAAATTCTTTTTTATAAAAATCTCCTTTATCTAATAGTGCTTCGGCTGCAGTTAATGCATTATTTAATTTGTTTATTAAAGAATCAATATCTTTTTTAAATTGAGCGGACATTTTTTACCTCAGAAGAATAGATAGTAAAGTTATCGGTTCTGAGGTAAAAAAATTAAGAATAAAATTATGAAGAAATTCTTAGTTTTGTTGAAATTTAATAATTTTATTAATCTCACAAATCTGATCACCATCCCAAATATATTCTAAATGGCAGCCTTGTATGGGAATGCTCAATGCTGTGGGTCTGAAAATGGCAATGCAATAAGCATCTTGTTTTCTGACGCTGGGATAATATAAGCCCCAAGCTTTTTTTTCACGCACAGTTTTGGCAAAAGTTTGACTGATGTAATAATGCGCCGGATCGGGATGTAATAATTCAGTATGATCTTTTAACGTCAATGTTTCTAAAGGTTGTTGTAGCATAGCAATGTATTCACGCATTTGAATTAAACACGCTTCTTCCTTTGATCCGCGCAAGAAAAGTTCGCGATGAAATTTGGTTTCACAAATAGCCGTCTCTAAAGTATCGCCCGCATAATAAACACCATAAGTTCCATCAGTAAAACGCGAAGGACCGGGATGTGTAAAAGCAGCCATCAAAGGTGTAGCGCCTGGGCCAATAACCCAATCTTCTTTAGGAATTAAATAAATATTTTCGCGCTCAGTTTGTAAGCGATCATTGGTTAGGCTTTCTAATTCCGCTAATTGTTCTAATTCTTCAGCAGAATCTGCCCAGTCAAATAAAGAAATAGTCGGATACCGTGAAGGTATTATTCGGTGCGTTTTCATAGTCATGATTAATAGCCGCGCCAAAAATCTAAAAAGCGACGCACTTCCGCTAGGCGCACAAGGCTGCCTTCCAGCATATAATTTCGGGGCGTTATGCCATTAAAAGGCGCGAGCGAATTTTGACGATTAATCCAAGTCATGGCTTGGTGCGAGTCCGTAAAGAGAATGCGCAAGGCCTTATAAATGCCTAATAAATAAGAAACCCGTTCTTTTTGATCACGATTAAGACGAACATTATGCTGCCCTAAACCTTTGTAATAGGAAGAATGCGGCATATCTCCCATCAGGCATCGCCCTTCTTCTTGGTCAAATTGAAATTTTTGTACCAAGTTTTGCATGGCTTTCCAAGCGACTTGATCAGAAATTTCTTTATTAATCAAAGGGTTTTGTTTCATGCTGCCTTTTACACTCTTTAGTAGTCCATACATAGATTATAATCTATGTATGGAAAAATTACAAAGGCAACATTTACCATCAACATTTGTTATTAAATATTTAAAATTAAATATTTTTGTGTCATACTAAAACACAAGCAGTATCTTTTTTTGATACTATTCTAAAGAAGAGGTAATTATGATGGAATACAAAGGTTATGTTGGGAAAGCCGAGTTTGATGATGAGGCTGATATTTTCCATGGAGAAGTGTTATTAACGCGAGGCGTAGTCACTTTTCAAGGGCGCACGGTAAATAGTCTTAAAAAAGCTTTCCATGATTCTGTGGACGATTATTTAGCTTTTTGTCGTGAACAAGGCATAACTCCTGAAAAACCTTTTTCTGGCAAATTTGTTCTTCGATTAAATCCTGAGGCACATCGGCGCGCAGCACTTGCTGCAAAAATGGCAGGTAAAAGTCTTAATGCCTGGGCTGCAGATATCATAGATCATGCTGCTTATAATCCTGCTTAATTATCTATATTATTTTTATTAATTCAATGTTAGTATTATCAGTATCTAATTCTGATACTATTAATAAGGGCACTCATGGATGAATAAAAAGCATAAAAAAACATTAGAAGCTATTTTTGCTAATCCGGTTCAAGCAAATATTCTATGGAATGATATTGAAGCGTTATTAATAGCATGCGGCGCTATGAGACAAGAAGGAAATGGTTCCAGGGTGCGTTTTTTGTTAAATAATGTACCTTCAACATTTCATAGGCCCCATCCTCAAAAAGAAACAGACAGAGGCGCAGTCAAATCCGTAAGAAAATTTCTTATTGATGCTGGGATAATTCCAACTTAACGCATCAAAACAAACTCTTCCGCAATCGTTGGATGTATCGCGAGTGTATTATCAAAATCTGCTTTAGTGGCGCCCGCTTGCATGGCGGTGGCAAAACCTTGAATGATTTCGCCGGCGTGGCTGCCGACCATGTGTAAGCCGATTATTTTATCGGTTTTTTTATCGACAATTAATTTCATAAAGGTTTTTTCAGAGCTGTTGGTGAGTGTGTGTTTTAATGCGCGAAATGAGCTTTTATAAACCATCACATCATCAAATTGTTCGCGAGCTTGTTCTTCGGTTAAACCGACTGTACCGATATTGGGTTCGCAGAATACAGCCGTGGGAATTAAAGTACTTTTTAACGTACGTTTTGTGTTTGCAAATAAATTATCAGCGACAATATGACCTTGCGCAATTGCAATAGGCGTCAATTGGGGACCACCAATCACATCGCCTACGGCGTAAATATGATCAATATTTGTTTGATAAGTATTATTAACAATAATGCTGTCATTTTCACTTAAATTTAAATGAATATGGTCTAGTTTTAAATCTTGAATATTAGGGCGTCGGCCGGTTGCAAATAAGGTTAATCTATCAATATGCTCTATGTGATCATTAAATAATAATTTAATGCCTTTTTTGCTTAACTCTTGCGCAACAAATTCTCGAACACTTAAATCAAAACCGCGTAAAAATAAATCATTGCGATAAGAAAGCGTGGTTTCTATGCCAAGACCATTAAAAATACTGGCAAATTCTACAGCGATATAGCCGCCACCGACGATGGTGATGGTTTTAGGTAATTCAGGCAAATGAAACGCTTGATCGGAGGTGATCGCATATTCTTTCCCAGAAATATCGGGAATAAAAGCTTTAGAGCCTGAAGCAATTAAAATATATTGAGCCGAGTAATTTTTTTCATTCACATTGATTGTGTGCGGGTCAACAAAAGCGGCCGAGCCTTTAATAATAGTGACGCCATTGTCGAGTAATAATTTTTCATAAATTTGATTTAAGCGATGAATGTCTTTATTTTTATTTTCGCGTAAATTATCCCAATGAAATTGGCCAGGATTAAATTGCCAGCCGTAACCTGCGGCATCGATTTGCATGTCATGATATTGAGAAGCATAAGCAAATAATTTTTTAGGAATACATCCTAAGTTGACGCAAGTTCCACCTAAATCACTTTTTTCAATGACCGCAACACGCGCACCATGTTTTGCTGCGATACGACTGGCACGTACCCCGCCACTGCCCGCGCCTATGACAATAAAATCAAAATCATACTTCATATTCTTCTTGCGCCTCAATGGTTAGATGTTTACTGTTTTTAATGCCTAAGGCTTTCAAATCTTCTGCGCGTTTAACTAAATTTCCTTTACCGGTTGATAATTTATTATATGATTTATCATAAGTGGTCACGCAGCTTTGCAGTTTTTTGCCAAGCTCATCTAAGTCTTCTGTGAAAGCTACAAATTTATCGTATAAATCGCCAGCTTTAGTGGCAATTTGTTGAGCATGACGATTTTGATATTCAAAGCGCCAAATATTTTCTATCGTGCGTAGTGTCGCCAATAAAGTGGTTGGGGTTACCATGACGATATTTTTTGCGAGTGCTTCGTTAAATAATTCTTGATCATGTTGCATCGCAATCGTCAACGCAGGCTCGATGGGTACGAACATTAAAACAAAATCTAGAGTTTTGATGTCGACGAGCTTGTGATAATCTTTATCGCTTAGAATTTTAATATGATTTCGAAGAGAGACCAAATGCGCATCGATCGCTAATTTTTTATCTAAATCATTTTCACTGGCGCAATAACGCTCATACGCATTCAGTGAAACTTTAGCATCAATAATAATATCTTTATTTTCAGGTAAATGCACAATCACATCCGGTTGGTATTGTTTACCTTCGGTGTTATGCAAATTTACTTGCGAAGTATATTCGCGACCCTTAATTAAACCTGATTTTTCTAAAACGCGTTCTAAAATCATCTCCCCCCAAATACCTTGCGTTTTATTTTCACCTTTTAAGGCGGAAGTTAAATTGACGGCATCTAGACTCATTTGTTGATTTAAAGTTTTTAATTGGCTAATTTCATGCGCAAGCGATAAGCGATCACGACTTTCTTTTTCATAAGTATCATTGACTTTCTTTTCAAAGTCTTTAATTTGCTCACGCAAAGGATTCAACATGCCTTCTAGGTTTTGTTTATTTTGATCGGTAAAGCGTTTGCTTTTATCTTCTAAGATATTATGTGCGAGCGCTTGGAATTCGTGTTTCAGCTGACCTTTGGTCGCATCGAGAAAAGCTAATTTTTCTATGTGATGGTTACGTTCTTGTTCCAGCAATATTCGCGTTTTCAACAAACGTTCACGTAAGAAAATACTATAAATGACCAAGCCTACACAAAGCGCACTTAATACGATAATGATTAGATTCATAATATTCCCTTCATTTTTGACATATATAGCAGGTTACTTTACCATGCTTTTTTTTATGGAGATCATTATGCGCAAATCTTTTTTAAAATTCAGTCTTATCACAATTATGATGGTGTTCTTGGGAAATTTCTCTGTATTTGCTGCACAAGAAGATTATAGCAATACTTGGTGGATTAATTTAGGCGCTGGAGCGGGTAATGTTTTTGGATATGATTATGAGGATGACTTTTACGAGGATACAGATCATGGTGGGGTGGCATTAACCGCTAGCTTTAATTATGCGGTCACTGAACATCAGCTGTTAACTCTACGCACGAGCCGCTCCGAGGCTGACTTGTGGAGTTTCGTCATCGTTGAGGATATTTTTTATGATGATGTCGAAAATCTTGATGCGGTCTATGATATTGGCGTTTTATACGGCCTCATGGAGAAAAATAAATATTTTCTAGCCTCTATTTCTGCGGGTCTTGCTTATACAGCTATTGAATTTAGCCAATCCGAGAATGTTTGTGTGGATAATACTTGCTCATCCGTAAATCACAGCGATCGTACGCAATCCACAATCGGCGTTCCCTTTGAAGCCCAATTATTTTGGACGCCTACCGATGTTTTTGGCATTGGAGTGATTGGTCTTGCCAATATCAATAGTGAAGCTTCTTATGCCGCTGGATTACTTGCAATACAAGTTGGTAATCTTAGATAATATCTCATACAATCCCCTTTCTATAAGGGGATTTATCATTGACAACTCTCTTATACCCCAGTTAATATACTCAAAATGCGCCTAATAGGCACCTGTCGGGTGGACAATTAACTCAGATATGGACATAATTACAATGAGTTTTATATACGAATATGATCCTAAAAAAAATATATTGCTTAAAAATCAAAGGGGTATTAGCTTTGATGAGGTTATTTACTATATTGATAATGGCCATGTCATAGATATTGTGGATAATCCTAAATATGAAAATCAAAAATTTTATGTGATAAATATAGAAGGCTATATTCATTTGGTACCCTTTGTTAAAGATAAAAATATTATTTTTTTAAAAACTATTTATCCAAGTAGAAAAATGACTAAGAGCTACTTAAAAGAGGAATGAAATAATGAGTGATAAAAATCTTAATGAAGAAGAAATATTAAAGGACTTCGAGGAAGGGAAATTTAAAACGGTTGATAATTTTCCTGAGGAACTGGCTATTGCAGAGCAGGCAGCGCGTAATTTTATGAAACGTGAAAGTCGTATTAATATTCGTGTTTCTCAATCTGATTTAAATATGATTAAACGAATTGCTGCGCAGGAAGGTTTACCTTATCAAACATTATTGGCCAGTATGATACATAAATTTGCAAGCGGTAGATTGCAAGAAAACAATAAAAGCTCATGATTTAGGATGGATTTATGAAAGATCATATTAATCAGCTGCTGCAAGCAGCTGTTGTTTATTTACAAACACAAGATGTTTTGCCTAAAACGCTTGAATTTCAAATTCAACTCACTCACACCAAAAGTCCAGAGCATGGTGATTACTCTAGTAATATTGCAATGGTTTTGGCTAAGGCCAGTGGCAAGAATCCGCGGGAGCTTGCGCAAAAAATTATTGAGGTGATTCCAGCGCATGAATCCATAAAAAAAATTGAAATCGCAGGTCCCGGCTTTATTAATTTTTTCGTGAATGAATCAACTATCTTGGATATTGTTTCAGGTATTTTGCAGGAAAAAGAGCGTTATGGTTTTGACCCTAAACGTCAATCTTACAAAATTAATATTGAATTTGTTTCCTGTAACCCAACTGGGCCGCTGCATGTGGGCCATGGCCGCAATGCAGCCACGGGCGCAAGCATTGCCAATTTATTATCAACTATTGGTTTTAAAGTACACCGTGAATATTATGTGAATGATGCCGGCCGGCAAATGGCGATTTTAGCGACCAGTGTTTGGTTGCGGTATTTACAATCATTTGGCGCAAAATTTACTTTTCCAAGTAATGCTTATAAAGGCGATTATATTTTAGAAATTGTTGAGACGTTGAAACAACAAATCGGTGATACTTTTGTTAAACCCATCGATCAAGTGTTTATTGATGTACCCGCTGATTTTGATGAAAAAAATAATACGGGCGATAAAGAAGCGCATATTGATACAATCATTGTGAATACGCAAAAATTACTCGGTCAAGATAATTATGACTTAGTATTTGAATTAACGCTCGATTCTATTTTAACGGATATTCGTGAAGACCTAGGTGAGTTTGGTGTTGAATTCGATGAATGGTTTTCCGAACGTGAATTATTAAGAAGTGGTACACAACAACGCGTCCTTGAAAAATTAGAAAAGCTTGGGTATTGCTTTGAGCAAGACGGTGCGAAATGGTTTAGAGCTACAGATTTTGGTGATGATAAAGATCGGGTTTTACAACGTAAAAATGGTCAATTTACTTATTTTGCTAATGACGTGTCTTACCATGTTTTCAAATATGAACGTGGCGTTGATAAAATGATTGATGTATTTGGATCGGACCATCATGGTTATGTGCCGCGTATGCAAGCAGCCTTGAAAGCCTTAGGATACAGCTCAAATTTAGGCGATATTTTAGATGTGGTTTTGGTGCAATTTGCAATTTTATACCGTGGCGATACGCGGGTACAAATGTCGACGCGCAGTGGATCTTTTGTCACCCTAAGAGAATTGCGTCAAGAAGTTGGCAATGATGCTGCGCGGTTTTTTTATGTGATGCGTAAAGCCGATCAACATTTAGATTTTGATTTAGATTTAGCAAAATCTCAATCCGCAGATAATCCGGTTTTTTATATTCAATATGCACATGCAAGGATTTGCAGTGTGTTTCGTCAACTGAAAGAGCAAAATTTAATTTATGATGAAGGTGCAGGTTTAGCAGCAATTGCGCAACTCAATTCTTCCTATGAGCAAGCATTATTTCGCTCACTTGCCAGCTATAAAGATTTAATAGAGCGTGCGGCTTTGGCTTATGAACCGCATCGTTTGGCACAATACTTGCGTGATCTCGCTCACCAGTTCCACAGTTATTATAATGCGCAGCGTTTTATCTTGGAAAATGGTGGGGAAATGATGCAAGCTCGTTTAGTTTTACTCACAGCCGTAAAACAAATTATGGTGAATAGTTTGCACATCCTAGGCGTAACAGCACCTGAGAGTATGTAAGAGATGGGAAGAGATTTTGCCAGGAAAGGGCGCAATAAGATAAGTTCAGAACCATCCAATCATTGGTTATGGTTATTAGCAGGCACAGCTATTGGCATTATCATCAGCGTT
Source organism: Legionellales bacterium (assembly GCA_041660525.1). GTDB lineage: Bacteria > Pseudomonadota > Gammaproteobacteria > JABCZS01 > JABCZS01 > JABCZS01. The sequence goes on along the minus strand of JBAZWD010000001.1, from coordinate 108,966 downwards.
ATTGCCTTGTTTAAATTATTCCCAGTGATTTACCCTAAAATTGCACAACTTGAATTAGAAAAAGCGCCGGTTATTGTGCAGCAAGCAGCACCAAAACAAGAAGAAGCTGCCGCACGCAGTCCACATTTTGATTTTTATAGCTTATTACCTGAAATAGAAGTGGTTGTCCCGCAAACTGCAGAAGAATCAACGCAAGTGGTTATTGCAAACGAAACATCTGAAACACCAGAAGTAATTGAAACAGCACCTACGTCAGAAGCAGGTTTTCGCATACAATTGGGATCTTTTCGTAAATACGAAGATGCTGATCGCCTAAAAGCACAAATGGCTTTAACCGGTATTCAAGTTGAAATTGAAGCCGTAACCCTTGCACCGAATGATACTTGGTTTCGCGTACGTTCAACGTCTTACCCAAACAGAGAAAGCGCAGAATCTGTCCGTGCTCAATTACAAGCCCAATCTATCCAAAGCTTGTTGGTGGAAGAGAAAGGTTAATTAATAGTGATACCGGCACTGCGCAATATATATTTCATCTTTGAGTGCTTTATAAACTAAGCGATGTTCTTGGTTTATTCTGCGAGACCAATAACCCGACCAATTGTAACGCAAAGGTTCAGGATCACCGATACCTTCTGTTGGATGTCTTTTAATATCTTTAATAAGCGTATTAATGCGCTTTAATACGCTTTTATTTGTCTCCAACCAATAAAGATAATCTTCCCAGGCTTCATCTGACCAAGTTAACTTCACTCTTTATCCTCGATCAATTTTTTTCTGAGGCCTTTGCCAGACTCCAATTGTTCTATTGAGCGATTAAGGCGTTCAACGTTTTTCGGGCTTCTTACCAAATAAACGGATTCTTCATAAGATTTAAAATCTTCTAAAGACATTACCACAGCAGGCTTGCCTTTCTGGCGAGTAATGATGACGGGCTTGTGATCTTCATTTACCTGGTCTAATACGTGTGCCATGTGGCCTCTAAAATCAGAGTAACTAATTGTATCCATATTATCTCCTATCATTGTACTTATCATTGTACTTATTTTTGAGTAAAAAGCAAGCAATGTAGAGGCTTGGAATCGCTCACCAATGACCTAAATTGATGTAAAAGTGTTTAAGGTAAAAAAATAAAAGTTGATATTTTCATGAGAAAATCTTTAATGTTCTTTTTTTCGGATCATTTTATACATTTAAAAAATAAAGGCAAGGAGTTTCGTACATTCGGTGTATAATCTGTCTATTAATAAGCACAATGAGGACGATTATGGAACAATTTCATGGGACTACTATTGTTTCTGTGCGCAGAGGCGATGAAGTTGTCATCGGCGGTGATGGCCAAGTCAGTCTGGGGCATACGATCATGAAAAGTAATGCTAAAAAAGTCCGTCGTCTTTATCGCGATCAAGTATTGGCCGGATTTGCCGGAAGTACTGCCGATGCTTTTACCTTATTTGAGTTATTTGAAAATAAACTTGAAAAACATGGCGGACATTTAGTACGTAGCGCGGTAGCTTTGGCCAAAGATTGGCGTACCGATAAAATTTTACGCAGGCTCGAAGCACTATTAGCGGTGGCTGATAAAACCGCATCGCTGATTATTACCGGAAATGGTGATGTGATCGAACCCGAACATAGTTTAATTGCCATTGGATCAGGTGGGCCTTATGCACAAGCAGCTGCGAGTGCTTTATTAGAAAATACGGAACTTTCCGCACGTGAAATTGTAGAAAAATCTTTACACATTGCTGCAGATATTTGTATTTATACTAACCATAATTTAACTATAGAAGTACTCTAAAGGAGATAACATGTCTGAAATGACACCCCAACAATTAGTCATAGAATTAAACAAACATATTGTGGGGCAAGAAGAAGCAAAGTCTGCTGTTGCGAATGCTGTGCGTAATCGCTGGCGTCGTATGCAATTGCCGGAAAGCTTGCGTAATGAAATTTCTCCAAAAAATATTTTAATGATAGGGCCAACGGGGGTGGGTAAAACTGAAATTGCGCGCCGTCTTGCGGTCCTTGTTGATGCGCCGTTTATTAAAGTAGAAGCCACAAAATTTACGCAAGTGGGTTATGTCGGTCGTGATGTCGAATCCATTATTCGTGATCTTGCTGACATTGCCGTGAAAATGTTTCGTGAAAAAGAAAAAAATAAAGTGCGTAAACTTGCGCAACAAGCTGCGGAAGAACGCATTTTGGATGTATTGTTGCCACCGCCTCGTAATCGCCCGCATGACGATATGGATTCGGGTGCACCTGAAGATTCTGCAGCGCGGCATTTGTTTAGACAAAAAATGCGTAAAGGTGATTTAGATACCACCGAAATTGAAATTGAAACTTCAGCCGGCGCAGGCGTTGAAATTATGGCGCCACCTGGCATGGAAGAAATGACTAGCCAGCTACAAGATATGTTTCAAAATATGTCGGGCGGCAAAAAGAAAACACGTAAATTAACCGTTGCTGCGGCTAAAAAACTTTTAGAAGAAGAAGAGGCAAGCAAACTGATTAATGAAGAAGATATTCGCACGCGTGCTATTGTGAATATGGAACAAAATGGTATCGTATTTATCGATGAATTCGATAAAATTACATCACGTGGTGGTCGCGGCGGTGGTCCTGATGTTTCAGGCGAAGGCGTGCAACGTGATTTGCTACCGATGGTTGAAGGTACGACAGTATCCACAAAATACGGCATGATTAAATCGGATCATATTTTGTTTATTGCATCGGGTGCGTTTCATTTATCTAAACCTTCGGATTTAATTCCTGAATTACAAGGTCGATTCCCGATTCGCGTAGAATTGACAGCATTGGAAGTTGATGATTTTACCCGTATTTTAACCGAGCCTAGTTTTTCAATCACACAACAATATCAAGCATTATTGGGCACGGAAAATGTTAATATTTCATTTACCGAAGATGGCATACATCGCATTGCCGAAATTGCTTGGCAAATTAATGAAAAAATGGAAAACATTGGTGCACGACGTTTACATACAGTCATGGAAAGGTTAATGGAAAAATTATCTTTTGGTGCCAGTGAGTATAAAGATCAAGCGATTGCTATCGATAAAGCTTATGTGGATAAACAGCTTAATATTTTAATCAAGGACGATGATTTAACGCGGTATATTTTATAATGGCGCATCATTTTGGCTTTGAAAAAGTTTCTGAAAAGGAAAAAACACAACGCGTACAATCGGTGTTTAGCCGTGTCGCAGGTAAATATGATGTAATGAATGATGTAATGTCTTTGGGCTTGCATCGTTTATGGAAGCGTCACGCCGTGCTCATTAGTAATGTGCATCCTGGACAAGTGGTTTTAGATCTTGCCGGTGGAACAGGCGATTTAACCCAATTATTACAAAAAAAAGTAGGTAGCACAGGACAAGTCATCTTAGCCGATTTAAATAATGAAATGTTATCATTGGGCCGTGATCGTTTATTAAATGAAGGTATTTCCAATGTCTGCGCACTGCAGGTCAATGCAGAACAGTTACCTTTTATCGATAATAGCTTTGATCATTTATTTATGGCGTTTGGTTTTCGGAATATGACGCATCAAGCCGTTGTGTTAAACGAATGCTTGCGAGTTTTGAAACCGGGCGGCCAAATTATGATTTTAGAATTTTCTAAGCCGCAAAATAATTTTCTAGAAAAAGCGTATGATTTTTATTCATTTAATATTGTACCTAAACTAGGTGAGCTTATTGCGAATGATAAAAGCAGTTATCAATATTTGGTTGAATCCATCCGCATGCATCCGGATCAAAAAAAATTACAAAAAAATATGCAAGCCGCTGGTTTTAATGAAGTAGAATATTTTAATTTATTAGGCGGTGTGGTCGCGATACATCGGGGGTTTAAATGAAATTATTATTAGAAACATTATTGGCTACAGGGCAAAATGTTGTCAATTATGCATTGTCTTTGGATCCACATACGCAAAATGCGTTAACAGAATTACAAGATCGCTGCATTGCAATTCATATTTTATCGTTAGATAAAACAATTTATTTACATGTCGATACACAGCAATTATTTTTTAATCTTCGCGCACCTAAAAACGTTGATGTGAGCATTAGCGCATCCAGTAAAAGTTTATTCCAATTATCTAAAAGAACACCGACACCTGATCAACACGTGCAAATGCAAGGCAATATGCACGTGGCACAAAAAATAAGCCATATTCTTCAAGACTTTCATCCTGATTGGGAAGAAGCTTTAGCGCATACGGTAGGCGATGTTACCGGTCATGCCTTAGCACAAACATTACGTCATACGCACGAATACCTAAAACAAACGGCTGCCTATGTTTTGCGTCAAGGTGCGGATTATGTTGTTGATGAAGACCCTATGATTGCAGCTAAATCTTCCATTGATAATTTCATTGAGGAAGTAGATAAAGTGCGCACAAAATGTGATCGCTTATTAGTGCGTGCGCGTTTGTGTGAACAAAGAGTATAACGATGTTACCCATTAATCGCATTTTACAAGCATTGGGCCCTATTTATGTTAAATTCGGGCAAACACTGGCTACACGTCGTGATTTATTGCCGCCTGATATTGCAGATGAATTAGCTAAGCTCCAAGATCAAGTGCCACCTTTCCCCAGCAAAACTGCACGCTTAATTATAAAAAATAGTCTAGGCCAAGATGTTGATGCTTTATTTAAAGATTTTGAAGATGAGCCTATCGGCAGCGCATCGGTTGCACAAGTACACGGCGCACGCTTAAAAACCGGTGAATCGGTAGTGATCAAAATATTACGTCCTAATATCAAAAAACAAGTCGCTCGAAATATTCGCTTACTTTCTTTTTTAGCAAACCTAGGTGAGTTTTTCTCACCGACACTTAGAAAAATAGGGATAACAGGCGCTATTCAAGAATTTAAACACATCATTAATAAAGAACTTGATTTAAATTATGAAGTCGCCAATGCATCACAATTAAAACGCAATATGCAAGATTTGGATTGGGTTGTGATTCCACAAGTTTATTGGCCTTATACACGAAAAAATATCGCTGTATTTGAGCGTGTTCATGCAACGCGCATTAGCGATAAAGAAGCATTAATAAAACAAGACATCGATTTAACTTTATTGGCACAAAAAACTATAGAATTATTTTTTACCGCCGTTTTTGAACATAATTTTTTTCATGCCGATATGCACCCAGGTAATATTTTCGTAGAAAAAACATCTGAAGGCATTAAATATATTTTGGTGGATTTTGGCATTATCGGCACGCTACCTGAAAGTGATCAACGTTATTTAGCTGAAAATTTTTCTGCGTTTCTCGCACAAGATTATCAACGCGTTGCGCAATTACATATTGCTTCTGGTTGGGTCCCTGCGGGCACGCGTCAAGATGCATTTGCAAATGCGATACGCACTGTATGTGAACCTATTTTCGCACGTGAACCCCATGAGATTTCTTTCGCAGAATTATTTTTACGTTTATTACAAACAGCCCGCGAATTTAATATGGTGATTTTGCCACAACTGATGTTATTACAAAAAACCTTAATGAATGTTGAAGGTTTAGCGCGGTATTTAGATCCCAATATCGACATTTGGGATACGGCCAGACCCTGCTTAGAAAGGTTTTTTAAGCAACAATCTCATTTTAAATTATTACGCCAACAACTTCGTAATGCTCCGGCATTTATTACCCGCGTGATGGCACTACCGGAAATGCTAACTGCACAAAAAATCCAAGCCGGCGCTGTCAAGAAAGCGGCATATAAAAGCTTTGGTTTAGGTTTTCTATGCGCGGGCCTAATAGGCATAGGATATTTTTGGGGAATATGAGACAATAGTCAGTATTTAACTCACAATAGTTTGATTTAACATGGAGATAAGATGGCTTCTTTGGATGTTTTAGCAAATGCCCTACGATTTTTAAGTATAGATGCGGTTGAAAAGGCCCAATCCGGCCATCCAGGCATGCCTATGGGCATGGCGGACATTGCCACCGTATTATGGCGAGAGTTCTTAATGCATAATCCCGCCGATCCCACTTGGCCTAATCGCGACCGTTTTGTATTATCCAATGGTCATGGTTCCATGTTGCTTTATTCATTATTACATTTAAGTGGTTATGATTTAACGCTTGAAGATCTGAAACAATTCCGCCAGATTGGCAGCAAAACCCCTGGACATCCAGAACATGGTATGACGCCTGGCGTTGAAACAACAACCGGGCCATTAGGTCAAGGATTAGCAAATGCCGTGGGTTTGGCGTTAGCAGAGAGAAAATTAGCCGCAGAATTTAATCAAAAAGATTTCACATTAATTGATCATTTCACCTATGTTTTTTTAGGCGATGGTTGTTTAATGGAAGGCATTTCTCACGAAGCATGTTCATTTGCGGGCGCACAACGTTTAGGAAAATTGATTGCGTTTTGGGACGATAACGGTATTTCTATTGATGGCAAAATTAATGATTGGTGCATGGATAATGTGCCCGAGCGTTTTAGATCGTATCAATGGCACGTGATATCCGATGTTGATGGTCATGATGCTGATGCGATTCGTAAAGCCATTCAAGCTGCGCAACAGGAAAAAGAAAAACCCACTTTAATTTGTTGTCGCACTCAAATTGGTTTTGGTGCACCGAATTTATCGGGCACTTCAAAAGTTCATGGCGCGCCGATGGGTTTCGACGAAATTGCATTAACAAGAGAAAAATTAAATTGGCATCATGCGCCATTTGAAATTCCAGAAGCTATTTATAACGATTGGAATGCACGTGATGTTGGCGCAAATAATCAAGCGCAATGGCAAGATACTTTTGAAAAATATAAACAAACTTATCCTGATTTAGCCAAAGAATTCACACGTCGTATGCAAAATATTTTGCCCGATGGTTTTGCGCAAGCACAACATGCATGGTTTAAATCATTGCAAGAAACAGCAGCAACCATTGCAACGCGTCAAGCATCGCAACATGCGATTACACATTTTGCTGCGCAATTACCTGAATTAATCGGTGGTAGTGCAGATTTAACTGAATCGAATTTAACACACTGGAAAGATGCACAAATGCTTTCGCATTTAAATCCGGGTGGTGAATATATTTTCTACGGCGTTCGTGAATTTGCCATGGTTGCGATCATGAATGGTATAGCCTTATATGGCGGACTGATTCCATTTGGCGGAACATTTTTAGTATTTACAGATTATGCGCGCAATGCATTACGTATGGCTGCACTTATGCATCAGCGTGTTATTTTAGTAGGAACACATGATTCAATAGGTTTAGGTGAAGATGGTCCAACACACCAACCGATAGAACAATTAGCAAGTTTACGTTTAATTCCCAATATGTCCGTTTGGCGCCCATGTGATGGTATTGAAACTGCTTTTGCATGGCAAAGCGCGTTAATGAAAAAAGGGCCTACCGTTTTAGCATTGAGTCGACAAAAATTACCCGCTATGCAACGTGATCTTGAAACATTAAATCACATTGAAAAAGGTGGTTATATTCTTTGGGAACCCAAACAAACGATACAAGCGATTATTATTGCCACAGGTTCAGAAGTGCATTTAGCCATCGACGCTGCAAAACAATTAGCTGAAAAAAATTATGCGGTACGTGTTGTATCCATGCCATCCACAGATGTATTTAATGCGCAAAGTGCAGCTTATAAAGAACAAGTGTTACCTAAAAATATAATGAAACGTGTCGCTGTTGAAGCGGGCGTAACACAAGGCTGGGCTGCTTATGTGGGTCTTGAAGGAAAAATCATAGGTCTTGATCGTTTTGGCGAATCAGGTCCGGCTTCAAGCGTTTATCAAGTCTTGCACATCACCGTGCAAAATATAGTAAAAACTGTAGAGGAGTTTATATGCCAATAAAAGTTGCAATCAATGGTTATGGTCGTATCGGACGCAATATTTTGCGCGCGCTTTATGAAAGCGATAAAAAAAATGAAATTAAAATTGTAGCGATTAATGATTTGGGCGATGCAAGTATTCTTGCGCATTTAACCCAATATGATACTGCACACGGAAAATTTAAAGGTACCGTGGAATTAGAAGGCAATGATTTAATTATCAATGGCGATAAAATTCATGTTTATGCGCAGCGTGATCCAGAACAATTACCTTGGGGTCAATTAGACGTAGATGTGGTATTAGAATGCACAGGTATTTTTACCACCAAAGATAAAGCACAAAAACACATTAATGCCGGCGCTAAAAAAGTAATTATTTCCGCACCTGCCAGCAGCCCCGTGGATGCTACCATTGTATTTGGTGTGAATGATAAAACGCTGAAATCCACAGATACCATTATTTCTAATGCTTCTTGTACAACAAATTGTTTAGCGCCATTGGTTAAACCTTTGCAAGAAAAATTAGGTATCGTGCAAGGTTTAATGACAACGATACATTCCTATACGAATGATCAAGTGTTAACCGATGTTTATCATGTGGATGTCAGACGCGCGCGTTCGGCGACGCAATCGATGATTCCAACTAAAACCGGCGCAGCTGCTGCGATTGGTTTAGTATTACCCGAGCTTGCGGGAAAACTTGATGGTTTTGCCATGCGCGTACCTACCATTAATGTATCTGTTGTTGATTTAACATTTACTGCAGCACGCGAAACTACTGTGGATGAAGTGAATGATATTTTATTAACTGCGTCTAAAGGTGAGCTTAAAAACATTTTAACGTATAACACTTTGCCTTTAGTTTCTATTGATTTTAATCATAATCCTGCATCCAGCGTATTTGATGCAACACAAACAAAAGTCATCGGTAATTTAGTTAAAGTATTGTCTTGGTATGATAATGAATGGGGATTTTCAAATCGCATGTTAGACACAACGCTCGCATTGATGCGTGCTTAGGAAAAATTAATGCTACTGTATTTGCGCGATGTTGATTTAGCAGGAAAACGTTTATTAATTCGTGAAGATTTTAATGTGCCCATGCTCGACGGGAAAATCACCAGCGATCAACGTATTCTAGCGGCTTTGCCAACAATTTCGTATGCATTAACAGCAGGCGCTTGCGTGATGCTCATGTCACATTTAGGTCGTCCAAAAGAAGGTGAAGCCGATACTACGCATTCATTATTACCTGTGGCTAGACGTTTATCAGAATTATTAGGCCAACATGTGCCTTTAATAACAGATTGGTTACAAGGCTGCGATGTAAAACCCGGTGAAGTCGTACTCTGCGAAAACGTACGTTTTAATCGCGGTGAAACTAGCAATGATAATGTTTTAGCACTGCAAATGGCATCATTGTGTGATGTTTTTGTCATGGATGCATTTGGTACCGCGCATCGCGCACATGCATCAACTTATGGTGTTGCACGTTATGCGCCCCTTGCCGTTGCAGGCCCGCTTTTAGAAGCAGAATTAAATGCATTATCAAAAGTACTCGAAAAACCAGAACATCCTATTGTTGCTATTGTGGGTGGTTCAAAAGTATCGAGTAAATTAATGGTGTTAAATACATTAAGTCAAAAAGTCGATCAATTAATAGTTGGTGGCGGTATTGCTAATACTTTTTTAGCAGCTGCAGGATTTAAAATTGGTAAATCATTGTATGAAGCAGATTTAGTACCACAAGCACGTACTTTATTAGCGAGTATGGTTGCACAAAACAGACAAATTCCATTACCCCTAGATGTTGCTGTTGCCAAAGAATTTAATATCAATGCAAAAGCCACTATAAAATCTGTTGATGATGTAAAAGATGATGAAATGATTTTAGATATTGGTCCTAAGACCATTGAACTCTACAAAGATTTACTTAAAAACGCCAAGACAATTTTATGGAATGGTCCTTTAGGTGTATTCGAATTTCCAGAGTTTGCGCACGGTACTCAAGAAATTACTAAAGCCATTGCAGACAGCGCAGGATTTTCAGTTGCAGGTGGCGGCGATACATTAGCAGCCATAGATGAATTTGGTGTCTATGATAAAATTTCATATGTGTCCACAGGTGGCGGTGCATTTTTAGCCTTCTTAGAAGGCAAACAATTACCTGGCGTTGCAATTTTAGAGCAACGCGGCTTTGATAAAGAAACTAATATTTAAGGAGTTTATATGGCTATTATTACATTAAGACAATTACTCGATCACGCTGCTGAATACCAATACGGTATCCCTGCATTTAATGTTAATAATTTAGAACAAATGCGCGCCATTATGATGGCGGCAGATGAAACCAATAGTCCTGTTATTGTTCAAGCTTCTGCGGGCGCAAGAAAATACGCCGGTGCAAGTTTTTTAAGACATTTAATTTTAGCCGCCAGTGAAGAATGGCCACATATTCCTTTATGCATGCATCAAGATCACGGTTCATCGCCCGCGGTATGTCAGCGTTCCATTCAGTTAGGTTTTACTTCGGTGATGATGGATGGATCTTTAAAAGAAGATATGAAAACGCCAAGTACGTTTGAGTATAATGTAAATGTTACAAAAGCTGTGGTAGCTATGGCGCATAGTTGTGGTGTTTCCGTTGAAGGTGAATTAGGTTGCTTGGGATCTCTAGAAACAGGTAAAGCTGCAGAAGAAGATGGATCAGGCGCAGATGGTCATTTATCACACGATCAATTATTAACAGATCCGGAAGAAGCTGCAAAATTTGTGAAAGCAACGCATGTTGATGCGCTAGCAATTGCAATTGGTACAAGTCATGGTGCATATAAATTTACACGTCCACCTACAGGTGATATTTTAGCAATCGATCGCATTAAAGCAATTCATGCGCGTATTCCAGATACACATTTAGTCATGCACGGTTCATCTTCCGTTCCACAAGATTGGTTAAAAATAATCAATGAGCACGGTGGCGATATGGGCGAAACCTACGGCGTTCCTGTTGCTGAAATTCAACAAGGTATTAAACACGGCGTACGTAAAATTAATATTGATACTGATTTACGTATGGCATCAACCGGCGCAATTCGTGAATATTTTGTAAAGCATCCAAAAGAATTCGATCCACGTAAATATTTACAAGCCGCTACCAATGCGATGTATGAAATTTGTAAAAATCGTTACCAAGAATTTGGCACAGCGGGTCATGCCGATAAAATTAAAGTGATGTCATTAGAGAAAATGACAACTCGTTATGCGAAAGGTGAATTAGCACCAAGAGTGAATGATTGATATAAAGTACTTTAAAAACAATCAGTTATGAGTTTATATGCAATTTATCCTAATTTATTCTAAATTTACATGCAATTTATCCTTTTCATAGACAAATTGCATATTTTGGCTTAAAATAGATGAATGTATAATCGATTACTAAATATTGACCCAGAAAGTACCCAAAGTGTCTTTTTATTTGGTCCTAGGGGCACAGGAAAAACCTCTTGGGTGAGGTCACATTTTATTGATGCTTTATATATCGATTTGCTCAATACAGGTACCTATAATACTTTATTAGCCGCACCTAATCGTCTTGAGTCCATGATCCCCCCAAGTTTTAAAAACTGGATTATTATTGATGAAGTTCAAAAAATCCCAGAATTACTCAATGAAGTACATCGTTTGATTGAGCATCAAAAATTTAAATTTATTTTGACAGGCTCTAGTGCACGTAGTTTACGTAGACGCGGTACTAATTTATTAGCAGGTCGCGCACTTAAATATACAATGTATCCTTTTGTGTGCCAAGAATTACAGCAAGATTTTAATTTACTGCACGCCTTAAAATATGGTTTATTACCGAATGTTATTAACAATTCTGATCCTGCTCTTTACTTAGAAACTTATGTGACAACCTATTTGCGTGAAGAAATTTTGCAAGAAGGGATTACACGTAACCTTTCAGAGTTTGCAAGATTTTTAGAAGTGGCGAGTTTCTCACAAGGTAATATTCTTAATATGTCGAATGTTGCGCGTGAAGCCGCGATTGCGCAAAAAACAGTGGTTGCTTATTTTGATATTGTTGAAGATTTATTATTAGGAATGAAAATTCCAGTCTTTACCCGCAGAGCACAACGACAATTAGTATCCCATCCCAAATTTTATTTTTTTGACGTAGGTATTTATCGCACGATACGTCCCCGCGGAATATTAGATACGGATGATGAGATTGATGGCGCTGGTTTAGAAACATTAGTCTTACAACATTTATTAGCCATCAATGATTATTATCGTTTTGGATATCAAATTTATTTTTGGCGTACGCGTAATAATGTTGAAGTGGATTTTATTTTATACGGTGAACATGGTTTGCATGCTTTTGAAATTAAGCGGAAAACAAAGCTAGATCATAAGGATTTTTCAGGCTTGAAAGCGTTTGCTAAAGATTACCCTATGGCACAATTAACATTGATTTATGGCGGAAGTGAAACACTTTATGTTGATAGTATTAAGATCATACCGTTAGAACAAGCGTTATTTGCTTTGCCACAAATATTACAAGAGAAACAAACAAGTTAAAAGAAAATTCCAGCCATTCTAATCAACAGGAATGGCTGGAGTATTGAGGTGAAGGATTAAATCGGATTGGCGATGATTAAAAATCCGCGATAATCATTTGCATCATTATCTACAGTATTAATCGCATCCCACAAATCATCAGCAGTTACCCAAAATGATGCATATCTATAACGTGCTGTATCTAAAATTAAGAATTGATCCGTTGCAGCATCATATGCAGCAATAGGTGAATGATGTCCGCCACCATTTTGACCTAATCCCGTTCTTAAAAAATTCGCAGTAACGAATTGGCCATTAGCAAGTGCTTCTCTGACTATTGCTCTGAATTTTATAAGTGTTAAATCATCAGCATGAACAGGAAGTGTTAATAAGCCATAGGTATTCATTACATCTGATAATTGCGCCAATGTCATTCCATTCGTTTCTACTTGTTCAGGCGTAATGATCTCTAATACTTCATCCGTAAAAAAAGTATTTTGTGTAAAATAAGAATAATCGTATCCGTACTGATTTTCATAGGCAGGGTCGGTCGGTGCTTGATCGATGATAGTAGAGTTCAGGACGATCACTGCAGTCGCAACGCCGCAATTCATCATGGTTTGTTGAGTCGTAAAGTTTTGTAATAATTCTGTAGTGTTAGGAGTAGAGCTTCTTTTCAGCAGCGCTGTGCCATGTTCACTATTAAGCTCAAGTAAATTGCTTGGCAGTGGTTCCTGCGCAAATACGCAATGGGTCAAAAATAAAGAAAGAGTCAGTAGTAAGGCATTAGTTTTTTTGTTTAGAATCATAAGGTTAACTCCGGTTAAGGTAAGTTTAAAAAAGCGTGTGCATTGTTCGATTTTAAACAAAAATGCTAGCAAGAGTCAATCTTTTGTCTTTATAAATATTATGCAGCTGCGTACATCTCATTAATAATTTGGCGCAATTCTTGGGCTTTGGTGGCTGATAAAGAGTCTATTTTTTGGTGTAGTCTTAGCTTGCTGATGGTTCTAATTTGATCAGCAACTATTTCAGCATTTTTGCCTGCACAAACGATTTGTATACGGCTCCGCCATTTGGGGTGAATCTTTGAGGTTAAAGGGCAAATTACTACAGTTTCTAAAAAAGAATTCATGGTGTTTTGGCTGATGATTACAACGGGTCTTTTTTTGTTGAGTTCAGAGCCAGTGCTAGGGTTTAAATCAGCAATATAAATATCATATCTTTTCGGATTCATCACAGTCATCCTCTAGTCCATCGTTTAATGTAGTATCAAAATCATCCCAATTTTCATCAGACTGTGCAATTTGTTTAAAAGTTTCACTCCAGCTCAATTTTTTATCCTCCTTGGCATGCAATAGTATCCCTTGCTCACATTCTTCTAAAACAAGCATGTCTTCTATGCCATATTTTTGCAACAATACCTTGGGAATACGGATCCCTTTAGAATTGCCTATGGCAATGAGTTTTGCATCATGTGATGGGGGATGATCAAGCATGGTTATTCGATATATTATTAATTCTATTAAGTATATACAGTAATTACTTTGCTTGTCAATGCGCTTCATCCCAGTTATCACCCACACCCGCATGCGCGAGCAATTCAACGCCTAAGTTTGCAGCTTTGGCCATTTTTGAAATTAAAATAGGTGTAAGTGTTTCTACCAGTTCAGCTTTGACTTCAAATACTAATTCATCGTGTACTTGCATGACCATGCGCGCATCGATTTTTTCGGCTAATAAATAATGATCAATAATAATCATCGCTTGTTTGATAATGTCAGCGGCTGTGCCTTGCAGTGGTGCGTTAATCGCAGCGCGTTCTGCGGCTGTGCGTTGCATGCCATTACGAGAATTTATTTCCGGTAAATATAAACGTCTGCCAAACAATGTTTCAACATAACCTTGTTGATGAGCAAGATTGCGTGTATTTTCCATATATTCTTTTACTTTTGGATACCGTTGAAAGTAAGTGTCAATATATTCTTTGGCTTCATGACGGGAAATATCTAATTGTTTTGCTAAACCAAAAGCGGACATGCCGTAAATTAAACCGAAATTAATGGCTTTTGCATTGCGACGATGCAGGGGTGTCACTTCTTCGGGTTTTAAGTTAAATACTTCTGCAGCTGTTGCGGTGTGTACATCTAAGCCATGACGAAATGCTTTTTGTAAACCAGGATCATCTGCTAAATGCGCCATGATCCGTAATTCAATTTGTGAATAATCGATGGCCACTATTTTATAGCCAGGTGGTGCAATAAATGCTTGGCGAATTTTTCTGCCTTCCTCAGTACGTATCGGAATATTTTGCAAATTAGGATCAGAAGAAGACAGGCGCCCTGTTGCGGTCACGGCTTGATGATAAGACGTATGAATGCGTCCTGTTTTAGCTTGAATTTGTTCGGGTAATTTATCTGTGTAAGTTGATTTTAATTTATTTAAACTTCTGTATTCCAAAATTAATTTTGGCAATGGATAATCATCAGCTAATTCTTGCAAAACAGCTTCCGATGTGGATGCTTGTCCAGTCGGCGTTTTGTGGTGGTCGGTAATTTTAGTTTTTCAAATAAAATAGCTTGCAATTGTTTAGGCGAATCAATGTTAAATGTTTCTCCCGCAAATGCATATATTTCTTGTTGTAAAACGTGAAGACGTTTTTCTAAATCTTGACTTTGTTTGTGTAGTAATGCTGCATCAATTAATACACCGGTTCTTTCAATACGTGCTAATACAGGTACAAGTGGCATTTCAATACTTTCAAATACTTCTAGTAATTGTGGGTTTTCAGCAATTTTTGGCCAAAGCATTTCGTGTAATTGTAAACACACTTCTGCATCTTCAGCAGCATATTGCGCTGCCTTGTCTAGATCAACTTGATTAAATGTCAGTTGTTTTGCGCCTTTACCAGCAACATCCTCAAAGGTGATCGTATGGTGATCTAAATATTTTAATGCCATAGCATCTAAATTATGACGCACGGCTGTTGGATTAAATACATAAGACTCTAACATCGTGTCGAATACAACACCGCGAAGTTCTACGCCGTGATTAATGAAGGTATTGATATCATATTTTAAATTTTGCCCGACTTTTGGCTTTAGTGGATTTTCTAATATAGGTTTTAATTTCTCTAAAACTTGTGCTTCACTAAGCTGTTGTGGTGCATCCATATAATCATGGCCAAAAGGAATATAAGCACCTTCATGTACAGATGTTGCTAATGAAATACCAACAATTTTGGCGTTAATCATATTCAAATCAGTAGTTTCTGTATCAATTGCAAATAATGGTGCATCAGTTATTTTTTTAATCCAACTATCAAGCTGTTCAACGGTCAAAACCAATTCATAATTTTTTTCAGTTTTTGAGATGTTCGGTGCAATGGTGGGCGCATGTGTGTGAGATTGATTTAATTCTAATAACCAGCCTTTAAATGCTAAACGCTCAAACCAATTTTTTAATATTTCATTATCAGCTGCTGCGCGTGTTAATTTTTCGGGTGTGACATCAAGTGCGACATCACATTTTATGGTGACGAGTTGTTTTGATAAAGGTAGACGCTCCATTGCTGCACGTAAATTTTCGCCAATTTTTCCTTTAATGTCATTTGCGTGAGCAAATAAATTATCAAGAGTGCCATATTCTTGTAACCATTTTGCTGCAGTTTTAGGCCCTACTTTTTCTACACCCGGAACATTATCCGAGGTATCGCCCATGAGCGTTAAATAATCAATTATTTGCATCGGGGTGACCCCAAATTTTTCTACAACACGCTCAGGATCTAATTCTGATTCGGTCATGGTATTCACTAAATGAATATGTGCACACACAAGTTGTGCCATATCTTTATCGCCCGTAGAAATTAAAGTATGCATATGTTGCGCGGCCGCTTGTTTTGCAAGTGTACCTATCACATCGTCTGCTTCAACACCAGACACGCACAAAACTGGAATCCCCATGGCTTTAATAATGCTATGAATCGGTTCAATTTGCGCGACTAATTCAGGTGGCATTGGAGGTCGATGCGCTTTATATTCTGGATAAAGTTCACTGCGAAAAGTTTTTTCTTTGGCATCAAATACCACAGCAATATGCGTAGGATTCACTTCATGTAGTAATTTACGCAACATATTAATCACGCCATACACTGCGCCCGTAGGTTCACCCGCAGGATTAGTCAGCGGCGGCATCGCATGAAATGCACGATAAATATACGAGGAGCCGTCGACAAGTACAAAAGGTGGAGCCATGATTATTCCTTTAGTAGTAAAAAGATTATTTTACGCTGAGTCATTGGCGCTGTCGATGAAATTTTTAGTTGATCATTTATCAGTGTTATATTTATGTTTTAGTTTGAGTTGTTGGCAATCAATCAAAAGCATACTCAAATCACTTTTTTGAAGAGTCGATTAATTAAATATTTCTCACATTCAACCAATAAAAATAGGACTAATCCAAATAAGAAAATATAAATCCAATGAACAAAACTCAATGCCGCTGTGTTAAAAATATCCTGCAGCCATGGTGAGTAACAAAATAGTATTTGGAAAATAATAACAGCCGCAGTTGCTATTAAAATCGCCTTGTTGCCGAATAAACCTTCTAGTGAAAGTGCGCTTCCCAAAATTTTACGTGTATTGAATAAATAAGCAATTTCACCCATCACCAATGCGTTTACAGTGAGTGTGCGCGCTACTTCCATGCTAAGGTTTAATTCCCGTGCCCAAATGAAAAAACCAAACCCACTGAGCATAAGTAGCAAAGACATAAATCCCATTCGCCAAATTAATAGTGGTGAGAAAATAGGTGTTTGCAATTTACGCGGTGGTCTATTCATCACCTCTTTTTCTGGCTTTTCAAAAGCTAAAGCTAGGCCGAGGGTAATAGCAGTAACAGTATTGATCCATAATATTTGTAACGGAGTAATGGGAAGGGCCCAACCAAATAAAATGGCTATAAGAATTAATAATGCTTCGCCTCCATCGGTCGGTAAAACAAATAATATAGTTTTACGAATATTTTCATAAACAGTACGTCCTTCTTTTATCGCACTGACGATAGATGAGAAATCATCATTTGCAAGAACGATGTCGGACGCTTCTTTTGCAACTTCTGTTCCTTTAATACCCATAGATATACCAACATTTGCGCGCTTTAAAGCAAGCGCATCGTTGACACCATCGCCTGTCATTGCCACTATTTTTTGTTTAGATTGTAAGGCCTCAACAATTTTTAATTTATGCAAAGAAGTGGTGCGTGCAAAAACATTTGTTTGATTGATTTGGTTTAACAAAGCGCTTGGGCGTAGTTTATCAAGATCATCTCCATCTAATACCCTATGGGAGTCATTTATCCCTAGCTGTGTCGCAATTGCTTGAGCAGTAGCGACATGATCTCCCGTGATAAGTTTAACTTCTATGCCTGCAGCTTGACATTCACTTATGGCTTGAATTGTTTCTGGGCGAGGTGGATCCAATAAACCAAATAAGGCAACCATAGTTAAATCTGATTCGATATCATTTAATTGTAAAAATTGATGCTGTAAGTTCGTAGGACGTATTGCGATAGCTAATATACGTTGTCCTGTTGCAGCAAGTTTTTGTAGTTTATCCAACCAGAACTGCTTATCAATCGGAACATTTTTATTATCTGCAAGTTGCTTGCTACACATTGATATAATCTTCTCAGGTGCACCTTTAACATATATGTAGCCATTTCCCAGATGATCATGATGTAATGTGGCCATGAGCTTATATTCAGATTCAAATGGAATTAAATCAGTTAATGGATAGATTTTTTTCTGCAAACTTAAATTTATCTCAGATTTTAATCCTAATGCTAAAAGAGCACCATCCATGGGATTGCCTTGTAAAACCCATTGGTTATTGTCTTTAAATAGCTGCGCATCGTTGCATAATATTCCACCGCGAATTGCGGTAGTGAGATCTATATAATCATCTGGATTGATGATTATATTATTTAATAAAAAATCTCCATCATCACTGTAACCTATTCCTGTTACCGAAAAAGAATGTAATGTTGTTGTAATATTTTCAACAACTAATTTGTTTAATGTTAAAGTTCCTGTTTTATCAGTACAAATAACATTTACAGCGCCTAATGTTTCAATCGCAGGTAATTTACGGATAATAGCACTGCGATGCGCCATACGTATCACGCCTAGAGTGAGTGTAATAGTGATAATGGCTGGTAGCCCCTCGGGAATAGCAGCCACGGCCAAACTTATGGTCACCATTAACATCTCTTGCACTGAATAATGACGTATAAATATTCCTAAAATAAAGCACAAACATGCAAATGCTAGAATAATAAGTGTTAAAGTTTTCGAAAATGCATTCAATTTTTTAAGTAACGGTGTCGTTAATTCAGGTATTTTTTCTAGCATCACTCCAATATGGCCTACTTCTGTTTGATCACCTGTTGCAACAACTACGCCGGTGGCTTTGCCATAGGTGACCAATGTGCCTGCATAGGCCATACAAGAACGAGCATTTAAGGGTGTATTTAAATTTGTTGGCTCTATTGATTTTTCAACGGGGAGTGATTCTCCCGTCAAAATGGATTCTTGTATTTGTAGATTTTTAACGTCTATTAATCGTAAATCTGCAGGTACTTTATCTCCAGATTTAAGGAGAACTATGTCACCAGGCACTAACCATTTTGCAAGAATACTTGCGCGTTTCTTATCTCTTATCACTTCAGCTTTTAAGGACAACATATGAGAAATGGCATTGAGTGCCGTTTCTGCTTTTCCTTCTTGAATTAAACCTACGATTGCATTAATCACTACAACACTTAATATCACTGTCATATCAATCCAGTGAAACAATAATGCAGAAATAGCGGCAGATCCCAGCAAGATATAAATTAGCACGTGATTAAATTGTGCTAATAATCTTAAAAAGAATCCTTTTCTTTTTGCTGGTTTTAATTGATTAGGACCGTAAATGGCTAATCTATTTTGGGCTTGCTGTTCAGTTAATCCATCAAGATGAGTATCCAGTTGGTTACATATTTCATGAATGTTATCAGCATGCCATTGATTATTCATAACATTGAGATCAAATGCATGACATTAGATCTCATCTCCATTAGGTTAGTGTTAGCATTATGTAATGATAGCGCAATTATTATATTGTGTTTTACAACTTCCATATCGTGGCTATACTTTGAAATGAGTACAGCGCCCACTAGATAAAGTAATTAACGACGAGTAATAATGATGCAACTGTTTCGATACGCACCCAGCATTATTGCTAGCGCAATGTTATTGTTGTTTTTTTATTTGTTATTTCTTATTTTCCAGCCTTTTATTACTGCTTTGCTTTTAGCAGCTGTTCTGGTAATTCTTTTTTATCCGATACATGAACGAATTTTGGACAAAATATCCAAGGGTTGGGCCTCATTCATCAGCACGTTATTGGTTTTTTTAGTGATTATTATTCCTGGGTTGTTTATTGCATTGGGCATTGCACATGAAACTATATCACTGAGTTTAAATATCCCTACTATTCCTATCGAAAATATCATGGCGCAAGCAAATATAGTGGCTGGCAAATTAAATTTAGATTTAGAGATAATCGTAAAAGCAATTAGCCAACAAATAGCAAGTAAGGTCGGTCAATTTGCACTTCATTTTATAGGAAATGTTGGGAATATTATGATTGGTGTTTTTGTCACGATGCTGGCAACTTTCTTTTTCTTTAGAGATGGTGAAAAAGTAATGTTTTATATTAAAGCATTGCCCTTTAATTCAACATGGATTGAAAAGCGCTCGAGTGAAATTGTAACCTTGATCAAGGCAAATATTTCAGCGTCTTTTGTTGCTGCATCTATACAAGGAATAATTGCTGGATTCGCTTTTGCTTGGTTTAATATCCCCGCTCCTATTTTGTGGGGAACTGTCATGGGATTTTTTTCCATATTTCCTTTTATTGGATCATGGTTGGTCTGGATACCCGCGGCTGGTGGATTAGTCTTGGCAGGACAATTACATGATGCCATAATACTTATTATTATTGGCCTTGCTGTTGTTAATCCCGTAGATAATATACTCAGACCCACTATTGTTGGAACATCAACGCATCTTAATGGATTGCTTATTTTTATTGCTTTATTAGGAGGCGTTTATGCGTTTGGGGTTTCTGGGCTTTTAATAGGTCCTATTTTAGTGATTTTGTTTATGGGATTATTTTCGCTGCATCAGGAATCATCTTTGAACCAATAGTTTATGCACCGTCAATCCAACGTGTGCCTTTTTTAAAAGTGTTTATTAAATAGGTACAGAAAATTGTTTCCTAGAACAACGATGTGTTTGCTTAACATTGTGTTATATTTTCTGGATGAAAAGATTAATATTGATATTTGGATTGTTAACAAACGCATTTATACAAGAGCTTATTTACGATTGTCAGCAACAAGGCAAACAAGAAGGTGCTTATCTTCGGTTTAATGATTTAGAGTCTATTGCAAAAGATATTAGAGCATTCAAAGATAGTTTATTAGAATTAGTCATTCAGCATGGAGGGATTTCACATCTTTCTACATTGACGCATATTCCGCAACCCTCATTATCTCGATTTTTTAATTCCAATGCTATGCCTCAACGTACAACGTTATTAAAAATTGCTAAAGCATTAAATTTAGATGCAGTTAAAATGGCAGATCAGTGGATGCGATGATTGTAGCATAGTTAAAGATAACAACTTTGATTAACTTCCACCAACTTCGCATAAGCCAACACCAACCATTTAGATCCATACAGATCAAAATTAACTTGCACACGCGCATGTTCGCCTTGACCTTCAAAAGCCAAAACTGTACCGTCGGAAAATTTTTCATGACGCACGCGTGCGCCTAATTGAAACGGCCATGCATTTTGAATAGCGCTCGGTGGTATATAATTGGATACTGTGCGATAACCACCGGAATTTTTGGGTTTGGTGATGCGCACCATTGATAAAAACTCTTCAGGAATTTCTTTTATAAAACGCGAGGGCGGGCTCATCGCTTCTCGTCCGTGGAATCTTCTTGTTTGTGCGTAACTTAATACTAATTTTTTCATCGCGCGGGTCATGCCTACGTAACATAAACGTCTTTCTTCTTCGACATGTTTATGTTCAGCGATCGCCATTTGATGCGGGAATAAACCTTCTTCTAATCCACACATAAAAACTAATGGAAATTCTAAACCTTTTGCAGAATGTAGCGTCATCATTTGTACGCAGGCTTGATGCGCATCTGCTTGTTCTTCACCTGCTTCTAGCGCCGCATGGGCTAAAAAGCTATTTAATAGCGACCCTTCTGTATGTTCAGGATGGTATTGTCTTGCAGCAGTAATGAGTTCTTCTAAATTTTCTAAACGGGATAACATTTTATCGCGATCAGTTGCGCGGTATTGTTCGATCAAGCCACTGCCTTTAATCACCGCTTCGACTTGTTCGTATAAATTATCAGCATTCCAAACTGTTTCGCGTAATTGCGCAATTAAATTTAAAAAATTCTGTAACGCTTTTGCTGCACGCGCAGCTAAAAGATTTTGTTCAATAATCGCTTGCGCCGCATCCCATAAAGATTGTTGTGCGCTTCTGCTTTGCTCACGAATTAAATTTTGGGTTGCTTCGCCTATGCCACGGGTAGGCCAGTTTATAACACGTTCAAATGCTGCGCCATCATGACCGTTGGTTACTAAACGTAAATAAGCCAATGCATCTTTAATTTCTGCACGTTCAAAAAAGCGCTGGCCACCGTAAATACGATAAGGAATATTGGCTTGAATTAAAGATTCTTCTAACACACGTGATTGTGCGTTTGAGCGGTATAAAATGGCAATGTCTGAATAAGAATGCAACTGTCCCCATTTTTTAATTTCAGCAGTAATAAAATGCGCTTCATCAATTTCGTTAAACGCTTCATAAACAGCGATATCTTCACCTTCACCATCTTGCGTCCATAACTCTTTGCCTAAACGGCCAGTGTTATGACTAATTAAAGCATTCGATGCGCCTAAGATCGTTTGTGTTGAGCGATAGTTTTGTTCTAAACGTGTGACTTGTGCCGTCGGGAAATCTTGCGTAAAGCGATGAATGTTTTCAATCTTAGCACCGCGCCAACCGTAAATCGATTGATCATCATCACCGACGATGGTTAGAAAATTTTCG
This sequence comes from Legionellales bacterium, assembly GCA_041660525.1. GTDB lineage: Bacteria > Pseudomonadota > Gammaproteobacteria > JABCZS01 > JABCZS01 > JABCZS01. Next base: position 86,379 of record JBAZWD010000001.1, on the reverse strand, counting down.
CTTCCTGCTAATTGGCGTAACCATGCATATTGAATTGCATTGGTATCTTGAAACTCATCAACCAAAATATATTTAAAACGTTCTTGGTAATGTTTTAATAAAGCAGGATTATCACGCAATAATTCATACGTGCGTAATAAAATTTCTGCAAAATCGACAACGCCCGCTTGTCTTACAATGTTTTCATATTCTTGATAAATACGTAATTGAGTTTTTACAAATAAATCAAATCCAGGTTCAATATGTTGTGGACGCAAACCTGCGTCTTTTTTTGAATTAATAAAACTTTGCGCTTGTTTAGGTTTCCAGCGTGTGTCATCTAATTCCAAAGATTTAATTACGCGTTTAACATAACGCAATTGATCATCGCTATCTAAAATCTGAAATCCTTCTGGCAGTCCCGCGTCTTGCCAATGAATGCGCAATAAACGATGCGCTAAACCATGAAAAGTCCCAATCCACATATGCGAAACATTCATTTGCAAAGCTTCCGCCATGCGCGAGCGCATTTCTTGCGCTGCTTTATTGGTAAATGTGACCGCTAATATTGAATGCGGTGAAACGTGCTGGGTAGCTATCAGCCAAGTAATGCGATGAATGAGTACGCGTGTCTTACCACTACCCGCCCCGGCCAGAATCAATTGATGATTCGGCGCAGCGCTTACGGCTTGTTGTTGTTTTTCGTTTAATGTGGCTAAAAGCTGGTTAATCATCATGATAGGATACCTGTAAATGCGCTTAAAACCAATAGGTCGTGACCAATAAAACAACCCATGATTTTATTGATTACATATTGAAAACAACCCGTGATTTTGTTATAATCTGGGTCATATGAATAGAATAGCTTTAAATTCACTCCAAACTTGGTTTCAACAAGATGGCCGAAAACCCTTGGTTTTGCGTGGCGCAAGACAGGTGGGAAAGACTTATTTGGTCCGGGAGTTTGCACGCGTTAATGGCCTAGAATTAATTGAACTTAATTTTGAGAAAAACCCAGAATATAAAAGTTTATTTGTCTCTAATGATGTCAAAAAAATCGTGTTGTTATTAGAAGCACTCCAGAATAAAGTAATTGAACCGACGGCGTGTTTATTATTCCTAGATGAAATTCAAGTCGTGCCTGAACTATTAGCTAAGCTGCGTTGGTTTGCTGAAGACTTGCCGCAGTTGCCTGTGATTGCTGCGGGCTCTTTATTAGATTTTGTGCTTAATGAACATGATTTTAGTATGCCGGTTGGACGGATAAATTATTTTCATTTAGAACCCTTATCATTTGAAGAATTTTTATTGGCGATCGGCCGTGACAAATTAGTGGAGTTTTTAGAATCTTTTAAAATGGGTGATGAAATCCCTAAAGTTCTACATGAACAATTATTGGGTTATTTAAGAGATTATTTTTTAATTGGCGGTTTGCCCGCAGCGGTTGTCGCATGGATACGCTCGGAAAGTTTAATCACTGTTAATCAAGTGCAACAAGATTTATTAGCAACCTATCGTGACGATTTTAATAAATATGCAAAACGTATAAATAAAGATCGTTTAGAAGAAGTATTATTCTCTGTACCCAGGCAATTAAGCAGCAAGTTTGTTTACAGTCGCGTGAATAAAGAAATACCAAGTATGATTCTTAAAAAAGCTTTAGATTTATTATGCACGGCACGTGTTTGTCATATAGTATCAAGCAATCATGCACAAGGAATACCTTTAGCAGGCGGGAAAAAGGCGACGCCGTTTAAAGTCATTTTTTTAGATACGGGTTTAACGCATAATCTTATGGGCCTTAATATGCAACAATTACAACAGCCGGTGCAATTAATGTATGAAGGTGCAATCGCAGAACAATTTGTTGGGCAAATGCTGCGTACACTTAATCCTTATTTTATTGAACCTGAACTTTACTATTGGAATCGAGATATTCCTAATTCAAGTGCGGAAGTAGATTATATTTTACAACAAGGCCAACAATTGATTCCCATTGAAGTGAAAGCAGGCAGCACGGGAACTTTAAAATCGCTACACTTATTAATGGGAATGCGGCAGTGGCCATTGGCTGTACGCATCAATAGTGACTACCCAACGATAACACTGATAGATACAATGACAGTGTTGCAACAAAGGGCTCATTATAAATTATTGTCTTTACCGTTGTATTTGATTGGACAGCTAAGGCGTTTAATCGATGAGAATCATTAACAATTAAAGGAAACAAAACATGTCTACGGTTACTGCTGTACGTAAAAATGGTCACATTGCAATTGCTTGTGATTCACTGATTAAATGGGGTGGCGAAAAAAATACCGCTAAGTATGTTATGAACCACAGCAAAATTATGCAAGTTGGGGAAAACTACATCGCCATTACTGGCCCTGCCGCTGGATATAATGCATTAAAACATTTTTTTGCGCAGCAAGAAGGCGAAGTGTTATTGCGCAGCGTGGAAGATATTTTTTTATATTGGCGCGATTTTCAAAAAGCTTTGAAAGAAGATTATTTTTTTGAATCAAAAAGCGATGAATCAGGATTTGAAACTAACACCTTAGATATTTTATTAATCAATCCGCATGGTATTTTTGCAGTAGGCGCGTATCGTGATATACAGCAATTTTCATCTTTTTATTCTTACGGCTCAGGCAATGAATATGCATTAGGTGCAATGTTTACGCAATATGATGATCCAAAATTAGATGCGAAAGAAATTGCAGAATTAGGCGTAGTCGCTGCTGCCGAATTTAATGACAGCACCGGTTTGCCGCTTATTTCTTATAGTATTAAAGAAGCAACCCATGCATCTGCCTAAAGTTATTGCGCATCGTGGTGCAAGCCAAGTTGCACTAGAGAATACTTTGCTTGCGTTTAAAAAAGCGCATGAACTCGGCGCAACTTGGGTGGAATTTGATGTGATGCTAACGCAAGATGATGTTGCGATTATTCATCATGACGATACGTTTAAACGGATTTTGGGATTAGATCAAAATGTGCAACAAACACCTTTTTCGCAAATCAAAAATTTTGCTGATCAAATCCCTACTTTAATAGAAGCGTTAATGTGTTGCGCGGATTTAGGTTTGAGTTTAAATATTGAATTAAAAACCACAAAAGATTTTGCCGAGCAAACAGCATTAATTACTTTAGATATTTTAAAGCAATTTGAAGTTTATCATCCAAATAATATTCTATTTTCAAGCTCAGAATTAGAAGCCTTAAAAACGCTACATACACACGCGCCAGAATTTAAATTAGGTTTAGTTGCGGATAATTGGTCGGATGTGGATCAAGCACTACCAGAATTACCGCTTTACGCCTTAAGTCTTTATTATCCCATGTTAACGCAAGAACTTGTGACCTCTATAAACAATAAGGGTTATAAAATTTTAGCATTTACTGTCAATGACCCTTCCCTTGCCGCAACCTTATTTAATAAGGGTGTTTGCAGTGTATTTTCAGATAATCCTTCTTTATTAAATTAAAATATTTAAGTTTGGTTCCTAGTCGACGATATTATGATGACTACATACCAAATCAGAGGTGAATTATTATGCGAAAAAAATACAAAGTTCTTGCAGGCCGTGGAGAATTTATAACTCTTCAGGAAGGACTTTATAATCAGCTAGTTGATGCAATTATTGACGGTGATTCCAATAAATTTTCTGAAGCACTAACCAAATTTAGACCGTTCTGGTCAGCTGATGAAGATTGTCATGCAGCGTCGAAAATAAAAGAGCAATTTGGCGAAAATTTTAATAAATTAAAAATTAGACTTTATGACGGGAAAAGTTTTGTTGAACTCACACCATTACAACTGGCTGCGAAAAGTGGTCATGTTGAAATCCTTGATTTTTTATTACGTAATACTTCTGAACCTCAGGTGTTGCTAGCAGAAACTATCCAAGTTAAGACGCTTGAACAAAAGCAAGAAGTCGGATTAAACAATAAAGAAATTAATGGCTTTAATTACGTAAGTGGATCTACTGCACTGCACCTCGCGTTAGAGCAAGAACATTTTACTGCGGCGCGGCTATTTCTAGAAAATAATAATCTAGCAATCATTAATCCACTCACCATTAATCCACCCAACGATCAGCTGTATCCACCAATATTTTTAGCTGCTGCTACGAGCAACTTAGATATGGTAGATTATTTATTAGCAAAAGGTGCAAATCGAGTAATTCGAGTTAATGGTATGAATTTTGCTGACTATGCACAGCGTTATGGAGCGAGCGTAGAGCTTACAGGTGGTGCATATCAAGAATTAAACAAAAGATTATCTAATGATTTTGTGCCACTGACGCTCGAACCGTTTATGGAAAAATTCACTAATGTAAAAAATGTAGTGGGTTTAGATAAAGCGTTAAGTTATATTGCGCAAGCTAAAAAAAATATTACTGCGAAAGCATTAGCCGAAGCCAAGATAGAAGAGCAACAAAAATTTTATAACTTACAGAATCAATTAGCGATGCTCGAAAGTAGTATTAAAAGTTTGGCGATTTTAATTGCGCAAGCTCGATCTGTGCTAGCAGATAGAAAGACTAAAAATTTAAGTGATCCGCTTATTGAAAAAAATGAAAATCATTTGCTCATAATGGAAGATCGTACAAATGCAATAATTAGAAAATTTTGTGATAGCGCACAACAGGAGAAATTATACGATATCGATGGCTTGATTTATGCTTATAAAATGCAAATGTATGCAAATCTAAGTGCTTTATCTGAAAATCCCGCATTAAAAAAATGGCTCTGGCGCGGCTTTTGGGCTGTGTTAACAATAGGCCTTGTGCTATCAGGCGCTGGGATTATTACGGTAGTCGCGGGTGTAAGCTTTGAAGCAGCTTTGTTAGCCGTAGTATCTTTTGGTGCCCTGAAATCTGTTGAATTAGCGGTGATCCCAGCGGTGATTCCTGTTGCGCTAATCGCTGGGGCTGTAGGAAATCGTTGTACAGAACATTGGAATAACAAAACAGGCAAAAGAGCTGTTAAGGAAGTTATACATAACTTACAACAATTCCATGCGATTAAAACGGCTTCTGTATTTGGGTAATGATGATTGACAATCAAGGACTTAGTTTTTAAGATGTTTCTATGCAAATACCTCTAGATACCATTAAAAACTATTTTCTTAAGTTACAAGACTCCATTTGTCATGGCATCGAAGCTATTGATGGCAAAACATTCATTCAAGATGATTGGAAGCGAGAATTAGGTGGCGGTGGCCGTACCCGCGTTATTCAAGGCAATGTTATTGAACAAGGTGGGGTTAACTTTTCTCATGTGTATGGGAATGAATTGCCAAAAGCGGCCACACTAGCGCGTCCAGAATTGGCCGGTTGCAGTTTTCAGGCTTTAGGCGTGTCCCTAGTTTTACACCCTCATAATCCTTATGTGCCAACAACACATATGAATGTGCGATTCTTTATAGCGGAGAAACCCAATCAAGCGCCTGTTTGGTGGTTTGGCGGTGGTTTTGATTTAACTCCTTATTATCCAAATAGAGAAGATTGCGTACATTGGCACCAAACAGCAAGAACTTTATGCGAACCTTATGGCGAAAATGTGTACTCTCGCTTTAAAAAATGGTGTGATGATTATTTTTATATTAAACATCGCCAAGAAGCTCGCGGAATTGGTGGTCTATTTTTTGATGATTTAAACGAATGGGAATTTGAGCGCTGCTTTTCTTTTACACAAGCCCTAGGAGATAACTTCTTAGGCGCTTATGTACCTATTTTAAATAAGAACAAAAAGAGAACTTTCGGAGAAAGAGAACGAGCGTTCCAATGTTACCGTCGGGGTCGCTACGTAGAATTTAATTTAGTTTACGATCGCGGCACTTTATTTGGTTTACAAAGCGGCGGCCGTACAGAATCTATTCTAATGTCTTTGCCACCGGTTGTGCATTGGCATTATCAATACCAACCTGAACCCGGCTCGCCTGAAGCTGAGTTATATCAAACATACTTACCTGCCCAAGATTGGGTATCCTAATATCCTTATGATACAATTAGTCTTTTCCCTTGTTTAACGGAGCGCTTTAATGGATAGCAATAGAAAACGTGAACTCCTAGGCGGCGGCTTATTATTCGGCGCTGCAATTTTAGCTTTAATTTTTGCGAATTCACCATTTTTAGAAACCTATCTTAATATGCTCAATATGCCTTTTAGCATTAAGATGGGTGATTTTAGTCTTATTAAACCCCTAACCTTATGGATTAACGATGGTTTAATGGCTTTATTTTTCTTACTCATCGGCATAGAGGTTAAACGCGAATTTTTAGAAGGCGATTTATCAAAACCGTCCCAAGTCGCATTACCCGCGATCGGCGCTTTAGGCGGTATGATAGTTCCCGCGGTAATTTATACACTATTTAACTGGGGCGATAGTATTTATATGCAAGGTTGGGCAATTCCTGTTGCAACCGACATCGCTTTTGTATTAGGTGTATTAGCGTTATTAGGTCCACGCATTCCCCGCGCATTGCGCGCATTTTTATTAGCACTTGCCATTTTTGACGATATTGGTGCAATCATCGTGATTGCTATTTTTTATACATCAGAATTATCTTATTTATCAATGTTCTTATCGCTCGCATGCTTAGCAGCGTTGTTTATATTAAATCGCTTAAAAGTAAAAGTATTAACACCTTATGTATTGCTCGGTGTTTTAATGTGGTTTTTTGTTTTAAAATCGGGCATTCATGCAACGTTAGCGGGCGTAGCATTAGGACTAATGATTCCTCATCGCGGTAAAGATGATGCGACAGCATCCCCCATGTTGCATTTAGAACATATTTTACAACCTTGGGTTGTTTATTTTGTTGTCCCCGTGTTTGCATTTACCAATGCAGGTCTTTCATTTGCGGGTAGCACATGGAATGACTTATTAAATCCGATTACCTTAGGTATTGCGCTAGGCTTGTTGCTCGGTAAGCAAATCGGTGTGTTTTTATTTGCGGGTGCTGCGATTAAATTAGGTATTGCGCAAATGTTACGTGGCACTAATTGGGTCATGCTTTATGCAGGCGCAACCTTATGTGGCATTGGATTTACCATGAGTTTATTTATCGCCTCATTAGCTTTCCAAGATGTCAATATTACTTATTTTGATGAAAGTAAATTGGGTATTTTAGTGGGCTCTTTGCTTTCAGGTTTGATCAGTTATTATTTACTTAAACGTTCAACCAATGTTACACCTTGATAACTGAGCACTTGAATCACAAGAATATTAAATAAAACCAATATCACCGTGAATATTAACGGTGATATATCAAATCCGCCGATGATCGGCGCCCATTGGCGGATTTTATTTAATAAAGGCGCTGTTAATTGAGATGCAATTTGAATTAAAGGATTAACTGCAGTAGGATTCAGCCAACTACTGACAGCGATTGCAATCAGCGCAAATAAATAAATATAAAAAACCATATCAAAAATATCAGCCATGCCTAATAGCATTAACCCAGCATTACTGACCCAAATCCCAGTCGTTAATAAAATTAATAAACCTTGCTTTAAAAAAGCTAAAACAATTAAGATCACAACACTGGCCCAATCTATTCCATAATACGCAGGAATAATACGGCGCATCGGTAAAATTAAAAAATTACTGGCTTTAATCACCATTTGGCTCATAGGATTATAAAAGTCCGCGCGGATCAGTTGTAAAATAATACGCAACAGTACCGCTAAAATTAAAAAAGTAAATGCAGTATCCAATAAAAACATCGCAGCGAGTATTAAAGGGCTCATGATTATTCCTTATGATTTTGTAATGCTTGATTATGTGCATCAGCAATTAAAAATGCTTGTTTAAATAAATCCGGTATTTTATTTTCACTTAATGAAAGTAATATTTTTTCAGTAACGCCACCTTTGGAGGCGACTTGTTGTTGTAATTCAATTAATGTCGCTGGGCTTTGCATCGCCATTTGTGCAGAACCAGAGAATAATTGTAACACCGCTGTCTTTGCATCGATTTCATCGATGCCTAATGCTGCTGCAGCTTCAATAATACTTTGCATCATAAAAAATAAATAACCTGGACCGCAGCCTGTTAATATAGTGTAAGCATCTAATTGTTTTTCTTCATTTACCCATTGCACGATACCTAATGGTGCGAAAAAATCCTCGACATTATTATGTTTTTCGGCTGAAAATAAAATCGTATTGCCTTGTGATAAAGAAACTAAAATATTCGGCATCGCGCGAACAATCGGCATCGCTCCTAATAATTGTGTTAATTGTGCGATAGGAATTCCAGACAAAATAGAAATGATTAAAGGCATATGCGAAAAAGCTGCTTGATGTTCCGCTGCAAATGCAGGCAAGCTTTGGGGTTTAATGGCTAAAAGAACAATATCTGCGCGCTTAATCGCTGCGTGATTATCCATGCTGGTTTTTACAGAAAACTGCTGAGCTAATGCATCGAGCTTTTGGAAATTTTTATCTGTAATCCAAATACGTGATAAATCTACGCCTGCATGTGCAAGACCTGCTACGATAGCCGTTGCCATATGACCTGCGCCTATGATCGTGATATTAGAGTTCACAAATTTTCCTTAATGTGTTTTATAACAATAGCTCAAATCCGTAATTTTATGCCCTAATTCTAGCGCACGACGATAGAATTTGGTGCTAGGACGTGGCACATAATCGAGGATTAGGTTTTTATCAAGAACGACTTCAAAGTCGGGATGCTGTGATAAAACGGCAGTGGCATGGCGTGCATAATCTTGCCAATCCGTAGCAAAATGAATGTAACCGTTAGGCACTAAAACGCGTTTAATTAAATCTAAAAATTCCGTTTGCAATAAACGTCTTTTGCGATGCTTTTTCTTAGGCCAAGGATCGGGGAAATAAATATAAACTTGCGATAAACTGTGAGCGGGAATTGCGTTGGTTAGTAAAGGCACGACATCTGCCAAAATCACACGTACATTTTTAATGTCTTGCTCTTTTAAAGTATTAAATAATGCGCCGGTGCCGGATTTATAAACTTCAACACCTACAAAATTCACATGAGGTTTTTGTTTAGCCATTTCAATTAACGCTTCACCTTTACCAAAACCAATTTCTAAAACCGTAGGTGCATTGCGATTAAAAATTTTATTAAAATCTAAAACCGTGTCAGGAAAAATATCGATGCCGTAACTGGACCATAAGGTATCAAAAGCGAGTTGTTGCGCATTGGTCATGCGCCCTTCACGGCGAACAAAACTGTGGATCGTGCGCATTAGCATTTAAAAGAAATAACCTTCTGTTGTGCTTGATGCGCTGGCATAAGGACGTTTGGGCATGCGTCCTGCTAAATAAGCATCACGTCCAGCTTTAATTGCATATTGCATTGCACGTGCCATTAATACTGGATTTTTTGCTTCGGCAATAGCAGTATTCATAAGTACACCATCACAACCTAATTCCATTGCAATAGCAGCATCAGATGCAGTGCCAACACCGGCATCTACAATCACAGGAACTTTGGCATTTTCAATAATAAAACGAATGTGATAACGATTTTGAATACCTAGACCAGAACCAATCGGCGCAGCCAATGGCATAATCGCAACGCAGCCAATTTCTTCTAATTGTTTAGCCATAATGGGATCATCAGTTGTATACACTAATACTTTAAAATTATCTTTAACTAAAATTTCCGCCGCTTTTAATGTTTCAATGACATTTGGAAATAAAGTTTTGGTATCGCCTAATACTTCAAGCTTTACAAAATCATGGCCGTCTAATAATTCGCGTGCAATTTGGCAAGTGCGAACAGCGTCCGTTGCGTTATAACATCCTGCCGTATTTGGCAGCATTGTATATTCTTTGGGTGAAATATAATCGAGTAAATTTGGCTGGTCTTTTTCTTGCCCAATATTAATTCGGCGCAAGGCAAAGGTGACAATTTGCGCGCCCGATGCTTTGATGGCGGCTTGCGTTTCATCCAGGTCTTTATATTTACCCGTTCCCACCATTAAGCGAGAATCAAAACTGCGATTGCCAATAACTAAAGGATCACTCATTAACCGCCTCCGACTGCATGGATAATTTCGATTTGATCGCCCTCGTTTAATAACGTTTGCGCATATAAACTACGCGGCAAAATGGCTTGATTTAATTCAAGCGCATAACGCTTATTGGCCAGTTCAAGTTTTTCAACTAATCCGTGTACAGATAGACCTAAATCGTGGGTTTGAGCTTGACCGTTGATATAAATATTCATGAGCCATTATACCGTATTTAGTTGCCAAAACGGTAAGTTTTATAGCCGTTCATTTACTCTTAATAAAAATTAATTATGACAAAATAAAAAATCTGATAGAATAAATCTCGATGATTAACTTATTTTAGGAGACTGGCATATGCCAAAAAGGACTCACATAGATGCGTTTGGTGATGAAGAAAGAAATGATTTGATTCATGAAGTGGAACAAGCAGCAAAACGGGCAGCAAACGAATTAGCACTTCGTAATTTTCTGAATCTAGTTAGTGTCGCAGAGCCAAATAACCCAACACATGTATTACTCATAGAGCAAACCATAGCCTCACTTTTGAATACTCAAGAATCTGTTTCGGAAGGTGATTCGCTTTGGGATTCAGAATCTATGTTGAAAGTTATGGCACCTACGTGGGATGCTCGTGTAAATAAATCCAACGTCCCGCCACAAGTACAACCTGATGTACCAGAACCACCCCAAGTAGAGCCTAGCCAACCAGGTAATCATTATTAAGCCGTTGATATAAGTGTGTATACATGCCATCATATTGTATGCACACTCAAGTACCACAAACATTCCAAGATTTAATCTTGGCCCTACAGCAATTTTGGGCGCAACAAGGTTGCGTTATTTTACAGCCCTATGATTTAGAAATGGGCGCTGGCACATTTCATCCCGCATCCTTTTTAAAAGCCATAGGCCCTAAACCTTGGTCTTGTGCTTATGTACAAGGTTGTCGGCGCCCGACTGATGGTCGTTATGGGGAAAATCCAAATCGCACGCAACATTATTATCAGTTTCAGGTCATTTTAAAACCTTCTCCTTTAAATATTCAGGAACTCTATTTAAATTCATTAATTGCTTTGGGCATTGATGTTAAAACCCAAGACATTCGTTTTGTCGAAGATAACTGGGAATCACCCTCGCTCGGCGCTTGGGGTTTAGGTTGGGAAGTTTGGCAAAATGGTATGGAAGTGTCGCAATTTACGTATTTCCAACAAGTAGGCGGTGTGCCATGTCATCCAATTACTGGCGAATTAACGTACGGGCTTGAACGTTTGGCGATGTATTTGCAAAATAAAGACAGTATGTTTGATGTGGTTTGGGCCAATACGCCCAATGGTCCTGTGACTTATGGTGATATCTTTTTAGAAAATGAAAAACAGCAATCGACTTATAATTTTGAAAAAGCCGACACAGCATTATTATTTACCCAATTCGAACAATATGAAAAAAGTGCAGAAAATTTATTAACTGAGAATTTATTATTGCCTGCGTATGAACAAGTTTTAAAAGCATCGCACACATTTAATTTACTCGATGCGCGCAAGGCAATTTCAGTGAGTGAGCGGCAGCGTTATATTTTACGGGTACGCAAACTCTCGTGTGCAATTGCAAAAGCGTATTACGATCAGGAAGTTTTGGCATGAGTGATTTATTAATTGAAATTGGGACTGAAGAATTACCTACGCAAGCAGTTTGGAATTTAAGCCAAGCTTTTGCAGAAAATTTTTTAGCTTTATTAGATAAAACACAAATTGCTTATCAAAATCATCAAGTTTTCGCAACGCCAAGACGTTTGGCTTTACGGGTTAATAAAGTTGCGCAAGAAATTCCTGGTAAAACAGTTGAACATCGTGGCCCACCGGTCAATGCTGCTGCGCCTGCAATACAAGGTTTTGCGGATAAATTTAAAGTTAGCGTTAGCGATTTAGAAAAAATCAAAAACGATAAAGGCGAATATTTTATTTATAAGCAAGCGCAAACAGCGCGTGCAACAGTGTCTGAATTATTAGCGTTAATTGAACAAGCTTTAGCAGAATTGCCTATTAAAAAACCTATGTCCTGGGGAAACACTACTTTTAAATTCGTGCGTCCCGTTCACTGGGCGTTGGTACTATTTGGGGGTGAAGTTTTAGAAGGCAAACTATTTGATCAAAAAATTGGCCGTGAAACTTATGGTCATCGTTTTTTAAATAATACAGCTATTAATATCGACAAACCTGAAAACTACGAAAATACCCTAGAAAAGCAGGGTTTTGTGATTGCAGATTTTGAGAAACGCAAACAAGCGATTCAAAAGCAAATTGAAGATTTAGGCGTAAAATATAAACTCAAGCCGATTATCGAAGAAGACTTGTTAAATGAAGTCACCAGTATTGTTGAGTGGCCGGTCGCGGTTGTTGGACAATTTAATCCAGAATTTTTAAAACTGCCTAAAGAAGTGATTAGTTTAACATTGAAACAAAATCAAAAATGTTTTGTGTTAGAAAATGATGAAAAACAATTACAGCCGTATTTTATTACGATTGCTAATATTGATAGCAAAGATCCCAAGCAAGTGATTTCGGGCAATGAAAAAGTGGTGCGCGCGAGATTAAGTGATGCCGCATTTTTCTTTGCGCAAGATCAAAAACAAACGTTAGAAGATAGATTAAGTGCGCTGGCACAAATTACTTACCAACAAGGTTTGGGTAGCGTATTCGATAAAAGCGAGCGTATTGTTAAAATTGCTAAACAAATTGCTGCGCAATTAAATGTTGATCCAGAATTGATGGGTCGTGCTGCTTTATTATGTAAAGCAGATTTAACGAGTGCAATGGTTGGTGAATTTCCAGAGTTGCAAGGTATTATGGGTGGATATTATGCAAAGCATGAGCAACAAAAAGATATTCTTGCCAATGCTATTCGTGAGCATTATAAACCCCAAGGTCCACAAGATCAGATTCCTTCATCTGATGCTGGTGCAATTTTAGCACTCAGCGATAAATTAGATACTTTATGTGGCATGTTTGGTTTGGATAAAAAACCAACTGGTGATAAAGATCCATTTGCACTTAGACGTGCTGCGATAGGTGTATTACGCATTATTATTGAAAAGAAATGGTTTTTAAATGTTAGAGATTTAATTGGTTTTTCAGTAAATCAAAAAGTACTTACAGACTCACAAGCAAAAGATTTGACATTATTTATTTGGGACAGATTTGATGCATGGTTAAGAGAACAATCATTTCAACCTGAATTATTTGCATCCGTAAGGGCGCTTGAATCTACTAAAGTGATACCTCCAGAAATTCCTCAGTATGATGTTCCTTATGATATTTATTTGCGTGTACAAGCGCTTCAAAAATTCATGACCATGCCTGAAGCAGCAAGCTTAGCAACTGCACATAAACGTGCGAATAATTTTATGTTAAAGCAACAAAGTATTCAAATCCCAGATCCGTATCCAGGTTTGCACGATAAATATGAACAACAAGAATATGATTTAGTAACTGCAATGAGTGCTCAATATCATGCAGTGGGTGAATTCTGTAAAAATAGAGACTATTATGGAGCTCTTGTATCATTGGCAAAATTAAAACCAGTGCTTGATTCATATTTCGATAAAGTTCTGGTGATGTGTGATGATAATGATATCAGACTTAACAGGTTATCATTATTGAAATTGTTAACAGAAAATCTTTTTTTAAAAATCGCCGATCTATCTTATTTAGTAGTTTCTCAATAGGCCGTAGGCCTTAGATTTTTCTAGCCCAGGGTTCGCGCGATTAGCGCATACCCTGGGTAAATGAATAGAAAAAGAATAAGCACTGAAAGTGCGTAACAATGCACTTAACTGTATATTTTTTTTATGATGTTTGTTGCGCGCTTACAGCGCTTGAACTATTGTTTATTTTACCCAGGGTAAGTCGTGCTACGCACGCCTAACCCTGGGCTAAAAAAATTAAAGGCTTTCAGCCTATAAAATTTTTATTTATTGGAACTGACGTGAAACAACTTATTATTTTAGATCGCGACGGCGTAATTAATTTTGAATCCAAAGATTTTATCAAATCCGCAGAAGAATTCACGCCAATTCCAGGCAGTTTAGAAGCAATTGCTAAGCTTAACCAAGCAGGATTTATTGTGTGTGTCGCTACTAATCAATCGGGTGTTGGCCGTCAATTATTTACTGAAGAAACATTATCAAATATTCACAATAAAATGCGCAAATTACTAAGCGAAGTAGGTGGAAAAATTGATGATATTCTTTATTGCCCACATTTACCGAATGAAAATTGTTTGTGCCGTAAACCTTTACCTGGAATGATTTTGGAATTACTCAGCAAGTTTCAGGTTGCACCTCAAAACACTTATGTTATCGGAGATTCATTACGTGATTTGCAAGCAGGTGAAGCTGCTGGCTGCAAAGCAATTTTAGTCAAAACCGGCAATGGTACTCGCACATTATCAGAACATCTTGAATTAAAAGAAGGATTGGTTTTTGATAATTTAGATCAAACAGCTAATTATTTGTTGTCTCTGACACATCAATAATTTTAAGCCCTATTTTTTTTGCAACTGATATTTGTATCTTATCTGCCGAAACAAAATAATCACACATCCAAACACTAGCGCTGGCAATATGGATGGCATCTAAGGTTTTGACTTTATTATTCTCAATTATTTCTGTAGTTAAAGTTATTACTTGAGGTGTCATGGGATATAAAATAATATTGGTCAAATCATCATAAATTTTATTTTTTATGGTTTGATAGAGATGCGTAGTCAATTTTTTTTCATGTTTTAAACGTGTTAATGCCGAAATCATTTCAGGTAAACTAAGCGCACTTAAGGCGAGTGCAGAAGCTTTATTTAATATCAGAGGTACTTGCTCACTGCCTTGTTCTAATAGATAACGTTTGATGAATGCTGAAGTATCAAAATAAACTTTCATTTATTCTCTTCTTTTCTTTGCTTTAAAATTTCTGCACTTAAACTCACGCCTGGAATAGAAATATCAAGCCCAGCTGATTTCCAGCTTGGGGTTTTTTGATTCGATGCGATAGGTTTTAGCTCTGCTATGGGCTTTCCATGCCTGATAATCACGATGCTCTCTCCTTGTTCCGCTAAATTCAAATAATGAGAAGCGTTATTACGAAATTCAGTAAAAGTAGTGGTTTGCATGGTTAGACCTTAATTTGTACATTTATGTACATTATAATGTACAGATAAAAGGTCAGCAAATTATTTAAAAGACGATTATATAGATTATAAATACTTAATGCAATATCAATTGCATTAAGTAATCATTAATGATCAATAGGCTGCTATTTTTATAAAAAAGTTATCTGTTGACATATTGATGAGTTTTGCATATAACTTAACTTATGTATTAATTTTTATTAAGAGGTTAAAAATGGGTAAATTCGCACAATTAGCAACCACGATGAATGCATTAGTAGCAGATGGGGATGCGCTTGGTCTTTCGGGATTACAAGGACAGATTCGTTCTTTGGATAATAATGCTAGTGAGCAAGATATAGGACAAGTTTCTAAAAACGTTAATGAACGTTATAATGAGATTTATTCATCAGCTGTGGCTTGTAAAAAAATAGTAGATGATCATATTATCAATCATGTGAGTGAAGAGCCAAAACAGCGTGTAGTAGACGCAAGAGCATATTCAAAACTTTATAATGAAGCCTTAGATGTTTTAAGAGAAGTTAAAAAAGCGCTACCAAACAACAGCATGTCGGCATCAACCGGAAATGCTCCTGACTGGAATAAAGACAATAATAAATTAGTTTCAAATCCATTTGTCGCGTCGATCAATCAAAAGAAATTTTAAAAAAGGAAAAAGTACCCCCGGATAAAGGGGGTATTTTTTTAATGACGATCTCTTAACTTTTGAATTGCACGTAATTGTGCAGCGGCCATGGCAAGTTCAGAACGAGCTTTTGCATAATCAAAGTCGGTATGTTTTTCCTGAAGAATTTGTTCAGCACGTTGTTGTGCTTGTAAGGCTTTTGCTTCGTCGAGATCTTTGGCACGTTCTGCAGTGTCGGCAAGAATCGTGACGCTGTCAGGTTGTACTTCGAGCATGCCGCCAGAAATATAGAAAATTTCTATTTTATCATTGCCTAAATTAACCCGGACTTCTCCGGGTTTTAATTCGGCGAGTAAAGGTGCGTGATTGGGGAGTATGCCCACTTCACCTTCAATAGCGGTAGCCACAATACTTTCTGCTTTACCAGAAAATAAAGCTTTTTCTGCGCTGACGATGTCGACTTGAATCATTTTACTCATAATGTTTTTGCTTTTTCCTCAGCTTCTTCAATGGTGCCGACCATGTAAAATGCTTGCTCAGGTAAGTGATCGTATTTACCTTCAACAATACCTTTAAAGCCTCTGATCGTATCTTTAAGCGAAACATATTTACCAGGAGAACCGGTAAATACTTCAGCTACGAAGAAAGGTTGTGATAAGAAACGTTGTACTTTACGCGCACGCATAACGGTTAATTTATCTTCTTCAGATAATTCATCCATACCTAGAATTGCAATAATATCTTTTAATTCTTTATTACGTTGGAGAATTTTTTGTACAGCGCGTGCTGTTTCATAATGTTCTTGACCAACCAATAAAGGATCGAGTTGACGTGATGTTGAATCTAAAGGATCAACCGCAGGATAAATTCCAAGCTCAGCAATTTGACGTGATAATACAACAGTTGCGTCTAAGTGTGAGAATGTTGTTGCAGGTGATGGATCGGTTAAATCATCCGCAGGAACGTAAACGGCTTGAATCGATGTGATCGAACCAGTTTTTGTAGAAGTAATACGTTCTTGTAATGCACCCATTTCAGCAGCAAGGGTTGGTTGGTAACCTACAGCAGATGGCATACGGCCTAATAGCGCAGATACTTCAGTACCGGCCAATGTATAACGGTAAATATTATCGATAAATAATAATACGTCACTGCCTTTATCACGGAAACTTTCCGCGATAGATAAACCTGTTAATGCAACGCGCAAACGGTTGCCTGGTGGTTCATTCATTTGTCCGTAAACCAGTGATACTTTATCTAATACGTTTGATTCACGCATTTCGTGATAAAAGTCGTTACCTTCACGTGTACGTTCACCGACGCCGGCAAATACAGAATAACCACTGTGTTCGGTTGCGATGTTACGAATTAATTCCATCATGTTAACGGTTTTACCTACACCGGCACCACCGAATAAACCGACTTTACCACCTTTAGAGAAGGGGCAAACCAAATCGATAACTTTAATACCAGTTTCTAGTAATTCTACAGCTGCAGATTGTTCTTCAAATGAAGGTGCTGCACGGTGAATAGATTGAAATTCATCAGCATTGATCGGGCCTTTATTATCAATGGGATCGCCCAATACGTTCATAATACGGCCTAATGTTTTTTCACCGACAGGAACCGTAATTGGCGCGCCAGTATTTGTAACTTGCATGCCACGTTTTAAACCATCGGTACTACCCATAGCAATGGCGCGCACGATACCATCGCCTAATTGTTGTTGCACTTCTAAAGTTAAAGGATGATCGCCGTCTTTTAATTTCAGCGCATCATACACTTTAGGCACGTGTCCTTGCGGGAATTCAATGTTCACAACCGCGCCGATGATTTCAACTATATTTCCTAAACTCATGGATGTTTACCTCTTTTAATTAAACCGCTGCTGCGCCACTAATAATTTCTGATAACTCTTGCGTGATCGCTGCTTGTCTTGCTTTGTTGTAAATTAATTTTAATTCGCCAATTAACTCTTGTGCATTATCAGAAGCTGATTTCATCGCGACCATGCGTGAAGCTTGCTCGGAAGCAATATTTTCAACGACGCTTTGATACACTTGTGCTTCAACATAACGCATGGATAATAAATCTAATAAGTAATGCGGATCAGGCTCATACAAATAATCCCACTGAAATTCTCTAACCATTTCTTCTGCTGGTGGGAAGGGTAATAGTTGTTGTACGACAGGTTCTTGTGTCATGGTGTTAATAAATTTATTGGAGACAATAAATAAACGATCGATGTTGCCATTGGCATATGCATCTAACATCACTTTAACAGTACCAATTAAATCTGACATTTGTGGTGCATCGCCCAAGTGGCTGACATGTCCAACAATGTTTCCGCCTAGACGTTTGAAAAAGCTTTCAGCTTTTTGGCCGATTAAGCATAAATCAATTTCAACATTTTTATTTTTCCAACTGCTCATGGATTCTAGTACGGCTTTAAATAAATTATTATTTAAGCCTCCGCACAATCCGCGATCACTGGAAACAATAATATAACCGACACGATATGCAGGACGTGTGCGCATATACACAGGTTCATATTCAGGACGTGCATGTGCTAAATGACCGATAACAGAACGAATACGTTGCGCATAAGGCTGGCTGGCCAACATTCTATCTTGTGCGCGACGCATTTTACTGGCAGCGACCATTTTCATCGCTTTGGTAATTTTACGTGTATTACCAATGCTTTTTATTTTCGTGCGGATCTCTTTGGTTGAGGCCATGTTTACTTAACTCGCAAAAGTGTTTTTAAAGTCAGTGATTGCTTTCTTTAAAGCCGCATCAATGTCATTGTTATAATCGCCGGTTTGATTAATTTTGTTCATTAATTCGCTTTGCTCGGAATTCATAAACGCAATTAGCTCTTGTTCAAATTTAATCGCTTGATTTAATGGCAGACTATCTAAAAAGCCTTTATCAACGGCATATAAAGAAACAGCCATTTCAGCAACATTTAAAGGTTCATATTGATGTTGCTTGGTCATTTCCATCACGCGTTGTCCACGTTCAAGTTGTTTACGTGTCGCTTCATCTAAGTCAGAAGCAAATTGCGCAAACGCTTCAAGTTCACGGTATTGTGCAAGTGCTAAACGTACACCGCCACCGAGTTTTTTAATGATTTTAGTTTGTGCAGCGCCACCGACCCGTGATACAGATAAACCCGCATTGATCGCAGGACGAAAACCAGAGTTAAATAAATCTGTTTCTAGATAAATTTGTCCGTCTGTGATTGAAATCACGTTGGTAGGAACGAAAGCAGAAACGTCACCGGCTTGTGTTTCAATGATCGGCAATGCGGTCAGCGATCCAGTTTTATCTTTTACTTTACCTTGTGTTTTTTCACTGACGTAGTCTACATTCACACGTGAAGCACGTTCTAATAAACGTGAATGTAAATAAAATACGTCGCCAGGATAAGCTTCACGACCAGGTGGACGGCGAAGTAATAAAGAGATTTGACGATAAGCCCAAGCTTGTTTGGTTAAATCATCATAAACAATCAGTGCATCTTCACCTTTATCGCGGAAATATTCACCCATAGTACAACCGGCATAAGGTGCTAAAAATTGCATCGCTGCAGAATCGGAGGCATTTGCTGCAACAATAATCGTGTGTGCTAATGCATCATGTTTTTCTAATTGACGCACAACAGAAGCAACACTCGATGCTTTTTGTCCGATAGCAACATAAATACATTTAACGCCAGTGCCTTTTTGATTGATAATTGTATCAATGGCCACAGCAGTTTTACCGGTTTGTCTATCACCGATAATTAATTCACGTTGTCCACGACCTACAGGTGTCATAGCATCAATGGATTTTAATCCGGTTTGCATGGGTTGATCGACAGATTGTCTATCGATAACGCCAGGTGCTACTTTTTCAACAGGAGAAGTTTCTTTTGTATGGATAGGACCTTTACCATCGATAGGTTGACCTAAAGCATTGACGACGCGGCCTAATAATTCTTCGCCGACTGGAACTTCAAGAATACGACCTGTACAACGAACGACATCACCTTCCGTTAAATGTTCATATTCACCTAAAACTACAACACCGACAACGTCGCGTTCTAGATTAAGTGCTAAACCGTAAGTATCACCGGGTAATTCGACCATTTCGCCGAGCATCACATTTTGTAAACCATAAACCGTGGCAATACCATCGGCTAGTGTGACAATACGACCTTCGGTACGTACTTGCGAATCACTTTTAAATTCTTCAATGCGTTTTTTAATGATATCACTCATTTCGATAGGGTTTAGCTGCATTATGTGCCCTCAACTGTTAATAAATATTTGGATAAATCGTTTAATTTGCTTTTGAGTGATCCGTCTATGACTTGATCACCTATTTTTACCACGCCGCCTCCGATTAAAGTCGGATCGACATGTGTGGTTAATTTAATTTTACGTTTAAAACGTTGTTCTAAACGGGTTTTAATTTTTTCCGCATTGGCATCGGATACAGGGAATGGCGCAATAAATTGCGCATTCATTATTTTTTCATCATCATGATGCAATGCTGTGAATATAACAAAAATATCTTTCAATAAAGGTAGGCGTGTATATTCTGCTAGCAATGTTAAAAAGTTTTTAATCTGTGGATTATTAATTTTTGCACATTGCATTAAGAAGGTAACTACCGTTTCTTTATCAATCAAAGGATTTTTAATGATGGTTTCAATTTCTTTTACGTTAACCCATTGCGCAAGTTGTTCAAGCGCAGCAGACCACAGGGCCACTTCTTGCGTATCTTTTGCTGCAAGATAAGCGGCTTTGGCATACGGTCTGGCTAAGGTCAGAGTACTAGACATGTCGTTAAATTCCTTGTGCAAATTTATCGATCAGTTCTTGTTGCGCCTTTTCATCAACACTGCGCTCTAACAACTGTTGTGCTCCAGCAATTGCAATCTGTGCAATTTCACGTTGCAATTTTTCACGGGCTTGTTGCATGTCTTGAGAAATTTGTGCGTGCGCTTGTTCAAGCAAACGTTGCCCTTCGGCTTGTGCTTTTTCTTGCGCATGACTAATCATTTGCTCAGCACGTTTGTGTGCACCATCAACAATCTCTGCTGCTTTTTTACGTGCAACAGAAAGTTCATCATGCGCAACTTTTTCAGCTTGCTGCAAACTGTCTTGCCCTTGCTGTGCTGCCGCTAAACCATCAGCGATTTTTTGTTGACGTTCGCTAATGGCTTGCATAATCGGTGGCCACACAAATTTCATCGTAAACCAGATGAAAATCCCAAAAGTAATTGCTTGCCCTAAGAGTGTTAAATTAATATTCACATCACACCTTTAATGTTTTTTTAGAGGCCAAAAGCCGCACGTACTGCACCAATAAATGGGTTTGCGAAAGTAAATAACAGCGCAATACCTACACCGATCATGGATACCGCATCTAATAAACCAGCGATAATAAACATTTTGATTTGTAACATGGGTACAGTTTCAGGTTGGCGCGCTGCGCTTTCTAGAAATTTACCACCTAAAATACCGAAACCTAATGCAGTACCAATCGCGCCGCAGCTGATCAAGATCGCGACAGCAATCGCTGTTACTTTTTGAATATCTGCTGTTAGGGTGGCTAATAAGTTAATTGCTTCTGGGGATAATGCGTCCATCTCTTGCTCCTATTAAATTAAATAAAAAAACAACTTCGTTAAACCGTTTTAGTGATTCTCATGCGCCATACTGATGTAAACAATGGTTAACATCATGAAAATAAACGCTTGCAGTGTGATCACTAAAATATGGAAAATCGCCCAAATAGCACCTAAAGTCCATTGGAACATCCAGGGTACTAACGCAGCGATTAGAATAAAAATAAGTTCACCCGCGTATAAGTTACCGAATAGACGCAGTGCGAGAGACGTAGGTTTTGCTAATTCTTCAACAAAACGCATCACGATATTAAAAGGCATTAGTTTTGGTCCAAAAGGATGATTAGCGATATCTTTGGCAAAACCTTTGGCGCCTTTAGCATGAAAATTAGAGAAAATAATAATACAAAATACAGTAAGCGACATACCGAGCGTCACATTAATATCGGCGGTAGGCACAGCGCGAAAATAATTTGCGCCAGCTGCGTGTGCAGCTACAGGTAATAAATCTACAGGTAATAAGTCGATAAAATTCATTAAGAAGACCCAAACGAAAATCGTTAAGGCTAAAGGTGCAAGCCAGGTGTTGCTGCCATGAAAACTATCACGGACTTGCGTATCGACAAATCCGACAACCATTTCAACAAGACATTGCCATTTACCGGGAACGCCACTGGTGGCCTTACGTGCCGCATAATGAAATCCCAGAATAAACATTAAACCGACGATTAAAGCAATAAGCATACTATCAATGTGAATAGCCCAGAAACCTTCACCCCAAGTTAAGTGAGATAAATGGTGCTGAATATAGTCAGTAGAAGTCATGGGTGCGTTCGAACTACTCATGTACGGGAGCCTGTTGTTTTAAAAAAAAGGGTGCAAACCAAAAAGCCGCTTGAGTGCAGACATACCCTACGAATAATGCTAAGGGTTGAACTTGCCCAACAACAAAAGCTAATGCAAATAATCCTACAGTAATAACAAATTTACCTAACTGTCCAAACATAAAGCCTCGCATCATTTTTTGTGCGGCTTGTGCGCCAGCATATTTAAATGCTTTGCGAAAAAAGAAAAAGTTAGCAATAACACAGGTTAAGCCGCCCCATAATGCTGAATAAGCCGCATCAAAGCCTTGTAATGCGCTATAAGTGATCGCAACTATTAGGCAGACAGATAGTTGAGCGATTAAAATTTTTACAGCTTGCTGGCGACCGACATTTAGTAGCACGACATACCTTCATCTAAATTCTGTGTATTTTCGGAAGCCGAGTATACAGGCTTGAACGTGGTCATTCAAGCATTAAATAATGATTAAAATAGCTGTTGCATGGTGCGACACCTTGTAATACAATGACTATCTCCTGCATACTTGTACTTAAAGTACAAGCTTTGAACCCCAAACCTAGTGTTTGGGGTTTTTTTATGCCTAAAAATAATAGGTATAAAAAAAGAGGCGCTTGGCCTCTTTTTTATTAAGAATAAGAACTAAATCTTATCTTCCTTATATTCCACATGTTTACGGATAACAGGATCATATTTCTTTAATACTAATTTATCAGGATCACGTTCATTTTTCTTAGTGGTATAAAAATGGCCTGTTCCAGCAGTAGATTTAAGACGTACGAGTTTAGCCATTGGTTTTCTCCTTTACAGCAGATTGTAAGGCATTGATATTAATACCAATAACTTTCTCACCACGCGCATACATGTCCAGCAAAACTTGCTCGATACCGCGTTTATCTATCGTTCTCATCCCATTCGCAGAAACGCGCAGACGCACAAAACGTTGCATCGCTTCCACCCAAAATTTGTGAACCTTTAAATTAGGTAAAAAACGTCTTTTCGTATGATTACGTGCATGGGACACATTATTCCCAGACATCACTTTTTTACCTGTTACTTGACAATAAGCACCCATGATTAAATCTCCTTCACTAGAGGGGCCTTTATATCAAAAACTGCGCCAATACGCAAGGTTTATTGAATTGGCCATTATGTTAAATATTAATAACATGTTTATTGACAATATTATTAACATTACTTAATATTGCCAATAGGGAGAAAATCATGCTAGCAGCTTTTATTAAACAATTACGCGAAAAACATCAGATGACCCAAGAGCAGGTTGCAGAGCAACTTGGAATGGTGCGGCAGACTTATATGCAATTGGAGCGCGCCGAGCGTGCTTTAACCGTGCCTGAAGCAGAAAAGTTAGCGCAACTTTTTGATATGTCATTAGATGATTTTTTGAATCAAAGGCAAACAGAAGTATTGGTGAATGTTCAAAAAATGAAAATACCTCAAAAAGATAAAGCCATTATTCGCGTGAGTGTACCGCAACAACAAAAAGATAAATTTAAACAAATTTTATTATATATTCTGAAAAAAGTGGGTGGTAAACCTAATGTAGGAATGACCGTACTGTATAAATTACTTTATTTTATTGATTTTGATTATTATGAGAAATATGAAGAACAAATTATGGGTCTTCTTTATTTTAAAAATCATTATGGCCCTACACCTATTTTATTTGAAAATTTAATTAAAGAAATGTTAGAAAATAATGAAATAGAATTAATAAAGAGTAAATTTTATAAACATGAACAAAAAAAGTATTTAATTAATCCAGAAGTGGAACCTGATCTAAGTATTTTAAATGGTCAGGAAATGGAACATATTGATTGGGAATTAAAAAGGTTATCTGATTTAAATGCAACTGTTCTTTCTGAGCTATCACATAAAGATGTACCATGGATTAGTGCTCAAACAGGAAAGTCTATTGATTATGAGGCGGTATTCTATAGAACTGCAGATACTTCTGTAAGAAGTTATAATGACTAATGATTTAATCTATAATGAAACCGCGATTTTCACAAGAAACTTAAATCAATTAAAGAAAAGATTTAAAACATTAGATGAAGATCTGAAGGTAGCTCGAAAAAATGCGATAGAATTATTGCATATCCATCAGATTGATAATAATAGCATTGTAAAGTTATCTGGTTTTCCACACGAATTTATTTGTATTTATAAAATTCGTAAATTTGCTTGCAAAGCTTTAAAAGGTTCAGGTGCAAGAAGCGGTATTAGAGTGGTGTACGCTTATCATATTGAAAACAGTAATATTACATTTATTGAAATATATTTTAAATCAGATCAAGAGAACGAAGATAAGCAAAAAATTAGTAGTTTTCTAAAGTTTTTAGACAGTGTTTCACGCTAGCAGCCAATGCCAGCGGCGCAGAATGATCAAGCTTATACCAGACATACTCGCGATCCAAAAACATTTTAGGGATACGTGTACTTTCGGTAATTTTTTTTACCAAATGAATATGCCAACGATAATGTGAAAAGGTATGACTGGATATTTTTTCAATTTCAAATTTTCCTAAAGGCTTTTCACACTCAGGAAAACTCCATAAGCCACCCCAAATCCCAGGCGCGGGACGTTTTTCTAATAAAACGGTATTATTTTTTTTATTGAATACTATCATCATAAAACCCTGCTTTTCAGGTAAAACTTTTTTAGGTTTGGGATGCGGGATTTTTTCTTGAAGATTTTGCGCATATGCTAAACAATTGTTACGTAAAGGACATAAGGGACATTGTGGTGCTTTGCGTGTGCAAATCATGGATCCTAAATCCATGAGTGCTTGATTATAAATACCTGCTTGTTTCTGGGGTGTATGCTCGGTGGCAATCTCCCAAAGTTTATTTTGAATTTTGGGCAATCCCGGCCATTGTTTAATTGCAAACATGCGTGTTAGGACACGTTTAACATTGCCATCTAAAATCACCGCAGATTGATTCATTGATAACGATAAAATTGCACCAGCCGTTGAGCGACCGATGCCAGGCAATTCCATGAGTTCAGATAATGTGTTAGGAAATTGTCCGTGATATTTTTCAAAAATTATTTTTGCGCAGCGGTGCAAGTTGCGCGCGCGTGCGTAATAACCTAAGCCAGTCCATAATTGCAAAACCGTTTCTTCGCTGGCATTGGCTAAATCATTCAACGTGGGCAATTGATGCATAAAACGTAAGTAATAAGCTTTTACAGTTTCTACTTGTGTTTGTTGCAACATGACTTCAGAAATCCACACGCGATAAGGCGTAGGATTTTTTTGCCAGGGTAAATCATTGCGCCCTTGTTTTATTTGCCAAGGAATTAATTTTTTACCCAGCACGCTCATTGCCCAAACAATCCATTAATCACATCTTTAACCGGTGATTGAGAATTATTATTATTGCTATTATTGCCAGTGACTGAATTTACTATGGCTTCTCCAGCGCCAATTGCAGGAATCACACCACTTGATAATACAGCTGCGACCCCATTACCTGCGCCTTGTAATAATAATTTTTGAATACCGGCGGGATCAATTTCAACATGAGGACTTTTTAAATCGCCGTAAATTTTAAGTGGAATTTGTATATTAGAACCGTTGCGGCCTACTTGCATGGTATAATTCACTTGCTGCTTGGGTATATCAATAATACCTTTACCATTCGCAAAAATAGTATTGCTGACTACTTTTAAATTATTATTATGTGCAATGCCTTGTTGGATATTAAAACTGCCAGATATTTGTTTAAACGAAGTTTGATGTGAATTTTTTTTGCCAACAGCAGCCTGCGCAGTATTAATTGCTAACGTGGTGATATTTTTAGCAGATAATAACATGCTCTCACCTACAGAAAGCCAATATTCTAAATCGATATTATTTAAAGTGCCATCTGCAATATTAAAATTGGCAGTGCCATTGAGGGTTTTTAAAAAGGTATTTTTATCAAAGCCATTTGCATTTATTTTTGCATGGCCATTGACATGGCCGGTAAATTTCGCAGTGTTAAATAACATATTATTAAGAGTGGCATCAATATCCCAGCGAGCTGGGGATGATTGAATATTTAACAAAGCAATCGCTTCCAGCGAACCGGAAGAAAGTTGCGTTGTCAAAGGCGCAAATTTAATGATGTTATTATTCGCATCAATATGAATTTGGGTTTGTGTAAATGTCATGCCAGATACTGTCACGGCATCAATGGTCATATCCCCGTGGGCTTTAAATGGATGCGTAGTAGTTACCGTTAAATTTCCGGCTATGTTAGATTGATCTAATTGTGCGGTAAAAGGTTTGACGATGAAACCTGTATCGGCATTTTTAAAAGTAGCTTCTAAGTTTAATGTTTTAAATAAAGCCGCATCATTGTTTTGGATAGCGTACCCGAAGGTTTGAGCGATTTGACGTGGATCTAAATTTTTCGCACTCACTTTGCCTTGCAATTGTGGTTTTTTACTAAAATTATCTGCTGTTGCATTTACCAATAATTTTCCGTTAAAAATATCCGCGTTTAGATTATCAATTGTGAGATTATCAGCATTTAAATCAACTAATAATTTATCATAAGTGAACTCGATAGGCTGTGCTACAGAAAGCCCATCCAGGCCTTCGACAGTCATTTTGACAGACCCTTCTTGCGCATTATAACGTTTGGCAGGCACATCCATATAGAACTCTGTGTCCAAACTGATAATATTTAAATTGATTTTTTTAGGTAAATAAACTTTAGTATTTTCAACCGCAAGATTTTTGATTTCAATTTGTTTGCTCAGTAATGGTATCAATTGCGCAGTTAAATTAATTTTTTCAATATCTGCAAATATAGCGGCGCTGTTTTGTTCGCCAATTTGAACCTTTTCTAAACTTAAACCTAATCCTGGCCAAAAGCTCCAATGTATATCACCATGGATGGTAGTGGGGCGATGTATTTTTTCTTCTATTTTAGTCGCGATCATATCTTTATAACGATTCGGATCGACAAATACAGCCAATCCTATCGCTGCGAGAATAAGTATTAAAAATAAGCTGATTAATAATTTTATAAAAAGTTTTAGCATTTATTGTCTCCAAAAAGCAGGAGTGAGTAAAATTAAAATTGCAAATAATTCTAACCGACCTAATAACATCGCAAGAGTTAAGGTTACTTTTGCAGATTCACTAATGCCGCCGTAATTTAGAGCAACTTTCCCAAGCCCAGGTCCTAATGTCGTGATGGCGCCTACTAAGCCACTAAATGCGCTGACAAAATCTAAACCAAAAATCATCAGCATAAACATCAGGATTAAAAACACAGTAAAATAAACGCCGACAAATCCCCAAACAGCATCGCTCACGCGTTGCGGTACTACTTTTTGATTAAGTTTTAATAAAAAATAACCGTGCGGATGGACTAAGCGTTTCATTTCTCGCCAACCTTGTTTTAAAATAAGTAACATACGAACAACACGAATACCACCGGCGGTGGAACCCGAACAGCCACCGATTAATGCAATCACTAATACTAAAAATGGCAAAAATGTAGGCCATAAATGAAAGGTCGTGACGGTATAGCCCGTGGTTGTGCCGATGGATACCACTTGAAATAAAATTTCAACTAATGAATAAACAGGATTTAACACGGTTGTTTGATCAAAAATCACAATAGCGCTAACAAGAAATACGATAATTTGAATGGCAAGAAAAGCTTTGACTTCAGTATCCTTGAAATAACTTGAAAACTTCCCTTGTCTGAAAGCTAAAAAATGCAAAGAGAAATTCATGGCGCCTAATAGCATGAATACTGTAGCAATTAAATGTAAGGAAACTTGCGGAAAAATAAAACTATCATCATAAGGTGCAAACCCGCCGGTGGAAATAGTGCCAAAAGCAAAGCATACCGCATCAAATAAACTCATGCCGCCAAGCCAATAAGCAATAATACACGCAATATTTAAACCAATATAAACTAACCATAATGCTTTTGCTGTTTGGGTCACTTGCGGTGTTAATTTAGTATCTTTTGAAAATGAAGAAACTTCGGAGCGAAATAATTGTAAACCGCCAATACCCAGTAGCGGTAAAATCGCTACAGCTAAAACGATAATTCCCATGCCGCCTAAAAAATGTAATTGTTGACGGTAATATAAAATGGATCGCGGCATTGTATCTAAGCCTACAAATACGGTTGCGCCCGTGGTGGTAAGGCCAGAGACAGATTCAAATACCGCATCGACGATGGATGCGGATAATACGGGCGAGAAAACAAAAGGTATGGCGCCAAATAAACCAACGACTGTCCAAATAAGTACAATAATAAAAAAGCCATCACGCGTACGCAGTTCTTGGAGTGCATTACGATTGATATACCATAATAATAATCCAGCTGTAAATGTGACCATAGCTGCAGATAAAAAAGTAGTGATTTCAGCCTCATGATGAAAAAGCGCAATCACCATAGCCGGCACATGTGTCAGGCTAAAAACAATTAGAATCATGCCTAAAATGCGAAGGCTGACCGCAATTTGAATCATAATAAATCATCTTAAAAAAATGTAAGTCCCACCTGGAATAAACGTTCTATTTGTGGAATATCACGTTTATCAGGCACAAATAAAATCACATGATCTTCAGGCATGATCATGGTTTGCGCTTGTGCAATCATGACGATACCCGCACGCACAATCGCGGCAATCGAAGCGCCTTGCGGCAATGGAATTTGTTCTACTGTTTTGCCAATAATTTTAGAATTTTCAGGATTTCCATGTGCAATGGCTTCTAATGCTTCTGCGTTGCCGCTGCCTAAACTATGCGCTTGCACTACATCACCACGACGCAAATGACTTAACACATTATTCATCGTGGCTAAATGTGATGAAATAACAATATCAACGGTGCTGTTTTGAATTAAAGTGATATAGGCTTGACGGTTAATCAAAGCCATCACTTTACGTACGCCCATACGTTTTGCTAAGGTTGCAGACATAATATTAATTTCATCATCGTCTGTGAGCGCGCAAAATACATCGACATCATTGATGTTCTCATCAAATAATAAAGTTTCGTCAACTGCATTACCATGTAAAACAATTGCTTTTTGTAATTTTTCCGCGAGGCGTCGTGCGCGTGGTTTATCACGCGTAATCACTTTGACATGGTAATCATTTTCTAAAGCACGTGCTAATCCAAGACCAATATTGCCACCACCGGCAATCATAATATTGCGAGGAGGTTTGCTGATACCGCGTAATTCGCTAATGACTTCTCGGACATTGTTTTTACCGGCAATAAAAAATACATCATCGTCTACTTCGATAATCGTATCTGGTTCGGGAATAATGGTTTTACCTTGGCGTGAAATGGCTACAATTTTTGCTTCCACAGAAGGTAAATGAACGAGTACGTTACGCAAAGGTTGGCCGATCAAAGGCGCATCTTTTAACGCTTTCACCATGACTAATTCAATTTTCCCGTGCGCAAAATCTAATACCTGTAAAGCATTAGGATATTCCACTAAACGCGAAACATAATTAATGACCAGATCTTCAGGATTAATTAAAATATCGACAGCAATTGCTTTAGCATTAAATAATTGCGGATAACGAATGTATTCGTTGTTACGTATGCGTGCAATTTTACTGGGGGTTTTAAATAAGTGATGGGCAATTTCACAGGCCAGC
Organism: Legionellales bacterium; assembly: GCA_041660525.1. Taxonomy (GTDB): domain Bacteria; phylum Pseudomonadota; class Gammaproteobacteria; order JABCZS01; family JABCZS01; genus JABCZS01. The sequence continues at coordinate 56,461 of JBAZWD010000001.1, read as the reverse complement.
ATATTGACTTCATCACTAGCCGTTACAGCAATGATCATATCGGCATCGTGCGCACCGGCTTTTTCGAGCACCTCAGGAAATGCTGCATTACCGACAACGGTGCATAAATCAAATTTTTCACTTAAATATGTTAAGGGATGGGGGCTGCTATCGACTAATGTTACGTCATTATGTTCAAGCAATAATTGTTCAGCCAAAGTACGACCGACTCGGCCGGCACCTAAAATAATAATTTTCATAATGGCTTATTATAACAGTTAAACGAACAAGACGCCTGGTTGCAGCTGCGCGTGATGCGCATTCATGATGTCTGCAACAGCCATATGGCGTTTGCCGGGTAATTGCAGTTCGGTGATTCTTAATATTCCTTTGCCAGTGCCAATATCTAAACCTTCACGGCTTGCATTTATGATTAAGCCAGGGCTTTGCTGCACTTGATTATCAATAATATGTGCTTTAAAAATGCGCAGCGTTAAACCGTCACAGGTTGTGTAGGCTATGGGCGAAGGATAATAAGCGCGAATTAGGCGATCGATGTTTTCTGCGCTTTGTTGCCAATCGATTTGGGCTTGATGTTTTTTGATTAAGTGCGCATAAGTTTTTTGTGAAGCGTCTTGGCGCATTTGCTGAATGTTTTCCTGCTCGATTTTACCTAAAGTGGTTAATATTAAATTTTGGGCAATGGGAATAAGCCGCTTAAATAAGTCTTCACTGGTGTCATGCGGGTGTATGTCACATTGCGCACTCGCTAAAATCGGCCCAGTGTCTAAACCTTTTGTCATTTGAATAATAGAGATGCCGGTTTTTTTATCACCCGCTAAGATCGCTTGTTGTACCGGAGAAGCCCCACGCCATCTGGGCAATAAAGAAAAATGAATATTAATACAGCCCAAACGAGGAATTGCTAAAATTTCGGGTGGTAAGATTAAACCGTAAGCAACGACGATTAAAATATCAGGTTTAAGTTCTTTGAGTAATTGGATTTGCGCAGGTGTTGTTAAAGACTCTGGCTGTAGCACAGGGAGATTGTGTTCTTGTGCCAAGGTTTTCACAGGGCTAGGCGTTAAATGTCTACCACGCCCTGCAGGCCGATCAGGTTGGGTATAAACATGGGTAACATTACATTGATGCTCAATTAAAGTCGATAAAATGTCTTTTGCGACCTCTGGCGTGCCGGCAAAAATAATTTTTAACATAGAACATTATCCTATTCGTAAAAAAGTGGTAGCATAGGCCGATGTTTCATTATCAATCACAAACCGACTTAAAACATTATCTCGCGATTTGCCATATCCCGCAAATAGGGAGCAAAAGACTCGCCTGTTTATTGAATAACTTTAGTTCAATCGACGCTATTTTTGGTAGTAATATCAAAGAATTAATGGGTTTAGGCTTTTCGCAAGCCCTCGCGCAAGCTATTCTAAAACCCGGTTATAAGCGAGCTGAGCAAGATTTAGCCTGGTTAGAAGGGGCTAGTAATCGCCACATTTTAACGCTGTTAGATCCAGAATATCCCAGACAATTGCAGGAGATCGCTGCAAAACCATCCGTGTTATACGCACAAGGATGTTTAGGATTATTGAATACGCCACAAATAGCGATTGTTGGAAGTCGTAATCCTTCAGCCAGTGGTTTGATGAATACCCAAGTATTAACAACACAATTATCACAATGTGGTTATACCATTACCAGCGGTTTAGCTTTAGGCATAGATGCTAAAGCCCATCAAGCTGCGCTTAATGTTTGCGGCGCAACAATTGCCGTATTAGGAACCGGATTAAATCAGATATACCCAAGACGCCATGAAAAATTGGCTGCACAAATCAGTGAGCAAGGTTTATTAATCAGTGAGTTTTCTGTCAATACCTCTGCGCAAGCGGAAAATTTCCCACGCCGTAATCGCATTATTAGTGGTTTAAGTTTGGGCGTATTAGTTATTGAAGCCGCACTTAAAAGTGGATCATTAATTACTGCACGCTATGCTATTGAACAGAACCGAGAAGTTTTTGCAATTCCCGGTGCGATTCATAACCCTTTGGCGCAAGGCTGTCATGCGCTTATTCGGCAAGGAGCCAAACTCGTGGAAACGGTTACGGATATCATCGAAGAATTTTCAGGTTTTACTAAAAGAGCTATGCCGCAACCGGCCTTATCAGCAGTAGAACATATTGTATTGAATTTAATTGATCATACGCCGTTACCTTTTGATTATTTAATTGAACAATCAAAACTAGGCGCACAAGAATTAACCGTAGCATTAACACAATTGGAAGTCTTAGGACTTATCCAAGCAACGCCTTGTGGCTATATACATTTTTCGGAGCAACCTTATGAAAGCCAATGTGCTTGATATGTTAATAGATTTATTGGGTGATTATGAACAATCAGAACCACTGCCTTTTGATGCTTATACCTTAGAAAAGCTGGAAAAACTGGGTTTTGATCAAGAAATGATTGAAGATGCTTATGCATGGTTTCATGAATCACAAGATTATGAAGAAGCCGAACAAGTCAATGAAGCTACCGCGCTCGCAACACGCATTTATACGCCGCAAGAAAATTCTTTCTTATCGACGAGTTGTAAAAGTTTATTGTTAAAACTTGAGCAAACCGGTGTATTGACGCTGCAAACGCGCGAAATCATTATTAATCAGATGTTGCATTTGGATATCGGGCAAATGGATATTGAACAATTAAAATGGCTGAGTATTATTGCGTTGTCTGATCATTTAGATGACGCCACGATCACGCGGCTTTTAGATTATTTATTATTACAAGAAGATACAAAAGCGAAATTAGAAGTACATTAGAGAATAAGCATGGCAAAAAATTTAGTTGTTGTAGAATCTCCCGCTAAAGCACGGACCTTGAAAAAATATTTAGGCAAGGATTATGAAGTCATTGCTTCGTATGGTCACGTGCGCGATTTAGTACCTAAAGAAGGTGCGGTGGATCCTGAACATCAATTTGCGATGAAATACCAAACTGTTGAAAAAAACATTAAACATGTTGATGAATTTATTAAAGCCTTAAAAAAAGCCGATACACTTTATCTCGCAACGGATCCTGATCGCGAAGGCGAAGCCATTTCTTGGCATTTGCAAGAATTAGCCATAGAACGTAAAGCCTTGGGTGACAAACCTGTACACCGCGTGGTATTTCATGAAATCACAAAAAAAGCGATTTTACATGCGATGGAAGAACCTCGTGCATTATCGATAGATTTAATTCATGCGCAACAAGCCAGACGTGCACTCGATTTTCTAGTTGGATTTAAACTCTCGCCTTTGCTTTGGAAAAAAATTCGTCGTGGTTTATCTGCAGGACGAGTACAAAGTCCAGCTTTGCGATTAATTGTTGAAAGACAAGAAGAAATTGATAAATTTATTGCGCAAGAGTATTGGTCGATAGAAGCAGCGTGTGAAAAAGATCAACATGCATTTCCTGCAAAATTAATTGAATATAATGGTGAAAAATTAAAACAATTTACCATCAATAATGAAACAGATGCATTTAATGCCAGAGATACTATTTTAAAACAAGCCGGGGGTGTTTTAACGGTTAAAAGCGTTGAGAAAAAACAACGTAAACGTCATCCCGCACCACCGTTTATTACATCCACATTGCAGCAAGAAGCGGCACGTAAATTAGGTTTTACTGCACAAAGAACTATGCGTGTTGCTCAGCAATTGTATGAAGGTATTGATGTGGGCGAAGGTGTTGTCGGTTTAATCAGTTATATGCGTACCGATTCTGTGAATTTAGCCAATGAAGCCATTGAAGAAATTCGCGCATTCATTGCCCAAAAATACGGCAAACACAACGTGCCTGATGAAATTAAAGTGTATAAAACCAAATCTAAAAATGCACAAGAAGCACACGAAGCAATTCGCCCTACCTCTGTGAATCACGTGCCTGATGATATTAAATCGCATTTATCGGATGAGCAATTTAAATTATACCGACTGATTTGGCAACGTACGGTTGCATGCCAAATGATCCATGCCACCATTAATCAAGTATCGATAGATTTAGCGTGTGAAAATCATACGTTTCGCGCGAACGGTTCAACGATTGCAGATCCAGGTTTTATTTCTGTTTATCAAGAAGGCATAGACGATGAAAAGAAAAATGATGATGAAGGTCGTTTATTACCTGAAATGAAAGAAGGTGAATCCATCACATTATTAAACATCGATGGTAAACAACATTTCACCGAACCACCACCACCTTTTACAGAAGCGAGTTTAATTAAAGCGCTAGAAGAATTTGGCATTGGTCGTCCTTCAACTTATGCAAGTATTATTCAAACGCTACAAGCACGTGAATATGCAACGCTGGATAAAAAACGTTTTCATCCAACCGATGTTGGGCGCGTTGTGAATAAATTTTTAACCCAATATTTTACGGATTATGTTGATTATGCATTTACAGCAAATCTTGAAGATCAGCTAGATTCGGTTGCGCGCGGGGAAATGGAATGGTTGCCTGTACTTGAAAACTTTTGGCAACCTTTTATTAAATTAATTACCATCACAGAAGAAACGGTAAAACGCAGCGATGTCACGCAAGAAAAATTAGAAGAAAACTGCCCTAAATGTGGTAAAGAATTAAGTATTCGTTTAGGCAAACACGGTCGCTTTATTGGATGCAGTGGTTATCCTGAATGCGATTACACCCGTAATTTAGGTGATGATAATGCACAACCTGCTGCAGAGCTGGTTGAAGGTCGTAAATGTCCTGATTGTGGATCTGATTTGCAAATGCGCGTAGGTCGTTATGGGAAATTTATTGGTTGCACTAATTATCCCAAATGTAAACACATCGAACCCTTAGAAAAGCCTGAAGATACCGAGGTGCAATGTCCTGAATGTTCCAAAGGCACAATGCTCAAGCGAAAATCCAAACGTGGGAAAATTTTCTACTCGTGTTCGTGTTATCCAAAATGCTCTTATGCCGTTTGGGATGAGCCTATCAATGAACCTTGCCCACAATGTGGCTTCTTAATGCTAACCGTAAAAACCACCCAAAAACGCGGCACAGAGAAAGTTTGTCCACAGAAAAATTGTGGTTTTGTGGAAAAAGTGGAAGAATAATTTCTTGTGTTTCCAAGCTATATTTACTAAAATAACTGGCTTAAACAAGTGATTACTATGAATACCGCTAAGCTTAATTTACAACCCGTCGAAATTTGCGATAATATTGATCGCTCAATTTTTCAAAAAAATTATTTAAAGCCCAATATTCCTGTGGTCATGAAAAACTTCAGCGCAACTTGGCCTGCTAAAGAAAAATGGTCTTTTGATTATTTCAAAAGTTGCTATCCAGATTTGATGGTGCCGGTTTATGGCGAAGGGTATTTCGAATACTGGGAAGAGTTATACAAGTACCGATGACAAAATGTCATTCGGCGATTATTTAGATTTAATTTCTACAAAACCCACACAACTGCGCATGTTTTTATTTAATATTTTTAAACATATTCCCGATTTGTGCCAAGATTTTAATTATCCTGACATCGTGGATTATTATGTGAAAAAGCATCCTTTTATGTTCTTTGGCGGTGCAACCTCTAAGGTCGATGCGCATTTTGATTTGGATTTATCACATGTTTTTTTAACCCAATTTTTTGGGAAAAAACGTGTAGTTTTATTTGCACCCGAATATTCAACACATTTGTATCGTCATCCTTTGACAGTGTCTTGCAATGTGGATTTAGGCAATCCCGATTTTGATAAATACCCTAAATTATTAGATGCTAAAGGTTATGAATGTGAAATCAGTGATGGTGAAACATTATTTATTCCCAGTGGTTATTGGCATTATATTCATTACACTGAAGGTGGCTTTGCCTTAAGTTTACGTGCACGCGCAACGCATATTTCTAAATTAGCACGCGCGGGCTTTCAAATGTTTAATCTGCTGTTTGTGGATTACAATATGTCTCGTTTATTAGGCGCTAAACGTTGGTATGCGATGAAAGAGCAAATGGCGGTTAAACGAGCAAATAAGTTGTGATCATTCTTTTAACAGGTATCTTAATTGGTTTTATTGTTGCAGCGCCTATGGGCCCTGTGGGTGTTTTATGCATTCGCAAAACTTTAGAGTTTGGTCTTATGGGCACATTAGCCGTGGCAGTCGGCACGGCATTGTCTGATGCATTTTATGCAGGTGTTGCTGCATTAGGTTTGGCAGCCGCATCTGAACTTTTATTAGAACAAGATTTTTATTTGAAAATTATCGGCGGCACTTTATTGTTTGCTTTGGCATTTAAAGAATATTTTTCAAAAAATAAATTGCAAGAACATATTGCAGTCACCAAGGCGGGCTGGTTTGGTCTTATGATCACCACATTTTTTTTAACATTAGTAAACCCTATGGGTGTCGTGAGTTTTATCGCTATATTTGCCATGTTTGGCGAACAGCTAGAAAGTACGCAGAGTGTGACGCTTATGGTATCGGGTGTATTTATTGGCTCAGTTGCTTGGTTTTTATTATTAGGGAAATTGGTTGCTCATACCCAACATTTACTGCCGGAAAAACTAATTTCCTCTATGCGTAAAATATCTGCGTTTCTTTTTGCTAGTTTTGGTGCTTGGGCTTTTCTTTCTTTGCTCGCATAACATTATTTAATAATTCCACCATCAGCGAGAAGAACAAGGCGAAATAAATATAGCCTCTTGGAATATGGAATGATAAGCCATCCGCAATTAATACAACACCGATTAATAATAAAAAGCTCAATGCTAACATTTTTACCGTAGGATATTGTTGAATAAAATAATGAATGTGCTCGCTTGCCATAATCATTACAATGACGGCGATAATAATGGCAATAGCCATAATGGTAAAATTTGAAGTTAAACCAACAGCAGTTAAGATACTGTCGAGTGAAAAAATAATATCAAAAATGGCAATTTGGGTAATCACCATGCCAAATTTAGCGTATTTCACTACAATCTCTGCGCGTCCGACAGTGTCGATTTCTTTGTGGATTTCAAAAGTGCCTTTTGCCAATAAAAATAGCCCACCAAAAAATAAAAATAAATCTCTAAAAGAAAAGGGATGGTCAAAAATTGTGAATAAAGGATCGGTTAAATGAACCAGCCATACTGCGGATGCTAATAACAATAAGCGGGTGATAAGTGCCAACAATAATCCTAATCGTCTAGCTCTTTTTTGTTTTTCAACCGATAAGCGTGAGCTTAAAATAGAAATAAAAACAAGATTATCTACGCCCAAAATAATTTCTAAAGTGATTAATGCAAGTAAAGAAATAATAAGATCACCTAATAGTGCCAGTTCCATGGTCTTTGTCCTTTTTAAAATATATTAGCTGGGTTTACCCATTTTTCAGAAGATGAATTTGAGTTTGTATTTGTTGGTGCTGTATCCAGTGTAAAGATTTCAAAAATCGCATCGGGATCATTGCTGCTGGCTAAATTACCGGTTTTTTTGTTAATGCGCACAAACACAACATCTTGTGGTTGTGCTAATACGCTTTGCGGTTTATCTTTTAAGGCTTCACGCATGAAATTTATCCAAACTGGTAATGCAGTTTGCGCACCGTATTCACCTTTTCCTAAAGTACGATTGCGATCAAACCCAAACCACACGCTGGCGACACGATCTGCATTAAAGCCTACAAACCATGCATCGCGGTGATCGTTGGTTGATCCCGTTTTCCCGGCTAAATCGCCACGTTCTAATACCAAGGCGCCGCGCCCCGTTCCGCGTTTTATCACATCTTTTAAAATGTCTGTTGTGATATAAGCATTTTCTGGAGAAATAACTTGCATAGGTGCTGCAATTTCATTTTTCATTAAAATCACGCCGTTTTCATCGGTTAAATAATCAAAAACATGCGGCGTTACTTTATAACCACCATTTGCAAATACACTATATGCGGTGGTCATTTCTAAAGGTGTGGTATCCAAAGTGCCTAATGCTAATGATAAACCGCGCGGCATGGTTTTCGGATCAAAGCCAAAACGCGATGCGTATTCAACTAAGGTATCAATGCCAATCGCATCTAATAAGCGAATAGAAACTAAATTCACTGACATCACCAAGCCCATGCGTAAAGATGTAGGGCCAAAAAAGCGTTCATCATCATTTTGTGGACGCCATAATGTTTGCGGCGTATCGGCAATGACGATGGGTGCATCATTAATAATACTGGTGGTTTTAAAACCATTCGCCAGTGCGGCAGAATAAATAAAGGGTTTAAAACTAGAACCTGGTTGACGTTTGGCTTGTGTTGCTGCATTAAAATGATTTTCATAAAAATCAAAGCCTCCGACCAATGCGGTAATGCCACCGGTTTTAGGATCCATTGCAACAATCGCGCCTTGTACTTGCGGAACTTGTGCTAAACGATAAGTATTATCATCGGTATTTTTTAATATATAAATTAAAGCATCTTTTTTGAGGATTTCGGTTGCTTCTTTAGGCGCATAACCGACACGTCCTTGACCTAAATCTTTGCGTGCCCAAGATAAACCCTTCCAATTCAGGGTAATGGTTTGTTCATCTGCCAATATGACTTGTACAGAATCATGGGTAACTTTTGTAACCAGCGCAGGAATAAGCGGGCCCATTTTTGAGGTTTCTTTTAAACGTGCTAAATCAGCATTCAGTGCTATTGGTCCGCGATAACCATGACGTCTATCATAAGCCAGTAGACCATTTTCTAGAGCAGTATTGGCTGCTAATTGTTCTTGGCTTTCTATGGTTGTATACGCTTTTAGGCCGTCGATATAAATTTTATCGCCCATTTTGTTATACAGTAATTGTCTAACCATTTCTGCAACATAAGGCGCATCCACTTCTACGCGTGGGCCATGGTATTTTTCTGTTAAAGGCGCATTAACCGCTTCATCATGTTGCGCTTTATCAATATAACCATAATCGTACATACGATTTAAAACGTGGGTACGCCGTGCTTTCGCGCCGGTTGGATTATTAATCGGATTTAAACGCGAAGGCGCTTGGGGTAAACCGGCTATCATCGCCATTTCTGGGAGCGTAAGTTGATCTAAGCTTTTGCCATAATAAACTTGGGCTGCGGCGACTACGCCATAAGCTCTACTGCCTAAATAAATTTTATTTAAATAAAGTTCGAGGATTTGATCTTTAGTAAATTCGCGCTCAATTTTAAGTGCCAGTAAAATTTCATTAAATTTGCGAATAAAGGTTTTTTCTGGGGATAAATAAAAATTCCGCGCAACTTGCATGGTAATGGTACTACCACCTTGACCACGCCCGCCTTCCATCAACATATGGTGCGCTGCTCTGGTTAGGCCAATTAAATCTACACCGGTATGTTGATAAAAACGGTGATCTTCCGTTGCTAAAACGGCATTAATAAGTCCTTGTGGAACATCCGCTAATTTAACGGGATTACGCCGGTATTCTCCAAATTGGCTAATTAACTTGCCGTCTTTGGTATAAACACTTAAAGGTACCTGTAACTTCGTTTCAGTAAGCTCATCAACATTTGGCAATGAGGCGTTTAAATATATGGCCCCAAAGGTTAATGTTAAGGCCATTAACACGGCTGCGGTGAATAGAATTTTTATAAAGTTAAACATCTGATAATAATAACATGTCTGTTGGCCTTGTATAGGGGCTGGCACTCTCACCATGAGAGTGCTAAAATAAAAGTATGATGTTAAAAGAAATGCAATTTATTGATTTTACTGCACAAGCCATGCAGATTCCAATGCTCAGCGAAGCGCAAGAGCGTGATTTGGCGCAGCGCTGGTTTTATGAGCAAGATTTAATGGCGGCTAAACAGTTGGTTTTATCCCATATGCGGTTTGTGGTCAAAATTGCCCGCAATTATGACGGTTATGGATTATTACAAGCCGACTTGATTCAAGAAGGCAATATCGGTTTAATGAAAGCCGTTAAACGCTTCGACCCCAATTTAGGTGTGCGCTTAGCGACATTCGCAGCCTATTGGATAAAATCCGAAATTCACAATTTTGTTTTACGCAATTGGAAACTGGTTCGCATCGCCACTACAAAAGCCCAACGTAAATTATTTTTTAATTTACGCCGTTTGAAAAAAGGTTTTAGCGCATTAACAAGCAGTGAAATAAAAACCATTGCCGAAGAATTAAATGTAAAACCAAAAGACGTGAAGGAAATGGAATTGCGTTTACAAGCACAAGATGTATTTTTAGATATCACACCTGAAGAAGGTAATGAGGCACGTTACAGTCTACCCACACCGCAAGATGCGGGTATGGTGTATCAAAATCCAGAACAACTTTATATCGAACATGCTGAGCAAACAACAACTACAAATCAACTGCAACAAGCTTTGTCAAAATTACCCGAACGCACCCGCGATATTATTCTTGCGAGGCATTTATCAACTGAAAAAACTTCACTTCAAGATTTAGCGCAAAAATATGGTATTTCGGCGGAGCGGGTGAGACAGATTGAAGTTGCGGGAATGGAGTTGTTGCGTAAGCTTTGCTCCACCCAAGAGGCTTCTTAATTTTATTTTTTGAGATTCATTTTTCATGTTTTTGTAAATTTAGTGGATTTTAAAGCAATAGGAACATGAAATTTGATCTTGCTAACTGTTGAGCTGCTCTCATTTAAATGGCCATCAATATCAGCAGATACACTTAATACAGTAACGCTACCTTTTCCTTGAACTTTACCTTGGATTTTTGATTCTCCAGTTACAGTTACTGCAACATCAAATTCAACTTTCTGGAAATAGTTTCCCATAGCATCAACTTGAAAATTAAATTCTTTTGTATAGATCGAGCCTATCGGAGGACATATAAGCGGGCCTTCTGGATTTTGAAATTCATTTTTTGCTTCTTCAACACCCTTGATTAAATCTACTAATACCGTTTTAATAAAATCTTTTAATTCCATGTTATTCTTGTTCCTCCAAAAGTCCCAAATAATTTCTTTGACTAATCACACTATCATTTAATTCTTTCTCTGTAGCTTTACGCGCATCACCTGCAACAGCACCACCACGGCGAGCTACTTTTTTGTGCTCGGGCATTTCATTTGGTTTTTCTTTTTTTGAAATTTCAGTGGTGACTTTTTCACCTAGCATTGTAAAAATCAGCTCTAACTCTGTCATATGATCACGCAGATTTGCTTTTGTTGTATCAGGTAAATTTTTAAATTCTTTATATTCTTTGGGTGTCATGCCAAAAGTAGCTTTGGAAATTTCTGCAGTTAGAATGGCGTAATCTTGGTTGTTTGTAACCCCGCGCTCAAGCCATTCATCAGTAAGATTTTGTCGAATGGCTATGCCACGTAAACGTTTATCGATCCACTCTTTGGGATAGCCTTTTAGTTCGTAGAGTTGTTTCATTCTTTCTTGAGCGAGTTCAGGATTTTCAATTTCTTGGATGCGCTCATATCCAACTTTTGCTAACCATAGTTTAAAAGGTTCTGCTTTTGGTGATGGAATAGATTGAATAATACGCAGGATGTTTTCAGTATTCGCGCAGTTGATTTCTTGGGTACCGCCTGAGGTTTCTATCAAAAGAGGCGCTGCAATTTGTTCCCAGCTTTTATTCAATTCGGGATCCCTTCGGCGCATATCTTTAAGATAGCCTTGAGGCTGTGTTGAATCTGTAACTGCTGCAATTACATCGACTATGGCAAACCACCATTCTTCATTATGCCATGTGCGGCGAATGGTCTTTTCTTTAAATAATACAATAGCTGTTTTTTTATTCATGCTTTTTCTCCTGTGAATCTATTCTATCATTATTTATCAACAGGTTACAAAGGGGGGTGGCAAATTGCCTCCTCCCTTTTGTTAATTAACTAAAAAGCAGCTTAATATGGATATTTTAAGAAAAGGCTTCTTGCCAAGCCAACATACCACCCGCAAGATTTTTTACATCATGATAACCTTGCGATTTTAATAATTGTCCGGCAACATCGCTGCGTTGGCCGGAGCGGCAATAAACGACGATGGGTTTGTCTTTAGGGATTTCATTTAAGCGCTCGAGTAATTCTGCTAAAGGAATTAAATAGCCTTGAATATTAAATGCGGTAAATTCGTGAGGCTCGCGTACATCTAATAAAAAGATTTCTTCGTCTTTTTTTAATTGCTCATGCAAATCGCTAACCGAAATTGTTTCGATCATATTAAGCTTCCAAACGCGCGTTTAAGGTGATTTTAACACTGGCTAATGCTTTTGATACGGGGCAATTGGTTTTTACTTGTTCTGCTATTGTTGCAAATTGCGCTGCATCTAAGCCAGGTACTTTTGCGTTTACATCGAGTGTAATTTCTGTGATAGCAAATCCACCAGGGACTGTATCTAAACGCACATTTGCAGTTGCATCAACTGCTGTAGCAATAAAACCGGCTTGCTCAAGTGTTGCTGCTAAAGCCATCGCATAACAACTGGCATGTGCTGCTGCAATTAATTCTTCAGGATTTGTGCCTTGTTCACCTTCTCCAAAACGGGTTTGGAAAGAATAAGGTGCGGACCAGCGTGAATTGCCGACTTCAAATTTGCCGTGACCTTCTTTTAAAGTGCCATTCCATTGTGCGTGTGCTTTTCTAATTAACATAATGTGCTCCGTGTTGTTTCATTAAACGTTGATATGCACGTGCAATCAGCATCAGTATTTGTCCAACCATAATACAAAATGCACATATTGCGAGAATAAGTAATATATTAAAATTATAATCGCGTACAATCGCAAAAATTTGTGAGCATGCTACGTGCGTACCAAAGAGACCAAAAATCACAGTCAGAAATTGTGAAAGATAACGATAATCTGGTAACACCATTAGAATACCTAATAAACCGATCATTGTGCGTTGCACCTGACAATACGGACACTGCGCGACAAAATTACCCCATTCTAAGCCCCAAGTAAATAAAGCTATAAAAATCGCAACAAAACCTAAAGGGCGCATGTAATTCATAATATTGATCATAATTTATAAATCCCTGAAAAAACGTTTTTAGCATTTCCCATTAAAATAACCGGTTTGTCTTTGCCCGCCCAACTTACGGTTAATTCACCGCCAGGCAAATCTATTTTTACTGTATCGTTAATTAAATTCAAATGACGTAAATAAGCCATCGTTGCACAGGCTGCAGAACCACAAGCCAATGTTTCACCGACACCGCGCTCATACACGCGTAATTTTACATGTTGTTTTGAAATTACTTGGCAAAAACTTACGTTTACACCTTCTGGAAATAAAGGGTGTGCAGCGTTGTAACTTTTGCCAATAGAATCAACATTAGCTTGAGTGACATCTGGCACGCAAATGATTAAATGAGGATTACCCACAGATAAAACACCAAGCCCCAATTCTTTACTTTTTTCTTCATCAAAAACTGGAACACCAATTTCCACACTAATTTTTTTGGCATTGCTAATATCAACACGGGTTAAATGATCTTGAGTTGCTAGCGTAATTTTATTATCATCTGATAAATTTTCTTCTTTAATAAATAAACCTACGCAACGTGCACCATTCCCGCATTGTTTTGCAAGACTGCCATCACCGTTATAAATTGTATATTCAAAATCTGCATCGGGATTATCGCTAAGACCCAGCAATAATACTTGATCGCAACCAATACCAAAATGTCTATCGGCAATTTTTTTGATAAATTCTGGCGTAATGGGAAAAGTTTGTGTGATGGTTTCTATCAACACAAAATCATTACCCAAGGCCTGCATTTTATTAAAGCAAATGTTCATGTTTAAATAAATCGCTATAAGATTCACGTTCACGAATCACGCGTGCACTATCACCTTTAACGGCAATTTCTGCAGCACGTGGCCTACTGTTGTAATTGGAACTCATGCTAAAACCATAAGCGCCTGCGCTCATAATAGCAATTAAATCGTGATCTTTAATTTTTAAAGCACGTTGTTTTGCAAAAAAATCCCCAGTTTCACACACAGGTCCCACAACATCATAATTCTTTTCGCTGATATCTGGATGCTTTGTCACAGGTAATATAGTATGCCACGCGTCATATAAACTTGGACGCAGCAGATCATTCATGGCTGCATCGACGATGGCGAATTGTTTGTCGGGTGTTTGTTTAATGTATTCTAATCGTGTTAATAAAATACCAATATTGGCTACAAGTGCACGCCCGGGTTCTAAAATTAATTTTATGGAACGCCCTCTTAAATGCTTCACTAAAGCCGCACAATAAGTAGAAATATCAGGAGGTGTTTCATCATGATAACGCACACCTAAGCCGCCGCCTAAATTTAAATGCGCAATTTCTATTCCGGATTTTTTTAATTGATCGATGAGATCTAATACTTGATCCAATGCTTCTAAAAAAGGTTCCATGGAAGTAATTTGTGAACCAATATGGCAATCAATGCCATGAATTTTAATATGCGATAAGGATTGCGCATGTTGATAAAGTTTTAGTGCATCATCAATATCCACACCAAATTTATGAATTTTTAATCCGGTAGAAATATAAGGATGGGTTTTAGCATCCACATTGGGGTTCACACGAATAGAAATAGAGGCAGGTTTATTTAAACGTTTTGCAATCATTTGAATTTTATCAAGCTCGGGCGCCGATTCTACATTAAAACAAGCAATGCCAATATCCAGCGCATTGCGTATATCCAATTCACTTTTGCCAACGCCAGAGAAAACAATTTTTCTGACATCACCGCCTGCTGCCAATACCCGGTGTAATTCACCTAACGATACGATATCAAATCCACAACCTTGTTTGGCTAAACAATTAAGTAATGCAATATTGCTATTGGCTTTAACGGCATAACAAATTAAATGTTCTTGTTCTTGTAGTGCTTGTGTAAAAGCGTGATAATTAGCAAGTAAGGAAGAAAATGAGTAAACATAAGTGGGCGTACCCCATTGCTCAGCTATTTGTGCTAAAGGCACTTTTTCGACATAAAGTTCTTGCTGATGGTAATGAAAAGCAGACATTAGTTATCCTCTTCTTGCTGTGGTTCATCCGGCAAATAAAGCGGGCCTGATTGACCACAGGCACATAAGCATAAAGACAGGATAATACAGATAATTTTATACATAATGTTTGTTATACTATAACAATCTTAATCATATCGCTAGATGGGTACCCCTAAAAATGAAGCAATTAATACAAATACTGTTGGTATTCCTCACCTTTTTATTCTTGAGCGCTTGCAGTGGGACACCTGCCGAAGAGCAAAATGCAAGGCCTGTACAATATGCAGTCGTTGAAAATAGCGCAACGCAATTATTTCGGACGTTTTCCGGAAAAGTGGAAGCCGGTTATGAAGCTATTTTAAGTTTTAAAGTGGCAGGAACCTTGGCGCAAAGACCGGTTAATGTGGGCGACACTGTTAATGCGCAGCAATTATTGGCTAGCCTGGATAATCGTGATTATCAAATTGCGGTGCAACAAGCGCAAGCTGCGCTGGATTTAGCACAAGCACAATACCGCAATAAACAGGCGGATTATGAGCGGACCAAAAGTTTGTATGAAAATCGTAATGCTTCAAAAAATGATTTAGATGCAGCGCGCGCGGGGTCGGAATCACATAAAGCGCAAGTGGAATCCGCACAAGCACAATTGGAAGCCGCGCAATTGCAATTAAGTTATACGGAAATTAAATCACCGGATCAATGTCATATTGCCGCGGTTTATTTTGAATTAAATGAAAATATTGGCCAGGGACAACCTGTGATTGGCGTTAATTGCGGTGCTTGCCCGCAAGTGACAGTATCGGTTCCTGAAACCGTGATTAATCAAATTAAACCAGGCGATCGTGTAAATGTACGTGCACAAGCATTTCCGGGCCAAACATTTTTTGCCGATGTTAAAGAAGTGGGGATAGCCACTGGCGTGCGTTCGGCTACTTATCCTGTGCGGGTAGAGCTTTTTCAGAATTGTGAACAAACGCAAATACGCTCTGGCATGGCAGCAGATGTTGAATTTAATTTTAAAGCTGCCGAGCAATATGCGAATAATATTATTGTGCCAGCCGTTGCCGTGGGCGAAGATAAAGACGGGACATTTGTTTTTATATTGCAAGAAGATAAAGAACACCCTGGATATTGGCGCGCGCACCGTCGCAGCGTAACAGTAGGTGATTTAACACGTATGGGTCTTGTGATTACCCAAGGTTTAACAGCCGGTGATTACATTGCAACTGCAGGTGTAAAACAATTAACAGAACAAGAAATGGTTACATTGTTGAAATAGCAGGGAAAAGGAGATTCAATTTTGGATATTACACGCTTTGCGATTGAAAAAGATCGCATTACGTTTACGTTATTAATCGTCTTATTATTTGCAGGCATTTCTGCATACCTATCCATGCCACGCAGCGAAGATCCAGGATACATAGTGCGCGTAGCCATGGTGCAAACTTTTTTCCCTGGCGCAAGTCCGGATCGCATTGAATTATTAGTCACAGATAAACTAGAAAAATCCATACAACAAATCCCAGAAGTGGATTTTGTCAAAAGTACTTCGCGTGATGGTCTTTCCGTTATTTATGTGACGATTAAAGATCAATATAAAAACATGCGGCCCATTTGGGATAATCTGCGGCGTAAAGTAGATGATGCTAAACGTGATTTACCCGAAGGCGTTGTCGGGCCTTTTGTTAATGATGAATTTGGTGATGTATTTGGCACCATTTATACCTTAACTGGCGATGGATTTTCTTATCATCAATTAAAAGAAATCGCTAAGCAAATTCAAAATGAATTGTTACTCGCTGATCAAGTAGCAAAAGTAGATATTATTGGCGCGCAAGATGAATGGGTAGTTTTAGAATACGATAATGCACGCTTAGCGCAAATGGGCATCTCACCGAAAATGTTAATCAAAATGTTACAAGAGCGTAATATTATTTTACCCGGCGGTGACATTCGTACCCAATATGAAAAAATTGTGATTGAGCCGACAGGTAATTTTGAATCCATTGATGATATTGGCCGCAGCGTTGTGCAATTACCAGATTCCTCAGAAGTTGTTCGCCTCGAAGATATTGTTACGCTGAAACGTATGTATATCGATCCACCTAAAGAAATCATGCATACAAATGGAACACCTTCGCTCGCATTAGCGATTTCATTACGTAGTGGTGGCAATATTGTGGAGCTTGGAAAAGAAGTTGACCCTATTATTGAACGTGCGCTTAAAACTTATCCCGTTGGCATTAGTATTGAACAGTTTATGTTTGCACCCGATATTGTCAATGATAAAATTAATAATTTCTTGAGCAATTTATATCAAGCTATCGCGATAGTAGCGCTCGTTATGTTAATTTCATTAGGCATGCGTACAGGTTTAATTGTTGCAACACTTATTCCCACCACCATGTTGATTACATTTTATATTATGTCACTGTGGGGCGTATGGCTGGAACAAGTTTCATTAGCGTCTTTAATTATTGCATTAGGCATACTCGTTGATAATGCGATCGTTATGGCTGAATCGGTGATGGTGCAAATGCGCCAAGGAAAATCTGCAAAAGACGCTGCAATTGCCGCGGGCAAAGAATTACGCATACCGCTTTTGACATCCTCTCTTACAACCATTGCTGCATTTTTACCGATTATATTAGCCGAATCGCCCACCAGTGAAAACGTAGCGAGTTTGTTTAAAGTGATCACCATTACTTTATTAATTTCTTGGTTTATCGCTTTAACATTAATCCCTTTATTATGCGTAAAATTTATGCGCGTTGATCAAGCAGAGGAAAATTTTAATACACCTTTTTATAAAAAGTACCGTGAAGTATTGTTATATGTTTTGCAGCGGCCTTGGAAAACCATGATGGTGATGGGGGTTATTTTTTTAATTTCACTGCAATGTTTTAAATTGATTCCCAGTGTGTTTTTTCCAGCAAATGAGCGTCCTACATTTACAGTTGAATTAAAATTACCGCAAGGTGCACCGATAGAGCGCACATTGCAAGTGGTGGATGGTGTTGAACAATTTATTGCGCAGCAAGACAATATTGAAAATTATGTGACCTATATTGGCGATGGTGGTCCTAAATTTGTATTACCTTACGCACCAGAGCCGCCGAATATTGCTTATGCCATTATGGTGGTTAATGGTATTAGCTTAAAAAATAATGTCAATGTGCTCATGCCTGCAATTGAAAAATTTATTATTCAACATTATCCGGATGTTTCGCCTACATTACGGCCGTTGACTTATGGGCCAGATGCATGGCCGCCGGTTGCGATTCGTATTTCTGGTCGTGATAATGATGAATTATTCACAATTGCCGAAAAAGTAAAAGCGCATGTGGCAAGTATTCCTGGCGCAAAATTAGTCACCGATGATTGGGGCGGGCGCAGTAAAAAAATTGTTTTAAATATTGATGAAGCGCGCGCACAATTAGCAGGTGTAACACACGAAGATATTGCAATTTCAACGCAAGCATTTTTAACAGGAATTGAAGCCAGTGATTACCGTGAAGGCGATGAACTCATTCCGATTATGATACGCTCCGCACAACCCGGATTAATCAGCAATGATATTACAAGTATTAATGTTTACTCGCAAGCCACAGGAAAATCAGTTCCGTTAACGCAAGTTGCGACACCCGAATTACTTTGGCAACCTGGCAATATTGAAAGACGTAATCGTTTACGCACCGTTACCGTTGAAGCATTAATTGAGCCCGATGTTACAGCTAAAGATATTACGCAACAAATTCGCCCTTATATGGAAGAGCAAGCAAAAACTTGGCCGTTTGGTTTTTCTTGGGAATTTGGCGGTGAAGAAGAAACAGCAGTAAAATCGCAAGCGGCTATTGTGGCAAAATTACCGATTGCTGCGTTACTCATCATATTTATTTTGATTGCACAATTTAATTCGATTACGCAACCACTCATTATTTTATGCACGATTCCTTTATCCATTATCGGCGTCGTGATTGGCTTATTAGTCACAGGTGCGCCTTTTGATTTTATGACATTACTGGGTGTGATTTCACTCGCGGGCATTATCATTAATAATGCGATTGTTTTATTAGATAGAATTCGCATTGAAATAGAAGAAAATGCACTGCCCGCAGCACAAGCCATCATTGAAGCAGCACAACAACGTTTACGCCCGATTTTATTAACAACAGCCACGACAGTGGCAGGCATGATACCGCTTTGGATTGGTGGTGGTTTAATGTGGCGCTCAATGGCGATTGCCATTATTTTCGGGATTTCAATTGCGACGATTTTAACCTTGGGTGTTGTGCCAGTGTTATATAGTTTGTTTTTTAAGGTGAAATATAAACAACAAAATGTGTAATTGATTAATCGTTACTACTTAAATAAAAATTGATAAATCGACGAATTTTTAGCTGTAAATATCGGTGGGCTTTAAAGTCTGTGGTGAGCAGCTTTATTTTTCGTTAAAAACCTTTATAAATCTACCCATTACAATTGTCATTGTGCCGCCAAAAAAGGCACTAAAGCAATTAATGATGACGTTTTTTATTTCTTGTTGATTTCCCCAAATGAGGTGGATGTAGTGTATTAATAATACAGCTGATAAAGTTAATGCAAAAGCCACTAGGAAAACTAATAATGTACCGGTTATTCTTATTAACCATATTTTAAAATTTGCCCAAGTTTCATCAATCAAGTAGTTATTATTTTTTTTAAGCTGTTCAAGTTCTTCATCAGTTCTGATTTTATTCATTAGAAAATCTCACCTAACAAATTAGCTGCTCTGTACCTCGCTGCTTCGAGTGAAACATTAAAAAATTTAGCGACTTCTTCAGGGGTTTTGGTTTCTTGCCATTTTCTAATAAATACATCTTCTGGCATTAAAATTTCTGCCGCGAATCGGTTGGCTCTTATATCTCTTTGTTGCATCCCCGGATCTAGAGTTATACCTTTTGCACGATACAATTGTTTAGTGCCATCTGTGATTTCATGACCTGAATCAAGATAATCTTTATCGTTAAAAAAATGTCCAAGTTCATGAGCAAGAGTAAATCTCAGGCGCTTGGGGCTATGATTTTGGTTAAGCTGAATAATATATTGACCATTTCTATTTTCAATTTTCCCTGAAATATATGGAGACATATCTGTTGCATATACTTCAATGCCTAGCTCTACAGAAAACTCAACTAAAGGAAACGGAAAAATATTTTTAAATTTGGAGTAAATGGACTGTTCCATTGTTGTCATATTATCTGTTAAATTTATAGTCATGATTTACTCACTATTGATCATTATTGAACTAATTTATGAAATTTAATCATACGACAAAGTATATTGTACAAAATTATTCATTTAGTATAAATTTTTGATAAACAAAAATCAATAAATTTTCTGATCTTCGGCTGTAAATATCGGCGTTGTTGATAATGTAAATAAAGGGTTTTTTCAGGTGCGTGTATCGGTGGGCTTAGCACCCGGTTTATGTGGCTGGATAGTCGATACAACGGGCTGGCATTATTTCCCAGTATTTTACTACATGAGCATTGCTTTAACAGCAGGTTTGATATTCTTTTATAAATTATAATCCATAATCACAGGCGCATGATCGGAGAATTTTTCATCTTTATAAATGCTGACTTGTTTGATTTTATCTTTTAAACAGGGCGTGACAATATGATAATCAATTCGCCAGCCGACATTTTTGGCATAAGCTTGGCCGCGGTTTGACCACCAGGTGAATTGTTCAGCTTCTTGATTGACTACACGAAACGCATCTACAAAACCTACATCATTAAATACTGTATCTAGCCAGGCACGTTCTTCGGGTAAGAATCCAGAATTTTTTTGATTGCCTTTCCAATTTTTGATATCGATATTTTTATGCGCAATATTGATATCACCACAAATGATATGACTTTTTTTATCTGCTGCAGTATTTTTTAAATGTTGCAAATAAAAATCGAGAACTTGATATTTTATAGCTTGGCGTTCCTCGCCGCTTGAGCCGGAAGGTAAATATAAAGAAGTGACGCTAAAATTTTCAAAATCAACTTGTACATAACGTCCTTCGTTATCGATAATATCAAAACCAATTTCAGTATGGACTTTTTGAGGCTTTTGTTTGCAATATATGGCTACGCCACTATAACCTTTCTTTTGGGCATCACAAAAAAATGCATGATAACCTTCAGGAAAGAAAATCGGGTCATTGAGATCTGTTATTTGCGCTTTAGTTTCTTGCAAGCAAATAACATCAGCATCTTGCGCTTTAAGCCACG
Organism: Legionellales bacterium; assembly: GCA_041660525.1. Classification (GTDB taxonomy): domain Bacteria; phylum Pseudomonadota; class Gammaproteobacteria; order JABCZS01; family JABCZS01; genus JABCZS01. Next base: position 35,257 of record JBAZWD010000001.1, on the reverse strand, counting down.
CAAAGAAACCTTTCTTGGCACCGCTGCGAATGCCATTGATATTAAGGGTGATGATACGCATAGGACTTTCATTCTATCAAATGTTTTTATAACATGGTAAAATTTTTGCAAAAATGGAGTGCCTATGCAACCGTATCAACAACAATTCATCGAGCTAGCATTAAGCCATCAAGTCTTAACATTCGGTGACTTTACCTTAAAGTCTGGCCGCAAGAGTCCTTATTTTTTTAATATGGGATTATTTAATACGGGTGCGAGTCTTGCGCGCTTGGGCGAATTTTATGTGCGGGCTATTCAAAATGCGGGGCTTGAATTTGATCAAGTATTTGGGCCTGCTTATAAAGGGATTCCTTTGGTGAGTAGCGTAGCCATTGCTTTTGATAAGCTTTTGCAAAAAGATATGCCTTATAGTTTTAACCGCAAAGAGGCCAAAGATCACGGCGAAGGTGGCTTGATTGTAGGGGCGCAGCTTTCTGGGAAAGTATTGATTATTGATGATGTCATGACTGCTGGCACTGCGGTAAAAGAAGCCATGGGTTTAGTGAAACAACATGGTGCGAGCGTTGCGGGCATTGTGGTTGCTTTAGATAGGCAAGAAAGAGGTGCTAGTGAATTTTCTGCCGTACAAGAAATTGCACAGCAGTATCAAATCCCTGTTGTTAGTATTATTAATTTACAAAACTTAATCGACTATATGCAAACTGCGAAGCAGCTGGATCAAAGTTTACTTGATCGCATGCTGGCTTATCGCGAAAGTTTTGCCAGTAAATGAAATACTAAAACAGCGGAACCAAATCCTGCCAATCCTACGGTAAAGATTGCGCTAAAAATAACAATACCGCCAATAGGTGCGGTAATAATATTAACAAGCCACAAACAAGCTGCGGCAAGTACTAAGGCTTTTAAACCTGTTAATGTGATGGCTGCGAATTGCTTCATGCTTTTTATCATTTGTATATTAAGTGTCATGGTAGAGATCCTTGTGTAAGCCATTTCTTAGAGTCACTATGACTATTAGACCAACATTTGCTTAAGGTTATATTAAAATCGCTTTGGAAAAAAGCCCCCTGTTTTTTGCGGTGGAAATGGTTATGTGTCAATTAAGCTATTGAAAATTAAGATAATTATAATTTGAAAAAGGCAGTTTTAGGTGCCAGGTCAAGGATCAGATTTTTGCCATAGGGGTGTAAGAGATATGCCATTGGTATTTGCTTGCTATACTCCACAATAAGATTATCTAAACATTATTTGCAAAGTCCCCCATTATTCCAGTGGTCACACTTCATGATGAAAAAGACGCGGAGCCATTAGCCAAAGCATTAATTGCAGGTGGCTTGAATGCTATGCAAATTATGCTGCGTACAAATGTCGCATTTTCTTGTGTGGAGAGTATACGTAGTGCTTATCCTGATTTAATTGTGGGTGTGGGCAATGTATTAGAACAAGAGCAATTGCATACGGCTAAAAAAGTAGGTGCAGCTTTTGCTGCGAGTCCGGGTTTTGCTGCCGAATTATTGCAATTAGCCAGTGTATTGGAGTTGCCATATATTCCTGGAGTTATGACGGTTTCAGAAATGATGCAAGTTCGCGAGCTTGATGTGAAAGTTTTAGGATTTTTCCCGGCGCAAGTGGCAGGCGGTGATAATTTTCTGCGTGCAATGTTAGCGGTGTTTTCTGATTTAAAATTTATTGCCAGCGGTGGCATACATGCGCAAAATTTACAGCATTATTTGATTTTGCAAAATGTATTAGCCGTGGGCGGTACTTGGTTAGCGCCGGCCGATCTGATTGCTGCAAAAGATTGGGATGCTATTACAGAATCAGCGGCTTTTACTTTATCACGTTTAAAGTTAGTCAATAATTCCACAGACTAAACGTACCCCGCCGCCGCCTAAAGGATGCGGGTGATCACTGTAATTATCTCCACCCACATGTATCATTAATGCGGTGTGACTAATTTCTTTTAATGTAGTTAAACGTGGTGCTAACACAGGTGTTTGTGCCATGCCTGCGCTATCAACATAAAGTCCGGGTAAATCACCTAAATGTCCATTGCCAAAAGGCCCTTCGTGTTTGCCGGTATGTTTTGGATCAAAATGTCCGCCGGCAGCTAGCGCAGCATTCATAACATTATCTTTTGCTAAAGGCTCGCAACTTGGATTTTCATGAATATGAAAACCGTGTAAGCCAGGTTGTAAATTTTTTAGATCGGGTGTGAATAATAAGCCATAAGGTGTTTGTGTAATGGTAACAGTACCTACGGCTTCACCTGCGCCCGTTGTCGTTGCGATAGACATGGGTACTTGAATGCTTTGAGGCTCAGTTTGCACTTGGCAAGCCGTTAATAATAAACAGGCAATAAAAATAAAAATGTTTTTCATAAGGTAATAAACTCGGTTAAAGTAGAAGGTTCTTTATTTATAGAATAAGGAATGACACCTAGCAAGGGCGCGTGAATGCGTTGTTGCAAAGTAGCCAGATTTTCAGTAAACGCTTCTTGCATTTGTTCTTGGGTTTGATTGGCTATAAATCCAGCCAGTGGTAAATTTTTAGATAAAATATTTTCTGCAGTTAAAAGTGCATGATTTAAGCAGCCTAAGCGCATGCTGACGACAAGGATTACTGGGATATTTAATGCACACGCTACATCTGCCATAGTTTGTGTTTCATTAATAGGAACCAGCCATCCACCTGCGCCTTCAATAAATAAATAATCTACAGGATATTGATAAGCATTTTCACAAGCTATACGAATGGTTTGTGCATCTAAGTTTTTCGCTTCTCGCGCTGCGGCAATGTGCGGGCTTAATGGGCAGCGTAAGTAAAATGGATTGATCGTTTCATAAGGTAATACAATACTGCTTTCATTTTGTAAAAATACCGCATCATCAGAACCTGCGGAAATAGGTTTGATGGCTAAAGCGGTTTTATGTTGTTGTTTTATTTTAGCTAGCAATAAACGTGTGATAAATGTTTTGCCGACATCCGTGTCTGTTCCGGTAATAAAATATTTTTTCATGTGATGGCGCCGACAGGAATATAAACGGGATCGCGCACGCTTTTAAATTTTATTGGCGTTAAACTCGGTTTGATGGCATGACCATAAATCACTTCATAAGTTGCAGGTAACACACCCTGGGAATTACGAAAAGATTCGTAAGCTTCATACATGGCTGCTAATTTTTGTTTACTCATTAATGTTTTTTGCTGTTTACCAAGAACCGTATGCGCGCCTGTATATTTTAAATCTTTTAATAATGTTTTGACATGCTTGTAAGTAAGCGTTAAATCTTCGCGATCGATGATAGGATCAACAAAACGTGCATGCAGCAATAAATCCCCGATATCGTGCATATCTTTAAAGGTATTCACATGTGAGAATTGATCAACGGCTTGCCAGCTGGCGCGTAATTCTTTCAGTGTATCAGGACCTAAGCTTGAAAAAAACAAAGCGCCGCCGGGTTTTAAAACGCGAAATAATTCATGGAAAGTCATTAATAAATCAGGGCACCATTGCAAAGTTAAGTTAGAAAAAATAACATCAACGGACGCATCTTTTAAAGGCAGTGCTTGTGCGTCTGCGCATAAAAAATGTTGGCGTGAAAACCAACATTTTTTAGCTTGTGCTAATTCAAGCATATTCATGGCTAAATCTACACCGATGATTTGCGCACTGCGGTATTGCTTTTGGAGTAAACGGCAAGCGTATCCGGTGCTGCAACCCACATCTAAAATGATTTGCGGTTTCATTTTTATGAAGGTTAAGTTTTGCAGCAAGCGCCTATTCACTTCTTGTTGCAAAACGGCATTTTTCTCATACGTGTGCGCAGCTTTATTAAAGCTGGCAGCAATTTTTTGTTTTTCTTTATTGAGTAATAATGGATTCATTTATAAATTGATCCATAAGGGTTAAACACTCGGTGACATGCGATAATAATAAAGCATGCCCTGCATCTTTTATTGTGACATTTTGCGCATGAGCAGACAAGTGTTTTAATTGCTCAAGCACACTCACCGGAACTAAACGATCATGTGTCCCTAGAATGTTAAGCGCAGGCGTAGTTAGTTGAGAAATCAATACACGTAAATCGTTAGTCTCCAGCAGATCCAGATCACGCAGTAATGTTTCTAGCGTAGATGATTCGCAATATTGTTTGAAAGTCTCACTGGGGCGAGATATGTTAAGGTCTTGACCTTGTAACATGATAAAACGTGTGAGTGCTTTCTTGGGGTCGCGCATGAATAATTTTTTTAAGGTATAAAAGGCCTCATAACTGACAGCGCATGGCCAATCTTCACTGGCAATAAATTTAGGATTTGCAGCCAGGGTAATAATGCCTTGTGTGCGCTCAGGTAATTGTTGTGCTAATTTGCGTGCAACTAAACCACCCAGCGACCAGCCCACCCAAATAAATTTATCTGCAGGCGGTATTTGTTTTAACACCTGCTCGGCGATTTCATCTAGATTTTGGGCTTTAACATTTTTTTGCTCGCCATAACCAGGTAAATCAATTAAGTGCACGGTATAGGTTTGTGATAATTTTTCAGCCAAATCATGCCAAATGGTTTTATTAAAAACAAAACCATGAACTAAAACCAAATGAATATCTTTTTTATTCATCTGCTTTTAATTCCATTAATAACTGTTCAATGTCTTGTATTTGATGTGCTGCATTTAAAACAATGCGTATTCTAGGGCTATTTTTAGGCACAGTAGGCGGCCTGATCGCACTGACCAAAATATTTTTTTTCAATAATTTCTGCGCGGCCTTTTGCATGTCATCTATATTTTTAAATACGATGACTTGAATAGGTGTTTGCGAGGGTAAACTGTTTAAATGAAGTTCGCGTGCGCGTTGTTGAAAATAATCAATGAGTTGCTTTAAGTGCGCGCGCTTATCGATCGCTTGCTGCGCTAAATCAATGGCGATTATTGAAGCTTTAGCTAAAGATTCAGGTAGTGTTGTACTAAACATATAAGGGCGTGCAAATTGCAAAATACTTTCAATCATTATTTCATTGCCCGCAACAAATGCACCGAGTGTGCCTAAACCTTTGGTTAGGGAGCCAATAACTAGAGGTGCTTCATGGCTTAAATTCCAATGTGCAACACAGCCTTGACCTTGTGGTCCTAAAACACCTGTGCCATGTACATCATCAATAATGAGAGTGGCGTTATATTTTTTTGCAGTTTGCATTAAATAATTTAAATCGGCTAAATGACCTTGCATGCTAAATACACTGCTGGTAATAATAAAACGCATGCCATCAGTTTTGGTTTGTAAAATAGTTTCTAAGCGATCTTTATCATCATCTTGATAACGCTGCCAAAAAGCTTTGGTTAATTGAATGCCATCAAATACACTGGCATGACATTGTTTATCAACGGCAATACAATCATTCGGTCCAATTAACGCAGTGATAGCGCCTAATACGGCTAAATAACCGGAAGTAAATACTAAAGCGCGCGGATAATGCAGCCACTTTGCAAGGCGCTGCTCTAAGTCTTGATGTGTTTGCGTATAGTAAGTAACGGGCGATCCGGATGCGCCAGGATATTGTGCCAAAGATAAATAATCATTTTTCGTAAAATTAAGTGCAGAACTTTCTGTACTCACTTGACGCTTACGTGTTAACTGTTCCGCTTCATGCTGATTTAAACGCTGTTTTAACTGCAACAGCAGATCAGGCGACATCTTCGGTTTCCTTAGGTTTGCAGGTATTAAAACCAAGACGTTTTAATAACATTTGATCTTTATCTTGTTCCGGCAGCGGTGTGGTGAGTAATGTTTCGCCATAAAATATAGAATTTGCACCGGCTAAAAAACATAAGGCTTGTAATTCATCACTCATATCATTGCGGCCTGCTGATAAACGCACACGCGCACGCGGCATAATAATGCGTGCCACCGCAATCGTGCGCACAAAATCAAACGGATCAATAGTTTTGTTATTAGCAAGCGGTGTTCCAGGAATAGGTACTAATTTATTAATCGGCACGCTTTCAGGATAGGGATCTAAATTGGCTAATTCTTGTAATAGTTTTAAACGATCACTCACACTTTCGCCTAAATTTAAAATACCACCGCAACACACTTTAATGCCGGCTTGCTGCACTTTTCTTAATGTATCTAGCCGATCATCATAGGTATGTGTGCTGATGATTTCAGGATAATAATCGCGTGATGTATCTAAATTGTGATTGTAATAATCAAGCCCAGCTTCTTTGAGTTCTTGTGCTTGTGCTGACGTAAGCATGCCCGCAGTCAAACAAGTTTCCATGCCTAAATCTTTTACACTGCGAACCATGTCTAATACTTTTGGAAAATCTTTATCCGGGGGAGACTTCCAGGCACCGCCCATGCAAAAACGGTGTGAACCATTTTCTTTCGCTTGTTTGGCTTTTGCAATTACGGTATCTTCATCAATTAAGGTTTGTTTTTCAACGGCGGTTTTATAATGACCGCTTTGACTGCAATATTTGCAATCTTCTGAGCAGCGCCCGGTTTTAATACTGAGCAGCGTGGAAAGTTGTATGTCGTTATTCACAAAATGCGCTTGATGAACTTGTTGTGCTTGAAAAATTAAATCGTTAAAAGGTAAATGGTATAAGGATTCGAGTTGCTCAAGCGTCCATTTTATCGCGGTATTCATGCTTTATTTCCTAGGTTTTATTGTTCGCCAGTCTAAGAGGTTTTAGTAAATATGTCAAATTTACACGGGCTAAATAATAAACAGTTGTTCAAATTTTTATCAGGCTTATGCATAAAACCAGTGTGTATGCTTTGCCAGCAATCTTTGCCCACCTATGAAAGGATTTGCCAGGATTGTTTGAGCTCATTACCTTGGTCGCAAGAACAAGTGGTCGCCCCAGGTATTGATAATGTATGGGTAGCCTTGGATTATGAGTCGCCGGTGGATCAATTGATTTTAGGTGGCAAGTTTTCGCAAAAATTATCTAATTTAAGTTTGTTAGCGCAGTTGTTTATAGGCTATTGGCATAGCCAATCTATTTTATTGCCAGAAGTCATTATTCCTGTGCCTTTACACGCACAACGCCTGCGAGAACGCGGCTATAATCAAGCTTTGGAATTGGCAAAAATCATTGGTCGTACTTTGCAAGTGCCGGTGGATTTTTCCAGTGTTAAACGAAGTAAAGCGACTCAAGCGCAAGCGAGTTTGCCTGCGCGTTTACGTAGTAAAAATATTCGAGATGCTTTTGAATTAACTAAGCCCGTAGTTTACTCTCGGGTGGCTTTAGTGGATGATGTGTTTACAACTGGGAATACTGTTCGGGAATTAAGTCAACTATTGCGTGCTGCAAATGTTGAGCATATTGATGTTTATTGTATTGCTCGGGCGGCATAATGGAAATGAATTGAGTTTGCGTCAGTACTATTTTTATTTTATGAGAGACTGATTTATTATGAAAAATATTGTCATATTAGGTGGAACGGGATTTGTGGGGCGGCATTTGTGTGCAGCCTTAGTGCGGCAAGGATATACCGTTAGGGTATTGTCTCGTAATCCTGAAAAAAATAAAGATATGACAGTGTTGCCGACCTTGACCATTCGGAAAGTAGATGTTAATCAGCAAAACGAATTAAATGCAGTTTGTAAAAATGCTGATGTAGTGATTAATTTGATTGGTATTTTAAATGAACACGGTTCAAATAATGGTTCTGGTTTTCGCAAAGCCCATGTCGTACTGGCTCAAAAAGTAATTCAGGCTTGTATGCATAATGAAGTGCCAAGATTATTGCATATGAGCGCACTCAATGCAGATTCAACTAAAGGCAGCAGTCATTATTTACGTACTAAAGGTGAAGCTGAAAGTTATGTGCACAAACATGCATTATCCGATATTCATGTAACCAGTTTTCGTCCTTCAGTTATTTTTGGACCGGGTGATTCTTTTTTAAATCGTTTTTCGCGATTACTGAATATTGCCCCAGGATTTTTATTACTCCCTGTTGCAGATTCATTATACGCTCCTATTTATGTGAATGATGTAGTAACTGCAATGATAAACTCAATCAAGAATACAAAAACATATGGTGAGCGTTATGATTTATGTGGACCTAAAGTTTACACGCTTAAACAATTAGTGACTTATGTCGCACAATTAAAGCATTCTAATTGTAAAATTATAGGCCTTTCTCTAGGCTTATCTAAAGTAATGGCAACAATGATGGAGTTTTTACCCGGGAAACCTTTTTCCCGTGATAATTATTTAAGTTCACGCATGCCTAGTGTATGCTCTTCATCATTTCCTGAAGTATTAAACATTACACCCGTTACGCTTGAAAGTATTGCGCCTACATATATAAGGTAATTCTCGTGAAAATTTATTTAGTGGGCGGCGCCGTGCGCGATGAACTTTTGCAGCGCGAAGTCACAGAGCGTGATTATGTTGTTGTCGGTAGCACGCCAGAAGAAATGTTAGCGCAACATTTTAAACCCGTGGGCAAAGATTTTCCGGTTTTTTTACATCCTAGAACCAAAGCAGAATATGCACTCGCACGTACCGAACGTAAAGTCAGCGCAGGTTATACCGGTTTTACTTTTCACGCAGCGCCCGAAGTGACACTGGAAGAAGATCTCGCGCGACGTGATTTAACCATTAATGCGATGGCGCAAGATGAAAACGGTATTATTATTGATCCCTTTCATGGTCAAGAAGATTTAAAAAATCGCGTATTGCGTCATGTATCGAACGCATTTGTGGAAGATCCTGTACGTATTTTACGCCTTGCACGTTTTGCAGCGCGCTTTCATTATTTAGGTTTTACCATTGCTCCCGAAACCATGGATTTAATGAAAACCATGGTGAATAACGGTGAAGTCAATGCATTAGTTGCAGAACGCGTTTGGCAAGAATGGCAACGCGCGCTTACGGAAAAAGATCCAGAAATTTTTATTAAAGTTTTACACGATTGCGGCGCATTAAAAATATTAGTACCGGAAATGGATCGCTTATTTGGCACACCACAATCCAAAGAAACCCATCCTGAAATCGATACGGGAATTCATACCTTATTGGTGTTAAAACAAGCGGCGCTATTAACTCACGATCCCGTTACACGATTTGCTGCTTCTATGCATGATATTGGTAAAGGTATAACACCTGAAGAATATTTGCCCAAACACCCAAGACACGAAGAAAATGGCGCAGCATTGGTTGAACAAATTTGCGATCGTTTGCGTGTTCCACGCCTTTATCGCGATTTAGCCGTATTAGTCACACGCTATCATGGCTTGGGATACAAAGTGATGGAACAAGAACATAAAGATCCCGAAGACATTTTAAATTTATTTGAATACTTAGATGCCTTTCGCCGCCCTGAACGTTTATTACAATTTAGACAAGCCTGTCTTGCCGACATTCGTGGCCGTCCGGGTTTTGAAGATAAACCCGATAGAAGTGAATTTTTAATCAAACTATTTGCAGCCGCTAAAAATGTTAAGGCTCACGATTTAGGATTAACGCATTTATCGGGTGAAGATATTAAAGAAGCTGTGCGTGAAGCAAGGATTATGGCGATTTCAAACTTGCTTTAGCTTGTTTAACTATATGTAATATAAGCATTATTTTAAAAATATAGAATATATTTGACTAAGGCTTAATATTCAATGATAATTAAGCCTATGGACTATATAAACAGAAAAATACTCCCTCGCATTGAAGCCACTTTAGCACGTGGGAAAAGCATACTCTTTTTAGGCCCGCGGCAAACGGGTAAAACAACACTGATTAAGCAAAAAATTGCAGTAGATGCTTACTTTTCATTATTGGATCCAAGAGTGCGTGTGCGTTATGAAAAAGATCCTTTACTCCTTGCAAAAGAATTAGAGACGGTTATTGAAAAGACGGGTAAAAAACCACTTATTTTTATCGATGAAATTCAAAAAATTCCTCAATTAATGGATTTGATCCAATTGTTAATTGATGATGATAAAGCACAATTTATTTTAACAGGTTCAAGTGCGCGTAAACTAAAACATGGTGCACAAATAAATTTACTACCGGGACGTGTAGTGATTATTTATATGGATTCTTTATCATGGCAGGAATGCAAAAATAATACTCATCTGGATGATATATTAATTTATGGATCGTTGCCTAATGTAATCATGACAACGGGCAATCAAAATAAAAATGATGATCTTTATGCATATACTTCTATTTATCTAGAAGAAGAAGTTCGGGCAGAAGCGTTGGTTAGAAATATAGGCGGCTTTGCACGCTTTTTGGAATTAGCCGCGAGCGAATCAGGCAGTGTGATTAATGCAAGTAAATTATCCCAATTTATAGGCGTTGCGCAATCAACTATTGCTGACTATTATCAAATTTTAGAAGACTGCTTAATTACATTTCGGATCGATCCCATTATTAAAACAAAATCTAAACGTCGCTTAATTAAAGCGCCAAAATATTTATTTTTTGATTTAGGTGTACGAAGAGCTTGTGCTAATGAAGGCCCTGCACTTTCTCTTAAAACATTGGGTGATTTATTTGAACAATTTGTAGGCTTAGAGTTAATCCGTTATGTGCATATGGATAGCCCTCATGCAAAAGTACTCTATTGGAAAGATGCTAGCGGTCCTGAGATAGATTTCGTTTTAGAAAGTGAAAAAATATATATACCAATAGAAGTTAAATGGTCAGAAAATCCAAATCTACGTGATGCTAAACATCTCATCAAATTTCTTGAAGAGTATCCGAATGCACCGCATGCTTATATCATTTGCAGAACACCATATGCATATGCTATTCATGAGAAAATTACAGCGCTCCCTTGGCAGGAGACTATTTCATTGTTTGAGAAAATTTAAAAAATAATAATCCAGTTATCGCCATCAACACAATCGTCACCGACATACTCACAACACCTAAAAATAATAACATCGCCAGTATACTCGTACTCGTAAAAGCAATAAACGCTTGAATACTACCTGCTAATCCCGCAGCTGTTCCTGCTAATTGTGGAAAATAATTCAAGGCCATGCTCATGAAATAGGGATATAAAATACCATTGATGAGTGCCATGATGCTAAAAGGAATAATAATTTGCAGGGCATTTTTTAAGGGAAATAAAACTGTCATGCAAAATAAAACTAAAGCAAAAAATACAAATGCGTATAAACAATACGTCATGGTTTTGGGACCAAAATAATCGATGAGTTTTTTGCTGATAAAACCACCGCACATAAAAGCTACCGTTTGCGGAACATACGATAAACCAATATACATGGCGCTGTAACCCATTTTACTTAAAATAAACGGAGATGCCGTGAGGTAGCAAAAATATGCGCCGGATGTCATGCCGATGGTGCATACATATCCCATGTAAATAGGTGAACGTAATAAGGTGAGGTATTTGTTTTTGATGTCTTGGGCTTTCAATTCTAATGTTTGCGCATCGCGGTGCATGGTTTCTTTTATGAAAAAAATAACGCAGCTTAATAAAATAACACCCACTAAAGCTAAAACGATAAAAATGGCTTGCCAAGGATAAAGCGTGATAATGGCGCCGCCGATTGTGGGCGCAAGTGCGGGCGAGAGTGCGAGCATGGGAAATACAATCGCAAATATTTTACGAATATCATCTGTCTCAAATTTATCTATGACCATGGCTTGCCAAATCACCATACTGGCGCAGGCGCCGAGGGCTTGTATTAATCGCCAAAAGATAAAAGAAATAATATCGGTGCTATAAATGCAACCTATCGTAGCTATGATAAATAATCCCAAACCAAAGATTAAAGTGTTTTTACGTCCATAACAATCCGATAATGTCCCATACAGCAATTGTCCTATCGTGATGCCAAACATATAAATACTAAAAGTTAGGCCGATAGCAGTTTTATTGCTAGAAAAGTAGGCTTCTAGTGCAGGTAATGTGGGTAAATACATGTCTGCGCCAAAATAACCCAGAGTGCCTAAACCCGATAAAAGAATGATGTAAAAAACCATATTTTGTTGTTAACCTTAATTGACGCTCATAAGACAGTTGTGTAGTATGAATGTTTTTATATTCGACCGCCAGTTAAACTAGTTAAACCACATAGCATAGGAGTTTTCCCCATGTCATCTGCGATGAAAATGATTAAAGAACACCAAGTATCCTTTGTAGATTTCCGTTTTGTTGATAGCGTGGGTAAAGAGCACCATACTGCTGTTTCAGCCAAAATTGTGGATGAAGATTTTATTAAAGGCGGGAAGATGTTTGATGGTTCTTCTATCGCAGGATGGCGTGAAATTAATCATTCTGACATGATGTTAACGATAGATGAATCTTCAGCTGTTTTAGATCCTTTTACCGAAGAGCCTACTTTAATTTTACGTTGTAATGTTGTTGATCCTGAAAATCTACAACCTTATACCCGTTGCCCACGTTCAACTGCACAACGTGCTGAAGAATATTTAACATCTACAGGCATTGCGGATACTTGTTATTTTGGTCCTGAACCTGAATTTTTTATTTTTGATGATTTACGTTACAACATTGGTATTAATGGTTCATCTTATCGCGTAGATTCAGAAGAAGGTGCATGGAATTCAGATAAGACTTATGAGCAAGGTAATACAGGCCATCGTCCTGGTGTAAAAGGCGGTTATTTCCCTGTGCCACCGGTTGATTCTTCTCATGATTTGCGTAGTGCCATGTGTTTAATTCTAGAAAAAATGGGCATGGTTGTTGAAAATCATCACCATGAAGTGGCGACTGCTAACCAAAATGAAATCACTACAACTTGCAGAACATTGACTCGTAAAGCAGATGAAATGTTAATGTTTAAATATGTTATTCACAACGTTGCGCACGCTTATGGTAAAACAGCAACCTTTATGCCGAAACCTTTATTAGGTGATAATGGCAGCGGCATGCATGTGCACCAATCTTTAGCTAAAGATGGTAAAAATTTATTTGCTGGTAACGTTTATGCAAATTTATCCGAAATGGCTTTATATTATGTGGGCGGCATTATGAAACACGCACGTGCGATTAATGCATTTACCAATGCCACAACAAATAGTTATAAACGTTTAGTTCCAGGTTATGAAGCGCCGGTTATGCTTGCTTATTCTGCACATAATCGTTCAGCATCGATTCGTATTCCTTACACGAACTCAGAAAAAGCGCGTCGTATTGAAGTGCGCTTTCCTGATTGTGCTAGCAATCCTTATTTTGGATTTGCAGCGATGTTAATGGCAGGTTTGGATGGCATACAAAATAAAATTCATCCAGGACAAGCCAACGATCAAGATTTATATGCATTATCAAGAGAAGAAGCAGCACATATTCCAACCGTATGTTCTTCATTAGAGCAAGCATTAGAAGCGCTAGATAAAGATCGTGCTTTCTTGAAAGCAGGTAATGTGTTTAGTGATGATTTAATTGATGCCTATATTCAATTAAAAATGAACGAAGTGGACAGATTCCGCATGGCGCCACATCCGATTGAATTTGATATGTATTATAGTTTGTAATTGTTTCACATCATTCTCTATCAACCTGAAATTCCCCCTAACACGGGGAATATCATTCGTCTGTGTGCCAACACAGGTTGTCATTTACATTTAATTAAGCCACTGGGCTTTACCCTAGAAGATAAACAACTGCGCCGCGCAGGTTTAGATTATGATGAATGGGCCAGTGTCACCCAACATGATGATTTATTATTTTTCAAAGATAAAAATGTTTATGCTGTCACAACCAAAGGCAAATCAAATTATACTGATCCTCATTATCAAAAAGACGATGCTTTTTTATTCGGCCCAGAAACGCGCGGCTTGCCGCCTGAAATATTAAATACCTTTCCAGAAGATAAAAAAATTCGCATTCCCATGCTGGCGCATTCACGCAGTTTAAATTTATCCAATGCTGCCGCGGTGATCGTTTATGAAGCTTGGCGGCAGCAAGGGTTTAATATTAACTCATGGTAGAACTATTTGTTCTTTGAGCAGAAGTAGCCGTTGTTCTTCTAGGTGGCGTATCACTGGATTTATTGAATGGTTTATACGGATTATTAGGACTATAAAGTATTTTTGATGGAGCCGTAGGATTTTTTATAGCAGTATTAGATACTAATGGTTTAATATTTGAATAAATAGAATCATTACTTTCAGTGATAACTTGAAGCAAGTCAGGTCGAGATTGCGTAATTTTGTGGAAAAAACACAAAGCAAAAACATTACTTAATTTATTGTTTTGCAATATTAGATCACAGTCACTGATGGCATTATTAAAACATTTAATAGGGTTCAAAGGTATTATTATTGCTAAATTTTCAGCCATTGATCGCAATGTATTTAGAAACTGACTTCTAACTGTTTCATGAGCATTTGCTTTTGCCTCAAAGCTAATATTCCATGCGGCTTTAAGAATAAAATTATTAAACGAATTGCTAAAGTGTTTCTGATTGAAAATATATTCATTTTTTTTGCTAAGAAAATTAAAAATATAACCGATGTACTCTGAATGATCGTGGAATAATTCTGTTAAAAACCCTAATATAAATTTATCGTTTTGCAAGTCGTCTGTTGGAAAAATACGCATTACTTCATTAAAATATTCTTCTACTGATTGCTTTGAATTTGCTTGTTGTTTAAACTGCTCACAAAAATCGTCTATTGAGTCATAAAACATTTGTCCATCTCTCCTTAAATTTGAGTTAGGGAGTATTCTAAGGTGTTTTTCTTAAATTTGCCTTAAGGACTATTCTTCAGTCGGAACACGTTCCAGGAGGGTTTTAACTGCTAATTTGGCATTTTGGCCATTATAGAGGATTTGGTAGACTTGTTCGGTAATCGGCATTTCGATATTTAAGCGTTGCGCTAATTCGTAAATAAGCTGAGTGGTCTGCTCGCCTTCGACGACTTGTCCTATGGCTTTTTTACTTTCAGTAATCGATTTGCCTTGCCCTAAAGCTACGCCAAAACGACGATTACGCGATTGATTTTCACTACAGGTTAAGATTAAATCACCAATTCCAGATAAGCCCATTAATGTAGATTCTTGTGCGCCCATGGCTTTTCCTAAGCGTAACAATTCCGCAAATCCCCGAGTCATTAAGGCTGCGCGCGTATTTGCACCTAAACCAAGACCATCTGCAATTCCGACCGCAATGGCTAATACATTTTTACAAGCGCCACCTAATTGTGCGCCTATCATGTCATGAGTTGTGTAAACGCGAAAATAATCTGTATGTAATTGTGTTTGCCAAAAATAAGCTGAATCATCCGCGCTTGCTGCAGTAATAGCTGTTGGTTGTTTTTGCGCTACTTCTTGTGCAAATGAAGGTCCAGATAAAACGCATAATTTTGCGTCCTCGCCCAATAATTTTTTCGTGGCATCTGATAATAATTCACTTTTATCTGTTAAACCTTTTGTACCCCAGGCTATGGGCACATGCATTGCTTTTGCATCAGTAATTTTTTTTAAGATATCCGTAAAGGCGTGACTAGGTACGACAATTAATATGGCAGAACATTGATCTAGTGCTTCATGAATATCAACACAAACATTAATTAAATCAGGTAAAACACAATCTGCTAAATATTTATTTTTGCGTGTGGTTTTTAAAGTTAACATATCACTTTGAGAGTGGCCCCAAAGATTAACAGGAATATTATTATCCGCAAGAACAAGTGCTAAAGCACAACCCCAGGAACCTGCGCCTAAAACCGCAATTGGGGCTGTGCTTTTTATTGTCATGATTAAACAATAATTTCCTTTTGGCCAGAAGCTTCTTTTAATTTACTCATATGTTGTGCATAGAGCGCATCAAAGTTAATCGGTGATAAATAAAGTGCGGGGAAGCCACCATGCGCTGCAAGATTGGATACAACTTCACGTGCATAAGGATATAAAATATTAGGACAAAAACTACCGAGCATTTGATTACGCTGCGCGGCTTCAAAATCTTTTAGCGCAAACAAACCGGCTTGGACTACTTCAATTAAAAATGCAACGCTGTCTTTTTGTTGCACTGTGACGGTGACTTTTAATTTTACTTCATACAGTGGCTCATTAATCGGTTTAGCTTCCGTATTAATTTCCATTTTTACTTCAGGCGCCCATTGTTCAGAAAAAAGCTGCGGTGTTTTGGGCGATTCAAAGGAAATATCTTTGGTATAAATACGTTGAATGGAAAATTCAGGTTTAGCTTTTTCGCTCATGTGTTTATTTCCTTATGTGTGAAGTAGTTTATCAAGGTTGCCACTGGCTTCTAGCGCGTATAAATCATCACAGCCGCCTATGGGTTTATCGTTTATAAAAATTTGTGGAATCGTATGCCCTGCGCCGCGTTGTTGCATGACATCGCGCTCGCTAGGTTCTGCATCAACATCAATCAGCGTGTAATTTACTTTTTTCTCATCGAGTAATGATTTTGCGCGTCGGCAAAAAGGACACCAAGGTGCGTAATATAATTCTACTTTCGTCATGATTATTTCCCTTTTGTGAGTAATAAACCACTGCCTAGCCAATTATCAATACCGCCTGCTAAATAATAAACACGATTTAGACCTTGCTTACGTAATTTGCGCCCTACTATCGGTGCTTGATAACCAGATTGGCATGTTAATAATATAGGCTTATCTGCAGATAATTTGTCATACGTAGGCACTTGCGCAGGCAATATATGTTTTGCACTGATAATATGGCCTTTTTTAAAGGCAAGCTCGTCACGTAAGTCGATAACCAAGGCGTCTTCTTTGTTAATCAACAAGGTGGCTTGTTGCGGTGTGACTTTGCTAGCGCCACTGATGCGCGCGCGCACTTCTGAAAAGATGAGTAATAATAATAAAATAACAAAAGATGTGGCCAAGGGCCAATGATTGGTGATGAATTCAAGTAATTGCATAGGTATAAGTTCTCTTTACGATATCTGTAGAGGAAAATGATATCATACTTTATACTGGCAACACATAGATACATTAGGAATTTCCATGCGCTCAAAGCCTTTTTTATTATTGATTTTAGACGGTTGGGGACATCGCCACGCGGCCCCCGATAATGCCATTACCCAGTCACGCACGCCCGTGTGGAATCGCTTATGGCAAGATAGTCCGCATTTATTATTATCCGCCAGTGGTGAAGATGTGGGTTTACCCGAGGGGCAAATGGGTAATTCAGAAGTTGGACATATGAATCTAGGTGCGGGGCGAATTGTTTATCAAGATTTTACCCGGATTGAAAAAGCCATTAAAGACGGCGAGTTTGCGCAAAATCCTGCATTTAGTCAGTTATTCAAAAAATTAATTGCAGACCATAAAACGCTGCACCTGATGGGTTTATTATCACCCGGCGGCGTACACAGCCATGAAAAACATTTATATGCACTGCTCGATAGCGCAAAAAATGCAGGCGTGAAATCCATCAAAGTACATGTGTTTTTAGATGGTCGTGATGTACCACCTAAAAGTGCAAAAGAATCTTTGCTGGCCTTAGAAGAAAAATTAAAAACATTAGGTGTGGGTGAAATTGCAACCGTCATGGGCCGTTATTATGCAATGGATAGAGATTCTCGTTGGGATCGCGTTAAGCTTGCTTATGATGCTATTGCACAAGCGCAAGCACCTGTTGCAGAATCTGCAATGGCAGCATTAGAACAAGCCTACCAGCAAGATATTTCTGATGAATTTATAAAGCCTGTGGTAGTCGATAAAAATTATGCGGGCGTTCATGCAAATGATGGCATTATTTTTACTAATTTTCGATCTGACAGAGCCAGGGAATTATCACGCGCATTTATTGATCCAAACTTCATAGGATTTGATCGGATAAAAATTCCCTTATCTGCATTTGTGACCATGACACAATATGCAAAAGATATTTTAAGCACTATCGCTTTTGCACCCGATAATTTATCACAGGTTTTAGGTGAAGTGTGGGCACAAAATGGTTTAACGCAATTACGTTTAGCCGAAACAGAAAAATATGCGCATGTTACATTTTTTATTAACGGCGGCGTTGAAGCACCGTTTAAAAATGAAGAACGTATTTTAATTCCATCCCCTAAAATTGCGACTTATGATTTAAAGCCGCAAATGAGTGCAATAGAAGTAACCGATGCGTTAGTGAATGCTATTTTATCGGAAAAATTTGATGGCATGATCGTCAATTATGCGAATCCGGATATGATAGGACATACGGGCGATCTTAACGCTGCAATAAAAGCCATTGAAACCATAGATGAATGTATAGGGCGTATTATTGCTGCATTAGAACAAGTCGGGGGTGAATGTGTGATTACTGCAGATCACGGGAATGTTGAGCAAATGTTTGATAATCAAACGCATCAAGCCCATACTGCACATACATGTGAATTAGTGCCCTTTGTTTATGTTGGCCATGCCGTTTCGGTATTGCATGAACGAGGCATCCTAGCGGATGTCGCTCCAACAATTTTACAGTTAATGGACTTGCCTATTCCTGAACAAATGACGGGACGTGTATTGTTAAAATGAAATTATTTTTTTTAGGATTACTTTTGATTTCCTCGATTGCGCATGCAAATGATCCTGCGCAATCGCAGAGTAAATTGCAAAGCGTAGTGGAAAAAATTAAAGATTTAACCACGGAATTAGTGGCAGATAAAGATCAAGAGCAAGTCTTACAAGAAGATTTAAAGACATTAGATTTGGAAGTGGAAGCATCCGCTAAAAATCTTAAAAAAACCCAAGCGCAACTGGCTAAAACAGAACAATTATTAACGCAATTAAATCAGGAATACGAATCACGTTTAAAAGATTTGGCTGTGCAACAAGATGCATTGCGCGAACAAATTCGCGGTGCTTTTTTATTAGGTCAATTTGATGGACTTAAATTATTGCTCAATCAATCTGATCCCAATACCTTAGGACGCTTATTAACCTATTTTGATTATTTTAATAATGCACGTAGTCACATGGCGCAACAAATCCAAATCGATACGGATGCCTTAGCAAAAACGCGCACGCAGCAATTATTGCAACAAGAAAAATTAAACTTACTGGAAATGGAACAAGCCGGTGTTTATGCCAAATTGAATCAACAAAAACAAGCACAAAGTAGTTTAGTTGAAGAATTGCTGGCGAATATTAAAGAAAAAAATCTAACGTTAGCGACCTTGCAAGCCGATAAACAAGCATTGGAAGCCGTTTTAGCTGCTTTGCAAAAACAAAATTCGTCAATATTTGTGGGTAATACTGATAAACCCATGAAAACGTATCAAGGAAAATTAGCTTGGCCGGTGCAAGGAAAAGTATTGCATCGCTTCGGTGAAGCTTTTGTCGGTACTAATAAATGGCAAGGCATATTAATTGCAGCGCCAGAAGGCACAGATGTTCAGGCTATTTATCCAGGTCGCGTTGTGTATGCGGATTGGTTACGCGGTTTTGGTTTAATTACCATAATCGATCATGGCGATGGGTATATGAGTTTATATGCCCATAATCAAAGTTTATATAAAAACGCCGGTGATTGGGTTGCTGTCAATGAACCCATTGCGGTTGTAGGGAAAAGCGGGCCAGTTGCGAATACTGGGTTATACTTCGAAATACGCTCTAAAGGCGAGGTGCAAAATCCAATGACTTGGCTTGCGCCTATAAATTCGAAATCTTAGGGGTTATTATGTTGAGTAAGAAAATTTTTTTACAGCTAAGCGCTATTTTGTTATTAAGTCATGCTGGCTTAGTCCTGGCTTCCGATCAACAATTACCCGTTGAAGAGCTGAGAAAATTTACTTATGTCATTGATGAAATTCGCAAATATTATGTTGAGCCAGTTTCCGATGCGGAATTAATTGATTATGCTATCAGCGGCATGTTATCAGGTCTTGATCCGCATTCTGCTTATTTAGATAAAGAAGATTTTACCGATTTGCGCGCAAGTACTGCGGGGCAATTTGGTGGTTTAGGTTTAGAAGTCACCATGGTTGATGGTTTTGTAAAAGTGATTAGTCCCATCGATAATACCCCAGCGGCACGTGCCGGTATGGAAGCGGGCGATACCATTGTTAAAATTGATAATACTTTAGTGAAAGGTTTAAGTCTGCGTGAAGCCGTTGATCTAATGCGCGGTGAAAAAGGCTCACGCGTAAAATTAACCATTATTCGTGAAGGCGCGTCCTTACCCATCGTCAAAGACTTGACGCGTGATATCATCAAAGTTGAAAGTGTGCGTCATGAAATGTTGGAACCGCATTATGCTTATTTAAGAGTCAGTCATTTCCAAGATCAAACCATTAAAGATGTTTTAAAAGCCATCGAAGAAATTAAACAAGCTGCTAATAATCAATTGTACGGCGTGGTGCTGGATTTGCGTAATAATCCTGGCGGCGTATTGGATTCTGCCATTGCTATTTCGAATGTATTTTTAGATAGCAAAAAATTAAATTATGATAAGGTCATTGTTTCCACCAAAGGACGTGATCCTGACAGCGAAGTACTTGAGCGCGCAACAGGTCGTGATTTACTCGAAGGCACACCTATGATTGTTTTAGTCAATGGTGGCTCGGCTTCTGCATCAGAAATTGTAGCGGGTGCATTGCAAGATCATAAACGTGCAGTGATTATGGGCGAGAAAAGTTTTGGTAAAGGTTCTGTGCAAACGGTATTACCGATCAGTAATGATGGCGCCTTAAAATTAACCACTGCTTTATATTACACACCGGCAGGACATTCCATTCAAGCGCAAGGTATTATTCCCGATGTCATTCTAGAAGATATTAAAGCGACAAAAATTAAAGAAGAAGTTATTTTCACTGATACGCGTGAAGCAGATTTAAGTAATCACTTAGATAACGAAACCGTTTTAGAAGATGAAGAAATTCAAATCGTCAATGACGAAGATGAAGCAGATACAGGCGAAGAATTGATTGATTATCCCTTACATGAAGCTTTAAATGTGTTAAAAGGTATGCATGTGTTGAAGGATCAAGTTAATGGTTGATTACATTGATTTTTATAAAAGACTCGGGCTATGATAGTGTTTTGAAAAGGAGAAATATATGGGACATATTCAAGCCGTAGGCGATGATGATTTTGCAAGTTTAGTGCTAGAAGCTTCTAAACCCGTTTTAATTGATTTTTGGGCACCTTGGTGTGGTCCTTGTAAGGCTATTGCGCCAGTACTAGAAGCTATTGCTGCACAATATTCTGATAAAATTCAAGTGCTTAAAATGAATGTTGATGACCACACGCAAACGCCCGCTCAATACGGTGTGCGCGGTATTCCAACTTTAATGTTATTTAAAGATGGCGAAGTCTTAGCAACGCAAGTGGGCGCGGTGACTCAGGTGCAATTAGCTGCATTTATTGATTCACATATCAAGGATTAATTAAATCCTTATTGATTTCCAGATTTAAAAGTGTTATTCTTATATCCATACCTTAGGGTATAAATGTTTGACCGCACTTTTTTATCTGGGTTTAATCACAAAAACAATTATTCGTTAACAACAACTTCCCATCAGGAAATCCATCTTACTATTATGAACCTAACAGAACTGAAAAAAAAACCAGCCGCTGAGCTGATGCAGCTTGCTGCAGAAGAAGGCGTTGAAAATTTCGCCCGTACCCGTAAACAAGACCTTATTTTTAACATATTAAAAAGCCACGCTAAGAAAGAAAATATTTCTGGCGACGGCGTTTTGGAAATTCTCCAAGACGGCTTTGGCTTTTTACGTTCCGCAGATAGTTCTTATCTTGCAGGTCCAGATGATATTTATGTATCACCTAGCCAAATTAGACGCTTTAATTTACGTACCGGTGATACGGTTTCTGGTTTGATTCGCCCGCCCAAAGAAGGTGAGCGTTATTTTGCATTACTAAAAGTCGATGAAATTAATTACGAACCGCCAGAAAATTGTCGCGATAAAATTTTATTTGAAAATCTTACGCCCTTATTTCCAACTGATCGTATGCGTATGGAAAAAGGCAATGGTTCCACCGAAGATATTACTGCGCGCGTTATTGATTTAGCAGCGCCTATCGGTAAAGGTCAACGTGGTCTTATAGTTTCCCCACCAAAAGCGGGTAAAACTATGATGCTGCAAAATATGGCACATTCCATTGCGCAAAATTATCCTGAATGTAAATTAATAGTATTATTAATTGACGAGCGTCCTGAAGAAGTAACAGAAATGGCGCGCTCTGTTCGCGGCGAAGTGATTGCAAGTACTTTCGATGAACCTGCAACCCGTCACGTACAAGTGGCTGAAATGGTCATGGAAAAAGCCAAACGTTTAGTTGAACATAAACATGACGTTATAATTTTATTAGATTCCATTACCCGTTTAGCACGTGCATATAACACCGTTATTCCTGCATCAGGAAAAGTATTAACAGGTGGTGTGGATGCAAATGCGTTGCAAAGACCAAAACGTTTCTTTGGTGCAGCACGTAACATTGAAGAAGGCGGAAGCTTATCCATTATCGCAACTTGCTTAGTGGACACTGGTTCAAAAATGGACGAAGTGATTTACGAAGAGTTTAAAGGTACTGGTAATATGGAATTGCATTTAGACCGTCGTATCGCGGAAAAACGTGTTTATCCAGCAATCAATATTAATCGTTCAGGCACACGTCGTGAAGAATTACTGACTAAACCTGACGAGTTACAAAAATTATGGATACTGCGTAAGATTCTCCACCCCATGGATGAAATCGCTGCGATGGAATTCTTGATTGAACGCTTGAAAACAACGAAGACGAATGAAGACTTCTTTGATGCAATGAAGCGTTAGATTCTGATCATTAAAATCATTGACACCCTTTTATTATTTAGTTAAAATACTTATTTTAATAAGATAAGAGGGTTTTTATGACAAATACAACTCAAAATGAAATTTCGTTATTAAATCACGCATTACAAAATGAAGACCAAACTATAGCTAATGAGCGTGATATTCCAGAAGAAGAAGTTAATGAAGCATCAGGTGCGGTACCCACTAATCAAGCAAATCGACTACTTAATCAGCATAGAAATATAGTTAACCAAGGGCCGGCAGATCCAGACGCAAATAAAAAACGTTTTGCAGCGCGGGCAGGAAGTTGGGCTATTGTATTATCACCCTCGTTTGCAGCTTATGCTGCGCTTGGTAAATGTTTCTTTGATGTAAGTTGCATGTCATATGCCGCTTGCGCAGGTGCAGGTGCAGGGGTAGGTGCTGGTACAGCATTGGTATTGACGGCCTGTATGAAATGTGGACCGGCAGATTGCTGTTGCGAATTAGCTGGACGGGAATATGATGATCAACAGCAAACCACTAGATATAATCAATCAACCAGTTTATTGTGGGCTGCAGGCAATCAAAGAAACAGCGGGGCTACACAACCCCCTCAACCTAAGACTTTTTGTTGTTTGAGAATGCCTTAAAGATAATTTCTAGATAATAAGACAACACTAGCTTTTTTCCCCATGATTGGGCAAGATAATCACTTATCCAATCAATGAGGGTTTTATGGAAGTAAAGCGAGTGGCTTACTCGGTTCATAAGTTCGGTGGCACATCGGTTAAAGATGCTTCTCGTCTTAAAGCAATCACATCATTAATTACTGGCAATCATCCGATTGTGATTGTTTCCGCCATGGATAAAACCACTAATGCTTTGCAATTTGCATTAGATGCCGCAAAAGATAAACAAGATTTTAATCCTATTATTGATAATGTTTTTAATAGTCATAAAGTGGCTATTGATACTTTATTAACAGGTGCTGCGCAAACACGGCTTTTAGAATTAATTACGCAAGATATTAACAATATTAAAAATATTTTATCAGCAGTAGCCGTGGTTACTTCTTATTCTGATCAAATTCGAGATTTAGTATTAAGCTATGGCGAATTATGGTCAGCGCAAATATTAACCGCCTATTTGGCGCAAACTAAAAAAGCAGTTTTTATTGATGCGCTTGATGTGATTTATACTTATATTCACCAAGATACATTGGCCATTGATTGGGATAAAAGCCAAACCCAATTACAAAATTTTTTAGAAAAAAATCAAGACGCTATCATTGTGATTCCAGGTTTTACCGCGCGTGATGAACAGGGTAAACGCACAATTTTAGGTCGCAATGGTAGCGATTATTCTGCGGCGATTATTGCAAAATTAGTGCGCGCGCAAGAACTTATTATTTGGACGGATGTGGATGGCGTTTACAGTGCCGATCCGCGTCGTGTGCCTTCTGCATTTGTGTTAGATGAACTCTCCTATGAAGAAGCAGTTGAGCTGGCGTTTTTCGGTGCGGGGGTGTTACATCCTAAAGCCATTGCACCGGCGATTACATATCAGATTCCAATTTTAATTCGTAATAGTTTTAATGCGAGCGCAAAAGGCACAAAGATTCATCAAAACACGCAAGCTTCTAAACAGCCGGTGCGCGGTTTAAGCAGTATTGAAAATATTGCACTGATTAACATAGAAGGCGCGGGCATGATCGGTGTTTCCGGTTTTGCCGCAAAAGTATTTGGTATTTTGCAAGCAAAGCATATTTCAGTTATTTTAATATCACAAGCCAGCAGTGAACATTCTATTTGCTTTGCAATTCCGTCTGGGCAGGCACAAGCAGCACTTAATGTTTTAAATGAACAATTAAAATTTGAAATTAAAGAAAAGATTATTGAAAAAATAACTTGCGATCAAGATTGCAGTATTTTAGCCGTTGTCGGCGAAGGCATGATAGGTACGCGCGGCATTTTAGCCAAGCTCACACAAAGCTTATTTAATGCCCATGTGAATATTCGCGCGATTGCACAAGGATCCAGTGAACGTAATATTTCTTTAGTCGTAGCGACTCCTGATGTGAATCGTGCATTGCGCGCGGTGCATGGCGGATTTTATCTATCCAATAAAACTATTTCTATTGGTGTCATTGGTAGCGGCTTAGTGGGTAGTAGTTTGTTAAAACAAATTGAGCAGACACGTGAAGCTTTAGCAGAAAATGAGGGTATTAACCTGGTTGTTCGCGGCGTGGCTAATTCCAAAAAAATGCGTTTATCAGGTGGCGTGGAAATAGATACTGATTTAAATCAATTTGCCGATCATATTATTGCTGAAGATATTCCACATGCGGTGATTATTGATTGTACGGCTAATCAAGAGATTGCGAATCAATACATCGATTGGATGAAAAAAGGCGCACATATTATTACACCAAATAAGCGTGCAGGTTCTGGTGATTTTGCTTATTACCAAGAACTTAAAACCTGCGGTAAAGATTTAGGACGTCATTTTTTATATGAGACAACGGTGTGCGCAGGTTTACCTGTGATTAAAACCTTGCAAGATTTGATTCAAACCGGTGATGAAATTTACAGTATTGAAGGTACAGTATCGGGTACTTTAGGTTATATTTTTCACGAGCTCTCCCTTGGGCAGCCATTTTCAAGTGTTGTTACCCAGGCAAAAAGTTTAGGCTTTACAGAACCCGATCCACGCGATGATTTATCGGGTATGGATGTTGCGCGTAAAATGGTGGTATTGGCGCGAGAATTAGGATTTGCGACAACACTTTCTGACGTCGCAGTCGAGAATTTAATTCCAGAGCCATTACGTGAATGTTCTGTAGATGAATTTATGGCGCGCTTACCCGAGTTTGATCATGTAATGCAAACGCGCGTGGAAGCAGCTTTAAGAGCTAAAGAAAAATTTGTTTATGTAGGTGCTATTGAAAAGAATGGTACGGTTCGCGTTGCGATGAAAGCTTATCCACTTGATCATCCATTTGCACGTTTATCAGGCGCGGATAATATGTTGTGCTTTAGAACCAAACGTTATGATAAACAGCCTTTGATTATTCAAGGTCCAGGTGCGGGCGCCGAAGTCACAGCTGCAGGGATTTTTGCAGATGTATTAAGATTGGTATCTATTATATGACAACATTATTAAATAATTTAAAAACAGTTTCTGCATTTGCTCCTGCAACTTGCGCGAATGTTGCAGTAGGTTTTGATCTGCTTGGTTTTGCAATTGAAAATGTCGGTGATATTGTCACGTTAACTCGCCGAGATGATCAACAAATTATAATTGAAAAAATCGAATCCGAAGACGAATTGCCTTTAGATCCCGATAAAAACACAGCTTCTGCTGTTGTTAAATATTTTGTTGAAGACTTAAATTTAAATGCTGGTTTCTCCATTAGCATTAAAAAAGGTTTAGCCTTAGGTTGTGGCATGGGCGGATCAGCTGCATCCAGCGTTGCTGCATTAGTGGCCGTTAATGCATTTTTAGAAAAACCTTTAACAAATTCGCAGCTAATCAAATATGCATTACATGGTGAAAAAGTAGCAGTGGGTACGGCACACAGTGATAATGTTATTCCATGCTTATACGGTGGCTTAACATTAACCCAATCTCTCAATCCTTTTAGAGTATTAGAATTACCGATTCCTGATATTTATGTGGTGATTGTGCATCCCCATATGCGTTTAGATACAAAAGCTTCAAGAGCCGTATTATCAAAAGAAATTTTATTAATAGATCATATTAAACAATCCGCTTATTTAGCAGGATTTATTTCAGCGCTTTATACTAAAAATTTATTATTATTACAAGAGTCATTGCACGATTGTATTATTGAACCTAAACGTGCGACATTAATTCCAGGTTTCACACAAGTAAAACAAGCAGCGCTAGATAACGGCGCATTAGGCGCATCCATTTCAGGTTCAGGTCCAAGTGTATTTGCATTTGCGCCGAATAAAGACCAAGCATTAAACATTGCAGCTGCAATGCAAGCTGCATTTGCAGCAGTTGATTTAGAAAGCGATCACTATGTATCTTTAATCAGTAAACAAGGTGCTAAAGTTTTATGAAGTATTTAAGTACACGCGGACAGGATTTAATTAATTTTGACCAAGCCATTCAAACGGGACTTGCACCTGATGGTGGACTTTATGTACCGAAGTTATTTCCAAAAATTAATTTTGAACAATTGCCTTACGCGCAATTAGCAACAACACTTTTAAAACCTTTTGTAAAAGACAGTAAGCTTGAAAATCAAATTGCAGATATTTGTGAGCAAGCATTTAATTTCCCCGTGCCGCTTACACAATTAAATGCTAACACGGAGTTATTAGAACTATTTCACGGACCCACAGTTGCTTTTAAAGATTTTGGCGCACGTTTTTTAGCGCAATGCATGAATCGTTTAGCGACGCAAAAAATGACGCTGATGATTGCAACCAGTGGCGATACCGGCTCTGCAGTTGCGAGCGCATTTCATGGCTTCGATAATATTCAGGTCGTGATTTTATATCCAGAAGGTAAAATATCCGAGCGGCAAGCGCATCAAATTAATTGTTGGGGCGATAATATTTTACCACTCGCTGTACAAGGTACGTTTGATGATTGCCAAGCATTAGTTAAATCAGCATTTACAAATAAAAAATGGCAAGCGTATACGCATTTAAGTACGGCTAACAGTATTAATATCGGCAGATTATTGCCGCAAATGGCATATTATGCATTCAGCAGCTTACAGTATCAAAAACAATACGGTGAAGGTGCACGATTCATTGTGCCCTCAGGAAATTTAGGTAATGTCACCGCTGCTTTTTGGGCCAAACAAATCGGCTGCCCAATTGCAGAAATTGTAGTTGCAACCAATGCAAACTCTATTGTGCCCGATTATATTCACACGGGAAATTATCAGCCTAAACCCAGCGTTGAAACATTAGCTAATGCCATGGATGTCGGCAACCCCAGTAATTTTGAACGTTTAAACTATTTATTTAAAACGCATGAAAATTTTGCAAAAAATATGCCGGCCTTTTCAGTAAGCGATCAACAGATCACAGAAACCATTAAAAGCGTTTATAAAAATCACCAGCAAATTATTTGCCCACACACAGCAACGGCGTGTTATGTGCGTAATCAATTATCCGATAAACCATGGATTGTTGTTGCCACTGCTCATGCTAGTAAATTTGAAGAAATAATTGAACCGATGCTAGACATTAAAATCCTCGTGCCACCTGCTTTGCAATTATTACTTAATAAGCCCCAGAGTTTTATTCCAGTGATTGCAAATGAAGATGTGGTTTTTGATGCGGTTAAAAGTTATTTTTCAGCAGCCAGTTAAACTTAGCTTGAATTCTTTTGCCGTGGGTCGCTTTTCAGGTGGAGCGAGTAACGCCGTTGTCATAAGTTCTTTAAGCTTAGCATCTGCCACTGTTTTTTCGAAACTCGGCAAGAGCGTTGTTGGTTTATGAAAATGTTGCAAGATACAATCGGAATCTTCTGGTTTTTTTGCTATGTGCGAAAGTAACTCTTTATTAGGGTGATCACTAAAAGGATGCGGGGCTTTGAAATTTTGTATCATCATAAACAAGACCATGATAGCTGAAAAAACGTCGCTTCTATCGGATTCTAACATTTCCGGTGATAAGCTTTCAAGTGAGGCATAATAAGGTGTGGTCATACACGTATCACGCAATGATAAATCTTTTTTAAATTTAGCTGCACCAAAATCAATTATTTTTAACACATCTTTTCCAGATGTATCACTAAATAATACAATATTTTGAGGTTTGATATCACGGTGTACAACGCCTTGCTCATGAATGAAAATTAAACCATCAAGAATCTGTTTTATGAAATCAAGATGATGCAAATTAATTGTAGGAAGATTTTTTTCAAGCTGTTGATCTAGACCGCCGACATTTGCATAAGGCATTTTCATGAGCATGCGCGGGCTACTTAAATAAGTTTCATACAATTGAATAATGTGCTGATTGTTTTTAGCATTTAAAAATTTTAAAATGATAGTTTCTCTAAAAATCATTTCTAAAGCATAAAAATCATACATAGTCGTGCCGGGAAGAAAGACAAAGTATTTGAGCGCGTAGATCATATTATTATTGGGATCAGGCTTAGATAGAGAAACTGCAGAAGAAGAACCTTTTGCTGTGATAAAAGGTTCTTTACTAAACTGCATGGGATCATAAATAGTACTTATATCCGGCAATGTAATGTTTAGACTTGGATAACGCAACTCCATTAATTTTTGTAATAAATTTGTTGCATATTGCTCTTGCTTCTCTTGTGCAGCCTGCCTTATAGCAAAAACCACTGCGCCATCAAATGGTTCTCCAAAATTTTGAGTGCGCAGATGGCTAAATATATAGTTAACAAATTTATAGGCTAAGGTATGGTCTTGTTGACATTTTTCTTCGAGCAAGTATAGGTAATAGCCAAGTTCATCATCATTTGATGTAGTGATAAAAGATGAAAACTCAGGTGAAAAATCTGATGACACATCTTTTGACCATGAGAGTGCTTGAAGTAGTTGAAAAAATTTATCGGGTTCGTACATAAGCTATATTCTAAACCAAATTTAGAAAGCAAGCTACGATTATGGTTTTATTAAGAATTAATTTGTATTTCTTCTGCGGGGTACATCTTGTAAATCAGGTTGGCTACCCCCAAAAGCTATAAGAGCATCATGGGTTTTTTTAGCTTTGAGCTTTTTTAAATTAATTTTAGCTGGCATTTTTTTCATAATTCTAAGCATGAATCTTTGTACATATCTTGTCAAGCTTATTTATTTTTTCAAAGCCATCACTTTAAACAATTCCCCCATTTCCTGCGGAGCCGTTAATGTATTAATTTGTTGTGAAGTTTGATAATCCGGTGTTTTTGCTAAATCAATTAAACCATTTTCTAATAAAAATCGTGCTTGGCTTGCAAAATATTCAACTTCCAAACCGGCTGCAAGGCCTGCGCGGGCCAGCGCGGTAAAATCAACATGAGCGGTAATGTCTTGTAAACCTGGATAGAAAAAAGGATCAGGATGCGCATGATGGCGATGATGACACATGAGTGTGCCTTGGGATCGGTGCGGATGATAAAAGGTTTGTTCATCAAAACCATAATCAATAAAAACAATCAGTCCCTTTTTTAATGTTGCGCTTAAACTGTTTAAAAAACCTGGCAGCATTAAATTAATTTCAGATAAATAATCCGTTTTATCATCAATGGGTAGCGTTTCGATTAATTTTTTAAACTCAGCATCGGGTTTTTTATCAGAATAAATAAAATGCTGATTTTCAAAACTCACACCTGTTTCAAATAATTCGCTATTTTTATAATGAAATAAATTGACAGGCATGGCGTCAACGACTTCATTGGCTAAAATAATCCCTGTGAAATTTTCAGGTAATGTATCCAGCCATTTGATCTGTGAAAATAAGTGCGGAATTTCTTGTTGTAAATAATGTTGTTGCCGTTCACGTAAATCTGCGCTTACTTCTAGGATGAAATAATGTTCAGGCGAATGGTTATTTTTTTCTAAAAATAATAAAATATCTTTAGCCATAACGCCAGTGCCCGCGCCTAATTCTAAAATATTTTCAATCGCTGAATTATCCATGCAAAAATTTGCAAGACATTGTGAGAATAAAGGTGAAATCATAGGCGCAGTCACAAAATCACCGCTTGCACCTAATTTATGTGCACCCGCTGTATAATAACCTAAACCCGGTTCATACAAACACATTTGCATATAATCAGCAAATGAAATCCAATTATTGCTTTCTTCAATCTTCTCGATAATTTTCTGTTTTAATTTTTCACTATGCGCGTGCGGCATTTAAGCAAAATCCCGTTCAATCACAACACCTACAGTTTTAACTTTTGCAAGTGCGCCCGGTTTTTCAAGTGATAATTTTAAATGTTTAATGCTAGGGTAATGTTGATGAATAAATTCGGCTATCTTTTGTGCCAGCGTTTCAATTAACTCAAAGCGCGCTTGTTTTGCAAAAGCAATGAGTTGTTCACTCATCAACGCATAATTGAGAGTGGCGTGAATATCATCGGTTTCGCTGATTTTCTTACAATCAATGCCCATTTCAAGGCTGACAATGACGGTTTGCAGCATCTGCTTTTCCCAAGCTAGGCAACCAATAGTGGTATTCAAGACAAGTTCGCGTATGTATAATTTATCCATATTGCCTATAGTAACATAATAGGTTTTTAATGAGGAAGCTTGCCATGGCAGATTACGGAATTTGGATAATTATCGCCTATTTATTAGGCTCGATTTCAAGTGCGATTATTGTATGTAAATTGTTTAATTTACCTGATCCGCGCACGCAGGGTTCTAATAATCCTGGCGCGACCAATGTAGCGCGCATGGCGGGGAAAAAACTTGCGGCTGTTGTATTAGTAGGCGATGCGCTCAAAGGTTTTATTCCTACGGCTATGGTTCATTATTTATTCCAATCACCATTATTAACAGGCTTAACTGCGCTGGCTGCGTTTTTAGGGCACCTGTATCCGGTATTTTTTAAATTTAAAGGCGGCAAAGGTGTTGCCACAGCCATGGGTGGATTATGGGGATTATCGTGGGTGTTTGGCGGTTGTTTTAGCGCCATTTGGATGCTGACTTATATTTATGGCCGCGTTTCTTCTTTATCGGCTTTATTTGCGATGGCTGTGACTACTTTTTGGATATTTTTATCGGAAGGCTTTATCGTGAGTTTGCCGATTATTATCATGTGCTTGTTTTTATTTTGGCGGCATCGCGATAATATTAAACGTTTACGTAGTGGCAGCGAGAATAAAATTTAATGCGTGTATTAGGCATCGAAACATCGTGTGATGAAACCGGCGTTGCCATTTATGATGGCGAGCAAGGTTTGATGGCGCAACAACTCTATAGTCAAGTCGCGATGCATGCAGAATATGGTGGCGTTGTGCCAGAGCTTGCTTCACGCGATCATGTGCGAAAATTATTACCGCTCGTTGAAGAAACATTTAAGCAAGCCAATATCGAGAAATCTTCTATTACAGGAATTGCTTACACATCGGGTCCAGGTTTAGCGGGTGCATTATTAGTCGGCGCGTGTTTTGCGAGAAGTTTAGCGTATGCGTGGAATATCCCTGCGATCGGCGTGCATCATCTTGAAGGCCATTTACTTTCTCCCATGTTAGAAAATCCCGCGCCACAATTTCCTTTTTTAGCACTCTTAGTTTCCGGTGGACATACTTTATTAGCAGAAGTCAAAGGCATCGGTGATTATAAAATTTTAGGTGAGTCCTTAGATGATGCGGCGGGAGAAGCCTTTGATAAAACCGCAAAAATTATGGGCCTGGAATATCCTGGCGGTCCACGTTTAGCAAAATTAGCGCAATTGGGCGATCCAAAACATTATAAATTTCCAAGACCGATGTTAGATAGACCCGGTTTAGATTTTAGTTTCAGCGGTTTAAAAACCCATGTTTTACATACCTGGCAAGCAAGTACGCAAGATGCTGATACGCAAAAAAATATCGCAGCTAGTTTTCAACAAGCGGTTGTTGATGTATTAGTGAAAAAAAGTTTACGCGCGATAGAGCAAACGCAATATAAAACTTTAGTTGTCGCAGGCGGCGTTGGTGCAAATTTATCATTGCGCGAACAATTAACGCAAAGCGCCGCAAAATTAAATTGCCAAGTATTTTTCCCGCGAATTGAGTTTTGCACCGATAACGGTGCGATGATAGCCTTTGCAGGGTATCAACATTTAAAAGCAGGGCAATCTGAGCCTTTAGCGATTCAAATTCATAGCCGTTGGCCGCTGGAAGAATTATGAGTTTTGAATAAATTTTTCTAATTCGTTTATTCTTTCTTGTTGCAGCGCACTTACGGCATAAAGTGGGTAAGAATGAATGCGATCGAATACAGAATAATTTTGTGTAGAAAATCGTATTCCATCTGTTATGGAAGGATGTGTTTGTAAAAAAGAATGCATGCTTTTTAAAGTGCTACCTTTACCACCTTTTACTTCTATCGGTATGAGTTTTCTTTGATCTGCAATGATATAATCAATTTCAGCTTGGCTAGCATGTGCTTCACGATGCCAATAACACAAATCATTTTGCGTATGAGGATCGCTGTAAGCTAGAATTTCTTGGCCCACAAATGCTTCGCAAATAGCGCCTTTATTTACGAAATGATTCACTGGATCAAGAATCCATTCTTTTGCATTAAAACCTAAAAGATTTTGACATAATGCAATATCTAAAAAAATCAATTTAAACTGATTAAAATGAATAGTTGCACCCAGAGGAATACCTTGCGCATTGCTGCGAAATACTTTATGCATGACATTTGCTTTTATCAGTAAATCTAAACTAGGTGACAATTCACGTGTTTGATAAGGACTTTCTAATTGGCTGAATTTAAATGGTTGGCAAATTAGAGAAGGAATTCTATCGAACAATAATTCCACATATTTAATTTGAAATTTAGTACAATATTTTTCAAAATCTTCACGATAAGAATGAATAATATCACGATGTATTTGTTGACATGCATTTAGATCACGCTCTTTTATCCATACAGCAATAGCTTTTGGCATACCACCCGTTAACATATATTCACCCAATAAATTTAATATCTTGTATGGATGACTTCGTTTAAAGGTTGTTGCACTTTGTGATGAATAATTTCTTTTGCAATTAATTGGTGTCCCGTTGCAACTAAAAATTCAATAAAAGACATTGGATACATATATAGGAAAGAAATACGTCCAACAGGCACACCGACTTTCTCTATTGCAAAATCTAATAAAGAGCCAGCGGCAATGACATGTAAGTCTGGCATTTCCTCATAAAAATAACGCAGTGCAATGATGGCTTGTGGACAGGCTTGGATTTCGTCAAAAAATAATAAAGTTTTGCCAGGGATTATGAGCTTGTCCACGCTTAAGGATATAGCCTCAATAATTCTTACTGGATCTAAATCCTGGCTAAAGAGTTCACAAAATTTAGGGCTGCGTTCAAAGTTAATTTCGACAAAATGTTCAAATTCTTGCCCCAGGCTTTTCACCACATGGGTTTTGCCGACTTGTCTAGCGCCACGTAAAATCACAGGCTTACGCCCCACAGAGGTTCTCCATTCTCTAAGTGTTTGAAAAATAGTTCTTTTCATGTTTTTTGCAGATAAATAAAAGATGTTTTTGTTAAATTATGCATATAAATATAACATGATTATAGATTATTACGCAGATAAATAAAAGATGTTTATGGGTAATTATGCATGAGAATAAAACATAGTACTACTTGTCATTTATACTGATGGATTTGGGGTCAAAACCTGTCAGTGTAAATGACAGGTCTCAGCTTCCAAAAGTAAAGGTATATAACTCCAACCCAGGCTCACTCACCGTCAATTCCAAAATCCCTTGTTTCGCCTGCGGCAATTCCAACAACGTATAAAGCGCATGATCGCTCACTTGAATGGTATTTTGCAAAACACCATCTAAACGAACTTCAACATTAATAGGTTTACCCGCATGTTGCCCCATGACGGCAAAAACTTTTCCAGCATGAAAATTAATTTTAATGCTAGCGTTTGCATCATTCGCAGAAATTTTTTCAGGCAAAATAATCCAGCTGCCATTTAATGCCCAAGCATTATGGGCAAGTGTTGCAGGATAAGTATATTGTGCAGGTGTGTTATCAATAATTTTGCTCGGGTTAGCAAAACTATCAGCGCGCGCAAAACCTAAATAAGTTTCAGGCGTTTGCAGTAAAGGTAGTTCATGATGTGGCTGCACTGTGCTAATTTGTTCATTCATACCTAATAAAAAGCGAATATTATTTTCAGTGACATCATAATCGCCTTCACCAAATTTGGTATAAACAACATTACCATTTTTATCAATTAAATAATGTGCAGGCCAATAACTGTTATGATAATTATTCCAAGTGGCAAAAAGATTATCGAGGGCCACCGGGTATTTAATATTATATTTAGTCACAGCATTTTTAACATTATTTAAATCGCGTTCAAAATCAAATTCAGGACTATGCACGCCAATAATGGTTAAACCTTTATCATTATATTTTTCATACCAAGCATTTAAATACGGCAATGTGCGCACGCAATTAATACAAGAATAAGCCCAGAAATCGATTAATATCACTTCTCCTTTCAAAGCGTTTAAATCAAGCGGTGAAGTATTGATCCAATCGGTAATGCCAGAAATGGCAGGTGCAGGATAAGCGTGATGCACGGGATTAATCAGCGGCATTGCAGGTTTGTAATCGGTTTGTGTATCAATATGCGTAGTAGGTTTTATACCAAATGGCGTAGCCATACTATTATTATAAGTCATATAAGTGGCGGTAAGGAGAACAATCAAGGCTAATATTGTGCGCAGTAATACCGAATGGGTTTTGAAAATATTTAAGCGTTTTAAAAAATTGCGACTGGCAAATGCAATCATCAACATCGGCAATGCCGCGCCCAGTCCAAATGCAAACACGGTTAAAAAACTAT